>NZ_VCCH02000289.1 GCF_005938675.2 Mycobacterium sp. KBS0706
GACATTGCCGATCATGTCGTGCAGGCCGTAGCCGTTCGCCGGGAACGCCTCAACCGGCGACGTCCGGGGGTAGCCGTCGGCCCCCAAATTCTCGTGGGGAAACGCGCCCTGCCAGGTGTTCGCCACGTGGCGGCCACCGGGGGTGAATTCGTCGCCCCAGGCGAACTCCGCGCCGTCCAGGCCGCCCCGGGCCGCGAACTCCCATTCGGCCTCGGTGGGGAGGTCCTTGCCGGCCCAGGCCGCATAGGCGACGACGTCCTGGTAGGCCACATGCACCACCGGGTGGTCGTCGAGCCCTTCGATACCGCTGCCGGGCCCATAAGGGTGGCGCCAATCCGCGCCGCCTCGGAAGTCCCACCATTGCGAACAGTTGCGCAAATCGACGGGGCGCGGCGGCGGGGCGAAGACAAGCGAGGCCGCCCTCAGCATCTCGGGCTTTGCGCCTGGATAGTCCTTCGGATCCGGCGGGATCTCGGCGAAGGTCACGTAGCCGGTCGCCTCGACAAAGGCGCGGAACTGCCGGTTGGTGACCGGTGTCCGGTCCATCCAGAAGCCGTCGACCCGAACGCCGTGCACCGGCGCTTCCTCGGGGTAGTGACGATCGGATCCCATCTGGAAACGGCCGCCGGCGATCCAGACCATGTCGGCGCCCTCAGGGCCTGTCTGTGCGATCGGAACGGATGCAATTGAGATCATCGAAGCAGCCAATGCATTGCGGCCGCGCGGCCGCGGTTAAAACCGGAAGGTGACGCCGAGGATCGGCCCGTAGAGCGCCAGGTCGTCGAGCGGCGCGTGGCCGCCGAAGTCGTAGCCGAGGTAGCGGTAGCCGAGGGCGCCCGAGACCGAATTGCTGAAGCTGTATTCGACGGCGCCCAGCACCTGCCAGGTGAGGTCGGAGTTGCCGGCGCCGATGTCGGCATAGCCGAGCAGCGAGAAGCCGTCGCCAAGCTCGACGCTGGCGCGGACCCCGACGAGGCCATCGACGATCGTGGCGCTGTCGCTGACGCCGCGCGACAGGCCGAACCGGCCCTGTCCCTTGAAGTCGCTGTCGACCCACAGCCCCAGAATCCGGGCGCCGACCAGA
>NZ_VCCH02000290.1 GCF_005938675.2 Mycobacterium sp. KBS0706
CGCGAGGTGCAGCGCTCGCTCGACCAGTCGGTCAAGCGCCTGCTCGAGGACAAGATCCAGGTGCTCGGCCTGGGCGCCGCCTTCACCGTCCAGGCCGACCGGATCCTCTGCCCGGGAGAGGGCCGGATCACCTTCCAGGGCATGCAGAACCACACGGCGGAGAGCATCAAGTCGCTGGAAGGCTACGACATCGCCTGGGTCGAGGAGGCGCAGTCGCTGTCGAAGCGGAGCCTCGAGCTGTTGCGCCCGACCATCCGCAAGCCGGGGTCGGAGCTGTGGTTCTCGTGGAACCCGACCCGGCCGGACGACCCGGTCGATGCGCTGTTCCGCGCCGGGACGCCGCCGCCGAAGACCACGCTGATCGAGGTCAACCATGACAAGAACCCGCATTTCCCGAAGGTGCTGCAGGCCGAGATGGAATGGGACCTGGCGCGCGACCCGGACAAGCACCGGCATGTCTGGCTGGGCGACTATCTCAGGATCAGCGAGGCGCGGGTGTTCAAGAACTGGACGGTCGAGGCGTTCGAGACGCCGGCCGATGCCCGCTTCCTGTTCGGCGCCGACTGGGGCTTCGCCCGCGACCCGACGGTGCTGGTGCGCTGCTTCCTGACCGGCCGGACGCTGTTCGTCGACCACGAGGCCTATCGGGTGGGCTGCGAGATCGACCGGACGCCGGCGCTGTTCGACACGGTGCCGGAGGCGCGGCGCTGGCCGATCGTCGCCGACGGCGCCCGGCCGGAGACGATCAACTATCTGCAGCGCCACGGCTTCCCGCGGCTGCGGTCGGCGCTGAAGGGGCCGGGGTCGGTCAAGGAGGGCGTCGAGTTCCTGAAGAGCTGCGACATCCTGGTGCATCCGCGCTGCCGCCACCTGATCGACGAGCTGGCGCTGTACAGCTGGCGCACCGACCCGAAGACCGGCGAGATCCAGCCCGAGCTGGAGGACCGCGAGAACCACGCCATCGACGCCCTGCGCTATGCCCTGGAAGGGCACAGGGCCGGCAGCACCTATGATTCCAGCATGCGCTGGGTCGGGACGGGG
>NZ_VCCH02000291.1 GCF_005938675.2 Mycobacterium sp. KBS0706
GCGCATACAGGGCCGGCCGGCAGCTCGCCATGAGCGGTATCGAGCAGGACAAAGGCGATGCCGGTCGCGATGGCGCGCCGACAGAAGGCGCACTGCGATGCCTCGACAAAGTCTCTGCGCAAGATGCGCAGAGAATGGTCCGGCAAAGCGTCGAGATAAGGTTTAGGCAGCATCTCCGGAATCCTCGATGACCTCGCCGCCCGGCGCAACCTGAACCGTCCATGTCAGTGTCCTCCTTCGGCGTGGCCGTCGGCCGGCGATCTCGGTCGCCGGCCCGGCGGTGAATCGGGTCCGATGCGATTGGGCGACCGCGGGCTTGGCAACTTGTGCGTCCGCCGCGGCTGGGGCTGAGGTCGCAGATTGGCCTCGGAGACGCGCACCCCCGCGCGGGCGCTCGGATCCTCCGCCTCTCCCAGTCCGCAGTTTTAGAGCGGCGCCAATGCGCAGCCCAGGAGCGGCGCCGGAATGCCCAGGTGTTCCCCGCCCCTCTGCAGCGCGCTGCGGCTGAACGGATTGACCGTGTTCGCCCCTGGGAGATCGGGCGGCGGCGACGGCATTTGCGACCCGTATTCTATCACGGCGGAGAACCGAATTCTGGCGCTCTTAAGAGCAAAAGCTAAGTCTGCGCCCTCGCTGATCCAATGCCCGATAAGGGGCTTATCGGGCATTGAGGCTTCCGCAGCGGGCGGCGGGCGGGTAGGATCGGTCGCGCCGCCAGCTGCAGGTGCCCTGTGCCGTTCGCCGTCACCCTCGATCTCGATCCGCTCAGCGCCGCCGCCCTGACGCCGATGATCGACGCCGTCGAGCGGGCCGACCCGAAGGCGATGACGCCGCGCCGGGCCCCGGTCGACCCGCATCTCTCGCTCGCCGTGTACGATCGCCTCGATGCAGCGGCGATGACCCCAGCACTGCAGCGTTTCGCCGCCCTCCAACCGGCTTGCGACATCCAGCTGTCCAGCCTCGGCCTGTTTCCGGGGTCGCCCTCCGTGCTGTTCGCCGCCCCGGTGGTCTCGGCCGATCTGCTCGATCTGCACGT
>NZ_VCCH02000292.1 GCF_005938675.2 Mycobacterium sp. KBS0706
GGCGGCAGTTGAAAGCAGCGTGCCGAAGCTGGTCGAGGCGCGGAGCATCATCGCCGCCATCATCTCACCATGGTCGAACGGACAGACCGAGGGTCAGATCACCAAGCTCAAGCTCGTGAAACGCCAGATGTACGGTCGCGGCAAGATCGATCTGCTCCAGGCTCGCATCATCGGCGCCACGTAGCCGAGCTCCATCAAAACTGCGTCAGAGCCTAACGGGCACCCCTCTCGTTTCGGGTGTCGACGACCATGAAGTTATTCAGCCTCTGTGCCGGCTCGCACGCACCGGCAGTCAGAGCAGCCAGCAGCAGGCAGATCGATTGCACGGGTCTGCCTTTCCCGATGGCGCCGTGCGCTTGGAACCGGTTCTTCGCGATGTCCAGCCCGACGAACACGATCTCGGTCATGGAGCCCTCTCTCCCTAACCCGTATTGGCCCGCCCACTAAGCACGCGCAGGCGTCGCAATCACGGCGCACCCGCTCACAAGCCATTTCCCACAGTCCGACGTTCGATCGCCTCGCGGCCGCTACGATGCCAAAGCATACGGCGCAGACCCCGGGCTCGATGATCGCCAGCTGGCCGAGCTGAACCAGCCTCACCAGGATCGAGATCATGAAGATGTCGATCATCGACCAGCGGCCGACCGCCTCGACGATGCGGTAGATCACGGTGCGGTTGCGCAACTGCCCCGTCTTACCGCGCTGGGTCGTGACCAGCAGGTAGATCAGCCCGGCCAACTTCAGCACCGGCACGGTGATCGAGGCGAAGAATACCAGCGCTGCCAGCGACCACATGCCGGAATCGGCCAGCTCGATCACGCCGCCAGCCGCGGCACCATATGCCTCCAGCCGCATTCATGGCACTGCATCACGGAGCTAAGCTGGGCCTCGGCCTCGAGATGCGGCGCCGGGGTCACCTTCAGGGCTGTCCTCCGACCCGCCAGTCGCGGGGTCCACTTTCACGTCCGTTATGTTGCCGGCGTCACGTCGACGGCTTCGGACTCGGCGAAGGAAATCTGCACCATGTCACCT
>NZ_VCCH02000293.1 GCF_005938675.2 Mycobacterium sp. KBS0706
GGGTTTGGTGCACGATCGAGTTGTCCAGGCCGAGCCGGCGAGCGGATAATGGGGGGGTATCAGGCCAGCTTGGACGGAGATCTGGGATGGGCAGAGGTCGAGGCACGCCGAAGCGGGCTCGGTATGTGGTCAGGAACTGGCCGGCCTATGATCGGGCGCTGGTTCGACGCGGCGATCTGACCATCTGGATCGCGCCGGAGACCCTCGAGACGTGGCGGGCGCCTGGCCGCCGGACCTATTCCGATGCGGCGATCGAGGCGGCGCTGACGGTCAGAGCGGTGTACCGGCTCGCGCTGCGCCAGACCGAAGGACTGGTCGGCTCGATCTTCCGCATGCTGGAGATCGCGATCCCGGTGCCGGACCACACGACCCTGTCGCGCCGCGGCCGGCGCCTTGCGATCGACCGGCACGTCGATGCCGGCGAGGGCGTCGACCTGGTCATCGACAGCACCGGGCTGCGGCTGTACCGCCGCGGCTCCTGGCTTCGGCGGAAGCAGGCCGGCCGGCGGATGCCGTGGCGGAAGCTTCACATCACCATCGATCCTCGGACCGGGCGCATCCTGAGCGAGAAGCTCACCCGGTCGGGCGTGCACGACAGCAAGGCCGTTCCAGCTCTCCTGGCACGGATCGACGGCCGCATCGGCCGGGTCTACGGCGACGGCGCCTACGATGGCTCGCCGACCTATCAGGTCCTGATCGATCGACGCCAGGCCCTTCCGATCCCGCAGGGTGTGTTTCGGCCGAGGTCGCCGGCGGTCCGGGCCGCCGACAGCCTCGACCCGCTGAGCCAGCGCGGGCGTCATGCCCGTTTCATCGCCCAGCATGGCCGATCGGGCTGGGAGAAGGCGACCGGATACGGCTGCCGCAATCTGGTGGAAGCCACATTCTCGCGGCTGAAGCGCAGCTTCGGTGACCGACTTCACGGGCGGAGTCTGCCCGCACAGAAGGTCGAAGCCGCGATCCTCGCCCAGGCGCTCAACCGCATGGCCGAAATCGGAATGCCGGTCACCGAGAGGGTCGCCTGAGGCC
>NZ_VCCH02000294.1 GCF_005938675.2 Mycobacterium sp. KBS0706
GCATCCGGCCGTAACGGATCGGCACCAATTCGGGAACCCGGTTCGCATCGGATGCCCTCAGAACGGCGATCGGATCTTTTCGGCCCGGGAATGGACGCCAGGCGGCATGCGCCAGGCGCGGCACCTTCTCTCGCAGGGCCTTGCCGGCGGCCATGCGCTCCGTCGGCGACACCCATGGTCGCCCGGCCGATGGTGGGGCACCTCCTGCAGTCATTCGGTGCATTTGACGGCGTGTCGCCATCGGGTTCCTCCCACAGCCAAGTTCCGCATGGGCTGGAAAGCTGAAAGGCAGGCTTGGTCGGATCTCTCGTTGCGGAAGGAAGAGGATGGGCAGCCCGCAGGAGCTGCCCATCGTGTCGGTTCTGCTGTCTAGTTGCCGGGTTTGTTCTTGATTGCCGCCTCGATCTGCTTCTTCACGGCATCCAGATTGAACGACGCCGGGTCCTGCATCGGCGGATAGTCGATCGCCGTGAGGGCCAGTTTTGCGACCGTCTCCTGGACGGTGACGAAGCGCCAGAACTCGCGGGCATAGAAGTCATTCATGTAGCCCCCGCCGAGATCGTTGAGGCTCTGGCTGCCGAGCGACGGCGTCCGCTCGAACGGATCCTGGCGGATGTTGACCATCGTCGGCATGTCCGTCGTGACCTTCGCTCCAGGCCAACCTCCTGGCTGCTGGTAGAACTGATACTTGAAGTCATCGATGCGAAGCGCGCCCAGGTGAGGGCCGCCGAAGTAGAAGAATTCATGGCGCGCGGACGGCCCCGTGCCCAGCAGCAGGTCCAGCTGGTTGTAGCCGTCCAGGTGGTTCTTGTAGGTCCGGTCACCCAGCTGCACGCCCTTCAGGAGCTGGTCGGTGATGTCGGGATTGCCGGCCGCCGCCAGGAGAGTGGGGAACCAATCCAGGGCGGAGAAGATGCCGTTCTCGACCGTGCCCGGCTTGACCTTGCCCGGCCAGCGGATGATCGCCGGGGCGCGGAAGCCGCCTTCAAACACGGTG
>NZ_VCCH02000295.1 GCF_005938675.2 Mycobacterium sp. KBS0706
AACCGTGATGGAGGGCGGCTTCCGCGCTCCGGCGATCATCCGCTGGCCGGGCAAGGTCAAGCCTGGCACGGTTGAGAACGGCATCTTCTCCGCCCTCGACTGGTTCCCCACCCTCGTGGCGGCCGCCGGGAATCCCGACATCACCGACCAGCTCCTGAAAGGCGTGCAGCTCGGTGACCGGAGCTACAAGAACCACCTGGACGGCTACAACCAGCTGGACCTGCTGCTGGGCAAGGCGCCGTCCGCGCGCCACGAATTCTTCTATTTCGGCGGCCCTCAGCTGGGTGCCCTTCGCATCGACAACTTCAAGTACCAGTTCTACCAGCAGCCGGAGGGGTGGCCTGGAGCGAAGGTCACGACGGACATGCCCACCATGGTTAACATCCGCCAGGATCCGTTCGAGCGGACGCCGTCGATCAGCGGCCAGAACCTCAACGATCTGGGCGGGGGCTATATGAACGACTTCTACGCCCGCGAGTTCTGGCGCTTCGTCACCGTCCAGGAGACGGTCGCGAAACTGGCCCTCACGGCGATCGACTATCCGCCGATGCAGGACCCGGCCTCCTTCAACCTGGATGCCGTGAAGAAGCAGATCGAGGCGGCAATCAAGAACAAGCCCGGCAACTAGGCAGCAGGAGCGCCGCGATGGGCAGCTCTACGGGCTGCCCATCCTCTTCCGTCCGCAACGAGAGAACCGAGCAGACCTGCCTTTCAGCTTTACAGCCCATGCGGAACTTGGCTGTGGGAGGAACCCGATGGCGACACGCCGTCAAATGCACCGACTGGCTGCAGGGGGTGACCCGCCACCGGCCGGGCGACCATGGGTGTCGCCGGCGGAGCGCATGGCCGCCGGCAAGGCCCTGCGAGAGAAGGTGCCGCGCTTGGCGCATGCCGCTTGGCGCCCATCAGCGCGCCGAACGGATCCGATCGCTGTTCTGAGGGCATCCGATGCGAACCGGGTCCCCGAATTGCTGCCGATCCGCTATGGCCGGATGT
>NZ_VCCH02000296.1 GCF_005938675.2 Mycobacterium sp. KBS0706
CACCGACAAGTGTCCGGCCTACGGCGCGGCGCTTCGTGGCCTGCGGCTCGACGGGATCCCGCACCTCCGAGGCAAGCGGCTGAACAACCGGGCCGAGAGTTCGCACGTCCCGGTCCGGCGACGGGAGCGCAAGCTGCAGCTGTTCAAATCGGCCGCCGCGGCGCAGCGGTTCCTGTCGATGCATGCCGCAACCTACAACACGTTCAACCTCTGCCGTCATCTTACCACCGCTCGTACACACCGACTGTTCCGAGCCGAGGCGTTCGGGGCACGGCGTAACGCGGCAGGCGTCGCCGCCTGAGCCCAGCGGAGGCTCGTTTCAGAGCGGCCACGCCCGACAACGTGACAAAGCCGAGCACCGGGGCCAGACCGTCAACTCGCCTTTCGGCCGCGACGGGGCTTTGGAGTAGCGGGTTCAGGGTGGGGCGCCGGAGGCGGCGCAACGGCGGGACGACGCGTTCCGAGCCCGATCGTCTTGGCCAGGGCGCTACGTTGGTTAGCATAGTTCGGCGCGACCATCGGGTAGTCGGCCGGCAAGCCCCAGCGCTCGCGGTACTCGTCCGGCGTCATGTTGTAGGCGGTCTTCAGATGCCGCTTCAGCATCTTCAGCTTCCTGCCGTCCTCGAGACAGACGATATAGTCGGGCATGACCGACCTCTTGATCGGCACCGCTGGCTGGGGCTGCTCCTTCACCGGCTCGACAGGCTTTCCGAGGCCGCTAAGTGCGCTGTAGACCTGATCAATAAGCGCCGGCAGGTCACTCGTCGCAACATTATTATTGGCGACATGCGCGGCGACGATCTGCACGGTCAGCTTTCGTGTCTCGTCTGCCGTTCCCTGTTGCAGTCCGACGGAAGTCTCCCCCGCCATTTCTGTTCTCCTTTGGAATCGGTGAGCGACCGTTGTCGCTGCCGCTCAGTAAGTCCAGGGTTTTTGGAAGCTCTTACACGTTATTCACAGCGAGCCGCTTTTCTCGCTG
>NZ_VCCH02000297.1 GCF_005938675.2 Mycobacterium sp. KBS0706
CAGTATTCAGCAACCTCGTGTTTCCTGTATCCTGCGCCACATATTGGCGGTACGGAGTTTTGGACAGATGGCTCGGCATCTTTTCGCCGGCGCGCTTACGCGTTTCTTCTCGAATGACTGGCTGACTGAACTGGATGTCGAGGCTCGTGCCACCGGCACCGAGATCCGTCAGATCACCCCGGACGGCAGGCCGGTAGGCAAGACCAACCCTGAGCTTATTGAGCCCAATATCCTGGCTTGGCGGGACTACATTACCAAACAATTGCTGAAGAACGCGGGCCACCGTGTCCAATGGCAGGAGGGCATGCTGCCGCCGTACGCCACCGGCTCGATGGGCTGGCCGGCGCTGGGGGCGCTGTATGTCTGGGCTGCCTATGCCGAAGACAGCACAATCCCGCCCGAACGAGCGATCGATGCACCCTTCGAAGACCCAGTCTTCCTGGCCCGCAGTTCGGCTGATGACGGCTTCGAACTCCTGCCTACACTGCTGTGCGCCTACTGGCTTCCTTGTCCGGCCGGATTCCTGATCGAATGCCAGGGCCCCCTGGACGGCGAAGACCGGATCATCGTGGGGTCGACCGGCCAGCTTCGCTTTGCCTTAAACCGGATCAACGAAACCACGTGGAAGGCCTCGCCTGACGAGATAGCCGCTTGGCGGGCGCGTTATGCCCAAGACCGCGCGCCCGTGCTCATGAGATCGGCCCGGTATGCGTATTCCGTCTTCTGCGACGTGCTGGCCTATGCGGAGCGCAATGAATTGCCGATCCGACTGCGCATTTAGCGCACCGACGGGAGCCGGCAGTGGCCTTGGGCGGGCTGCGACGCCGAGGTCCGGGTCTCCTCGACGGCGAGATCTCACTCGATGCGAACCCTGGAGGTTTCGGCCCCTTTTGATGAGTTCCGCTGTCTTGGCGGCCCTCTCGACAGGGCCTATTTGGCCCTGGCAGCAAGTCCGCTTTCCGCCCA
>NZ_VCCH02000298.1 GCF_005938675.2 Mycobacterium sp. KBS0706
ATCCCGACGAGCTGCGGGCCTTCGCCGCCGCGCTGCAAGTCGAGGTTCACGCCAAGACGCTGTATATCGAGAAGCTGAAGGCGGAGCTGGCGGCGCTGCGCCGGGCCCGGTTCGGCCGATCGTCTGAGAAGCTCGACCGGACCATCGAACAGCTCGAGCTCGCCATCAGCGAGCTGGAGGAGAATGCGGCCGAGGACCAGGCGCGCTCGGCCGATGCTCCAGCCTCCGATGGGACGAAGCCAGCTCGCCAGCGGGCCCGGGGCGGCACACGCCGGCCGCTGCCCGAGCACCTGCCGCGGGAAGAGGTGGTGCACGAGCCGGGCTGCATCTGCCCGGCCTGTGGCGGCACGGTGTTCTCCAAGCTCGGCCAGGACGAGCGCGAGGTGCTGGAATACGTGCCCTCCTTCTTCAAGCGGGTGGCGCATATCCGGCCGAAGCTGAGCTGTCGGCACTGCGAGACCATTATCCAGGCGCCGATGCCGTCGTTGCCGATCGAGCGCGGGCTGCCGGGACCGGGTCTCCTGGCCCATGTCGCGGTGTCGAAGTTCTGTGATCATCAGCCGCTGCACCGGCAGGCCGGGATCTATGCCCGGGCCGGGGTCGAGCTCGACCGCTCGGTCCTGGCCAGCTGGATCGGCGAGACGGCGGCGCTGCTCGACCCGCTGGTCGAGGCGATCGGCCGCTACGTCCGCGCCGGTCCGGCCCTGCACGCCGACGACACGCCGGTGCCGGTGCTGGCACCCGGACTGGGCCAGACCAAGGTCGGCCGCCTGTGGGTGGTGGTTCGGGACGAACGCCCCTGGGATCCGACGGCGCCACCGGCAGCCTTCTACCGCTACTCAGCCGATCGCAAGGGCAAGCACGCTCAGGCGCTGCTTGGTTCCTGCCGGGGCTTCCTGCATGCCGACGCCTATGCCGGCTTCGAGAAGCTGTATGTCGCCGATCCTGGGACCGCGGCGCCGC
>NZ_VCCH02000003.1 GCF_005938675.2 Mycobacterium sp. KBS0706
CGCAGGGGGAGGGGGGACTAGGATTGAGTTGCCCCAAGACCGCATCGACAGGATCGGGGCACCATGATCGGGCAAGGCTCCCCCCTCCTCCAGGTCCGCAACCTCAGCACCCAGGTCGCGACGCCGGTGGGGCCGAAGCTGGTGGTCGAGGATCTGAGCTTCGACCTGGACCCCGGCGAGACGCTGTGCATCGCCGGGGAATCGGGCAGCGGCAAGTCGATGACCTCGCTGTCGATCATGGGGCTGCTGCCGCAGCCGATGGCGCGGGTCGCGGCCGGCCAGGTGCTGCTGCAGGGCCGCGACCTGCTGGCCCTGCCCGAGCGGCAGATGCGGCGGGTGCGCGGCGGCGAGATCGCGATGATCTTCCAGGAGCCGATGACCAGCCTGAACCCGGTGATGTCGGTCGGCCGGCAGATCGCCGAGGCGATCCGCGCCCATCGCCAGGTCGACGGCGCCGGGGCCTGGCGGCTGGCTCTGGAAGCGCTGGAGGCGGTGCGCATCTCCGAGCCCGAGCGGCGGCTGCGGCAGCATCCGCACGAGCTGTCGGGCGGCATGCGGCAGCGGGTGATGATCGCCATGGCCCTGGCCTGCCGGCCCAAGCTGCTGATCGCCGACGAGCCGACCACGGCGCTGGACGTCACCATCCAGGCCCAGATCCTGGAGCTGATGCGCGACCTGCGGCGCCAGTTCGGCACCGCCCTGATCCTGATCACCCACGACATGGGCGTGGTGGCCGAGATGGCCGACCGGGTGGTGGTGATGAACCAGGGCCGGGTGGTCGAGAGCGGCCCGGTGGTGCCGCTGTTCGAGGCGCCGCGCCAGGACTATACGCGGCAGCTGTTGGCCGCCGTGCCGAAGCTGGGCCAGCTGGCCGGCCGCGACGCGCCGCTGCGCGCCGACGCCCGTGCCCCGGCCCTTGCCGCGAATGAACCGGTCGTGGCGGTGAAGGACCTCACCGTCCGCTTCGACATCGCCGGCGGGCTGCTGCAGCGCACGGTCAGGCGCGTGCATGCCGTCGAGAATCTCTCCTTCACATTGAGTGCGGGCGAGACCCTGGCCCTGGTCGGCGAGAGCGGCTGCGGCAAGTCGACCACCGGCAAGGCGCTGATGGGGCTGGTGCCGTGGCGCGGCTCGATCCGCATCGCCGGGGCCGAGGCCGCCGGCCTGGGGCCCGCCGCGCTGAAGCCGCTGCGCCGGAACATCCAGATGGTGTTCCAGGATCCCTACGCGTCGCTCGACCCACGCATGACCGTGGGCGAGCTGGTGGCCGAGCCGCTGGTGATCCACGGCCTGGCCAGGGGCGGCGAGCTGGCCGACCGGGTCGAATGGCTGTTCCGCCGGGTCGGGCTGGCGCCGGAGCTGCGCCACCGCCACCCGCATGAATTCTCCGGCGGGCAGCGCCAGCGCATCTGCATCGCCCGGGCGCTCAGCCTGTCGCCCAAGGCGATCATCGCCGACGAATCCGTCTCCGCCCTCGACGTCTCGGTCCAGGCCCGGGTGCTGGACCTGCTGCACGAGCTGCAGGCCGATCTCGGCTTGGCCTATCTCTTCATCTCGCATGACATGGCGGTGGTGGAGCAGATCAGCCACCGGGTGGCGGTGATGTATCTCGGCCAGATCGTCGAGACCGGCACCCGCCGCCAGATCTTCGAGGATCCGCGCCACCCCTACACCCGGAAGCTGATGCAGGCGGTGCCGATCGCCGATCCGCGCCGCCGCCGCGACCATTTCCAGCGCCTGTCCGGCGAGGTGCCGAGCCCGGTGCGCCCGGTCGACTACCGCCCGGTGCTGGTCGATATGGCCGATGTCGGCAGCGGACACCTGGTGGCGCGGGAGGCCGCTTGAGCGGCCTCCCGCGCCGGCCTACTCCTTCTTCCCCTGCCAGAAGAAGTCGTTCTCCGTGCCCGGGCCCCAGACCAGGCCCTGGACGGTCTTGCGCGCGGCGACCGCCTCGACCTGCTGGAACATGAAGGCGTAGGGCCCGGTGTCGCGGATCTCGCGCTGCAGGTCCGCATACATCGCCTGGCGCTTGGCGGTGTCGGTCTCCAGCACCGCGGCCTCGGTCTCCTTGGTCAGCGCGGGAATGTCCCAGGATGTGCGCCAGGCGGTGGTCTTCATCGGCGGGTTGTCGCCGTTGTCGACATTCATGCCGAAGTTCTGGGCGTTGGTGTGCGGGTCCTGGTAGTCCGGGCCCCAGCGGCCGATCGCGGTCTGATACTTGCGGCTGCGGATCTTGCTGGTCTGCTGCTTGTCGTCCGAGGCGATGATCTGCAGCTCCACCCCCGCCTTGGCGAAGGTCGCTTGGATCGACTGCGCCATCTCGAGATAGGGCGACCCGTTCGGCACGTCGATGGTGATCTTGAAGCCGTCCGGATAGCCGCCCTGCGCCAGCAGCTGCTTGGCCTTGTCGACGTCGAGCTTGAACGGCATGTCGTCGAGGGCGCCGAGGAACCCCTTGGGCAGGAAGTTCTCATGCGGGACCGCCAGGCCCTTCATGAAGCTGTCCGCCATGCCCTGGTAGTCGATCAGGGATTTCAGCGCCTGCCGCACCTCTACCTTCTTCAGCGGCTCGGTCTGGGTGTTCATCGACAGGTACCAGATGGTGCCGCGCGGCACCTCCTGCACCGTCACGTCCGGGTTCGACTTCAGCGAGTCCAGCTGCTCGCCGGTCAGGCCGCGGGCGATGTCGACATCGCCCTTCTGCAGCAGCAGCAGCTGGGAGGTCGGATCGAGCACATGGCGGAAGAAGATCCGCTTGAAGCCCGGCTTGCCCCGCCAATAGTCGTCGAACCGATTCATCACCAGGCTCTCATTCGGCTTCCAGCCGCCGAGCTCGTAGGGGCCGGAGCCGGCGGAATGGGTGTTCAGCCACTCATGGCCGAAATCGCCGTTCTTGGCGTTCGCCTCCACGACCTTGCTATCGACCACCGAGGAGACCGTGGCGCTGAGGCAGTTGAGGACGAAGCTGGGCGCGTAGGCCTTGTCGGTCTTGAACACCAGGGTCCGCGCATCCGGCGCCGTGACCATGGCGTCGACATTCTCAGCGGTCAGGCCGAACTGGCCGACGATGAAGGCCGGCGACAGGTTCAGCTTGATGGCGCGGCGGATCGAATAGGCCGCGTCCTCCGCCGTCAGCGGATTGCCGGAGTGGAACTTGACCCCGTCGCGGATCTTGAAGGTGTAGGTGGTGCCGTCATCGGCGACGGTCCAGCTCTCGGCGATGCCGGGCAGGAAGTTCGCCGGGTCCTGGGCATTGTAGTAGATCAGCCGGTCATAGACCTGGTTGACGTATTCGGTGGTCGAGAACTCGAACACCTCGGCCGGGTCGAGCGTGATGATGTCGTCGATCCGGTAGGCCTGGACCAGCGTGTCCTTCGGCGTCTCGGCCCGGGCCGGCAAAGCCGCGCAGCCGAGCAGGATCGCGGCGATGGCGCCGCGAAGGATTGTTCTCATTTGGATGCACCCCCTGTTTGCTGGGCAGGGCGATGGTAGGCCCGGCTTGCGATGGCGACTAGGCGGATTCGCTCATGATTTTGCGCATCCGCCTATTTCGCCGCACGATCGAAGACCTTGCTGATCTCAACCGTCCGGGCCGGCTGGCCCGGCACGGCGATCCGGGCCGACTGCGCCGGCAGCGTCGCGCCGTCGGGCAGCGGTCGCGGCCTGGTGTCGAAGTTCACGGTGACCGTTGTGCCGTCGCCGAAGGTCGAGCGCTGCAGCAGCCGGTCGGGCGACAATATGGCGAGGTCGGTCATCGGCCGGGTGAAGACCCGTTCGTGCAGCGGCCGGAACACCCGGTCATAGGCGGCAATCACCGGCAGGTCGCGGTCCAGCACCGCCGCGTTCAGCTGGTAGAGCGGCGGCACGGCATAGAGCAGTTGCAGCAGCGCCGTGGTCTCGCGCTGGTCCGGGAATTTCAGGGAGCCGTATTCCCAGTGATGGGTGGTGACGACGCTGTCGTGCAGCGCGATCTCGTACAGCGGCAATCGGAAGCGCGGATCGGCGACGAACCGCGTGATCTCCGGCTTCAGCTTGACCGGGTTGAAGTAGAGCGACGGCGTCTCCGGCGGCCAGTAGTTGCCGCGATAGAAGGGCGAGGCCTTGTCCTTCATCTCCGGCGCCATCCAGGCGAAGGGCTGGGTGGTCATGCCGTGGGCGAAGGCGATCTGTGGCGCGAACAGCGCGGAGCCGCCCTCGCTGCCGGTGACGAGGCCGAGCGACGCGGCATAGGCCAGGCGGCGGCGACGCGCCTCGGCATCCTGCGCCTCGCTGGTCTCGCGGCCCGGAGTGTAGTCGTCGAACACCAGTCCGATGGCGTCGACATCGAGGAACAGGCTGTCGAGACCGGCGGCCTTGGCCACCGCCGCGATCCGCCGCTTCGCATAGGGCTCCGCCGCAGCGGCGCTGACATAGACGCCGCGGCCGCCGAAGCCGGTGATGGTCTTGCCGTTCCTGTCGACATAGCCGGCGGCAGCGAGATCGACGCCCATCTGCGCCGTCGGCCAGGTCTCGGGCAGGTCCGGCGGATGGGCGCTGCCGTAGCTGTCATAGGCGCCGATCAGATAGCCGGCGGCCTTGGCGGCGGCCACGGCCTGCCGATGCCACAGCGCGTCGCGCCAATCCTCGACACCGAGCCAGGCGCGGGTGAGGCCGTCCTGCTGCAGCGCCGCGACGGTGTCGAGCGACAGCCCGCCGCCCCAGCGCTCCGGCGGCGCCAGCAGCGGGCCGAAGGCCCCGGTCAGAGCATTCCGCAGCGGACCGGCGGCCCAGGCCGCCTCCGCCGCCGGATCGTGCCCGCCCGGCAGCGGATCGACCGGCGCCATCGGAATCGCCCGGCGCAACGCGTCGTTGACCGCGCGGGTCAGCGCCGCCCGGCTATAGGCCGAGACGAAGCCGCCAACGCCGGCGGCGTCCTTGAACGCATCCTTGAAGGCCTGCCGGCCCTCCGCATCGAAGGCCTGCCACAGCCGGCCGGCGAGATGGCCCGGATCGTCCCTCTTCTGTTGCATCAGCCGGACGAAGGCGCGCCACTGCAGCACATCCTCCGGCTTCAGCGGCCCCTTGCCCCACAGGTAGATGTGCGGGGCGCCGCCGAGCCGGGCGACATCCGGCAGAGCGGCGATCTTCTCCGTCAACGACACGAAGCCGCCGGTGGCCTGCAGCCAGGCGCGATAGATTCTCGCTCCCGCCAGCGGGTCGGCCGGCCCCGGGATGATGCGGACGACATAGGGCGCGCCGGGCGCCAGGCGGGTGAACTCATGCGCCAGGACCGGCCGCGTCCGGCCGGCGTCTTCGACGACGGCGAACCAGGTGTTGAACGGCGTCTCGACCAGCCAGGTGATCGAGCGGCCGGCCCGCAGCTCGGTCCAGAACGGCATCGACAGCTGCTCGGTGAGACTCGCGGGCTCGTAGCGCCGGGTCAGCCAGTCGAGCCATGCCGGATCGTCGGCCGGGATATAGCTGCCCTCGCCGAAGGGCATGGCATAGGCGGTGATCGCGGCGGGATCGGCGGTCTGCGGCCAGGGAAGGGTCGTCGGCCGGGCGGAGCGGATCGACACGCGCAGCGCCTCGCCCTCGATCATGGCCTCGATCGTGAAGGCGTCGCCGCCCGTAGCGAGGTGCCAGCCTCGGCCGGTCCGGTCCGTCACCTGTCCCGGGTCCGTGGCCGGGGCGGCCAGCGCCGCCTCATCTCCGCCGGCGGGCCGGAACGACACCGCCAGCGTCGCCGGGTCGATCCGGAACTCCCCGGCCGGCGCCGCCAGCACCACCGGGCCGTCCGGCGCTGCCCAGGCCGGGCCGGCCAAAGCCAGCACGGCCAGGACCAGGCACCACACGAATGGCACAGCCCGCCGGCTGGCCATGCTCGCACCCATCATCATGCGAAAACTCAGCAATGGCTCATAACATTATAGATTATCGAATGATTCTCAATTCGTCGGAAGCCTTGCCCGATGTCGTCGAGGGCATCCCGGCCAGCGCCCCGGGATGGGTCCCGGCGAAGGGGCCGAGGGCGAGGCCGGCGAAGGTCTCGACCATCCGGCGGCGCAGCCAGGGCAGCCGCGTCGACGGATGGAAGGTCAGGTCGCGCAAGGTCCCGATCCAGCCACTGTCGGACTGGAAAGCCGGGGTCAGCAGCGCGCTCATGCGCTGGTAGAAGCGCACGTGCCGCCGGCGCCGCGCGGCGTAGGCGGCCAGGGCCGTGGGAATATCCGGTGCCGCCGCCAGCGCATCGGCCAGGGCGGCGCCGTCCAGCATCGCCATGGTCACCCCGGCACCGAGCTGCGGGCTGGTCGAGTGGGCGGCATCGCCGATGAAGGCGATGCGGTCGCCGAAGGGCCGGCGCAGCGTCGCCTGGGCGTAGCGGGCGAGCGTCAACTGGGCCGGGTCGGCGATGCCGGCGATCACCGGCTCGATCTCGGGCCAGAGGTCGAGGACCCGGCGCCGCCACGCCCCGATCCCCGCCGCCACCAGGGCCGGGTGCTCCGCCACCCGGAGGCTCCAGAACAGGATGGCGCGCGGGACGTCGTCGCCCGGCACCCGCCCGACCGGCAGCAGGCCCTGCATCTCGCGCGCCGCGCGGAAGCGCTGCTCCAGCCGGTCGAGCCGCAGCCCCGCGGCCGGCACCGTCGCCCAGACCGCGCCATAGGCGTAGGGGCGCGGCCGGACGGGGGCACGGGCGAGCGGACGCAAAGCCGAGCCGCTGCCGGTGGCGTCGACCACCAGGTCGACCGCCGGCAGGCGGCGGCCGGCGGTGGTGACCGGCACGGGCCGGCCCTGCGCATCGGCGGCCAGCGCGGCGATCTCGACCCCGGTCTCAACCGGAATGCGGCGCGCAGCGGCGGCCTGCCACAGCACCTCGAAGATCGCGGCGCGGTGGATCGCCAGGCCGTGCAGCGCCGGATCGACCGTGGCGTAGCTGAGGTCGAACACCACCCGGCCCGACGGCTCCGACCGGGCGTACAGCCCGTCGATCCGCTGGCCATAGGCCAGGGCGGCGTCGAGCGCGCCGATCCGGCCCAGGGCGGCCAGGCCGGCGGGCTGCAGCATCAGCCCGGCGCCGATCGGCCGCGGCTCGGCGAAGCGCTCGAGCAGCCGCACCCGGTGGCCGGCATCGTGCAGGAAGCAGGCAGCGGCCAGCCCGGCCGGGCCGCAGCCGCAGACGGCGATCGACAATGGGTCGGTCACGATGCAGCTATTCGTTCTCCAGCGCCGCGCGAGCGGCCTGCAGCTTCTCGCTGATCGCGGGCTCGACCTTCGGATAGGCCAGGTCTAGCCCGTCCATGGCGTCGACGATCGCGGCGGCCACGGCCAAACGGGTGAACCATTTGCTGTCGGCCGGGATGACGTGCCAGGGCGCATGCGGGGCGGAGGTCGCCCGGATCATCTCCTCATAGGCCTTCATGTAGTCGGGCCAGAGCTGCCGCTCCGCCACGTCCGAGGGCTGGAACTTCCAGTGCTTCTCCGGATCGTTCAGGCGGTCGAGAAAACGCTGCTTCTGCTCCTCGCGCGAGACGTTGAGGAAGAACTTCAGGACCAGCGTGCCGTTGCGGGCCAGGTAGCGCTCGAAGGCGCAGATATCCTCGAACCGCTCCTTCCAGATCTTCCTCGTCACCAGCTTCGGCGGCAGGCGCTGGTTGCCCAGCACGCCGGAATGGACCCGGACGACCAGCACCTCCTCGTAATAGGAGCGGTTGAAGATACCGATCCGGCCGCGCTCCGGCAGGTGCCGGTTGGTGCGCCACAGGAAGTCGTGGTCCAGTTCCTCCGCCGAAGGCTGCTTGAAGGACGTCACCTGGCAGCCCTGCGGGTTGATCCCGGACATCACGTGCTTGATGGTGCTGTCCTTGCCGGCCGCATCCATCGCCTGGAAGATCAGCAGCACCGACCAGTGGTCCTGGGCGTAGAGCTTGTCCTGCATCTCGGCCAGCTTGGCGACGCTCTGGGCCAGCGCCTCCTGCGCCACCTCCTTGTCGTCCAGCCAGGCGGTATCCGCCGGGTCCCAGTCCTTCAGGCGGAAACCGTCGCCGTCCTCGATCCGGTATCGCTTCGCCAGCTTGTCCAGTTCGACCATCCTGCCCCTCCCCGATCGATGCGCCCGCGCGCCGATGCACAATGATCGATGCAGGAATTTCGTCGGTCTGGCAAATCGGAGATGATGTCGCGCCTTCCGCAGCGAGGACCGCATGACCCGGCATGTCACCTTCATCACCCATCCCGACGTGCTGATCGACCCGGCGGTGCCGGTGCCGGACTGGCCGCTGTCGGAGCGCGGCCGCGAGCGCATGCGGACGGTGCTGGACCAGCCCTGGACCGCGGGGCTGCGCAGCCTGTTCTGCAGCACCGAGCGCAAGGCCCGGGACGGCGCCGCCATCCTCGCCGAGGCTTTGGGCTTGCCGGTCACGGAGCTGGAGGAACTCGGCGAAAACGACCGTTCGTCAACCGGTTATCTGCCGAAGCTCGAGTTCGAGGCAATGGCGGATTCCTTCTTCGCCCGGCCGGAGGAAAGCGTGCGCGGCTGGGAGCGCGCGGCCGACGCCCAGCGCCGCATCGTTGCCGCGGTGGACGAGGTCCTGCGCCGGGCTCCGGCCGAAGGCGACATCGCCATCGTCTCGCATGGCGGGGTCGGGGCGCTGCTGCTGTGCCATCTGCAGGGCCGGCCGATCAGCCGCGCGGCCGACCAGCCCGCCGGCCAGGGCGGCCACTACTATGCCTTCACCGCGGAAGACCGCCGGCTGCTGCACGGGTGGCGCAGCATCGACCGGTCGTAGCGCGACGGAAGCCGGCAACCGCCCCGTGGAGTGTTCATGCCACTCAGGCATGACTTCGCACACAGGTTTCAGATGATCTCGAAGTTCACCCGCACCGTTCTGCTCGCGACCGCCACGATCGTCGCCGTGCCGGCCACTTTCGCCTCGGCGCAGGCCTATGATGGCCGCCAGCACCGGGAGACGCTGCAGCACCGGCAGCACGCGGCCTGCGGCCACATCCATTCCCACAAGGCCCGCAACAGCTGCGAGGCCCGCGTGGCCCATGACTGGTGGCGGAACCGCCATCACCACTGACCGATGATCTGAGCCGGGACGAGTTCCCGCCACCCGCGTGGCGGGAGCTGTCTATTTTCAGAGATATCAAATCTTTATCCGAAGAATTTAAAATCATCCTTTACATTGAACCCAACCCGCTGTTGCGTTCGGCCGGCCGCGATGCGATGACGCCGGCATGATCGCCGCCCCGACCCCGGCCTTGACCGACGCCGAGATCCTGGCCCGCCTGCTTTATCGCGACGGGCTGATGCTGATCCTCGACAAGCCGGCCGGGCTGCCGGTGCATGCCGGGCCCAAGGGCGGGCCGGTGCTGGACCATCACCTCGACGCGTTGCGCTTCGGCCTGCCGCATGCGCCCGCCCTCGCCCATCGCCTCGACAAGGACACCAGCGGCTGCCTGGTGCTGGGCCGGCACCGCAAGGCGACGGCGATGCTGGGCGAGCTGTTCGCCTCCGGCCGGGTGGTGAAGACCTACTGGGCGGTGGTCGAAGGCGGCCCGGCCGAGGATGAGGGCCGCATCGACCTGCCGCTGGCCAAGCGATCGGCACAGCGCGGCTGGTGGATGAAGGTCGACCCTGCCGGCCAGCCGGCGCAGAGCGAGTTCCGCGTGCTGGGCCGCGCCGAAGGCCTGGCCTGGCTCGAGCTGCGGCCGCTGACCGGGCGCACCCACCAGCTGCGGCTGCACTGCTCCGCCTCCGGCTTCCCGATCCTGGGCGACGCGATCTACGGCAGCGCCGGACGCGGCCCGGAGGCGCCGCCGCTGCATCTGCACGCCCGAGCCGTGTCGGTGCCGCTGTATCCGAAGAAGCCGCCGATCGCTGCCGAGGCGCCGCCGCCGCCCCATCTCGCCGAGACCCTGCGGCGCTTCGGCGCCGGCACGGCCGCCTGACCACCGCGGTTGCGGCCGACACATCGCTCGCCGGCTCCGAGTCGCCCGGCTCTCCCGCTCGCTCGACGCCTCGCGAGGATGCCCGCGCCGGGACTCGGCGGGACGCCCCCGCCACCGGCACCGGCGGCGGAAGCTTTGCAAACCGGCTGGGACAGGAGCAATCGGGACACAACACATGGCGGCTCGCGCCTCTGGGAACCACAACCTGTTGCATATCCGGGTTGAACCGGGTTCAATGGTCGCGAACCCCCGTGTTGACGGCCGGATCGCGCCCGGCTACGCCCCTGACCGTGACAACAGCAGCCCGCACCCGCCCCGCCATCCGCTTCCGTGGTCGTTCCTTCATGGCGCTCGTCCTGGCGCCGGAACCGCCGATCACGGACTGGCTCACCGAGCTCGACGCCCAGATCCAGCGTTCGCCTGCGTTCTTCCAGGGCCGCCCCGTCGTGGTCGACCTGTCGGCCCTGCCGATGCGCAAGCAGGATCTGGCGGCGTTGATCGAGGACCTGCAGCAGCGCGACATCCGCCTGATCGGGATCGAGGGCGCCGACCCGGCTTGGCTCGGCTCCGAGGCCTGGGGCCTGCCGCCGCTGATGACCGGCAGCCGCCCGGCCGGAATGATCGAGGTGCCGGACGGCGCCCAGGCCGCGGCGCCGGCCGCCGAGGCGCGTCCCGCCGCCTCGCTGCTGCTGGACCGGCCGGTGCGGTCCGGCCAGTCGGTGATCTTCCCCGAGGGCGACGTCACGGTCGTCGGGTCGGTCGCCTCGGGCGCCGAGATCATCGCCGGCGGGTCGATCCACGTCTACGGCACGCTGCGTGGCCGGGCGATCGCCGGGTCCACCGGCAATGGCGGCGCCCGGATCTTCTGCCGCAAGCTGGAGGCCGAACTGCTGGCCATCGACGGTCTCTACAAGACCGCGGACGACATGGAGCCGAAGCTGCGCGGCAGGGCGGTGCAGGCTTGGCTCGACGGCGACGCCATGGTTCTGGCAGCCCTGGACTGAGGCATTAGAGGAGAGCAGCGAATATGGCCAAGGTCTTGGTCGTGACATCCGGAAAAGGCGGGGTCGGCAAGACGACCTCCACCGCAGCGCTGGGCGCGGCCTTGGCCCAGAGCGGGCAGAACGTCGTCGTCGTCGACTTCGATGTCGGCCTGCGCAATCTCGATCTGGTGATGGGGTCGGAACGCCGCGTGGTGTTCGACCTGATCAACGTGGTCCAGGGCGACGCCAAGCTGCCGCAGGCGCTGATCCGCGACAAGCGGGTCGACACGCTGTCGCTGCTGGCCGCGTCGCAGACCCGCGACAAGGACGCCCTGACCATGGAAGGCGTGTCGCGCGTCATCGGCGAGCTGAAGGAGAAGTTCGACTGGGTGATCTGCGACAGCCCGGCCGGCATCGAGAAGGGCGCGGTCCTGGCCATGCGCCATGCCGACATGGCGGTGGTCGTGACCAACCCCGAGGTCTCCTCGGTCCGTGACTCCGACCGCATCATCGGCCTGCTCGATTCCAAGACCGAGCGCGCCGAGAAGGGCGAACGGGTCGAGAAGCACCTGCTGCTGACCCGCTACGACCCGGCGCGGGCCGAGCGCGGCGAGATGCTGAAGACCGAGGACGTTCTGGAGATCCTGTCGATCCCGCTGCTCGGCATCATCCCGGAGAGCGAGGAGGTGCTGAAGGCCTCGAACATGGGCGCGCCGGTCACTCTCAACGCCCCGTTGAGCGCCCCGGCCCGGGCCTATTCCGACGCGGCGAAGCGCCTGAGGGGCGAGACCCTGCAGATGACGGTGCCCAGCGACAAGAAGGGGATCTTCGCCAAGCTGTTCGGCCGGAGGGTCGCATGAGCCTGTTCAGCTTCTTCACCAAGCGCAACTCCGCCCCCGTGGCGCGGGAGCGGCTGCAGATCCTGCTGGCGCATGAGCGGTCGGTAATCGGCGGACGCTCCGACCTGATCGCGACGCTGCAGGAGGAGATCCTGGCGGTGATCGCCAAGCACATCGCAGTCGACCGCGAGAAGGTACAAGTCAAGCTCGACCGCGGCGATGCCGTGTCGACGCTCGAGGTCGACATCGAGATCCCGACCCCGGCGGGCCCTGCCCGGATCGCCGCGCGGGGCTGAGCGAAGCCGGCCTCACCCATAAGGGGCGATGCGGAAGGCCCCGGTGAGACGCCGTCCCGGCTCAGCCCGCCGGCCTCCTCCCTGAAGCGGCCTCGACGGCTTCAGCCCTTCACCGCCTCGATGGTGAGGCTGAGCGGCAGGTTCGGCCGGTCCGCCGGCATCCGCCACAGCCCGTCCGTCCCCGGCACCAGGCACGGCCACATCTGCCAGGCGGCGGCATCGTGCTCGCGCAGGGCCGTCAGCCGCATCCCGGTCGCCAGCAGCGCGCCGACGACGGCGCCGAGCGGATGGTCCCATTCGACCGAGCGGGTGTGGCTGAAGACGGCGTCGCGGTCGGCATAGCTGCCCTGGCCCTCGAACTCGATCGGCTTGTCGCGGAAATAGGCGTAGCTCGGCACGAGAGGCGCGTCCGCGCCGGCCTGGTCCAGCGCCCGCGCCGCCGGATGGCCGTCGAGGAAGTAGAGCCGACCGCCGGGCTTCAGCAGCGCCGCCACCACCTGTGCCCAACGGGCGATGTCGGGCAGCCAGATGATGGTGCCCCAGCTGGTGAAGACGAGGTCGTGCAGGCCCTCGCCGAGCAGCCGCGGCGCATCGTAGAGGTCGCCCTCGACGAACACGGCGCTGCTGTCGGTCTCGGCCGCCAAGGCCCGGGCGGCGGCGATCGCGTTGGCGGAGAAGTCGAGGCCGGTGACCTGCGCGCCACGTCGCGCCAGATACATCGTGTCCATGCCGAAATGGCACTGCAGATGGGCCACGCGCAGCTCGGCGACGTCGCCGATCTCCGCCGCCTCGATCGGCCCCAGATCGGTCTCGCCGCGCCGGAAGCCGTCGACATTGTAGAAGGCGGAGCGGAGATGCACCGGTACCCGCTCGTCCCAATGGGCCCGGTTGGCGGCAACACCCTCATGCATCGGATCCTCCCCTTCCCCATGCCCCTCTGCAGTGGAGTGGTTTCTACCAAAAGGTGCATCGGGCGGACAGGTCGAGATCAAATCCTGGGACGGGCACGCTCCTGGATCGGCGCCTGGAAGCACAGTCTGTAGCCGTCCGGATCGCTGAGGGTGAGCTGCCGCATGCCGTATTGCGCATCGGCCGGCGGCTGCAGATCCGGCAGCCTGGACCGAAGCCCTTCATAGACGGCATCGACATCGTCGGTGCTGAAATAGAGGCAGGTGTCGCCATGCCAGCACTGCCGGGCCTCGACCCGGGCAACAGGGCGCTGCCCTCCGTCATAGGCGGTGTTCAGCATGAGCTGGGCCGGTCCGAGCGCCAGCCACACCCAGTGTGAAAAGCGCCCCTCCGGCGTCTCAACCACGGCGGAGGCGTCGACGATCGCAAATCCCAGCACCTCCCGGTAGAAGGCCAGCGACTGCGGCATGTCGTAGATATGCAGCAAGGGTGTCATGCCCCTTGCGGTGACAGCCATCCCCTGCCCCTCCCTCAGGATCGCTGCGACAATGTATTTTGCCGCAGCGGAGCCGATGCGGAAACGGGTTGCGTCCGATCGCCGGGGACCGTGGCCGATCACGGCGTCAACCCGACACGCGGCGCGCGGGCATCGCCGACATGCCGTCGACGGCGCGGAGCATGCCGGCATAGAGCATCCGGGTCACCCGGGCTGAGGTCAGGACCGCGTCGATCTCCGCCGGGTCGTCGAGCGCCGGCAGGGCCGCGGCCAGCGTCCGCACATGGCCCTCGCGCGCCTCGACGCGGTTGCGCAGGAAGCTGAGCGCCCGGCGGATGCCGGCGATCCGCGCCGTCCGCAGCAGTCCGTCGACGGCCGTCCCGGCGCAGGTGGCGGCGAGGTATTCGAGCAGATAGGCGATGCCGAGGAAGCCGGCGGGATGGTCGCTTCGCCCGAGGAATCGCAGCCAGCAGATCCAGGCCTGGGTCGGCGGCGCCGGTATCGAGGTGACCACATCCGCCCGGCTGAAGCCAAGCGCCTCCAGATCGTCCAGCACCCGGAGGTCCAGCCCCGCCACTTCCCTCGCTTTCTCCTGCAGCAACAGGGCCAGCGGCATGTGCCGGCCGTGATCCAGCATCCGCTCGGCCGCCAGCGCGAGGGTCGGCTGCATCGCATGCTGGCAGTGATAGGCCTCGCGCAGGGTGTTGGCGTAGGTCGCGATCCCTGCCGAGCCGTCGAGCAGGCTGCGGGCGCTGCGGGTCTGCCGCACCGCAACGACCATGGCCACAGCCTCGGCATGAAGCACATCGAAGAACGTCGCGCCCATTCCGCACCACCATTTTCAGGATACGAACAAATCATAAACACTATTTTTAAAAGAAGGCAATACCATTTTGGGTGGTGCATCCCGCCGGCCCTGCCCGTCGCCACTGCGCTTGCCCCGCGGACCGCGCAACGATACGAATGCCGCCCATCAGCGCCTTCGGCGCTCAAAGTTCTCCGGAGTTGTGTTTCATGGAGCTGCACGATCTGATCCGCAGCCTCGGGCTGGATCCCGACGCCCTGACCGGCGGCACGCTGGTCGTCCGGTCGCCGGTTGACGGCGCCGAGATCGCCCGCCTGCACGAGAATACCGATGCCGACGCCGCGATCGAGCGCGCGTCGAACGCCTTCCTGAACTGGCGCACCGTGCCGGGCCCGCGCCGCGGCGAGCTGGTGCGCCTGTTCGGCGAGGAGCTGCGCGCCCATAAGGCCGAGCTGGGCCGGCTGGTCTCGATCGAGGCCGGCAAGATCCTGCAGGAAGGCCTGGGCGAAGTGCAGGAGATGATCGACATCTGCGATTTCGCGGTCGGCCTCTCCCGCCAGCTCTATGGCCTGACCATCGCGTCGGAGCGGCCGGGCCACCGCATGGCCGAGACCTGGCATCCGCTGGGTCCGGTCGGCGTCATCTCGGCCTTCAACTTCCCGGTCGCGGTGTGGTCCTGGAACGCGGCGCTGGCCTTCGTCTGCGGCAATCCGGTGATCTGGAAGCCTTCGGAGAAGACCCCGGTCACGGCGCTGGCCACCATGGCGATCTTCCGCAAGGCGGCGGAGCGCTTCGGCGGCGTGCCGGACGGCCTGGCCGAGATCCTGATCGGCGGCCGCGCCATCGGCGAGGCGCTGGTCGACAGCCCGAAGGTGCCGCTGATCTCGGCCACCGGGTCGACCCGCATGGGCCGCGAGGTCGGGCCGCGCGTCGCCCAGCGCCTGGGCCGGTCGCTGCTCGAGCTCGGCGGCAACAACGCCATGATCGTCTGCCCGTCGGCCGATCTGGACATGGCCGTGCGCGCCATCCTGTTCGGCGCCGTCGGCACCGCCGGCCAGCGCTGCACCTCGCTGCGCCGGCTGTTCGTGCATGACAGCGTCTACGACAAGCTGGTCCCGGCGCTGAAGCAGGCCTATGGCGCAGTGCGCATCGGCAGCCCGCTGGAGCAGGGCACGCTGGTTGGGCCGCTGATCGACCAGGCCGCCTTCGACGGCATGCAGAAGGCGCTCGCGGCAGCCCGCGACCAGGGCGGCACCGTCACCGGCGGCGAGCAGGTCACGGCGAGCGTGCCGCAGGGCGGCTTCTATGTCAGCCCGGCAATCGCCGAGATGCCGGCTCAGAGCGACATCGTCAAGCACGAGACCTTCGCGCCGATTCTCTACGTCATGAAGTACCGGGAGTTCGGCCAGGCGCTGATGCTGCACAACGACGTGCCGCAGGGCCTGTCCTCCTGCATCTTCACCACCGATATGCGCGAGGCCGAGACCTTCCTGTCGGCGGCGGGCAGCGACTGCGGCATCGCCAATGTCAATATCGGCACCTCGGGCGCCGAGATCGGCGGCGCCTTCGGCGGCGAGAAGGAGACCGGCGGCGGGCGCGAGAGCGGCTCGGATTCCTGGAAGGCCTATATGCGCCGGCAGACCGCGACGGTGAACTACAGCCGCGAGCTGCCGCTGGCCCAGGGAATCGTCTTCGACCTGGGTTAAGCTCCGGCGTCGACGGTCAAAAATCCGACAAAACGCAGGCGGGCGGCGGTTCCTTGACGGGTCCCCGGCCGCCTGCGCTAATGCGCAACAGACGCCCGGCGGCTTCGAGCCGGGGACACAAACATGGGGGGATGTTCATGCATATCAGTCGTTTGGCACTGGCGGCGGGCACGGCGCTGGCGCTCTTGTCCTCGGTGGCTGTCGCCGCCGACAAAGTCACCGTGGCCGTCACCGCGATCGTCGAGCACCCGGCCCTCGACGCCGCCCGCGACGGCGTCAAGAAGGCGCTGGAGGAGGCCGGCTACAAGGACGGCGACAACCTCGTCTTCCAGTATGAATCGGCCCAGGGCAACCCGGCCACCGCTGCCCAGATCGCACAGAAATTCGTCGGCGAGAACCCGAATGTAATCGTGCCGATCGCGACCCCCTCGGCCCAGGCCGTGGTCGCGGCGACCCAGGACATCCCGGTGGTGTTCACCGCGGTCACCGACCCGATGGGCGCCCAGCTGGTGAAGAACCTGGAGAAGCCGGGCGGCAACGTCACCGGCATCTCCGACCTGTCGCCGCTGGCCGACCACCTGAACCTGATCAAGGAGATCGTGCCGAAGGTGAAGACCATCGGCGTGCCCTACAATCCGGGCGAGGCCAATGCGGCGGCGCTGATCGCGGCGCTGCAGGAGATGGCGCCGGAGTGGAAGGTCGAGATCGTCACCGCCGCGGCCTCCAAATCGGCCGATGTCCAGGGCGCGGCGCAGAGCCTGGTCGGCAAGGTCGACGTGATCTATGTCCCGACCGACAACACCATCGTCTCGGCGCTGGAGGCGGTGATCGCGGTCGGCACCGAGAACAAGATCCCGGTGTTCTCGGGCGACACCGACAGCGTTTCCCGCGGCGCCATCGCCTCGGTCGGCTTCGACTATTTCGAGGTCGGCCGCCAGACCGGCGCGGTCGTGGCCCGGGTGCTGAAGGGCGAGAAGCCCGGCGACATCGCGGTCAAGAACGCCAGCGGCACCGACCTGTTCGTGAACACCAAATCGGCCGCGGCGATGGGCGTCACCGTCCCCGAGGCGGTGCTAAGCCGGGCCAAGAAGGTGATAAAGTAGGCTCGAACGCGTAGGTTGGGTTCGCGGCCACGAACCCGACATCGTCGTCGATGAATGGCGAGGTGTTGGGTTCGCCGCGGCGAACCTAACCTACATGCACTGCCCCGACGCGGCCGGCCGGTCATGACAGATCCGGCCGGAGCCCGTATATCGGGGCCTTCTGGTTTCCGCGGCCGCCGGCCGCCCGCAGGACGTGTTGATGAGTCTGTTCGCCTTCCTCGGCGCGATCGAGATCGGATTGATCTACGCCCTGGTCGCCCTCGGTGTGTTCCTGTCCTTCCGGGTGCTGAACTTCCCCGACCTGACGGTCGACGGCAGCTTTCCGCTGGGCGCCGCCGTCACCGCCACGCTGATCGTCGCCGGCGTCGATCCGGTGCTGGCCACCCTGGTCGGGGCCACTGCCGGTGCGGTCGCCGGGCTGGTCACCGCCTGGCTCAATGTCCGCTTCGGCATCCTGCACCTGCTCGCCAGTATCCTGACCATGATCGCGCTGTGGTCGATCAATCTGCGGATCATGGGCAAGCCGAACGTGGCGCTGATCAACCAGGACACGGTGATCGGGCTGTTCGCCTGGCTGTCGCCGGTGATCGAAGCCGTCGGCCTGCCCGCCCGGGCGACGCTGAAGGTGGTGGTGCTGGCGATCATCGTCCTGATCGTCGGCCTGGCTCTGGGCCGGTTCCTGACCTCCGAATTCGGCCTGGCCATGCGCGCCACCGGCGCCAATTCCCGGATGGCGCGGGCGCAGGGCATCTCGACCAAGCTGCACATCTATGTCGGCATGGCGCTGTCGAACGCGCTGGTGGCGCTGGCCGGCGCCCTGTTCGCCCAGACCGCCGGCTTCGCCGACGTCACGGTTGGCACCGGCACCATCGTCAACGGCCTGGCCGCGGTGATCCTGGGCGAGACCATCTTCCGCACCCGCTCGATCGTGATGATGCTGCTGGCCTGCGTGGTCGGGGCCGTCCTGTACCGCATCGCCATCGCGCTGGCGCTGAACACCGGCTGGCTCGGGCTGCAATCCTCGGATCTCAATCTGGTGACCGCCGTCTTGGTCGGCATCGCGTTGATGCTGCCGGGCGTCCGCAATCCCCTGAAGACCCTGTTCCGGCGGAGCGCCTGAGATGATCCGAGTCCAGGACGTTCACGTCACCTTCGGCCGCGGCACGCCGCTCGAGAACCGCGCCCTGCGCGGCCTCGACCTGACCATCCCGACCGGCGAGTTCGTCACCGTCATCGGCTCGAACGGCGCCGGCAAGTCGACTTTGCTGAACGTGCTGAGCGGCGACGCCCCGGCAGAGCGCGGTCGGGTCGAGATCGACGGCGTCGACGTCACCCGCTGGCCGGCGCCGAAGCGGGCCGGCCTGGTCGCCCGGGTGTTCCAGGACCCGATGGCCGGCACCTGCGAAGCCCTGTCGATCGAGGAGAACATGGCCCTGGCCTATGCCCGGGGCCGGGCGCGCGGCCTCGCCGCCTCGCTCGACGGGCCGCGCCGCACGGTGTTCCGCGACAAGCTGGCGGTGCTGGGGTTGGGGCTGGAGAACCGGCTGGGCGATTCGATGGGTCTGCTCTCCGGCGGCCAGCGCCAGGCGGTCAGCCTGCTGATGGCGACGCTGGCCGGAATGAAGATCCTGCTCCTGGACGAGCACACTGCGGCGCTCGATCCGCGCACCGCGGATTTCGTGCTGCGGCTGACCTGCAAGATCATCGAGGAGCAGAGGCTGACGGCGCTGATGGTGACCCATTCTATGCGCCACGCCCTCGACCACGGCACCCGCACGGTGATGCTGCATGAGGGCCGGGTCGCCTTCGACGTCGCCAATGACGACCGCAGCGGCCTGGACGTGCCGGACCTGCTGAAGCTGTTCAGCAAGGTCCGCGGCGAGCAGCTGGACGACGACGCGCTGCTGCTGGCCTGAGAGGCCGACTATTTGCCGTCGACGTTCAGCGGCCGGCCCCAGAGCAGGCGGCGGGCCAACGGCAGGAGCGCGGCGATGCCGAGGCCGAGCGCCGGCCACTGCACCCACAGGTCACGGGGACTGGTCATCAAATTGATGACCAGCAGCACGGCGACGACCATGAGCGCGCCCAGTAGCCGGCGGCGCAGCTGGTCGAAGATCCCGTGCCCCGGCTTTGCCGCCGGGGCCGTCACGGGCGCCACCGCGTCCATGCGATCGGCGTCCGGACCGACCCTGAGGGCATAGACCCGCACTGGATCGGCCATGTTCTTCATCGCCTGGGGGCCGAGATCGGCAAAGCCGATCTCGATCCGTCCGCGCACCTGGTCGTAGACGGCGCCGGACAGGCAGATGCCGCCCGGCTGCGCCAGCGCCTGCAGCCGCGCCGCGACATTGACACCGTCACCCAGAAGGTCGTCGCCATTGACCACGACATCGCCGAGATTGACTCCGACGCGCAGCCGCATGCGCTCGTGCTCGGGCTGGTTCGAAGCCCAGATGCCGAGCCTGTCCTGGGCGGTGATCGCGGCCTGAACCGCGGCGAGCGCGCTGGGAAATTCGGCCAGCAGCCCGTCCCCCGCCAGGTTGAAGACGCGCCCGCCTTGCCCTTCCGTCACGGTCCGCAGGATGTCGCGGGCCTGGTCGAGCCGGGCCAGCGTGCCGGTCTCGTCGCGCCCGACCAGCCGCGAATAGCCGACGACATCGGCGCAGAGGATGGCGGTCAGGCGGCGTTCCGGCGACATGTCGGCCTCGATTCAGATTGCGGCCGATCATACCCCAGCGGCTGCGAGATCGCGAGACCCGGGAACAATAAGAGAACAATGCAATACTGCGCCTCCACACCCTGCCCGACGTGCCCCCGCGATTGACCATATCGGAGAATTCCGATATTTCTGATTCATGGATGCTCTGACAGCTTTCAAGGCGCTTGCCAATCCGGTGCGGCTGAAGATTCTGGCCGGGTTGAAGGAGCCTGCCCGACATTTCCCGCCGCAGGATGAAGGCGACGTCGAGATCGATGGGGTTTGCGTCAGCAGCATCCAGGAGGGCATCGGCCTGTCGCAGTCGACGACCTCGGATTACCTCGGCATCCTGCACAAGGCCGGGCTGGTCACGGTCAAGCGGCGCGGCCAGTGGACCTACTACAAGCGCGACGAGGACAGCATCCGAAAGCTGGCGGAGCTGATGCGGACGGAGATCTGACTTTTGCCTTGGAAGTTCGGGATATCGCGATATTCCGAATCTAACCTGCCCTGGTACGAAGCCCGATCGGCCGAGACGCCTGGGCGTACATCGAGAATTCTCGATTTAACGAAGGAGGAGACCTTGTCCCCATCCATGACAGCCGCCGTCCTGCCCCGGTTCGGCGGGCCGGAGGTATTCGAGATCAGGCAGGTTTCGGTCCCGCCGCTCGGCCCGCGCCAGCTGCGCGTCCGGGTCCGGGCCACGGCGTTGAATCCGCTCGACGGCCAGATTCGGCGCGGCGACTATGCCGACCTGCTGCCGCTGCCGGCGATCATCGGCCATGACGTTTCCGGCGTGGTCGAGGCCGTCGGCGCCGAGGTCGGGGAATTCGCGCCGGGCGACGAGGTCTGGTACACGCCGAAGATCTTCGGCGGGCCGGGTTCCTATGCCGAGTTGCAGGTTGCCGATGCGGAGATCGTGGCGCGCAAGCCGTCACAGCTCAGCCATCGCGAGGCGGCGAGCCTGCCCCTGGTCGGCGGCACCGTCTGGGAGGCTTTCGTCACCCGCGCGCAACTGCAGGCCGGCGAGACAGTGCTGGTCCATGCCGGAGCCGGCGGCGTGGGATCGGTCGCGATCCAGGTGGCGAAGGCGATGGGGGCACGGGTGCTGACGACCGCCCGTGCCCGCCACCATGCCTTCGTCGCGGGACTCGGCGCCGACGCGGCGATCGACCATACCCAGCAGGACTATGTCGAGGCGGTGCTGGGGCTGACCGACGGCCACGGCGTCGACGTGCTGCTCGACACGATCGGCGGCGATGCGCTGTCGCGCGGCCCGTTTGCGCTTGCCCCGCTCGGACGCGTCGTCTCGATCGTCGACATCGCGCAGCCGCAGAACCTGCTGGAGGCCTGGGGCCGCAACGCCACCTACCACTTCCTGTTCACGCGGCAGAACCGGGCCAAGCTCGACGGGCTGGCCGCGCTGGTCGAGCGCGGGCTGGTGAAGCCGGTGATCGGCGCGACGCTGCCGCTGGAGCAGATCGCACAGGCGCACGAGCTCATGGAGAACGGCTCGGTGCACGGTTTGCGCGGCAAGATCGTGATCGATGTGACGCCCTGAGCGCGGATCTGCCGCCGCTCGGCAGCGGGGCCGTCCCGCTGCCGACGTGCAGTCTCAGCCGGTCTCGCCCTGGCGCCACAGCCAGGCGGCGCCGCGGACGCCACTGCTGTCGCCGTGCCTGGCCTTCAGGATCGGCGTGGCGCATTCCCGGCCGAACACGATCGGCGGCAGGCGCCGTGGCACTTCGTCATAGAGCCGCGAGACATTCGACATGCCACCGCCGAGCACGATGGCGTCGGGGTCGAGCAGGTTGACGACATGCGCCAGGCCGCGAGTCAGCCGGCTGATATAGCGTTCCAGCGTGGCCGAGGCATCCGGATCGCCGGCCTCGGCCCGCGCCACCACCTCATGGGTCGAAATCTGCTGCCCAGTCACCCGGACATGATCCTTGCCGAAGCCGGTGCCGGAGATCCAGGTCTCGAGGCAGCCCTGCTTGCCGCAGTAGCAGTCCGGGCCTGGCAGTTCCTCGGGCGTGGCCCAGGGCAGCTGGTTGTGGCCCCATTCGCCGCCCACGCCGTTGCCGCCGCGATGGGCGCGGCCGTTGACGGCGATGCCGGCGCCGGTGCCGGTGCCGATGATGACGGCGAAGACCAGCCCCTTGCCCGCCGCGGCACCGTCCGTCGCCTCCGACACTGCCAGGCAATTGGCGTCGTTCTCGCAGCGCACCTCGCGGCCCAGCGCGGCGCTGAGATCCTTGTCGAAGGGCTTGCCAATCAGCCAGGTGGAGTTGGCGTTCTTGACCAGGCCGGTCTGCGGCGACAGCACACCGGGCATGCCGACGCCGACCGTGCCGCGCTCGCCCACCGCGGCTTCGACCGCGCCGACGAGATCACGGATCGCCTGGACCGTGCCCTCATAGTGGCGCGGCGTCGGGATGCGCTGGCGGTGCAGCTCCGTCCCGACATCGTCCAAGGCGATCGCCTCGATCTTCGTGCCTCCGAGATCGACGCCGATCCGCATACCCGCCTCCGCCCGTCTTCAAGCCAAGAAAACGGCCCTGCATCCAAGCGCAGGACCACACCGTCCGCATGTACGCCCGCGGCTACTTCGCCGCGAGCACCATGATCATCTGCCGACCTTCCATCTTCGGCATCTGTTCGACCTTCGACAGGTCCTGCAGCTCGTCGCGCACCTTGACCAGCACGTTCATGCCGATTTCCTGGTGCGCCAGCTCTCGCCCGCGGAAGCGCATGGTCACCTTGACCTTGTCGCCCTCCTCGAGGAAGCGCCGCGCACTGCGCATCTTCACGTTATAGTCATTGTCGTCGATGTTCGGGCGGAGTTTGATCTCCTTGACATCGATGACCTTTTGACGCTTTCGCGCCTCGTTCTTCTTCTTCTGCGCTTCGAATTTGAATTTGCCGTAATCGAGGATCTTGCAGACCGGCGGCTCGGCATTCGGCGAGATCTCGACAAGGTCGAGCCCGGCCTGCTCGGCGGCCCAGAGAGCCTCGCGCAGGGGCACGACCCCGATCATCTCACCTTCCACGCCGACCAGGCGGACCTGGGCCGAGTCGATCTCGCGGTTCACCCTCGGCCCGTCGCGGGTCGGCAGGGCATTCGTCGGTAGTCTAGCTATGGATAGCCTCCGTCAATTGCTGCGACCCCGTCTGCACCTCCCCCCTCGTGGATGTCAACGGTGATCGCGCCTGTTCCTCAAGTTTATGAAGCGCCTCGTCCAGGGCAAGGACTTCCTGTGCCTCTCCGCCCAGACGACGCAGGGCGACGCTCCGATTCTCCGCCTCACGCTTTCCGACCACCAGCATCAGCGGCACCTTCTTCAGGCTGTGCTCGCGGACCTTGTAGTTGATCTTCTCGTTGCGCAGGTCGATCTCGGCCCGGATCCCGGCGGCGAGCAGCGCCGCATGCACCTCCTGCGCATAGCCGTCGGCCTCGCTGGTGATGGTGGTGACCACCGCCTGCACCGGCGCCAGCCACAGCGGCAGCTTGCCGGCATAGTTCTCGATCAGGATGGCGATGAAGCGCTCCAGCGACCCCAGGATCGCGCGGTGCAGCATCACCGGCCGGTGCTTGGCCCCGTCCTCGCCGACATAGGTGGCGTCGAGCCGCTCCGGCAGCACGGAATCGAACTGCAGCGTGCCGCACTGCCAGGTCCGGCCGATCGCGTCGGTCAGGTGGAACTCGATCTTCGGCCCGTAGAACGCGCCCTCGCCCGGCAGCTCCTCGAACTCCAGCCCGGCCGCGACCAGCGCGTCGCGCAGCGCCTGCTCGGCGACATCCCATTGCTGGTCCGACCCGGCCCGCACATCGGGGCGCAGCGCCAGCTTCACCGCCACATCGGGGAAGCCGAGGTCGCGATAGACCTCGTATTGCAGCGCGATGTAGCGCGCCGATTCCGTCACCGACTGCTCGACGGTGCAGAAGATATGGGCGTCGTCCTGGGTGAAGGCCCGCACCCGCATCAGCCCGTGCAGCGCGCCCGAGGGCTCGTTGCGGTGGCAGCTGCCGAACTCCGCCATCCGGATCGGCAGGTCGCGATAGCTGACGATGCCCTGCTTGAAGATCTGCACATGGCAGGGGCAGTTCATCGGCTTGATGCCGGAGAGCCGCTCGGGCGAGCCGTCCTCCTTCTGGCCGATCGCCACCTTGAACATGTTGTCGCCATACATGTCCCAGTGGCCGGACGCCTTGAACAGGCTGGAATCGACCAGCTGCGGCGTCTTCACCTCGACATAGTCGGCCCGGGCCAGCTTCTCCCGGATGTAGTTCTCCAGCGTCCGGTACAGGGTCCAGCCCTTCGGATGCCAGAACACGCTGCCCGCCGCCTCCTCCTGCAGATGGAACAGGTCCATCTCGCGGCCCAGCTTGCGGTGGTCGCGGCGCTCCGCCTCCTCCAGCTGGTGCAGATGGGCGTCGAGCTCCTTCTGATCGCGCCAGGCCGTGCCGTAGATCCGCTGCAGCATGGCGTTGCGGTGGTCGCCGCGCCAATAGGCGCCGGCCACCTTGGTCAACTTGAAGCCCTGCCCCACACCGCCGGTGGTCGGCATATGCGGGCCGCGGCACAGGTCCAGCCAGTCGCCCTGGCGGTAGACCGAGATGGTCTCGCTCTCCGGCAGGTCCTGGATGATCTCGGCCTTGTACTTCTCGCCCTTGTCCTTGAAGAACTCGATCGCCTCGGTCCGGTCCCACTCCTCGCGGGTGAAGGCGGCGTTGCGGCCGATGATCTGGCGCATCTTCGCCTCGATCTTCACCAGATCGTCGGGCGTGAACGGCTCGTCGCGGGCGAAGTCGTAGTAGAAGCCGTTCTCGATCGCCGGGCCGATCGTCACTTGGGTGCCGGGATACAGCTCCTGCACCGCCTCGGCCATGACATGCGCGGCGTCGTGCCGGATCAGCTCCAGCGCCTCGGGCGAGCTGCGGGTGACGATGCCGATCCTGGCATCGCGGTCGACCACGGTCGCCAGATCCGACAACTTGCCGTCGATCGTCACGGCGATGGCCGCCTTGGCCAGGCTCTTGGCGATGTCCCCGGCGATGTCGGCGCCCGACATCGGCCGGTCGAAGCGGCGAACCGCGCCGTCGGGCAGGGTGATGGCGATGCCGCCAGGGCTCGACAGCTCGGCCATGAATCTATCCACGTTCTTTCGTCCGGAGAGGGCGAGGCACTGTAAGGGGCGAGGAAGGCCTGTCAAGCGGCCCGGACAGCAGCGCTCTCATGCCGTCTGCGTCGGCGAGGACTGGCGCATCACCCGCGGCGGCTTGATCGGCCGCTTCGGGGTCAGGCGCCAGCGCTTGTGCAGCCACAGCCACTGCTCGGGCCGGGCGCGGATCCAGCCCTCGACCACCCGGTTCAGCCGGATCACACCCTCCTCGACATCGGCCTTGCGGTCGCCGGTGCGGGGGATGTCGAGCGGCGGGTCGATCACCGCGCGGTAGCGGGCGCCCTTCGTGCGCTCCAGCCGCATCGGCAGCAGCGCACAGTTGAAATGATAGGCCATCTCGACCGCCGCCGGCGAGGTCAGCGCATCCTGGCCGATGAACGGCACCTTCAGCCCGCCGGTGTAGCGCTGGTCGACCATGACGCCGAGCACGCCGCCGTTGCGCAGGATGCCGAGCGCCCGTCGGGCGTCGTTGCCGGCCATGCGCTTCTCCAAGAGCTCGGAGCCCAGCGACAGGCGGATGCGGCGGACCAGGCCGTCGACCAGTTGGTTGTTCAGCGGCCGCACGAAGATGCTCAGGGGAACGCCGTGACGCGTGGCGACGATCGGCCCGGCCTCCCAGTTGCCGTAATGGGCCAGCGCCATGATCACCGGCCGGCCGCCGGCCCGCGCCGCCTCGAAGTGCTCGGCGCCCTCGACGGTGATCCGGTCGGCCCGGCGCGACTCCGCCCGCCTCAGCGCGGGCAGATGCGGATACTCGCCCATCACCCGGCCGAGATTGTCCCACATGCCGGCCAGGATCTCGCGCCGCTGCGTCGCCGTCAGCTCCGGCATCACCAGCTGCAGGTTGCGGTCGCCGTGCCGGGTGGCCCCCATGCGCATGCCGATGGTCCGCGCCGCCCAGGACCCGAGGTTCGAGGCGACGTCGATCGGCATGCAGCGCAGCAGCCCGTAGATGGCATAGGCCAGGGCCGCCTGCAGCGGATGCACGACATAGCTTCGCGCCAGGCGCGGCCATGCCTTCCGCAGGGGTTTCAGTCTGTCGCGCAATCCGCTCATCGGAGGAATCGGGGGATCGAGATTCGTTCAACGCCGAAATTGGGAATGTTGCTGAACAAAGGCAAGATCCGGAAGCCATGTCGAGAACCGGTCCCGCGGGGCGCGGCGGCACGTCGCTTGAGCCGGACCGGACCTGCATGCTAACTCGGCAGTCAGGCGAACGGAAAAGTCCTAATGGTCAACGTCATCTGCGCGAAATGGGGCCCGAAATACGGGCCGGAATACGTCAATCGGCTGAAGTCGATGGTCAGCCGCAACTTGGCGCGGCCGCACCGTTTCGTCTGCTTCACCGACGACCCGACCGGGCTCGACCCCGATGTCGAACATTTCCCCATGCCGGTGCTGCAGGTGCCGGAGCCGCACCGCAACCTGCCCTGGCGCAAGGTGACGCTGTTCGGCCAACCGCTCGGCGACCTCGAAGGGCCGACGCTGTTCCTGGATCTCGACATCGTCATCGTCGACAGCCTGGACCCGTACTTCGATCATCCCGGCGATTTCTGCGTCATTCACAACTGGACGCACCCGGATCGCCGCGTCGGCAACACCTCGGTCTACCGCTTCGAGATCGGCGCCCATCAGGACGTGCTGGACAACCTGGTCACCAACCACCGCCAGATTTTCGCCCGCTACCGCAATTCGCAGACCTATGTCTCGGACCATATCGGCGACATCACCTGGTGGCCCGACGCCTGGTGCGTGAGCTTCAAGAAGCACTGCATGCCCGGCGGCCCGTTCGGCCTGTTCAACTGGTTCATGACCCCTCGCCGCCCGGACGGGGCTCGCATCGTGGTGTTCCACGGCGATCCGAAGCCGGAATACGCGATCAGCGGGCATTGGCCGGGACGCTGGTCGAAGCATGTGCGGCCGACCCCCTGGGTGGCCGAGCACTGGGGTTGAGAGACCGTCTGGAAACAGGCCGGCGCGGCCGTCTGATGGCGGCTTCTCCGCTTCCGGTGCTCACGGACCAAATGTCCGCTGCGCGCCGGTTCTCGAAGCCACCACCAGCCGACTCACGCCACCCCGTTTCCAAACGATCTCTCGGACCGTGCCGGCGCACGCGGCGATGACAGACCCGGCCGACCTCTCCGCGCTCCGCTGCTGGATCGTCAGCGAAAGCAAGGCGGGCACCATCGCCCAATGCCGCGGCGTGGCCGAGAAGCTGGGCGTCGCGGCCGAGACCCGGCTGGTGCGGCGCCCCGATCCGGTGAAGGCCGGGCTGGCCCGGCGCCTGGACCGCCGCTGGACCCATATCCGCAACGTCCATCTGAACCGGATCCGGCCGCCCTGGCCGGATCTTGCAATCTCCTGCGGCCGCCAGGCGGAGCCCGCCGTGATGGCGGCGACGCGCCGGTCCGGCGGTTCGATCTTCACCGTGCATCTGCAGATTCCGACCGTCGGCTTCGACCGGTTCGACCTGTGCTTCGTCGGCCGGCACGACTGGCGGCCGGAGTTCGACGGCCGCGACGACGTGCTGCCGATGGTCGGCGCGCCGCATCGCGTCGACGCGGCGCTGGTGGCGGGCCATCGCGCGGCGGCGGAGCAGCGCTTCGGCACCTTGCCCGGCCGCCGGGCAGCAGTGATGATCGGCGGCCCCAACCCCGGCTACGCCTTCTCCCCCGGCCGCATCGACGCCCTGGTCGCCCAGCTGCGCGGGCTGCAGGCCAAGGGGTGGAGCCTGCTGGTCACGACCTCGCGCCGCTCCGACCCCATCGTGCTGCCGCGGCTGCAGCAGGCGCTGGCCGGCGACCGCGGCTTCGTCTGGGACCGCACCGGGGAGAATCCATACTTCCAGTACTTGGCGATCGCCGATGCCGTGCTGGTGACGGTGGATTCGATCACCATGACCTGCGAGGCGGCCTCGACCGGGACGCCGGTATTCTCGATCCCGCTGGACGAGACGCCCGGCCCCTATCTCGGGAAGTTCCACCGCTTCCACCGCGACATGCAGGCGACGCTGGGGATGACCCGGCCCTTCACCGGCGTGATCGAGCCCTATGCTTATACGCCGCTGGACGAGGCCGGCCGCATCGCCGGCATCATCCGCGAACGGCTCGCCGCCCGGCAACAGGGACGCTGATCAGCTCTTCCAGCGTGCCAGGCGGCGGCGCCAGCGCCGGCGCGCATGGTCCAGCTGCTCGCGCAGCGCCCCGCGCGGCGTCACCGCGGCCGGCAGGGTAAAGGGCTCGGCGATCGCCTGCGGCACCCGGTCGTGCGGCAGCTCCAAGAGCCGGGCGAAGGGCTCGCCGGTCGCGATCTCCTCCGGCGTCCACTGGCACCAGGCCAGGCGCTCGAACACCGGCTCGCGCTCCGGATAGGCCGGGTGGTCGACATCGGTGCCGCGCCGGCACAGCTCGTGGCAGATCAGCGTCGGCCCGCAATAGAAGGCCGGCACCCCGGCGATCAGACCCTTGATGGCCGCCGTGCTGGTCCATGTCACCGTGCACCAGGCGCCGCGCAGCTGATCCGCCAGCGGTACCGTTGTCTTGCGCGTCCGACGCACCACCGGGCGCTGCGTGGCCAGGGTCAGGCTGTAGTCCCAGCCTTCGGGCATGCGCCGGAAATCCTGGTCCGCCCCCTTCAGCTTCTGGCCGATCACTAGCACATGGTCGCCGCCCTGGCCCCAATCCCGCATCGGCACTTCCCAGCTGCGCCACCGCTCCGGCCCGCCCTGCGGGAAGCGCCCCTCCCCGTTCCAGCCGTCCAGCGCCACCTGGAAGAGGCGCCGCGGGCCGATTGGCGACAACCAGCCATTCTCCATCACGATCGCGCGGCCGCCGACCGCCTTGATGGTGCGCAGCGCCGCCAGCCGGTCGGTGCCGAGGAAAGGCGACCAGCAGATCAGCACGTCGTCCGGCCCGGCGTCGCGGTCGGGCATGCCGATCGTGACCGGGCCGAGCCGACGCGCCCCGGCCGCCACCTCGTCATAGGGCTTGACGTTGGCCTGCCCGGGGGACGGCGGATCGCCGAGGACGATGAAGATGCGCATGCGTCGCCTGCCCCGGCGTCAGGACATGCCGAGCCGGCGGCGGACCGGATGGTCCCCCGGCAGGCGGAGAGCCAGGTCGCGGACGCGGCCGAGCAGCGTGTAGCGCGGGCGGACCGCGGCCGGCTCGTCCAGCCGCACCGGAACGCCGTCATGCGGCAGGTCCAGCAGCCGCGCCAGCGGCTCCGCGGTCGCGATCTCCTCCGGCGTCCACTGGCACCAGGCGAGACGCTCGAATACCGGCTGGCGGTCGGGATAGATCGGCGCCTCGACGTCCAGGCCAGGCTTCGACAGCTCCGGGCACAGCGTGTTCGGGCCGCAATGGAAGGCCGGGATGCCGGCGACCAGCCCCTTGATCGCGGCTGTGCTGGTCCAGGTCACCGTGCACCAGGCGCCGCGCAGATCCTGCTCCAGCGGACGCGCCGCGCCGGGCATGCGGCGCAACACCGGCCGGCGGGTCTCCAGACGCAGACTCTGAGCCCAGCCCGAGGGCATCCGCCGGGCATCAGCGATCGACTGCGCCTTCTGGCCCAGGACCAGGACATGCCCACCCTGCCGCTGCCAGTCCTGCAGCGCCACGCCCCAGGCCGCCCAACGCGACGGCCCGCCATCCGGGAACCGGCCGGTGCCGTTCCAGCCGTCGAGCGCGAACTGGAAGTATCGCGCACCGCCCGGCGGCGACAGCCAGCCATTTTCCAGGACCACGGCCCGGCCGCCCGCCGCGCGCACGTCGCGAACCGCCACCCAGCGCTTGGACAGCCGGAACGGCGACCAGGTGATCAGGACGTCCCCGGGCCCGAACCGCTCCGGCAGCTCGGCCGCGGTCGGGCCGAGGCGCTCGCAGGCGGCGATGCATTCGCGCCAGGGCTTGCGATCGCCCTGGGGCAGATAGACGAAGAAACGAAGCGTTGCTGCCATATTACGGATCGGTATCCGACAACTCGCCCCTCGGGGCAAGCCCGGGCCGCTCAGGTGCCGGGGCCGGTCGTGGGCTTGCGCCGGATCCCGACGCCAGCCTGCTCGATCGCGGCCAGGATCAGCGCCCGGTGGATCTCGCTGTATTGCGGCCGGCGGGACGGAATCACATGGTCCTCGGAATCGCCGACATCGGGCCGCGGCATGCAGACCGGGGTTCCGGCCACCGGGATCAGCCCGGCCTGGCGGGCGACATCGGCGATGGCCGCGGCATAACCCTGGGACTCCCTGCATTGCGGGTCCAGATAGGGGCCGCTGGCATAGAGGCAGGTCAGGGTCTGCTCGCGGCAGAAATCGCCGATCCGGCGCAGCGATGCGGCCGCGTCCTTGCGCACCGCGCTGGGACCGTAGGTCCGGGGATAGAGCGGTCCGCCGAAGCGGGCCGGATTTTGCGGCACGTAGTCGAGCCGGGCGATGGCCGAATCGGTCGCCTCGCCGGTCGCCGCCGCCTGCAGCATCCCGGCCGGGATGTCCCAGGTCGCCAGCGAGGACAGCATCTCCCGCGGCGGCACATCGGCGAGATCGCCCAGCGTCTCGGCGGTGTAGAGCGCGCCGGGCCAGGACGGCTTGCGCCGCATCATGTCCAGCGTCTGCATCACCACGACGACGCGCGGCCGGGTCTCCCGCACCGCGCGCTTCAGCATGTTCAGCGTGCCCTCGAAGCCATAGGTGCCGACCAGCGGCACCGAGACGACCGAGAGGCCGAGCCGCCGGCTCCAGTCCCGTGCATCGATGCCGTTGCCGAGCGAGCTGTCGCCGACCAGCAGGATGTCGACCTGCCGGGTGTCGTCGATCTTCTCGATCTGGTACCGCAGCAACTCGGATTCCCGCCATTCCGACAGGCCGTTCTGCATGCCCCACAGCGACAGCGCGCAGATCGCGACCACCAGCGCCACGGCGGCCGCGACTCCGGTCAGCAGATAGCGGCGCGCGTCAGAAGCGGAAATAGATGAATTCGGAGACATCGTTCAACTTGAGGATGCAGGCGGCGAGCAGGAGACCGATGGTGGCCGCGGCGACGGGGCTCGGCCGCCAGGCCGGGCCCAGGCGGCCGAGCGCCGGCGGCTCGATCCCGTCGGCGTAGCCGCGGGTGGGCAGGCCGACGCCGTAGCGCCGGAACAGCGTCTGGATATTGGGCAGGCACAGGCATGCCGCAAGGCCGGCCGTCCCCGCCGCCAGCGACAGCCAGACATTCCACGGCGCGCCGGGAAGCAGCGCGCCGAGGATCGCTTCCAGCGTCGTCGACGGGGCATAGTCCAGCGCCGCCGCATGCAGATCCCCGGCGACACCGAACAGCCCGGCATAGATCCGGCCGGCGGTGTCGAGGTCGGCGGCCCGGAACGGTACCCAGGCCAGGATCACCGTCGCGGTGGTCAGCAGCCAGGCCAGGGCGGCCGGCAACGGCACATGGAAGCGGCTGGCCCGCCACAGCTGGCAAACGACGATCAGCAGCCCGTGCAGCGCCCCCCACAGGATGAAGGTGAAGCCGGCGCCATGCCAGATGCCGCCCAGCAGCATGGTGACGAAGACATTGGCGTAGCGCCGTGCCGGGCCGTGCCGGTTGCCGCCCAGCGGGATGTAGAGATAGTCGCGCAGGAAGCGGGACAGGGTGATGTGCCAGCGCCGCCAGAACTCGACGATCGACAGTGACCGATAGGGCGAGGCGAAGTTGATCGGCATCTGGATGCCGAACATCCGGCCGAGGCCGATCGCCATGTCGGAATAGGCCGAGAAGTCGAAATAGATCTGCAGCGCATAGGCCACGGCCGCCGCCCAGGCGTCGAGCAGCCCGGGCTGCGCCCCCTGCGCCGCGGCGTTGAACACCGGCGAGGCGATCAGGGCGAAGCTGTCGGCGACCAGCACCTTCTTGGCCAGGCCGATGGTGAAGATCGACAGGCCGATGGCCAGGTCGCCGAGCCGCGCCGTCCGGGCGCCGCTGGCGAATTGCGGGATCAGCTCGCGGTGATGGACGATCGGGCCGGCGATCAGATGCGGGAAGAAGACGACGAACAGCGCGTAGCGCGGCAGCGGCCAGGGCTCGCCCTCGCCGCGCGCGACATCGACGAGGTAGGCGATCTGCTGGAAGGTGTAGAACGAGATCCCGATCGGCAGGGCGATGTGGACCACCATCCCCGGCCAGCCGAAGGCGTCCGCCGCCATCTGGGTGACGAAGCTGGTGTATTTGAAGACGAACAGGAACAGCAGGTTGCCGGCCACGGCCAGCTGCATCCAGCGTCGCCCGCGCGGCGTCAGGCGGTGGCGGTGGATCACCCCGGCGAGCTGGTGATTGAGCGCGATCGCCGCGAGCAGCAGCAGCAGCTCGATCTGCGCGGAGAGTCCGTAGAACACCAGGGACGCCGCCAGGAGGATGCCGATCGCCCAGGAGATTCCGGCAAAGCGGCGCGCCACTGTCCACAGCGCGTAGGTCAGCGGCAGGAAGAGCAGGATGAAGGCGTAGGAGTTGAACAGCATGGGCGGCGGGAGACCTCGGGCGGCCCGAGGTCATCCGCTCGGGCGGGCTGATAACGTGCAGACCGGATGATTGATCCGCCGGCGCCGGCGGAGTCGCGAAGCTCCCCTACCCGATCAGGCCCCCTACCCGATCAGATGTTGCGTGATCCGGTCCAGCGGCTTGCGGCCGGCCACGGCGGCCCGCACCCGTCCGGCCATGGTCCAGGCCGAAGGGACCGGATCGGGATCGATCAGGATCTCGGGCCGGCCGTCATGCGGCAGCGACAGCAGCCGCGCGAAGGGCTCGCCGGACCGGATCTCCTCCTCCGTCCATTGCTGCCAGGCATAGCGTCGGAACACCGGCTCGCGCTCCGGATAGATCGGGTTGTCGACGTCGAGGCCGCGCCGCATCAGCTCGCCGCAATTGATGTGCGGCCCGCAGTAGAAGGCCGGGATGCCGCGGATCAGGGACTTGATCGCGACCGTGCTGGTCCAGGTCAGCGTCGCGAAAGCCTCATCGAGCTGCCGGTCCAGCGGCGCCTCGGTGAAGCGAGTCCGCCGGACCACGCTGCGGCTGGTCCGGGGCGCGACGCTCTGCGCCCAGCCCGGCGGCATGGCGCGGGGGTCGAGATTGATGCCCTTCGGCCGCTGCTCCACCACCAGGATGGTCTCGCCGCCGCGGCGCCAGTCGCGCAGCGGCACGTTCCACGAGTCCCAGCGATTGCCGTCGCCGGCCGGGAAGTCGCCAGTGCCGTTCCAGCCATGCAGCGCGAGCTGGACGTATTTCCGCCCCTGGATCGGCGACAGCCAGCCATTCTCGCCGATGATGGCCCGCCCGCCCGCCGCCCGGATCTGGCGATAGATGTCGCTGCGGAAGGTGCCGCGAAACGGGGCCCAGAGAATCGCGATGTCGTCCGGCTCGAACCGGGCCGGGGTGCTCATATGGACGGTGCCGAGGCGCCCCGCGCCTTCGGCCAGTGCCGATCCGGGCTTGCCGATCGTCACACCCCAGAACACGAAGATCCTAACCATGCGTGCCGTCGCCGCGAGCCTCGGCATAGATCGCATGGGGCTGTTCGAGATCCAGAGCGTAGTTCGCCTCGAGCGCGGAGGTCGCGCGGGAGAAGGTCGGTCCCTCCTTCAACGCCCCCTTCGCCGACCAGATGAAACTGTCCTCGCCGAACGCGACATCGACCAGGCCGGCCGGCATGTGCTGCCACCGGATCCGCGGCTTGAGCCGCCGGCGGATGACATAGAGATAGTAGATCACCGGCTGGTCGATATGGTCGGTCGGCCCCATGAGCAGCGCCCGCCAGACGGCGCTCGCCAGCTTCTCGCAGAATCCCAGCGATTCCTTGGAATGGCTGACGCCGACGGCACCGGCCATGACCCGGCGCCAGACCCTGCGTTCGCCGAGGCGGAAGTGCAGCGTCACGTCGGCCCGTTCGATCATCCGGAAGACCTGGCCCAACGGCCGGCGGACGATGCCGTCGATGTCGACGCACAGGATCGGCGCCTTGCAGGCCAGCAGCAGGTGATGCAGGACCAGGAACCGCGCCGCCGAGAAATAGACCGGCCTCGGCAGGGACAGCCGCCGGTAGGAATCGTCCTCCCATGTGAAGGACAGCCGCACATGGCACAGGGACCGGCGCATCCGGTCGATATGGTCGAGCGTTTCCTGGCAGGGACCGTACAGATGGATGTGGATGTGGATCGGCTCCGCCAGTTGTTCCGCGGACAACAAAAAGCTCGGCGCGAATTTCTTGTAATAGCCGTCATCACAGCCGCAAAACAGCACTCCCGGCGTCCCCATGTCCGGTGTGTTGCCGCGAATCCTCAAACGATAGTCCTTGACGGCGGCTCTCGCCCGCGATTCGGTCAAATTCTCTAGAAGAACGGAGAAGGACAATCGTCTTAGAAACCATCGGGACAATCTCTTGAGTGAATGACCGCTCATGACGTATTGCCCGAAATCCTATGTCCTTTGACGCGGCGGCGATCGTCCGTCACCTCCCGCTGCTCATGCACCACTCACCGGCAGGTTAGCGGCACGAGAAATACCACACTGTGCCCGGCATCACATCCGCTTTGCGGCTCTCCCGGCCCGCTGGTCCATCCATCGACGCATCATGTCACCGAACCACGGGCAAGATCATGGCACGGCCGTGAATTTATCGCGGCCCTGGCATCGACACGCGGTAGAGGACACCTCCCGGATCAGCCGGATTCGCGCCAATATGCCTCCTGCCGCTCCAGGACCAGATCGGCGACCCGGCTCCGGCCATCCTCCTTTCGTCCGCCCTTGAGATGGTCCATGAACCGGCCGAGGCGGGAATTGATCAGCACATGCGGCACCTTGAGGCCCAGCCCGCCGGCGATGTCGTAGGATTTGTGGCCCCTGCGCTCGGTCTGCTTGCGGACGATGTCGAACAGGTAGGAGTCGTGGAACTCGTACTCGCGGAACATCTCGTCGCGGGTGTAGAGCCGCTCGAACTCCGCGAGCATCTCCCGCGTCGCTGGATGTCTCAGATTGTAGGCGACGAAGCCGCATTCGGAATGGATGCGGCGGCGCAGATAGCCGACGAAGCAGTCGGCCGGGATGAATCCCTCGATCTCGTCCCAGCCGACATCGGCGAAGAACCGGGTGTCGGCATCGATCCAGATCAGCACATCGATATCCGCGGCCGCAGTGGCGTGGAAGATGGCGAAGCTCTTATGCGCGAACCGCACCGCATTCCAGCGATAGCCTTCCCCCCAGCGCTTCTCGCCGAGCTTGAAGCGCAGCTTCGCCAGATCATAGCTCAGCCGGAAGCGCGGGCGCCGGGTCAGCCCATGGGCCAGCGGATTATCGGCATGGCGGTGCTTGAACGCCGCCAGCTCCGGCGAGCTGTCGATCAGGTCGCGGACCACGACCCGGCCGCCGGACAGCTTGGGCGCGAAGCCTTCGCAATACAGCAGCAGCGGCACCTCGACCGGCCAATGCCGATCGAAGCTCTCGACCATGCGCCGGCCATAGGCTTCATATCCTGCGGCATTGCATGTCGTCACCACGGCGAACCTGCGCCCTCGTCCCCTGGCAGGCCGAACAGTCATGTCATGCGTTTCTTTTAAGAACATCCCGGTTCGGGCGTGAGCATAGTGACTTCCGCAACTACTCGCGACTCCAATTTCCGCGGTTTGAACGGCCGTCTATATTGGTTGCGACACACTCGCAAGGCCGCGCGGCTGCGGATCCATCCCAGCGGAAAACCGTCCTATGGGCTGCATCGGCAGGCTCGTGCTCGCCGGCGCCTTCAGGTCATCGGCCGTGGCGACGCCAGAACCGCATCATAGTCAGCCCGCTCCAGCCCCATCACCGTGCCGCCGCGGCCGGCATTCCGCAGGATCCGTCCTTCCGCCTCGAAGGCGCGGCGCAGAGTGCCGAACTCCTGCGCATAGACCTCGTCCTCGGGACGGGCGTACTGATTCGTCTCGCTTTGCCCGGCGGCATAGAAATAGGTGGTGTCCTGCGCGTAGTCGAGGTCGACGCCGAGGATATAGGCTTCGGCGAAGCCCATGTAGTGGGCGATCTGGGCGGCGAACAGGATCACCGTCGAATCATTGCCCAGCCCCTGCCAGGGATGGTGCCGGAAGCCCTGCTTGCGCAGGCCGCCGCGATAGCTGGGAAAGGTCACCACCCGCTCGGCCGGCGGCCGGAACTCCGGCCGGGCGGCGATGGTGTCGCGCACCAGATAGGTCCCGACCGGCAGGGTCGAGACATCGGCCTTGATCCGGTCCCAGCCGCGCAGGTCGCTGAGCACATAGTAGGGAATCGGCGCCGGCAGCCCGCGCTCCAGCGCCTTGTAGCCCTTCTTGACCACGAAGAACTGCTCGCCCGCCAGCTTCGACAGGTCGAAGTCGAGCAGCGACGGCGCGTTGCCGAGCAGGAAGCAGCGCTGCCCGCGATGACGGTCCTTCAGCTGCATGATCCGGCGGGTGCGGCCGGGCGCGGCCAGGGCGCCGGCCAGGGCGTAGGTCTTGGCGAGCAACGGCAGCATTGCGACCCCCTCAGCCCTCGGCCGCCGCGGGCGCGCCCAGCAGCTCCCGGTACACCGCCAGGGTCGAGCCGGTCATCGCCTCCTTGGTGTAGTGTGCGGCGACGGTGGCGATCGCGCGCTCCGCCATCCACCCCCGCTCCTCGGGCGTCAGCGACAGCGCGTGGTCGATGGCGGCGGCCAGGGCGTCCGGGTCGCCCGGCGGCACCAGCCAGCCGGTCTCGCCCTCGGCCACCACCTCGGGCGGGGCGCCGATATTGGTGGCAATCACCGGCCGGCCGAGCGCCATCGCCTCCACCACCACCCGGCCGAAGCCCTCGGGGTCGGTCGAGGCGTGCACCACCACGTCCGACAGCATGTAGGCGGCCGGCATGTCGTCGCAATGGTCGACCAGCTGCACCACGCCGTTCAGCCCCTTCGCCGCGATCCGGCCGATCAGCTCCTGCCGGTAGCCGCTGCGGCCCTGGTCGCTGCCGACGATCAGGCAGCACAGGTCGCGCCGGCCGAGCCGGGCCAGCGCGTCGATCACCACGGTCTGACCCTTCCACCGGGTCAGGCGCCCCGGCATCAGCACCACCGGCCGGTCGTCCGGCGCCCGCCAGGCGCGGGCCAGCTTGATCATGCGCTCGGCCGAGACCGCCTCGATCGCGAATTGCCGCAGGTCGACGCCGCGCGGGATGGTGCGGATCCGCGCCGGATCGGTGCCGTAGCTGTCGACGATGTAGCGCGCGACATAGTCGGAGATGGCGATCACCCGGTCGCCGCGCCCCATGATCGAGTTGTACAGCCGCTTGGCGGCGTTGTGCTGGTTGTAGGGCGCGTGCACGGTGGTGACGAAGGGGGTGCCCAGGCGCCGGCAGGCGGCATGGGCGCTCCAGGCCGGGGCGCGGCTGCGAGCATGCACCAGGTCGACGTCGCGGTCGCGGATCACCGCTTCGAGCCGGCGAATGTTGCGCCAGATCGTGACCGGGTTCTTGCCGGCGAGCGGCAGGGCGATGTGCTCGGCCCCGGTCCGCGCCAGGTCGCGCAGCATGGCGCCGCCGGCCGAGGCCACCAGCGCCTTGCCGCCGGCGGCCTGGATCGCCGCGGCGACCTCGACACAGCCGCGCTCCGCCCCGCCGGTGCCGAGCGCCGGCAGCACCTGCAGGATGGTGCGCCCGCTCAGATCGACCGGAAGGGTCGGGGCAGAGTCGGTCGCGGCGTCGGGCGGAAGCGGATGAGCGGTCACGAGGTGCGATGGTACCGGACGGAAGGGCGCGCACCCTACATCAGCGGCCGGGGGCGCGCCATTACCCCAATATCAGGATGTCCCCCAGCGCAGCGACATGCAGGACAGGCCGGCGTCGAGCTTGCCGGTCTCGGCGACCTGGAGCGGCACCACGCGGTAGCCGAGCCGGTCGAGCGCCTCGGCGGTGCGGGGGAAGGCGGCGCCGACCAGCACCACGTCGTTGACCCGGAGCGCATTGGCGGCCGCGTCCTCCCCCTCCGGCACGCGCACCACGCGCATGCCGGGGAAGAAGCCGGCCAGGGCCTCGGTCGCCAGCACCGTCTCGCTGTCGAGCAGCGAGCAGGCGGTCTTGAAGTGCAGCACCCCGGGTGGCGGCGTCACGATCTCAGCCTTGCGGCCGAGCTCGGCCACAAGAGCCGCCAGCGCCCCGGCGCCGCGGGCATCGGTGCGGGCCGACAGGCCGATGATCACGGCGCGCGGCGTCACCAGCACGTCGCCGCCCTCGGCGAATCCGGCCTCCAGCGCCAGCACCCGCTCGAACCGGGCGGCCAGGGCCGCGGCGATCTCCGCCGCCTCACCCAGCCGCGACGGCGCCCCGGGGCGCAGCAGGATGGCGCCCTCGGGGAAGGTCAGCGCCGGATCCTCGACGAAGACGGAATCGGGGAAGCCCTCGAGCGGCGGCAGCACCTCGACCGCCACGCCCGCCTGCTCCAGCGCCGCGACATAGGCGGCGTGCTCGGCCCGGAACCGGGCCATGTCGGGCGCGCCCCGATCGACGGCGCGCAGCCCGTCCACCGCGGACCCGGCAGGCTGGCGCGCCAGGGCGCGATCGAACCGGAACACCTCGGCCATTCTCGTCTCCCGACTTCCCTGTTTTGCGGCGCCGAGTCTATCGCGGGATCCGGCGGCCCACCATGCCCGAGGCGGTGTGCAAAATCATGCAAACAGCCGCTTGCCGAGCCCGACCCTCATCGCTATTGTCGCGCCTCCAGCGGAGGGGTGGCCGAGTGGTTGAAGGCGCTCGCCTGGAAAGCGGGTATACGGTGTTGAGCCGTATCGAGGGTTCGAATCCCTTCCCCTCCGCCATTTTCCCCTGATTTTTGGCAGTTTTCCTAGCATTTCAGGAAATAGGAATAATTTGGGCTACAACATTGGCTACATCGACATCTCTAGGGCTAGCCTCGACCGGCTAGCGCCGCGAGGAGGTGTCGGACCTCAAATGGCAGGAACTCGACCTCGATCTCCACCAAGCCCTCTGGGAGATCGCCCAGTCGCGGTCGAAAAACGAAAAGCCGCACATCGTTTCCTTCCCTCCCGACCACGCTTTCCGATGATCGAGATAGCGGCCAAAGCTCCAGGTGCGACTCCATCGGTATGACGGCACGTTTCGCCCTAAGCCCGCTGCTACGTTTGCGGCAGAAAGAAACCGGCATCAAGGCGGCAGCGTCCTTCGGTTCCAAGGATATTCCCGGGGCTCGTATGATGCCCGTATGTAGGTGGATATGGCGTTGTCTGTCTCGATCGCCGTCCTGCAAATCTGGGGCTTATAGGTATCGCGAAGTACATTCATATGGATGTTGCCTGCGTCGCTACCTCTATGCGCAACATCACCCCGGGCCGCAACGAAATTATTGACCGCAACCGCCCCGTGGGACCAACTCGCAGATAGATTTTCAATACCGACTATCTTGAGGAACATCTCATCGATGTTGTGGCTCTTGGGAGAGTTGAGATCAGAAACCCATTTATTAGCCACTTCAAGATATATTGTTTCCCATCCATCTCCGGCCATTTGCAATGGCTTAAGTTGGTGCTTTGACTCTCGCACAAAATCGGCAATCGTGAGCCGAACTCTCTGCGGTAACGCGTCTGGTGTAGAACAGCGGTCAATGCTCACTCTAACGGCCTCAACCAACAGCTCTTCGATATAAAGTTCCCAAGCGGCACAAAGCAATAATACACCAGATCTAGTCAAATGACCGAGCGCCATATTTCCTCGACTGCCATTTTGGATTGTAGAGTGAGTATCAATGATACGATCCACATCCCTCATCATGGCACCTTCAAATTTTGCGAGCACTGTTGATGGCATAATACCTATTCTCCATCAATGATAATTGAATGCATCATAGATCTTTGAGATTTTGACTTTGGATGTCGCAAACAGCCGCCGTTGTGGCCTTGGAGTATGTCGGGAAAGGCTATCGGGGCAGGACGAGAAAATGCACTAACACCACAAAGGGTTGACATAGAAGCGAGGGCTGCGCAAGTTTCTACCGATTGGATCGTCTCATTTTCTGTATCTCGTTTAGTGCCCTGCCGCCGATGATAGCCGTACCGGCCAGACAAGCTCGACGAACCAAAAGGAGACTGCAGCCTTGGCTGATCGGCGCCCCGAAGACCTCGCCGATGTCGAAGCTTTTCTAGCCGCTCCAAAAGAACTCCAAGGACGGATCAGTTGGAGGCCTAAGGAAGTCCGGTCAGATTGGACCCATACAGCGCACGTTGTGATTGTCATAAATGGAACTTTGGAGAGCGGAAGCCTCCGGCTAACCGCGCATGTCTTTCGGGATCCACCAAAATATTCATTTGCACTGCTTTGGCGTGGGGCACGAATATTGGGACTCGACGTAGGACTTGGCTTTAGTCACTTTAATCCGTCAACCAAAATGCGAATTGTCGGCACGCACTGGCAGCAATGGCCTTCGATGGAGGCCGAAGCCGACAGTCGCTCTCTCGGTCATCGCGGTTGGTTTGACGCGTTCCTGGACCGGGCGCATATTCGCCCAGTGAAGGCCCGATACGTCGCTCCTCCCTTCAAATCGCTCCAGCTTGAGCTGCCCCTATGGACCATACCATCGATAAGGAAGTGATCGAAGCTGAGGCGCGTGCTCTGATCTCTGCTCACACGACGAACCTCGGCGTCGAAGTCACGATGCCAGTGCTGTATCCTAACGGGAATGCGGTCAACGTCGTGGTGGCTGCACATGCCGAGCGCTACCTGGTCCATGACGCCGGAGCCGGCGCGATGCACCTTTCTTCGTTTGGTATCGCGATCACGAAGCCATTGCGTGGGCGCTTGGAGCGAGCGGTCGCGACCTATGGCTGCGAATTCGTCTCCGGCCGCGTGACTACCACCTGCTCGCCCGAACAGATCGGCGTCGCGATCGCCCTAGTGGCGAATGCATCGAAGGCTGTAGGCGATGAAGCCCAGATCGCGCAGAGGCTCCGCGTTTCACGCTTCGTCGAGCGCGTTGCCGAGACCCTGACAGAGTTTCTTGGCGAACGAGTCAGGGCTCATCAAGAGATCGTTGCTGACAGCGGCCGGACCTATCGCATTGGCCACGTGGTCCTCGATGCGACTCTGCATCACCCTGTCGCGTTTGTGGAAGCAGTGCCCGACAGGGAGGCCGTGTCTCGTCGGGTTGCCGAATTTCTGGATCTAGGGGATGAGTACAGGGATGTTAAGAGGGAAGCCGTCTATGACGATAGCAGGGAATGGCCATCAGGTGATTTGATGCTGCTCAAGAAGGTGTCAAACCCAGTGCCGTTCACAAGATGGCCAAATCGAGCGAAGGCGCTGGCCAAGGCAGCATAGGCCCCGCTTCATTGCGCGCCTTGATCCAAGGCGAGACTGAGATCCAACGGCATCATCGGCACGTCCGGCATCAGGAGCAGATTTAGCAGCTCGGCCGGCAGAGGGTCTGGCCTCTTCCTTCTGAGCCGGCGAGGCACCAAGACGCGCTTGCCGTGACGCCGTGGTCGGCGTGGGGATGCAAGCGAGAGACCGTTGGGTCTCAAGGGCTTGGGCATGGGTTGACCCCCGGTCAATTATCTGCGGCGTCTAAAAGGCTTGGCCCCGCGCCGCCCCCCGGCCGACCGGGGCCAACATTCGAGATACCCCCGCCCCGGCCGAGCCGCTGAGCCCTGGTCAGGATGGCGGGCCACGCATACTCCCGGTGATCAAAGCGTCACGATTCGGATACAGCAAGGGAGTGCTCCTGCCATGCAGGCATAAGCAGGCCCGACGCCCTGCGGCCAGATGCCTCTTGGCCGGAATCGACCCTCTGTTGAAATTCGGGCCCAGCGGCTCGGTCAGGTGACCGCGTGGGTCGTGGACGCGAGGCCGGATAGGCAGCATACTGAGTGGATTGTTAATCAGATTTCAGTGAGGCATTCGATGACCCCTGAAGCACGTGAACAAGGTGTAGACATTGGGCTCGCCGAACGGGAGCGGACTCATCCAGGGAGGTCATTCACGGCCGACGACATCCGCGCCGCGATTGAAGGCAAGTTCGGAGTTCAGCTGTCGGACGACGTCTGGGCAACGATGATTGAGGTTCTCGAATCTCGTGAGCAGACAAGCATCCACCGCGTTTCGATCGGCGGCCCTAAGCGGTGGGAGTTCGGGTTCGTACCGCCACCCGAATCAAAGGAAATCGGTCGATAGCTTACAGCTGGCGCGAACCTGTCGCAGTGGCCGGTGAGGAGGTTCGACCGTTTCCCGCCCCTAGCGGACATTAGCCCCGGAGTCCATCGATCTAGCCGGGACGGGTCTCAATGCGGCGGCGAAGATCGTCCAACTCGTCGGCCAGCCTCTGATCCCTTTCCCTGGCCTCGGCGTCGGCGGCGACGTAGGCGGCTCGGATCGTTGCAGCGAGGGTGCCAACGACCTTGCCGTTGAAGGTGTAGACGCGACCGTCGTCGGTGTCGGTCGAGGCCTGTGCCTTCCGGACCGCGTCGGCCATCAGCGCCTTGGCCCTGGCCTCGCCCTCGGCCTGGGGCGGGAACGGCGTCCGGGGCGCCTGGGCGGGGGCAGGACGTGGCGACGGCGCGGAGGGGGGCACCGCCGCCACAGCCCGCCGGGCGCGCCTCGGAGGCGGCGCCAGGACCCAGTGACCCGACCCGCTGCCGGGTGGGAAGCCGGTGTCGAGCAGGGCGATCCAGGTGCGTCCGTTGTGCTCGACGAGATCGCCGGGTGAGTACTTCGCGCCGGGCCAGTAACGCTTCAGCGGATCAGTCACGGCCGGCCTCCAGCGCTTCGAGTCGGCGACGCAGATCGGCGATCTCCTGGTCCAGAGCCAGGTGCACCTCATCGACACGATGATCGAGGTCGCCCAACTTCGTGGTGATCCGGTCGAGGGTCCAATAGCTGGCGTCAGCGATCTCGTCGTCAGGATCGGTGTGATCGGCGATCCCGTTTGTGGATTTCTGGAGCCGGCTCACGGCGCACCTCCGATCCCGCTGATGGCGGCGCAGGCATTGGCGCGCAGCTTCTCGATGCCGGCCCAGGCTTCGGCGCGCAAGGCGACGCTGCCGCTCTGCCACAGACTGACCTGCGGGGTCGCGACCGGCGCGAGGCTGTCGCCCACGGGCTGATCGTCCATCTCGACGGTCGCGGCGCGCGCCGTGTCGAATTCGAGCCCCGTGATGTCGCCCGCGAAGCCGTCAGCAGCCAGCAGCAGCAACGTCTCGGCCGGGGCGGCCGGCGTGACGACGAAGGGCCGGTTGAGAAGTTCGCCACCATCGGGGCCGAGGGCGGGGAAGATCGGGGCACCGGTGGTGTCGACGACGGTCGACAGGAACGCCGCGACCGGCCCAGGGGCGGCCCAGTACAGGGCAGGGGCGCCGCTGGGGCCGACGACCGTGGTCAGCATGGCGCGCAGGTCCGACATCACCTGCGCGGCGGTGTCGCCGGTGCTGGCAGTGGGGGTGACACCGTCAAGCGCCTCGGCGATCAACATCTGGTCCAGCGCGACGGCCGTACCCTGCTCAAGCGCGGTGCGCAGAAGCGCCTGCCCAGCCGGCGTGGTCGCGCGCAGGATTTCGTCCGTGACGACGGCGATGGCGCTGGCCTTCTTCGGCTCGATGCCGCCGTTGGTGAAGGCGAGCGACGAGATGCGCTTCGCCTTGCCTTCACCGGGAAGAGCGCCAGCCACGACACCGACCGCGACAGCGAGATGGGTCTGGAGCGGGACGCGGTGCATCGTCTGGTCCTGCACCAGCATGCGAGCCCACAACGACTGCCCGGCCAGGGCGGCGATGAAGCCCTCGGTGAGGCTTTGGAACGACGACAGATCGGCCAGGGGCTGCCCCCCGACCGCAGCCCGCAGCACCTGCTGCACCTGCTCGGGGGCCCGCGCGGCCTCGGCCACGGCGAGGGCATTGCCGGGGTCGCCACGGGCGATGGCGATGTAGCGACCGACAGCGACGAACTCGCGCGCGGCGCTGCGGCGGGTCTCGGCCAAGGCCGACAGGGCGGATAGGTTCATGAGCGGCGTCTCCTCGGGACCACCCGATTCTCGACCAGGTGGTCGGCGCAATCGATCCCGCTCGATGACGTTGAGGCCCATTCACTGTCATCAGCGCGGCCCTGCTCCAGCCACCCCGCGAGATCGGTCAAGCGATACGTCAGGCGGGCCCCGCGCCAGGGCCGGCGGTAGAAGCATGGGCCGGTCCCGACAATGCGGCGTTGCTTGAGCACACCCGGTGCGAGACCAAGGAGCACACCTGCGTCGATCTCGCGCACTTGGCCGGCCGGGCTGATCTCAATGTTGAGCGCCTCGGCCGCGTCGAGCAGTTGGCGCGTGGTCCGGTCGATCCGGACATCGGGATTGTCGGTCGTGCGATCGCCCTGCGTCACGGTCTTCCTCCTCAATAGAATCCCACGGTCGGTCGGCTTCATGGATCGGTCCGTTTCATTCCCCCACCCCCGAAATACCCGGGTAAGAGCGGTAATGCGGTAAGGCCGTTGATAAATAGGGGAATTCCCATTACCTCGGTCGGCAAGGTGCGGTAATGGCGGTAATGCCGTTCCCGAACCATTACCGCCATTACCGGCCCCTGTCGGGTGCGGTAAGGCGAATTTCCTTTGTAAATCAACAGCCTTACCGCATTGCCGCTCTTACCGGGGCAAAACGGGGGGTGGGGAGATGGATCACTCCTCTTCGTCCTCCTCCGGGCCGCCGGTCAGGATCGCCGGCAGCAGGTGGTAGCCGCGCTGCGTCTTATCTTTGATCCACCAACTATTGCTGGGCCGATCCTTCCCGAGGACGGCGAGCCCTCGCGCGGCCAGAGCGCGGACGACGGTGGGGGCGTCGAAGCCTGGGCAGACCTCGCGTTCCCAGACCTCGGTCAGCACCAGATACTCCCACGACCCGTCCGACTGCATCTTGCGGAAGCCAGCCCGCTGGACGATCCGGGGGTCATCACCATGCTCAACGCCCACGGGTTGAAACCGCGAGATGCCGTACTTCTGGATGTAGAGCCGGACCTGTTCGATCGCGCGTTCGATCTCGGCGTCACCGACACCCGCACGCTGGCCGAGCCACAGATGGAAGGCGACATCAGCCGCCTGCGGCGCCTCGGACTCGTGCCAGCCGGTGATGCCCACCTCGGTGGCGAGGGTCCCGGCCGTCTCGACCAGGGCAAAGCGCGTCGCGGCCCGCTTCACCTGACCATGCGCGTCGCCCAGATCATGCCGGGCGATGAAGGCGCGCGCGTCTGCGGCGATCCGGTCCTTCAGCGCGTCTGCGCCGATCTCGATCAGCCGTTCCAGGTAGGCGATGCCGGCTGCGCCGTAGCACCTGGTCGCGCGATCGCGCAGGGCGTGGACGAATTCCTCCGGCGTGGTAAAGCCGTGAAGATCGTCGAGCAGGCCCAAGGGCCGGCCATCCGGGATCGGGATGTTGAGCAGCCGGATGTCCAGGCCCGCCTTGGGCATGCGGTGGATCTCGCCCACCAGGGTCTGCAATGTCTTCTCGCCCGAAGAGAGCAGCAGCGTGCGCCACCCGCCGCGCTCGCGCGCGGTGCCATCCTGCTGCGCCCGGCCTTTGCCCTGACCATTCGCCACCATGTAGACGATGTTGCTGATCTGCTCCGCCCGCGCCTCGCCGATCTCGTCCAGGATCAAGGGCAGGTCGTTATGGCGCTGGGCGATGCCTTCGAGCCCATTGTCGGTCACCCGCCACGTCTCCGTGAAGCCGCGCTCGGGATGCCGTCCGCCACCACCCCAGGGCGATCCGGCGACGATCAGCGCCGTGGTCTTCCCGACCGACGACGAGCCGACGAGGTGAAACCCGCCACCGGGCTCGCCACTGAAGTAGGGCAGCGGCGCGGCGAACGACACGGCGGTGAAGAAGACCAGATACGGGTTGCCAACGCAGAGTGCGGCGACACGATCGCGCCAATCCTCGACCGTGCCGGCGACGTTCATCTTGCTGGGCCCGGCGCCGCCGACGAAGATCACCGGCTCGACGGCCGGGCCGATGGTGCGATCCGGCGTCACGAACATCATCGCCGTCTCGCCCCTCCAGCCCGACACCGCCACGCTCAGAGCCCGCTGTGTCGATCCCCAGGTGAGCAGGTACGCCTCCAGCGCTGTCTTGGCCTCGCGGCCCGGCGCGAGCTGGAGGCCCGCGTTCCGGAGCCGCTGGCGCCAGGCCGAGTTGTCCGCATCCAGATCGCCCATGGGCATCGCAATGCGCTTCTCGACCCCATCGGGATCGGCCAGTCTGAGCACCACGGACCAGCCTTCGCTGGCGGCCGTGCGCGCCAGCGCCAGGACTTCGAGCAGCGAGGCAAACCAGATCCATTTTAGCTCGGTGACGGTCTCGCCCTCGCCGCCTTTCGCCTTGATCTCGACCGCGCGGTAGAGGCCCGGCCGGAAGCCCTTCACCTGCCGCCGGACCAAGCGGAAGCCATTGCGCTCGACGACTGCGGAATCCGGATCGGGCGACGGCGCCTGGACGAAATCGGGCTCGTCGATCTCGACCGACTCCTCGACCGGCTCGGCCTCGCCGTTCTCGTCCTGATCGGGGTCGGCGCCGTCATCGGCCGGCTCGGCCTTCGCCTCGGGCATCGGGTCGGGCTCGCACAGCGCCTTCGCCACCGGCTCCGGGTCAGCGCCGTTGGCCTTGGCCTTACTCCTCATCTTGGTCGCGGTCTTCGCCTTCGTCGGCCGCCCGCGCTGCCGGGCGCGGCTGGTGCTGGTGGCACCGTCGTCCTGGCCCTCCAAGGGGGTGGGCGGGGCCGGCTCGGCGGCGGGCGGGACCTCGACCACCGGCTCGGCTGCTGCCGGCGGGGCCGGCGCGGGGTCGACGAGCGACCATTCCTCGCCCGTCGCGGTGTCGCGCACCAGCCCTTTCGACGGACCGAAGATGTCGACCGCGATCCGGCCGTCTTTGAACAGCAGCAGGCCGGCGTCGGTCGGCGTGAACGGATAGCCGTAACGCTCCACGGCCAGGGCCCTGATCTCATCGGGAGTCATGACCCACCCCCCGCCCGGAACACCCGGTCCAGCCGATCGAGCGCCTCGTCCCAGGTCGCCTCGATCGCCTCGATCGGCCCCGACCAGCCGGTGATGGTGTCGACAACGAGGCCACGGTAGGGGTCGGTCAGCCACAACTCGACCCGGCCGTCGCAGAACAGCACGATCACGCCGTCCTTGGGGCCGAGGAACCACCGAGCCGATGTCAGCAGGTCATGCGTCGGGCGCCGACCTTTACGCCAAGCGGGCCCGACGATAGACTCCTGCGCGTTGCGATCGGTCTGATAGTCCGCGTTCTCCTCCGCCGCCCCCCTGCCCAGGGGCGGCGGTTCCGTTTCCGGGGGCGCCATCTCAGATCTCCGCCGGCACGGGCTGCTTGCGCGGCCGGCCACGCTTCCGCTTCGGCGGCGCCTCGGCCACCGGCTCGGGCGCGAGCATCCGGCCGAGCCGGCGGGTCGGGACATAGGTTCCCGCCCCCGGCATGCGCGAGCCGTCCGGGTTCAGTCCGATCATCGCATAGAGCGAGTCCAGGTAGATCAGCCGCTTGCCGCCGACCGTGGTCGACTCCAGCGTACCATCGGCCATTTTCTCATAGAGGTAAGCACGGCCGAGATCGGTGATGACCGATCCCGTTCGGACCGTCACGGTCCTGCGGCGCACAATGTCCGGCAGCGCCTCGCCGTCGATCGACAGAACAGTGTTCATTGGAGCCATCCCGTAATGTTGGACGGCTTCTGACACTATTCATATTCACCCTGCGTGCAACAACTTCAGCATCTCTTGGGCGATTGCTGAAGAACCTCTGCAAGGGTCACATTTTCGTGACCCTGATACAGATCAAAAGTCTTTGTCGAACAAGAAGATCCGAGCTTCAGACGATCGCAAGACAGTCAAAGGTTTGTAGATTCGGAGGGGCCGTATGGGGCCCTATGGGTTCCAAATGGCATATGTGAATTATTTGTTACAGCCGGTGGCCGAGGGGATCACGTCCCCTCCACGGCCGTCGCGGCAGTTCGAATCGGCGTGACCTTGCCCTCGGCCGGCGGCCGGGCGCAGAAGGCGGCCCAGTCCTTCATCATCCGGCGCCGCCGCTCCAGTTTGTCACCGCGTTCATAGGCGGCCTGCGCCTTGTCCCTGATGACATGAGCCAAGGCCGCTTCGGCGATTTCCTCCGGATAGCTGGTCGCCTCGCCCACCCAGTCTCGGAAGGTCGATCGGAAGCCGTGAGGCACCACCTCACGATTTGCCTGCTTCGGATCCACCCACGGCTTGGGCTGGCCCACGGGCACCTCGTTCATGTCGCGGATGATCTTGGTCATCGTCATGTTCGACAGCGGCTTTCCGGCCTTGGCGCCGGGGAAGATGAAGTCGCCGTGCTCGGTGTCGCGCAAGGACAGCATCTCACGCAGGACCGCAAGGGCCGCATCCGACAAGGCTACGCGATGCTCGCGCTCGCCCTTCATCTTGTCGCCGGGGATTGTCCAGATCCTCGCCTCGACATCGACCTCCGGCCAGCGGGCGTTGAACACCTCGTTCGATCGCGCGGCGGTCAAGATGGTGTACTCCAGCGCGCGGGAGCCGATGCCGCGCTTGGCCCGCAGCTTCACCATGAAGGCGCCGGCCTGTTGCCAGGGCAAGGCCGGAAAATGCTCGCCCTTCTGTCCAGTCTCGACCCGCTTCGCCTTTTTCGCCTTGGTCGGCGCCGGCAACACGCTCTCCAGGTGCCCCTTCCACCGCGCCGGGTTTTCGCCCCGCCGCCAGTGCCGCGCCGCTGCATAGTCGAGCACCGTCTCGATCCGCCCACGTAGCCGCGATGCCGTCTCCGGGATGCGCGACCACAGCGGCTCGATCACCTTCAGCACCGCCGCAACGTCGATCTCACGCACGTCGTCGTCCCCGAACTCCGTATAGGCATAAGTCTTCAGTGTGCTCGTCCACTGGGCCCGATGTTTCTCGTTCTTCCACGATTTCTCGTGTGCAGCGATATAGCGCTCGGCCGCCTGCTTGAAGGTCACGCGCGTCTTCTCGGCCTTCGCCTTCTCGGCCCGCTCCGCCTTCTTCGCGGCCATCGGGTCGATGCCCTTCGCCAGCATCAGCCTCAGCTCCAACGCCTTCTCTCGCGCCGCGTTCAGCGAAAGCGATGCCGCCTTCGACTCCTGGGAGTCCGGCCCCAGCAAAGCTGGCCCCAGCCCCATCCAATGATCGCGACCATCTTTCATGTAGCGAAACAACCAGGAGCGCCGGGTCGCCGACCGCACCCGCAGGTACAGCCCGTGCCCGTCGCGATGCAGCTTCGGCTGGACCAGATTCTCAATGTCGCTTGCCTTCAGTTCGCCTTTGGCCATTTTCTCCGCCATTCCCGGGCTACGTCCTGGGCTACAATGAACCCATGGATAGTGGCGGATATTTGTGGACACTGGTGGAACAAAAATCAAGCTATAGTGCGTGTTGTAGACAATTGTGGAAGCCAGCGAAAGTTAGACGGACGGACTTCCCCTCCGCCATCCTACGCCTTCGGCTTCGGATGGCAGGCCACCCAAGGGGTGGACTGGCACACGAAGGCGACTTAGGCGTGGGAGTGTCCCCCGAAGCCTTGGCGAAGGGGGACTAGGGAGTAGATGTGGCGCGTCTACTTTCTTGAGCTCAGCAACAACGATATCTATGTGGGCACAGCGAGTGATCTGAAGCGACGCACCTTTTCTCAAATCAGCAAATAATCATCTGCTGCTACAAAATTATACGATGATATCGCCACTATGGCCCTGCGGAGAGGCAGTCGCGGAACCGTAGAGCATCGACGCCCATTGTCCACTTCATGACCATGGGTCGCACGCCTTCAGACTGGACGGTCCGGAATATCGGTGGCGAAGGGACGGTCAGATGCGCCGGGCACTATGGTCGCTTCAGGGTGCGCAGGGATGGCGTCGTCAAGATCATCTGGCAACTCGGCAAGGGGCCTGGACCGGAGGATAGCGGGCCAGTCAACCAAGCCGCGCTGGAAGCGATCGCCGCGGCTCTATGGCCCCAATCGACTGGCTCGGGACTGCGGCGTCCGCGGCCTGAACAAAATCCCTCGGAATAAGAGACGTGCTGTCGTCGTCATGAAGCTGGTGCTATCGCTTCACCGCTGGACGTCCTCGGCCCCGCCAAAGCGGGGCCTCCTCCGAGGAAAAATATGAGCAGCCACATTCGAGCGCGTGGGGCTCGCTCAATCTCAGGGGCCGCACCACTGAGACGGGTGCTGGTCGTCGAAGATGAATTCCACATGGCGCAATTCATCGATGACACCCTCCGGCAGATGGGGTTGCAAGTGGTTGGGCCAGTGGGGACCGTGCGACAAGCTATGATCCTTGCGGAATCAGAACCTCTCGATTTTGCCTTGCTGGATGTCCGCCTTCGGCCCGATGTCCGCTTGTGGCACAGTGATAGAGTTCATCCGGTGGCGGATCTGCTGCGCCGTCGTAAGATCCCATTCTCCTTCGTCACGGCGTCCGTGGACCCGTCTATCGAATGGCGTCCGACAGAACCCGTGCTCAGAAAGCCCTTCGGTCAGGGCCAGCTGAAGGACGCTGTCCGCAAGCTGATGCGCCGCGGTTCCTCCACTCGACGGTAACGCGACTCTGCCATCCTGCTTCGCCTTGCGGGGCGTGCAGGAGCCGCCACCGCCCTCACCGATCGATCCCGGCGACGAAGCGGCGCACCCGCTCCGCGTCGACCGGGTTCCACCACACCCCGTCCCGCTTCAGCGCGCTGGCGACGATCACCGCATCGACCACGCCGAGGATGGCGTTGACGTTGTCCGGCGTGACGCCGCTGCCGACCAGCGAGGGCAGCGTGGTGGCGCCGGCGATGGTGCGGATGTAGTCGAGATCGGCGGCATGGCCGGTGCGCTGGCCGGTGGCGATCACCGCGTCGGCGTCGAAGAACGCGACGTCGCGCACCAGCTCCTCCACCGGCCGGTCGCCGGTGATGGCGTGGGCGCCGTGCTTGACATGGGCGTCGGCGAAGACGCGGATGCCGTCGGCCCGCAGCCGGGCGCGGTAGCGCAGCGCCCGCGCCGCCTCGCCCTCGACGAAGCCCTCATTGGCGACATAGGCGTTGGCCCATTGGTTGACCCGGATGAAGGCCGCCTGGGCCGCGCTGGCGATGGCGAAGGCCGGGATCGCGGCATTGGCCAGCACGTTGATGCCGATCGGCTTGCCGAACTGGCGGCGGATCCGGTCGGCGATCACCGCCATGTGCGACGCCGTCTCCGGCCCGATGTCGTCGGGCTTGGAGAAGGGGATGTCGCCATGGTTCTCGACGATCACCCCGTCGCAGCCGCCGGCCAGATAGGCCTCGGCATCGGCCATGGCGCGGTCGGTGATCACATCCACCCCGCCGCCGCGGTATTGCGGCGCGCCGGGCAGCGCCAGCAGGTGGACGACGCCGATCACCGCCTTGGTCCGGCCGAAGATGTCGCGGATGGCATGGCCACGGGATTCGGCGACGGCTTTGGTTTCGGTCATCGCTCGGCCCCTCCTCGGGCCAGGGATGGGGGCAGGATCGCGGCGATCTCCGCCCGGCTCGGAAAGGAAGACAGGACGCCCGGCCGGGTCACGCCGATGGCCGCGGCGCGGATGGCGACCGGCAGGGCGTCCTCGATCGCGGCGCCGCGGTCGAGCAGCCCGGCCAGCACGCCGCACAGCAGGTCGCCGGCACCGACGGTGTCGACCGCCGCCACGGCCGGCGCAGGAAAATCCTGCCGCCCCTCTGCCGTCAGCACCGAGGCGCCGGCGGCGCCGAGGGTGACGACGACCATGGCCGCGCCGCGGCGCAGCAGGGTCTGCGCCGCCCGGTGCGGGTCGGCATCGCCGCCCAGCCGGCAGGCCTCGCCACGGTTGACCACCAGCAGGTCGGTCAGCGGCAGCACGGAAGCGTAGGAATCGCGGATCGGCGACGGGTTCAGCACGGTGCCGGCGCCACGCTTGCGCGCCAGGCCGAAGCAGTCGCGCACCGCCGAGATCCGCAGGTTGCCCTGCATCAGCAGCAGGTCGCCGGCCTTGAGCGCGGTGTCGAGATCGGTGCCCTGCGCCGGGGCGAAGCGGTCGGCGCAGGCGGTGACGCTGACGATGGTGTTCTCGCCGGCGGCATCGACCTGGATCATCGACCGGTCGGTCGGACAATCCAGCCGGACCAGCCCGGTGGCGTCGATCCCCTCCGCTGCCAGCCGCTCGGCCACCGCCTCGCCCGTCGGGTCGGACCCGATCGCGGCGAGCAGCCGGACCCGGGCACCGGCCCGTGCCGCAGCGACCGTCTGGTTCAGCCCCTTCCCGCCCAGATCCTCCGCCATGCCGTCGGCGACCACCGTCTCCCCCGGCTCCGGGAAGCGTTGCAGCCGGTAGAGGGTGTCGAGACAGGCATTGCCGACGACATGGACGGTCATGGCGGACGGACTACGCCTTCCGGATCGTCCAGGCCAGGGCCTGGGACCACAGGCGGCCATAGCCGTCCCAGGCGGCGAAGTCCGGCGGCAGCCAGTGCGGACCGATGTCGGAGGTCCAGGCCAGAGTGCGGCCCTGGCCGTATTCGCCGACCACCAGCAGCGGCAGGTCGCCGTATTCCGCGCCGACCGTGGCCAGCACCTGCGCGCCCGGCTTCGGCTTCACCTCGTTGAAGCCGAGCAGCGCCGGCCACGGCCCCGGCAGCCCGGCCAGGATCGGGTGCTCGGCGACCAGCGCCGGGTCGAAGCCCTCCGGCACCTCGACCCGGTCGTCGACCGGCAGGATCTCCACCGGCAGCACCTCCTCCACCGCGGTCTTGTGGAAACGGGCGCCGCCATTGATGCCCTGGAAGCTGTAATAACCGCCGAACATCAGCAGGCCGCCGCCACCGCGGACATAGTCGCGCAGCAGCTTCAGCCGGTTCGGCGTGCGACGGCTGTGCACCCAGGTGTCGGGGTGCAGCAGCAGCGTGTTGGCGCCAATGTCCGACAGGATCACCGCGTCATAGGCCTGCAGCCCCTCCAGCGACTGCGGGAAGTCGCGCTGCGCCAGATGCGCCGGCATGTAGTGGATGTCGAAGGGCGAGTCCTTCAGCGCCTCCAGCAGCGGCTCGGCGCCCTGGTGATAGGTCACGGTCGGGAACTGGTCGAACCCCTTGATGTGGGTCGCGGTCGAGACCCAGGATTCGCCCGCCAGCAGGATCTTGTGCTTCGCCATCTGTCAGGCCTCGGTTCTGGAATTATGGACGGCGGAGAAGACGCGCCGCGGATTGTCGATCAGCAGCCGGTCGATCGTCGCGCGATCGACGCCGTGCCGGCGCAGCCGCGGCACGAAATGCTTCAGGATGTAGCCGTAGCCGAAGCCGCCATAGCGGGTCAGCATCATCTTCAGGAACACGTCCTGCGACAGCAGCAGCCGGTCCTCATGGCCGGATTCGATCAGGCTGACGATCGCCCGGGCATTCTCCTCGTCGCTCGGCGACTGCGCCTTCTGGTCGGCGTAGTAATAGTCCATGCCGATCATGTCGTATTCCAGGAAGGCGCCGCGGTCGGCCAGCGCCCGCTGGTACGGCAGGTCGGCATGGCTCGGGTTCATGTGGCACAACACCGTGTGCCGCAGATCCGCCCCCTCCTCCTCGATCACGTCCAGCACGCGGTGGGCCAGCCGCTCCCACCCCGGCAGGTGGATCGACAGCGGCACGCCGGTGCGGCGCGCGGCGCGGGCGGCGCCGCGCAGCGACTTCTCCTCCTCGGCGGTGAAATCCTTGCTGACGCCGATCTCGCCGATCAGCCCGGCCGGGATCACCGGCGCGTCGTCGTCTTCCGACGGCGGCGTGCCGCCGACGTCGCGCACGATCATCTCGGCGATGGCATCGGCGTCCATGTCCCGCACCTCCGCGGGATGCGACTGGCCGAGGTAGTAGCCGGCGCCCATGACGATGTTCAGCCCGGTGCGGCGGGCGATGCGCTGCAGCGCCTCCGGGTCGCGGCCGATGCCCAGGCAGGTCGGGTCGACCACGGTGGCGCCGCCCAGCTCGGTGAACTTGCCCAGTTCCTCCACCGCCAGGTCGGTGTCGAGCAGGAAGCAGTTGTCCCGGTTCAGGAACGGGTTCATCCGCAGCTCGCCGATCATGGTGATGTCGATCGGCTTCTCGGCCAGGGCGATGTGGCTGGCGCAGCAGGGCCGCCGCCACCAGCTGGAGGTGTCGAGCAGGATGTGCTCGTGCATCAGGGTCACGCCCATGGCCTCGACCGGGATCGGCCCCAGCACGGTCATGACCTGGCCGGAGCGCACGCCGATGGTGCTTTCTATCGTCGTCATGGTGGGCCTCAGCGGCGGGTCGTGGTCCGGAAGATCCGGAAGTTGAGCCAGATCGCGATCAGGATGATCACGCCGGTGATGATCGGCGTCAGGAAGGGCGACATATGCGCCAGGATCAGGCCGTTGCCGATCACCGCCACGGTCAGGGCACCCAGCACGGTGCCGATCATGGTGCCGCGGCCGCCGAACAGGCTGGTGCCGCCCAGCACCACCGCGGCGATGACGTCGAGCTCGAACCCCGCCCCGGCATTGGCCGAGCCGCTGCCGAGCCGCGCCGCGATCACCACGGCGGCCAGCGCCGCGGCGGCGCCGGACAGGACGTAGACCAGCATCGTCACCCGCCGGATGTTCACCCCGGCGCGGCGCACCGCCTCGGCATTGGCGCCGATGCCGGTGACGTAGCGGCCGAAGCGGGTCTGGGTGAAGATCACAATGCCGAGCGCCAGCACCGCGACGGCGATGATCGCCGGCAGCGGCAGCCCCGCCACCCAGCCGCGGCCGATGACGACGAAGGCGCTGCCGGGATCGACCGGGATCGAATAGCCCTGGGTGATCAGGAGCGCGACGCCGCGGATGATGCCCAGCCCGGCCAGGGTGACGATGAAGGCCGGGATGCCCTCATAGGCGATGAAGAAGCCTTGCACCGCACCGATCACCGCGCCCAGCAGGACCAGCCCGACCAGGGCCACCGGCCAGGGCACGCCGGCCTGCAGCGCCACCGCCGACAGGGCGCCGACCAAGCCCAGCATCGAGCCGACCGACAGGTCGATGCCGCCGGTGGTGATGACGAAGGTCATCGCCGTGGCGACGATCAGCAGCGGCGCGCTCTGCCGCAGGATGTTCAGGATATTGGCCTCGGTCAGGAAGCTGTCCGTGACCAGGCCGAACAGGATGCAGACCGCCAGGAAGAAGAGGAAGATGCTGGCGACGCCGCCATTGGCCATCACCTGGTGGCGCAGCCCCGGCGGCCGGTCGGCCTTCGCCGCACTCCGCGCTTCCGACATCGCAGTGCTCCCCGCCGCGCTCATGGCCGCGCCTCCGGGCCCGCGGCCATGCGGGCCGAGCGGGCGGTGAATTTCCGGCCGACGATCAGGTCGACGACCTCCTCGATATTGGTCTCGGCGATCTGCCGCTCGGCGATGGCCCGGCCCTCATACATCACCTGGATGCGGTCGCAGACCAGGAACAGGTCCTGCAGCCGGTGGGTGATCAGGATGACGCTGACGCCGCGGGCGCTGACCGTGCGGATCAACTCCAGCACCGCCTCGACCTCGGCGACGGCCAGCGCCGCCGTCGGCTCGTCCATGATCAGCACCTTGGGGTCGAAGGAGGCGGCGCGGCCGATGGCGATGCTCTGGCGCTGGCCGCCCGACAGGTTCTCGACCTTCAGCCAGGTGTTGGGGATACGGATGCCCAGCCCGTCCAGCATCGTCCGCGCCTCGGCATGCATCCGCCCCTTGTCGAGGAAGGACAGGCCCAGGGCGCCGCGCCGCGGCTCCCGCCCCAGGAACAAATTGCCGGCGACGTCGACCGTGTCGCACAGTGACAGGTCCTGATAGACCATCTCGACATGGTGCCGGCGGGCGTCGGCCGGGCTGTCGAACCGCACCGCGGCGCCGTCGATCTCGATCGTGCCGGCATCGGGGACCACGGCGCCGGACAGCACCTTGCTCAGCGTCGACTTGCCGGCGCCGTTGTCGCCGACCAGCCCCAGCACCTCGCCGCGGCGCAGGGTCAGGTCGACATCGGTCAGCGTCTGGATCGCGCCGTAGCGCTTGCAGATGCCGCTCATGCGGACGCGGACGGGTTCGTCCAACGGTCCCTCCATGCTTGATCGCTGCGTCGGCGGCTGCCCCTCCGGGCGAAGGGGCAGCCTCGGCGGGTTACTTGAACATGCCGCGGAACTGGTCGACGTTGGCCTTGGTGACGATGGTGACCGGCACGTTGATGATCGCCGGCACGGTCTCGCCCTTCTTCAGCTTCAGCAGGCTCTCGACCGCGACCTTGCCCTCGGTGGCCGGGTCCTGCTGCACCACGGCGGCGACCCAGCCGGCGTCGATGCCGGCGATCGCCTGGGCGGTCAGGTCCCAGCCGAACACCTTGATGTCGCCGGTGCGGCCCTGGCTGGTGACGGCGGAGACCGCGCCGATCAGCGCCGGCTCGCCGGTGGCGTAGAGCGCGGTCATGGCGGGGTTGGCGGTCATCAGGTTCTCCGACGCCGTCAGCGCCACGTCCTGGACATTCTGGCCGTCGACCGTATCGACGATGTCGACCTTCACGCCCGAGGCCGCGAGCGCCTTCTTGAAGCCGTCCAGCCGCTGGTTCTGGATGAAGGAGTTCAGCGCGCCGATGACGCCCAGCTTGGCGCTGCCGCCCATCGACGCCTTGACGTAGTCGGCGGTGTGCTTGCCGATCTCCTCGCCGGCCTTCTGGTTGTCGACGCCGACGAAGGCGGCGTTGTCGCCGTCCGGGATCTGGGCGTCGACCGCGATGACCGGGATGCCGGCCTGCTTGGCCGCGGTGATCGCCGGCTTCACGCCGTTGACGTCGATCGCCACCAGCACGATGCCGTCGACCTTCTGGGTGATGTAGTTCTCGATCGCGTCATTCTGGGCGCTGGGGACATTGTTGGCGTTGAAGATCACCAGCTTGGCGCCGGCGGCGTCAGCCGCCTTCTGCGCGCCCTCGTTGATCTGGTTGAAGAACAGCGCCTGCTGGTTGATGGTCACCAGCGCGATGGTCTCGGCCTGCGCCTGGGCGCTGAGGGCCAGCATCGCCGTGCCGGCCAGTGCCACGGCGGATATCAGTGCGTTCAGTCGGATCATGAAGCTCTCCTCTGCATGGTGTTGTTGCCGCGTTTCTGTCCCGGTGGCGGGCGTCAGCCCGTCTTCTTCTTGGCCTTTCCCGACGGCGGTCCGACGGATTTGCGGATCACCAGTTCGGTGGGCAGGCGTTGGATCGGCGGTGGGTCCTCGCCCCGGATCCGGGCCAGCAGCGTCCGGATGCCGAGCCGGCCGAGCGCCTCGATCGGCTGGCGCACGGTGGTGATCGGCGGGCTGAGGAGGTCGGCGAAGGGCATGTCGTCGAAGCTGGCGAGGGACAGGTCGCCCGGCACCGACAGGCCGTTGGCCGCCAGTTCCTGCAGCACGCCGATGGCGATGTAGTCGCTACCGGTGAACACGGCGGTCGGCCTGCCATTCGCGAGGATCGCCCGGGTCGCATCGCGCCCGAAATCCCGTTCATAGGCGCCGAACCGGACCATGCCGTCCGCGACCGCCAGCCCGGCCTCGGCCATCGCCCGGGCGAAGCCGGCGAATCGCTCCTGGGCGCTCAGCAGCTGCTCCGGCCCGCCGATATGGGCGATGCGGCGGTGTCCGGCGGCGATCAGATGGCGGGTGGCGTCATAGGCGCCGGCCTCGTTCTCGACGAAGATCCGGGTAACATTGGCGCCCGGCACGTCCTCGTCGAGCAACACCACGTCGGTGCGGCCATCGATCAAGTCGCGCAGGCGCCCGTCATCGACCCGGTTGGTCAGGACCAGCAGGCCGTCGACATGGCGAGCGGCCAAGCGATCGATGCTGGCGGCCTCCATCTCCAGGTCGCCGCCGGTGCTGCTGAGCAGGATCGAGAAGCCCGCGCGCCGCGCCTCGTCCTCCGCCGCCGCGGCCAGCGCGGCGAAGAACGGGTTGGCGATCTCGGGCGTGACCAGGCCGATGGTCTCGGAGCTGCCGAGGCTGAGGCGCTTGGCCAGCAGGTTCGGACGATAGCCCAGCCGCTTCGACGCGGCATCGATCCGCCCGGCGGTCTCCGCCGGCAGCTCGATATTGCCGTTCAGGTGGCGCGAGACTGTGGCCGGTGAAACACCCGCTTCCCGCGCGACGTCGCGAATGGTCGCCATTCCTTGCCTCCGAGCGGCACCCTAGTTCCAGAAACCGGTTTAGTAAACCGGTTTCTGGAACTAGGGAAAAGAGGCTGCGATATCCTGGGATGGCGATACTCTCACGGGGACGGCAGCGCTGTTCCACACGGCAGGAGGCTGAGATGATCGACACCCTGGAAGGCCGCTGCGCCTGTGGATCCGTACGGTACCGGATGCTGTCGCCGCCGATGGTCGTGCATTGCTGCCATTGCTGCGACTGCCAGCGGCAGACCGGCAGCGCCTTCGTGCTCAACGCGCTGATCGAGGCCGACCGGGTCGAGCTGCTGTCGGGCGAGCCGGAGGCCGTCGCCGTGCCGACCGACAGCGGCAAGCCCCATGTCATCCACCGCTGCCCCGCCTGCCGCACGGCGCTGTGGAGCACTTATAGCGGTCGCACCCAGATCCGCTTCGTCCGCGTCGGCACGCTGGACGATCCGGCGGCGCTGCCGCCCGACGTGCACATCTTCATCCGGTCGAAGCTGCCCTGGGTCGCACTGCCGGAGGGCGTCCCCGCCTTCGAGGTCTATTACGAGTTGGAGAACGTCTGGCCCCGGGCCAGCCTGGAGCGGCGGCGCGCCGCCCTGGGCGGCTGACCCGCCGCCTCAGCTCGTAGATTGGGTTCGCGCACCGCGAGCCCGACCTGCGAACTGCCTCAAGTTGACGGACAGCAGTGAACTAACGCTGAAGGATGTCTGCGATACGGTCGACGGCTTGCGCCATGGCGTCGAACTTCGCCCTCCTGGCGTCGTCAAGCCTCTTGCCCGAAGCCAGCTGATAGCTCGCCGTCATCGCCCCTATCCTGGCTGACAGCAGGTGCAGCATATAGCGGGACATCTCTGGCGTCCGATCGACGTCGGGCAACAGATTCCAGCGATCCATGGCCTCGGTGCAGGCATCCGGATCCTGGGGAGCATGCTTCAGATAGGCTTCCTGAGCATGCCGGCACCGGATCACGACTTCCACGAGGGCGGATCTCGCCCGGTCGGAAATGGGATCAGCCCGCGCGGAAGCAGCGGAGCCGAAGAGCAAGGCCGCCATGGTGGCCACCAGCAGCAACACCCGGCCGCGCATTCCATCCGCCCCCAGAGAGTCAGCACTCCCCATTCTAAGCGACTTCGAGGCCGGCCTCACAGCATTGGAGATAGCGGGAGAGCGCGGACTGCGTGCCCACTGCGGGCCTTCCCGACGTCAAGCGAAGGCCGGACGGGCGCTCTCGCCCAGTCCGCGAGGCAGCGCCGCCACCGGCAGTTCCACCGGCGCCGGGGCGAACAGCAGGTCGGGGCGGGCCGCGGCCCAGGCTTTGTCCTTGGCCAGCGCCGCCGGGCGGTTGTCGGTGCGGCACAGCATCAGGGCGCCGGAGGGGTGCTGCCACAGGTCGAAGCCGAGCAGGTCGGGGAACTCGCGCAGCGCCGCCTGCAGCATCGGCGCGGAACCCTCCGCCGCCAGGACGCGCCGCGACAGGGTGTTGCGGTAGAGCTTCAAGCTATCCCGTTCCCGGACTTCGCGCGTGACCGCCATTTCCCGGATCTCCTCTGCCCAGGGTCGCGGCGAGTCCGCGACCCGACATCTGGAACGTAGAGAGAACATCGGCAGATGTCCAGAAAAAGGAACATTCCAAGAACTGGCCGTTCCGTTCAAGCCTCGCGGCGGAACGCGGCGCAGACTGCTCGGGTTGCCATCACGGAGGTCCGCCATGAACCGAGCACTTCCCTCCCGCACCCTCAGCGTCTGGATCGACCGCGACCCCGATGCCGTCTATGCCTTCCTGTCGGTCCCCGAGAACTTCATGCAATGGGCCAGCGGCCTCGCCGATTCGCTCAAGCGCGACGACGACGGCTGGGTCGCCGACACGCCGGAAGGGACGATGCGGGTGCGCTTCACCCCGCCCAACCCGTTCCGCATCGCCGACCACTGGGTCATCCCGCCGAGCGGACCCGAGATCGCCCTGCCGGTGCGGGTGCTGGCGAATGGCGGCGGCAGCGAGGTGACGTTCCACCTGTTCCGCCAGCCGGCGATGGACGATTCCCGCTTCGCCGCCGATGCCGATTGGGTCGAGCGCGACCTGGCGACGTTGAAACAGGTGCTGGAAACCGGCAGCTCTGGCGCATAGACGAACGTCGAATACGTCCCGCAACGGCGCGGCTGTTAAAGTTGCACGATAGCGCGCCGCACTATCGGGACGTCTGTCCTCACAAAATCGGCGCGCCGACCACAATGATCAGGGGGAGGATGCGTCAATGACTGCTGCATCAGGTGTCGAACTTCAAACACCGCTGCGAACTATCAGCAGAGCCGAGGAGCGCAAGGTCATATTCGCATCGTCGCTGGGGACGGTGTTCGAGTGGTATGATTTTTACCTCTACGGCGCCCTCACCGCGGCGATCGCCAAGAACTTCTTCTCCGGCGTCAACCCGACGGCGGGCTTCATCTTCGCCCTGCTGGCCTTCGCCGCCGGCTTCTTCGTCCGGCCCTTCGGCGCGCTGGTGTTCGGCCGCCTCGGCGACCTGGTCGGCCGCAAATACACCTTCCTGGTCACCATCGTGATCATGGGCGTGTCGACCTCGGCGGTCGGCTTCCTGCCCAACTATGCGTCGATCGGCATCGCCGCGCCGGCGATCCTGATCCTGCTGCGACTCTTGCAGGGCCTGGCGCTGGGTGGCGAATACGGCGGCGCCGCGACCTATGTCGCGGAGCACGCCCCTCAGGGCAGGCGCGGGTTCTACACCGCCTGGATCCAGACCACCGCGACGCTGGGCCTGTTCCTGTCGCTGATCGTCATCCTGGCCTGCCGCTGGTCGATGGACGCCGCGGCCTTCGACGCCTGGGGCTGGCGCATCCCGTTCCTGGTCTCGATCATCCTGCTGATCGTCTCGATCTGGATCCGGCTGCAGCTCAACGAATCGCCGCTGTTCCAGCAGATGAAGGCCGAGGGCAAGGGGTCCAAGGCGCCGCTGACCGAGGCCTTCGCCCACCGCGGCAACCTGAAGATCGTGGCGCTGGCCCTGTTCGGCCTGACCATGGGCCAGGCCGTGGTCTGGTATGCCGGCCAGTTCTACTCGCTGTTCTTCCTGACCCAGACCTTGAAGGTCGACCCCCAGACCGCCAACCTGCTGGTGGCCGCGGCGCTGCTGGTCGCCACGCCGTTCTTCCTGGTGTTCGGCGCCCTGTCCGACAAGATCGGGCGCAAGCCGATCATCATGGCCGGCTGCCTGCTGGCGGTCCTGACCTACTTCCCACTGTTCCAGGCGCTGACCCACTACGCCAACCCGGCGCTGGAGGCGGCGCAGGCGTCGTCGCCGGTGACGGTGATCGCCGACCCGGCCGAATGCAGCGTGCAGTTCAACCCGGTCGGCACGGCGAAGTTCACCACCTCCTGCGACATCGCCAAGGGCGCGCTGGTCAAGGCCGGCGTACCGTACAGCAACCAGGCGGGCCCGGCTGGGGCCAAGGCCGAGATCGATGTCGGCAGCACCCGCATCGCCGCCTATGACGGCGCGGCGGCGGATGCGGCGACCGTCGGTCCCGTCTTCACCAAGGGCCTGGCGGACGCGCTGAAGACCGCGGGTTATCCCGAAAAGGCCGACCCGGCGCAGATCAACCACTTCATGGTGTGGCTGATCCTGTTCGTGCTGGTGCTCTACGTCACCATGGTCTACGGCCCGATCGCGGCGATGCTGGTGGAGCTGTTCCCGACCCGGATCCGCTACACCTCGATGTCGCTGCCCTACCACATCGGCAACGGCTGGTTCGGTGGCTTCCTGCCGGCGATCGCCGTCGCCATCGTCGCCGGCACCGGCAACATCTACAGCGGGCTGTGGTACCCGATCATCATCGCCGGCGTCTGCCTGGTGATCGGCACGCTGTTCCTGAAGGACACCCGGCACATCGACATCCAGAAGAACCACTAACGCCGGAGCTTGTATCGACCGCGAGGCCGCGCCCAGAATGGGCGCGGCCTTTGCTTTGGCGGAAGATGACAGACGCCACCCTTGTCCTGATCGCCGACGACCACCCGCTGGTGCGGCGCGCCTTGTCCGAGACGCTGGCCGAGGTAATGTCGCCCGTCCCGGCCGTGATCCAGGCCGGCAGCTTCCCCGAGGTCCTGGCCCTGCTCGGCGACCGCACCGTCGACCTGCTGCTGCTCGACCTGTCGATGCCGGGCATGAACGGCTTCACCGGCCTGGCCTCGCTGCGCGCCGCCTTCCCCGCCGTGCCGGTGATCATGGTCTCGGCCAATGAGGAGCCCGCCGTGATGCGCCAGGCGATGGAGTTCGGTGCCTCCGGCTACCTGCCGAAATCGACGCCGCTGGCCGAGATCGGCGACGCCATCGAGAGCGTGCTGGCCGGCGGCGTCTGGTTCCCCGAAGCGGCGACCGGGCCGTCCGGTGCGGCGCCGGAACGCAGCGAGCTGACCCGCCGTGTCGCCGAGCTGACGCCGCAGCAGCTGCGCGTCCTGGCCCTGCTGACCGAGGGCAAGCTGAGCAAGCAGATCGCCTTCGAGATGTCGATCACCGAGGCCACGGTGAAGGCCCACCTGTCGCAGATCTTCCGCAAGCTCGGGGTCCAGAACCGGACCCAGGCAGTGATCGCGGTGCGCCAGCTCGGCATCATCGAGCCGACCGGCCACTGATCGAGGCCGGCGCGAGGGTGGGAGCCTGCACTCTCGACATGCCACCATCGCCGAAAGGCATGCCCGATCGCATTGACGTCCGGCCGCCGATCCGAACACTGGGGCCGAAGTCGCAGGGAGTTCGGCGGCGGACAGCGTCGGAGTTGAGTTATGGCGGAAACGCCGGGCCGCAGGCGCCCTTCCGGGGATCGCGAGAGCCTTTCCGAGTGGCTGATCATCGTCGCCCAGACGGATCCCGCTGCAACGGAGTCCTTCTTCTCCGAAACAGCGGTCGGCTCTGCGGCCGGGACCGGAGACATCGGCGATCATCCTTCGACATTCGGAGGGCTTGGCGCGGCCCCGAACGACCAGGATGACGACGACGGGCTGGAAACCCCGGGAGCGCCCGAGAATCCCGGCTCCCCTCCCGAGCAGCCCGATCCCGGCATATTGGCTCTGAACCTCGCCAGCATGCTCTCGCCCATCGAGCTGTTTCGCCAGGCAGAGACGGATGCGAGTCTGAAACGCGCCATCGAGGCTTCGGACGATACGGAGCTGAAGCAGAAGCTGGCGAAGTGCCGGAGAGTCCAGGACGGCTGGGCCGGGCTGCTGGGGATGCGGCCGGACGGCACCGACGAAGACTACATGCTGATCGACAAGAACGTGATCACACGGCTGACGCGGACCCTCGATTGCTTGTCGTCCGATCAGCAGAAACTCCTTTTCGGCGCCGCCAAAAAGATCCGGAACCCTTGGAACCGGGCGGAAGCCCTTGGCAGCTTTGGCCCAGGCCTGTCGGCGCTGACGGAGTTGAAGACGGACGTCGTCGATACCGTCCTCAATGCCATACCCGATGACGGACCCAAGGCGGCGGCAATCGGAGGGCTCGGTCCGGGTCTGGCGGCAGTCCCCGAGCGGCAGGACGAGATCGTGCAGGCCGCGATCGGGTTCGGCTTGGAGGAGCATTGCGCGGACGCTCTCGCCGGTATCGGAGCGGGTGCGGCGGCCCTGACGAAGGCCAACCAGGACCTCGTCTTCAACAAGGCCGTCAAGCTTCTGGACGCCCTGTCCCGAGGAAAGGCGATCGGGGGCTTCGGCCCGAGCCTGACGGCGCTGCAGCCGAAACAGCTGGCGACTCTTGTCGATGCAGTCTGCGGCATGGACGGCCCGTCGCTGGCGGAGGCCGTGGACAGGCTCGGCCCCTATCTGACGGTGCCGCCGCTGACGGCGGCGCAAGTAAAGAGGGTGGTCGCGGCGGTTTACGCGATGAGCGACGAGGTTTGCCAGGGCAAGGCCATCGGCGGCCTCGGCAAGGGCGCGGCGCTGGAGCCGGACGATCTGAAGGACCTCGTCAGGAAAGCCACGGAACGCGAGGACCCCGTCACCCACGAGGCAAGGGGAGAGATGTTTCTCGCCGACGCGATCGGAGGATTCGGTCCCCGCCTTGGAACGCTGGCGCGAGAGCAGCAGGAGACGCTCGTCACCAGTGCCGGCGGGCTGACCCTGGAACCCATGCGCGCGGCGGTGGCCGGAAAGCTCGGGCGGAGCGCGGGGTCTCTGGAACGGGACCTGCAGGAGACGATCGTCCATATCGCCATCGGCGTCGGCGACCCGCAGCAGAAGATCATTGCCTTCGGCGGTTTCGGCGAAGGCGGGAACCTGGGAGCCATGGAGCCGGATCTGCTGCAGCTGCTGATGACGGCTGCCGCCAATGAGGACGACGACGATACGCGCGCGGTGCTGATCGCAAGCCTCGCCGCGTGAGACGACCCCGCCTCAGGCGGGCGGCGTTTCAGCGGGCGTCGGATGAGCCGCCAGGCGCTGCACCAGCAGGGCCCGCAGCGCAGCCGGCTTCAGCGGCTTGTGCAGCAGCGGCAGGCCGCGGGTGCGCGCGGCGGCCTTCAGCGCCTCGCTGCGATCCGCCGTCACCAGCGCGGCCGCCAGCGGATGGCCGATCGCCGCCTCCAGCACGTCGAGCACCTCGAGCCCGGTCTCCATCCCGGCGAGATGGTAGTCCAGCAGCACCATGTCCGGCGCGCGACCGAGCGGCTGCAGGGCTTCCTTCGCCGCCGCCGCGTCGGTCGCCGCCAGCACGGTGCAGCCCCAGCCCTCCAGCAGCAGCCGGGTCGCGGTCAGGATGGCATGATCGTTGTCGACGCAGAGGACCAGCCGCCCTGCCAGGTCGGTGGCCGGCGATCGCGGCCGGCGCGTCTCGACCGGCCGCGCCGCGATCGGCGTCGGCGACAAGGGCAGCACCACCTCGAACACGCTGCCGCGGCCGGGCCAGGAGCGGACGGCGATCCGATGGCCGAGCCGCACCGCGATACGCTCGACGATGGCGAGGCCGAGTCCGAGCCCCGCCGGCTCATCCTCGCCGCCGGAGCCGAGGCGCCGGAACTCCTCGAAGATGGCGGAGAGCTGCTCCGGCGGGATGCCCGGCCCGGTGTCCCAGACCTGGATCGCCAGGGCGCCGCCCCGTCGCCGGCAGCCGACCAGCACCGTGCCCTGCCTTGTGTAGCGCACGGCGTTGGCGACGAAGTTCTGCACGATGCGGCGGACCAAGGCCGCGTCGGTCTGCACGGCCGCGGTCGACGGGACGACCTTGAGGCGCAGGCCGCGGCGGCGCGCGATCGGCTCGAAGGGCAGCACCGCCAGGCGCAGGATCTCGTCCACCGCCACCGGCCGCGGCTGCGGCTCGACGGCGCCGGCGTCGAGCTTGGAGATTTCCAGCAGCGCCTGCAGCAGCTCCTCCACCGCGCCGAGCGAGCTGTCGATATGGCCGACCAGCGAGGCCTCCTGCCGCCGGCCGAGCCGCTCCGCCAGCGTCGCGGTCAGCAGCCGGGCGGCGTGGAAGGGCTGCAGCAAATCGTGGCTCGCCGCCGCCAGGAAGCGGGTCTTGCCGAGATTGGCCGCCTCGGCCGCGGCCTTCGCCGCCGCCAGCGCTTCGTTCAGCTCGGTCAGCTCGCGGGTGCGCGCGGCGACGCGGCGCTCCAGCGTCTCGGCGGTCTCGCGCAGCACGGCCTCGGCCCGGCGCTGCTCGGTGATGTCCTCGTACAGGGTGAAGAAGCCGATGACGCGGCCCTGCTCGTCCCGATGCGGGATATAGGTGCCGCGCGCCAGCTCGGCCCCGGCGGCGGCGAAGCCGATCTCGAACACCTGGCGCCGCCCGGCCAGGGCCGCGTCGATATAGGGTTTCAGCCGGGCGTAGCGGTCCTCGCCCAGGGCAGTGCGGATCGACAGGCCGTTGCTCTGCCCCCGCTCCAGCCCCAGCGCCTGCTCATAGGGGCGGTTGGTGAAGCGGTAGCGCTGCTCGCGGTCGACATAGGCGATCAGCACCGGGACATTGTCGGTGTAGATGCGGATGCGCCGCTCGCTCTCGCGCAACGCGTCCAGCGTGGTCACCCTGTCGGTGACGTCGGTGCAGACCAGGACGAAGCCGCCATCGGGCATCGGGTTCGTCTGCAGCTCCAGCACCCGCCCGTCGGCGCCGCGCCGCTCGTGGCTGTGGGCGCGCCGGCGCCGCTCCGGATCACGCTGCTCCTCCAGCAGCACCGAGAGGTCGAGGCCGCCGGCCGGTCCCGTCAGCGTCTGCAGCGGCATGCCGATCGCGACCTGCGGCTCGGCCAGGCCGAGGATCTCGACGAAGCGGCGGTTCCAGGCGGCCAAGCGCAGCTCGCGGTCGAACACGCCGATGCCCTGGCCGATATTGTCGAGCGTCGCGCTCAGCAGGTCGCGGTTGAAGAGGATCGCCTCCGACGCCTCACGCAGCAGGGTCTGCGACCGGCCGATGGCGGTGCGCTGCCGGCGCATCGTCGCGGCGACCATGATGCGGGCCGAGGCGGCGCCGATCGCCCCGCTCAGCAGCCGCTCGGTGTGGTCGGCGAGGTCGCGGTCGCGCAAAGCCGCCACCGGCCCGCCGAAGGCCAGCTCGGCCCGGTCCGGCCCGATGAAGCGGGCGACCAGGGTCTTCAGATCGTCGAAGGCGGCGGCGCGATGCGTGGCCTGCGGCCGCGGCCGCGCCTCGACCAACGGGCCGATGAAGGCCTCAGCCTGCTCGCGGTCGCGCTCGCCCGCCTGGGCCCAGCGCGACACGCCGACCAGCAGCGCGGTGTTGAGCGCGAGGCTCCAGAAGGCGCCGCGGGTCAGGGCGTCGACCTCGTCGCCGATGCCCCAAAGCGCACCCTCGATCCCGAACAGCGGCACCGAGGACACCCAGTCGACCCCGGTCAGGGTCGGCGCCAGGAAGACCACGACCCAGACCAGGAATCCCCCCGCCATGCCGGCGAAGGCGCCGTGGCGATGGGCGCCGCGCCAGTACAGCCCGGCGATCAGCGCCGGCCCCAGCTGGGCCACGGCGCAGAACGCGATCAGGCCGATCGACGCCAGCGGCAGCCGCCCGCCGATCATCGCGTGATAGGCATAGGCCAGCAGCAGGATGGCGAAGATGGCGATCCGGCGGATGCGCAGCACGGCGGGGCCGAGGTCGCCGTCGCCGCGCGCGGCCATGCCGCCGCGCAGCAGCAGCGGCAGCACCAACTCGTTGCTGATCATGGTGCTGAGCGCCACGGTCTCGACGATCACCATGCCGGTGGCGGCCGACAGCCCGCCCAGGAACACGGCCAGCGACAGCAGCGGGTCGCCCGCCTGCATCGGCAGCGCCAGCACGAACAGGTCGGGGTCTGCGGTGGTACCCAGCAGCAGCAGCCCGGCCACGGCGAAGGCCGGGACGAACAGGTTGATGGCGCCGAGATAGGCCGGGAACAACCAGCGCGCGGTGCGCAGATCGGCCGGCCGACCGCTCTCGACCACGCCGACATGGAACTGCCGCGGCAGGCACAGGAAGGCCAGCGCCGACATCACCGTGATCGACACCCATTCCGGCCCGACCGAGAAACCCTCCAGCCGCGCCTGCAGCGCCGGCACCGACAGCAGCCGCGCCGCCAGGTCGCCCGGCCCGTCGAACATGGCGAAGGTGACGAAGGCCCCGGCGGCGAGGATCGCGCCCAGCTTGACCAGGGATTCGAAGGCGATCGCCAGGATCATGCCCTGGTGCCGCTCGTTGGCCTGGACGTGCCGGACGCCGAACAGGATGGCGAACACCGCCATGGTCAGGGCGACATGCAGGGCGGTGTCGGTCCACACCGGCGCGCCCCCTCGCCCCCCCGGGCCGGTGGCCAGCGCGCCGAAGCTGAGCGACACGGCCTGCAGCTGCAGCGCGATATAGGGCAGCACGCCGACCAGCGCGATCAGGGTCGCCACCGCGGCGACGACGCGGCTCTTGCCGTAGCGGGCGGCGATGAAGTCGGCGACGGAGGTGATGTTCTGCTCGCGCGCCACCCGGGTGATCTTCCGCATCATCGGGAAGCCGACGGTGATCACCAGGATCGGCCCGACATAGATCAGGGTGAAGTCGAGCCCGTGCGACGCGGCCCGGCCGACGCCGCCATAGAAGGTCCAGGAGGTGCAGTAGACCGCGAGCGAGAGGGCATAGACCGCGGGCTCGCGCAGGCCGGAGCGCCAATAGGCCGGGCTGCGGTCGCCGATGAAGGCGACGGCGAAGAGCAGGCCGAGATAGCCGAGCGCGATCAGCCACAGCAGCCAGTCAGCCACCGCCCGTTCCCCGCATCCCGCGCCTGATCCTCCCGGTCATGATGCCAGCATAAGCCGGCCGGGGCTCGAGGCCGAGCGTTTCGGCAAGCGAACCCAACCACGGTCGTGCCGACTTAGCTGCTGTCCGGTATCGACGGTTTCGGCATGGGTTGGCCGGCGTCGGAGCCATCCAACGGATGGGGCCAGCCCGCCGCGGGCTCGTGATCGACAACATCCTCGACGGGCTCCACCGGCTCGACGTCCACCGCCTCGCCACCATCGGCCCAGCCGCGCGGCAGCCAGTCCGGGTTCGGCGGACGACCGATCTTGCGGCAGACCTCGCGCACGAACTCCTCGGGCGACAGGGAGTCGAGCTGCGCGTCCAGGATCTCGTCCTCGACCAGCGTCTCCCGGACCGTCGCCCGGACGTGCTCGACATCCTCGGCCACATCGGGCGCCGCAGCCGCCTCGGCCACGGCCTCCGCGGCCTGCTCCCGCCGCTGCCGGCGGCGCTCCTCCTCGCCCGAGTCCTTGCGCTTTTTCTTCCGCATCCCGAAGTCGACGCGGATCCGCTCAGTCATGGCGATCGACAGCCGCATCGAGCGGGAGAGGCGCGATTGCATCAGCGCGTAGTCCGGCGCATCCGCCCCGCGCGGGCTCTGCTCCTGCTGCCGCACGAGCATCCGCTTGGTGCGGTCATCGACCTCGATCATGCTGCGCAGCATGTCCAGCGCCCACCCCGTCCACTTCATGTCGGGGTCGGTCGGCCGGATCTCGTCGAAATCGGACTGCGGGCTGCTCATAGAACGTATCATGAACAAAGATAGCTCATAATACTACTGCGATCGTGTTTTCCGTGGTGGAACAGCGTGTTGCCTTCGCCGCACGCGGGGCCTTCGATACTCCCCAATCCGTCATCCCCGCGAAAGCGGGGATCTGGCAGCGCGCTCACCGGCAGGAGATTCCCGCTTTCGCGGGAATGACGACAAAGGGGTGGGCGGCGTTCGGAAAAGGTCGCGCCGCAATCGGGTCAGCCGAAGAAGCGGGCCGGGCGGAAGGTGGCGAGTTCCGGCCGGACGGCGCCGCGCAGCAGCTCGTCGGCCACGGCGGCGCCGAGGACCGCGGCCAGGGTGACGCCGCTGTGGGTCACGGCGGCGTAGTAGCCCTCGACCTGCGGCAGCGGGCCAACGGCGGAATAGCCGTCCTTCGGGATAGCCCGGATGCCCAGGCGCACCGCCTCCGGCTCCACCGGGCCCATGGCGGGAAGGATCGCCTGCGCCTTGCGGATCAGCTCCCGCATCTCCGGCAGGTCGACGCCCGGGCGCGGCGCCGTGGCCGGGTCGAACTCGTCGTCGTTGCGGCAGACCAGCAGGCGGCCGGCGCCGTCCGGCCGGATGTCGCAGCCCGGCGCCTTCAGCAGGCGTTCGAGCCCGACCGCGACCGGCGGGGTGAAGGCCAGCAGCCCGGCGGTCGGCGCCAGCGGGATGTGCAGCGCCGGGTCGAAATCGTCGGCCCAGCGGCCGGTGCAGTTGACCACCAGGTCGGCGCCCAGCGTCCGGCCGTCCGCAATGGTGACGCCGCTGACCCGGCCGGACCGCAGCTCGACCTGGGCCACGCGGGCGCCGATCTCGACCCGCGCGCCGAGGCGCCGGGCGGCGGCGAGCATCGCCTGGGCATAGACCACCGGGTCGACCCAGCCCTCCTCCTGGAACCACGCGACCGGCGCGTCGCCGACCGCCGCCGGGTCGATGTCGGGCGCCAGCTCGCGCAGCTGCGCCGGAGAGATCCATTCGGCGGCATAGCCCCACTCGCGCAGCCGGTCGAACCGTTGTCGCTGCTCCTCCCTCCCGGCCTCGTCGGCCCATTCCAGGCTGCCGTTCAGATGCAGCCAGGGCGTCGCCGCGAACTCGTCGCGCAGCGCCGCATGCGCCTTCATCCCGGCGACGTTGAGGTCGTGATAGGCCCGCGGCGTCTTTCCGTGCGAGTTGACCCAGGCGAAGCTGGTGCCGGAGGTGCCGGCACCGATCCGCGTCGCCTCCAGCACCGTGACCGACGCGCCGCCCTGCGCCAGCCGGTACGCCACCGAGGCGCCGATGACGCCCGCGCCGATCACGATGATGGAAGGCATTCTGTCCTCAGTTCTTCTTCGTCTCTTCCAGATAGAACCGGCCGAGCGGGTTCTGGCCGAAATTCTCGATGTTCTTGCGCGACACGCTCAGATACGGGCTGTAGTACAGGTCGATCCAGTTGACGTCCGCCTTAGCCGTCTTCTGCAGGTCGACATACATCGCCTCGCGCTTGGCCGGGTCGGCCTCGACCCGGGCCTCGGCCACCAGCGCCTTCACCCGGTCGTTCTGGTACCGGGTCATGTAGTTCATGTTGGTGTCGTGGCCCAGCACGAAGGTCGTCTTCTGGTCGGGGTCGATGATGTCGTTGGTCCAGTAGTTCATCGCCATGTCGTAGTCGCCGGCGACCTCCATGTCCCAGGTCTGGCTCGGGTCGACCTTCTGCAGGTTGGCGGTGATGCCGACCTTGGCCAGCTGCTGCTGCACCAGCACTGACACCTGCTCGTCCACCGTGTCGCCGGTCTGCACCAGATAGGTCACGGTGACGTTGTCGACGCCTGCTTTCTTCAGCAGTTCCTTCGCCTTCTCGGGGTCATGGGCCCGAGCGCCGTTGTCGGCGGTGTAGTACAGCGCGCCCTTCGGGATGTAGGAGTTGGCGACGGTGCCGACGCCGAAGGTCACGGTGTCGACGATCGCCTTCTTGTCGATGGCGAAGTCGATCGCCTGCCGCACCTCGGGCTTGTCGAGCGGCGGGTGCGAATGATTCAGCAGCAGGTGGTCCTCGCGGGTCGAGGGGTCCTTGTGGACCACCAGGTTCGGGTCCTTCTCCAGCTCCGCCACCTTGGCGAAGGGCACGAAGATCGCGGCGTCGAGCTCGCCCGCCTGCACCTTCAGCATGCGGGTGTTGTCGTCGGGCACCGAGATCCATTCGACGCCGTCGAGGTTGACCTGGTCGGCCTGCCAGAAATTCGGGTTCTTCTTCAGCACCACCTTCTCGCCGCGGCGCCATTCCTCGACCTGGAAGGCGCCGGAGCCGACCGGCTTCTCGGCGAAGGCGTCCTCGCCGGCCTGCATCGCCTTCTCCGACACGATCGAGGCGCCGGGCATCGCCAGCGTCGCCAGGAACGGCACCATCGGCTGGTTCAACGTGATCACCAGCGTGTGGTCGTCCTTGGCCTCGGCGGTCTTGATCACCTTGTAGGTGTCGCTCCACAGCGATCCCGGGTTGTCGCGGATGCGGGTCAGCGAGAAGGCGGCGTCCGACGCCGTCAGCGGGCTGCCGTCGGAGAATTTCGCGTCGCGCAGGTTGAGGGTGTAGACCGTGCCGTCGTCGGAGACGGTCCAGCTCTCAGCCAAGCCGGGCACCAGCTTCTGGCCGGACTTGTCGACCCGCACCAGCACGTCGAAGACGTTCGAGAACACCCAGAAATCGACGTTCTGCGAGGTCTTGATCGGGTCGAAGGTGGTGCCGTCCTCGCGCCGGCCGATCGTCAGCACGCCCGCCGCCTCCGCCGCCGCCCCGCCGGCGACCAGCGCCGCGAGGAACGCCGCCGTGGCGATGCCGAGATGTTTCCGTGTCATCGTGAGCCTCCGGTTGTTGCCCCGTCTCAGTGTGCGGGGATTGCAGGATAGAGATGGCAGGCCGCGAAGCGCCCGTCGACCGGGCGCAGCGCCGGCGGCGCCCCGGCCCGGCATTCCGCCATGGCGAAGGGGCAGCGCGGATGGAAGGCGCAGCCCGGCGGCAGATCGAGCGGGCTCGGCGGCTCGCCGCCCAGCAAATCCGCGGGCAGGGTGCGGTCGGGGTCGATCTCCGGGATCGCCCGGACCAGCGCCTGGGTGTAGGGGTGCTTCGGCGCCGCGAACACCGCCTCCGCCGCCCCCTCCTCCACGATCCGGCCGAGATACATCACCGCCACCCGGTCGCACAGCCGGCGGACCACGGCGAGGTCGTGGGCGATGAAGATCAGGGCCAGGTTCATCCGGGCCTTCAGCTCGATCAGCAGGTTGATGATCTGCGCCTGGATCGAGACGTCGAGCGCCGCCACGCATTCATCGGCGATGATCAGCTTCGGCTCGACTGCCAGCGCCCGGGCGATGCCGACGCGCTGGCACTGGCCGCCGGACAGCTCGGCCGGGCGGCGGGACGCATGCTCGGGCCTGAGGCCGACCAGGGTCAGCAGCTCCGCCACCCGGGCCGGGACGCGGTCGCGCGGCACCTTGCGGTGGACCCGCAGCACCTCGGCGATCGCCTCGCCCACCGCCATGCGCGGGTTCAGCGCGCCATAGGGGTCCTGGAAGATCATCGCCGTCTCGCGGCGCAGCCGGGCCACGCCGTCGCGGCGGCCCGACGCCACGTCGGCGCCGCCGAAGCGGATGGCGCCGCCGCTGATCTCGCCGAGCCGCAGGATGGCGCGGCCCAGCGTGCTCTTGCCGCAGCCGGATTCGCCGACCAGCCCCAGCGCCTCGCCCGGCGCCAGGGTGAAGGACACGCCGTTGACCGCCCGCACCAGCCGCGGCGGGCGCCCAGGCAGCTTCAGGCCGCCGGCGCGGAAATGGACCTCGAGATCCTGGACGTCGAGCAGGGTCATGCCGCGTCCCCCAGCGCCCGGTGGCAGGCGGCCATATGGCCCGGCTCCGGCCAGGATGGGTCCGGCCGCACCGAGATGCAGCGGTCGAAGGCGCGGTCGCAGCGCGGGTGGAAGCGGCAGCCGGAGGGCAGGTCGGCCAGAGCCGGCGGCTGGCCGGGGATGAAGGGCAGCAGGCCGTTGCCGCTGCCACCATGGGACGGCTGGCAGGCGATCAGCCGCGCTGTATAGGGATGGCGCGGCGCCGCCAGCACCGCCCGCTTGGCCCCCGCCTCGCACAGCGTGCCGCCATACATCACGGCGATGCGGTCGCAGCTCTGCGCCACCACGCCGAGATCGTGGGTGATCAGGATGATGGCGAGGCCGCGCCGGTCGCGCAGGTCCAGCAGCAGCCGCAGGATCTGGGCCTGCACGGTGACGTCGAGGGCGGTGGTCGGCTCGTCGGCGATCAGCACCTCCGGGTCGCAGGCCAGCGCCGTGGCGATCATCGCCCGCTGCCGCATGCCGCCGGAGAATTCATGCGGATATCCCCCCGCCCGCCGCTCCGGGTCCGGGATGCCGACCTGGCGCAGCAGGTCCACGGCGGCGGCCCACGCCTCGCGCTTCGAGGCGCCACGATGCAGCCGGAGGCCCTCGGCGATCTGGTCGCCGATCCGCATCACCGGGTCGAGATGGCTGGTCGGGTTCTGGAAGATCATGCCGATCTCGCGCCCGCGCACTTGGCGCAGCGCCTCCGGCTCCAGCTTCGTCAGGTCGCGGCCCTTCAGCCACACCGACCCGCCGGCGATGCGCAGTCCCCCCGGCAAGAGGCCGATCAGCGCCCGGCAGGTGACGCTCTTGCCCGAGCCGCTCTCGCCCACCAGCCCCATCACCTGCCCCGCCTCGAGCGCGAAGGAGACGCGGTCGACGATGGTCGTCACCTCCCCCGCCCGGCTCAGGGCCACCGACAGGTCGCGCACCTCCAGGAGCGGCGCGGTCATTCCTTCACCCCGAGCCACTCGCCGAGGCCATCGCCGAGCAGGCTGAAGCCGAGCGCGATCACCGCCAGCGCCACGCCCGGAAACGCGGCGATCCACCAAGCGCGGATGATGAAGTTCTGGCTCTCCGCCACCATCAGCCCCCATTCCGCGGTCGGCGGCTGCACCCCGAGGCCGAGATAGCTGATCGAGGCGCCGAGCAGCGTGGTCAGCACCACGTCCGACATCGAGAACACGATCGAGCTGACAAGGGCGTTCGGCAGGATGTGGCGGGCCATGATGCGGAGATGACCGTAGCCCAGGCTGCGCGCGGCGGTGACGAAGTCGCTGGCCTTCAGCACCAGCACCTGGGCCCGGACCAGCCGGGCGTATGACACCCAGCCGACCAGGGCCATGGCGATGAAGAAGCTGCCCAGGCCGGGGCCGAGGATGGCGATGATCGCCAGCATCAGCACCAGGAAGGGAAAGGCGATGACGATGTCGACGATGCGCATCACCACGACATCGACCCAGCCGCCGAAATAGCCGGAGACGCAGCCGATGGCAGTGCCGACGATGAAGGGGAACAGCACGCCGAACACGCCCATCATCAGGTCGATGCGGGTGCCCCAGATCAGCCGGGACAGCACGTCGCGGCCGAAATTGTCGGTGCCGAGCCAATGTCCCGGCCCGGGCGGCAGCAGCGCGTTGGCCGTGTCCTGCTGGATCGGGTCATAGGGCGCGATCACCGGTGCCAGCAGCGCCACCAGGAGGAAAAATCCGACGATGCCGGCACCCCACCACAGCGCGCCCGGCACCCGTGGCAGCCGGAGCCTGAACCGCAGCCGGGCGGCGGGCGTGCCGGCGACGGCGCTCACAGCTTCACCCGCGGGTCGATGGCGACGGTCAGGATGTCGGCCAGAAAGTTCACGGTGACGCTGGCCACGGCGAAGGCCATGGCCACGCCCTGCACCACCATGTAGTCGCGGGTGAAGATGCCGCGCACCAGCAGCTGGCCCATGCCGGGGATCGAGAACACGTTCTCGATGATCACGGTCCCACCGATCAGCCAGCCGATATTGACCGCCAGCAGGTTGATGGTCGGCACGATCGCGTTGGGCACGACATGGCGCCAGAACACCATCCCCTCCGGCAGGCCGCGCGCCCGTGCCGCCGTGGCCTGGTCGGAGCGCAGCTCGGCGATCATCGCGGCCCTGAGGGTCCGGGTCAGCACCGCCGACAGAGCGAGCGCGATGGTCAGCCAGGGCAGCACCAGATGGTGCAGCCGGTCGGCCCAGTCGTCGCCATAGCCCGCTACCGGAAACAGGCCCAGCGTCACACTGAACAGGATGATCAGCATGATGCCCAGCCAGAACGGCGGCAGGCCGAGCCCGGTGGTGGAGACGATGCGGATGGCGTGGTCGGCCAGCCGGCCGCGGCGGCGCGCGGCGATGGCGGCGAAGGGCACGGCGATCAGTAGCGACAGCAGCACGGCGCCGAACACCAGCAGCAGCGTCGGCTCGATCCGCTCGGCGATCAGGCGCAGCACCGGGACCTTGTACAGGATCGACCGGCCCATCTCGCCTTGCGACAGGTTCTGCAGGAACAGGCCGTATTGCGTCCACAGCGGCTCGTCGAGCCCGAACTGGGCACGGATCCGGGCGATCGCGTCCGGCGTCGCCTTGGTGCCGAGCAGCACCCGCGCCGGATCGCCGGGGATCGAGCGGATCAGCACGAAGGTGATGACGCTGATGCCGAACAGCACCGGGATCAGTTGCAGTGGACGGGTCAGGACGAAGCGGAAGCGGTGCATCGACGGTCAGCCCGGGCGGCGGGCGGGCATCAGGCGCCCCGGTTCTGTTCGAGGAAGTCCAGCAGCACCGGGTAGTAGGCGTGCGGCTCCTCGTAGAACGGCATGTGGCTGGAGTTCGGGAAGACATGCAGCCGGGCGTTCGGCAGCGCCAGCTTCATGCGCAGCGCGCAGGCCGGCGTCAGCTCGTCATGCTCGCCGCAGGTGATCAGCACCGGCACGGTGATCCGGCGCATGTCCGGCAGCCGGTTCCAGTCCTTCAGATTGCCGGTGTAGAGGAACTCGTTCGGTCCCTGGATGGTGCCGTAAGGCCCCATGTTCCAGTCGTCGAGCGACCGCCTGACCGGCGCCGGCCAATGGTCCAGCCGGCAGACATGGCGGTGGTTCAGGATGGTGATCGCGGCCTGGTACACCGGGTGGTCCAGCGTGCCCTCGGCCTCGTGCCGCTGCATCATCGCCACAGTCTCGGGGCCCAGCGCGGCGCGCAGCCGCTCCAGCTCGCCGATCAGATGCGGGATGTCGGCGGCGGTGTCCTCCAGGATCACGGTCTTCAGCGCCTCGGGATGGGTCAGCGCATATTCGACGCTGAGCCAGCCGCCCCAGGAATGGCCCAGCAGATGCACCCGGCCGAGGCCGAGCGCCTGGCGCACCGTCTCCACCTCTTCGACATAGCGGGTGATGGTCCACAGCGCGGGATCGGTCGGCCGGTCGGAGGCGCCGGTGCCGAGCTGGTCGAAGGCGACGACGCGGTAGCCCTGATCGATCAGGCAGGAATGCGCGTCGCGCAGATAGTCACAGGGCAGCCCCGGCCCGCCATTGAGGCACAGCACGGTCTCCGGTCCCGAGCCGAAGCTGTAGGCCACGACCTTGTGGCCATCGACACGAATCTCGTCCCGCCGATCCGGCGCGATTTCCCGCCACATCCTGCCATCCCCGTCATTGATCTTTTTTGCGTCGCGGAACGCTAGACTGATCGGACAAATCAGACAAGACGGCCGACGAGGGAAGATTATGACCGACGGTTGCCGGTGACCCTGGCGAGGATGGCGAGCGCGCCAGAGCGTTCCTCGGTCAGGAAATGGCTCAAGCCGAAGGCCTGGAGCGAGGACCGGATGGTCTCGACGATCCGCGCTGCCGGGTCATCGTAAATGATCCAGATCTCCCCGCCCGGACGAAGGCTGCGAGTGGCGTGTGGCAGCGCCAGGCCGGGGCGGGTCCAGAAGCTGTTGACGCGGATGGCGAAGATCCGGTCGAAGCCGCCCGGCTCGACCGGCCCGTGCTCGATGTCGCCCCTGGCGATGCTCACCCGCCCGGCCGCGATCGTCGCCGCGTTGACGATTCGCGCCCGGGCCACCGCGGGGTCGGAGCGGTCGATGGCAACGACGGTCGCGGTCGGCTGGCGCGCGATCACCGCCTGAATCGCCTGGCCGGTGCCGCAGCCGATCTCCAGCAGTCGCTCGCCGGGCCGCGGGGCCAGCAGGTCGACCGCGGCCCGGATTCGGGGAGAGACCGTCACGCCCGCCCGTACACCGGCACGATGGCACCACGGGCGACCTGGTTGGCCGGCGACGCGAGATGCAGGATGGTCGCCGCCACCTCCTCCACCTTCGGCCAGACGTCGTGATCGGCCTTGGGCATGGCGGCGCGGTTGGCCGGGGTATCCATGGTCGAGGGCGCCACCGCGTTCACCAGGATGCCCTGCCCCGCCACCTCCTGCGCCAGGGCCACGGTCAGGGCCGCCAGCGCCGCCTTCGACGCGGTGTAGGCGGTCATGCCGGCGCCCTGGCGCCATTCCAGCGCCGGCCGGGCCGCGACATTGACGATGCGCCCGCCGCCCTGCCCGATCGCCTGCACCGCGGCGCGGCAGCACAGGAAGGCGGAGACGAGATTGGTGTCGAGTTGCTGCTGCAGCATCGCCTTGTCCGTCCCGCCGATCGGCGCCATGGCGAAGCCGCCGGCGACATGGATCGAGGCCCAGAGCCCGGGCAACGCCGCATAGAACGCCGCCACCGCCGCCTCGTCGGTCAGGTCCGGCACCGGCGCCAGCACCACCCGGTCATGGCCGCGATGGGCGAAACGACGCGAATCCTTCAGGTCGCGGACCGGGATGTGACAGATGGCGCCGGCGTCCAGCAGCAGCCCGACCACCGCCGCGCCGAGCGCGCCGGTACCGCCGGTGATGACGATGTGACGATCCTGGAATTCCATGGGTTCTCCTTCAGCCTGAGCGACGATCCTCCAGGATCATCGCCGCGGCCTTCTCGGCGATCATGATGGTGGGCGAGTTGGTGTTGCCAGAGGTGATGGTCGGCATGATCGAGGCATCGGCGATGCGCAGCCCCGTCAGGCCGCGCACCCGCAGCCGCTCGTCGACCACGGCCAGCGGGTCCTGGCCCATCTTGCAGGTGCCGACCGGGTGGAAGATGGTGGTGGCGATGTCGCCGGCCGCCCGCGCCAGATCGGCGTCGTCCTGCAGCGCCGGGCCGGGCCGTACCTCCTCCGGCGCATAGCGGGCCAAGGCCGGGGCGGCGACGATCCGCCGGGTCAGCCGGATGCCGTCGACCGCGACGCGGCGGTCGGCCTCCTCCGCCAGGTAGTTCGGCCGGATCGCCGGCGCCGCGGTCGGGTCCGGGCTCTTGATCCGGACCGAGCCGCGGCTCTGCGGCCGCAGGTTGCAGACCGAGGCGGTGAAGGCCGGATAGCTGTGCAGCGGCTCGCCGAAGCGGTCGAGGCTGAGCGGCTGGACATGGTATTCGAGATTGGCCGTCTCCTGCGCCGGATCGCTGCGGGCGAAGGCACCGAGCTGGCTGGGCGCCATGCTCAAGGGACCGCTGCGGAACAGCGCGTATTCGACGCCCATGCCGATGCGGCCGAGCAGCCGGTTCGCTCGCTCGTTCAACGTCGGCACGCCCTTGACCTTGTAGACCAGGCGCAGTTGCAGATGGTCCTGCAGGTTCTCGCCCACCCCCGGCAGGTCGTGCACCGGCTGCACGTCATGCGCGGCCAGGAGGTCGGCCGGGCCGATGCCGGAATGCTGCAGGATGGCGGGGGAGCCCACGGCGCCGGCGGCCAGCACGACCTCGCCCGCCGCGGCATAGGCCTCGGTGCCGTCCGGCCGGCGAAACACCACGCCGGCGACCCGCTTGCCCTCGAGATGCAGCTTCAGCACCTGGGCGTGGGTCTCGACCGTCAGGTTGGGCCGCTTCAGCGCCGGATTGAGAAATCCCTTGGCCGTGGTCCAGCGGATGCCGCGGCGCTGGTTCACCTGGAAATAGCCGCAGCCCTCATTGTCCCCGGTGTTGAAATCCTCAGTCGGCGGGATGCCGGTCTCGGCCGCAGCCTGGCGGAAGGCGTCGAGGACCGCCCAGGACAGGCGCTGCGGCTCGACCCGCCATTCGCCGCCGGCGCCGTGGAAGGCCGAGCGGCCCTGCCAATGATCCTCGGACCGGGTGAAATAGGGCAGCACGTCGTCCCAGCCCCAGCCGGCATTGCCGAGCTGCCGCCACTGGTCGTAGTCGCGCGCCTGGCCGCGCATGTAGATCATGCCGTTGATGGCGGAGCAGCCGCCCAGCACCTTGCCGCGCGGATAGTTGATCGCCCGGCCGCCAAGCCCGGCCTCGTGCTCGGTCTTGAAGCACCAGTCGAGGCGCGGATCGCCATGGGTGTAGAGATAGCCGACGGGAATATGGACCCAGATGGTTCCCGGCCTGCCCCCCGCTTCCAGCAGCAGCACCGAGGCCTTGGGGTCGGCCGACAGCCGGTTGGCCAGCACGCAGCCGGCCGAGCCGGCGCCGACGATGACGGTGTCGAACGTTCCGATCGTCCGCGTCATCGGCCCGCCGTGTTCTTCAGCACCATTCCCGATCCGCCTTGGGTTTTGGGTATCGATGCCGATCTTCCTACAAGGCCGGCAGCCGCACAATCATTGCGACCTCGGCCCCGCGACCCCGGCAACGCTCGACGGGTCGCGCGGCCCGCGCTAACCATTCGTGATCCGACAGGCGAGAAAGCATATGGCCAGCGACGTCGAAACCGTGACCGCCACCCCGGACTCGCCGCCGCGGCAGCGCATGGCGGCGCATCTGGCGGCGATCGGCCGCGGCCCCGGCCGGTCGCGGCCGCTGACCGAGGCCGAGGCGCAGGACGCCTTCGCCATCATCCTGTCCGGCGAGGCCGACCCGATGCAGGTCGGCGCCTTCCTGCTGCTGGAGCGCTATCGCGGCGAGACGGCGGCGGAGCTGGCCGGCATGATCCGCGCCGGGCGCGCCGTGGTCACCGCCGCCCCCGCGACCCGGCCGGAGCTCGACTGGCCGTCCTACGCCGCCGGCAAGACCCGCGGCGCACCCTGGTTCCTGCTGTCGGCCCTGCTGGTCGCCCGCGCCGGCCATCCGGTGCTGATGCATGGCATCAACGTCCGGGTCACCGAGGGCATCGAGACCGAGGATGCGGTGCGGGCGCTGGAGCTGCCGGTGCCCGAGACCCCGGCCGAGGCGGCGCGGATCCTGGACGCGACCCGCTTCGCCTATCTGCCGCTGCGCGCGGTCAGCCGCACCCTGACCGAGCTGATGGAGCTGCGGCCGGTGCTGGGCCTGCGCAGCCCGGTCAACTCGGCGGCGCGCCTGCTGAACCCGTTCGAGGCCAAGGCCAGCTTCGTCGGCGTGTTCCACCCGGCCTATCAGGACCTGCACCGCGACACTGCGCGGCTACTGGGCCAGAGCGACCTCTGCGTGGTCAAGGGCGCCGGCGGCGAGGCCGAGCGCACGCCGCTCAAGGCGCTGTCGCTGCAGCGCCTGGTGGCCGGCGAGGCGCTGGACGAGACGGTGCCGCCGATCGTCGGCGAAGGCCGCGGCGAGCGGCTGGCGCGCCACGACCTGGAGCATTTCCGCGCCGTCTGGACCGGCGTTGCCGAGGACCCCGCGGCCGAGGCGACGGTGGTCGGCACCGCCGCGGTGGCGCTGGCCGTCATCGCCGGCGACAGCGGCGAAGCCGCCCATGCCCGCCATCTGGAGCAGGCGACGGCGCTGTGGCGCGAGCGGAACCCCTGACTCTCACTTCGGGTCGAAGCCGAACACCGCCTCGTCCGGATCCGGCAGGCCGAGGATGGCGCGGGAGATGATCTGGGCGGCGATGGCGCTGAAGGTGAAGCCGTTGCCGCCATAGCCCAGCACGGCGAAGCATCGGTCCATGCCCGGAATCCGGCCGATCGTCGGCAGGCCCGTGCGGCTTTCGCCGAAGCTGCCGGTCCAGCGGAACTCCGGCGTCGGATCGAGCGACGGCCACAGCGCCGCGATCTTGCGCGCGATGGCCTTGCTCTTCTTCGCGATCAGCGCGTCCCGCTTGTCGTCATCGGCGAAGGGCTCGTCCTCGCCGCCGGCGACGACCCGCCCGTCCGGCGTCGTCCGGGTGTAGAAATACGGGTCGCTGGCCTCCCAGACCAGGGCACGGTTGGGCCACACGGTCTGCGGCGCGGTGGCGATCGCCCAGGTGGAGCGGATGTCGCTGGCCGCCGCCGGAACGAAAGGCAGCAGCTCGTAGCCGGTGGCGAAGACCGCATGGCGGGCCTTGATCCTGGCCCCGTCCGCCGTCGTGATGGTGACGCCGGCCCGGCTCTCTTTCACCTCCCTGGCCTCGACCGGGGCATGCAGCGAGGCGCCCCGCGCGATCGCCGAGCGCCACAGGCCACCGACCAGGCACAGCGGGTCGGCCTCGGCGCTGCCCGCCGTGACGGTGGCGCCCGCGACCTGCAGCGCGGTCAGGCGGTGCAGCGCCTCGCCTTCGATGAAGCGAGAGCGCAGGCCGATCCGCGCCCGGGCCTCGCATTCGCGGCGCAGCGCCGTCAGGCCGAGCACATTGCCCGGCAGATAGACCGAGGGCCGATCCCGGAAGCGGGCCTGGAGCCGCAGATCGCGGATCCGCGCCCGCAGGAACCCGACGGCGGCCGCGGACCGCCAATAGGCCCGCGCCGCCTTTTCGCCCCCGACCTCGTCGGCCAGTTGGGTCAGCGGCCGGTCGAGCTCGGTGGCAAGAAGAGCCGTGCTGGCGGCCGAGGATCCGCGTCCGAATTCGCGGCGGTCGATGGCGATGACGCTCAGCCCGGCCTGCAGCAGCGAATCCGCGACCAGGGCGCCCGACACGCCGCCGCCGACGATCACCGCATCCGCCGCACCATCGCCTTCCAGCGGCGGCGCGGGGATCCGTGGCATGCCGTTCATCGTCCACACCGGCTGCCCGGAACGCAGGTCGAGATGGCGGGTCATGCCGGCTCCAGCGACGTCGAGGTCCCTGCGGAAACCGCGCCGCGCTGCGTCCCGTTCCCCGCTTTGCCTTCCACGACGACCCCTGTCTCCGTGGAGGTGCGGGCGGCGTTGGGGTATCTTGCGCCGGTTCCTCGCGTCACGCTTGCGGCTGGGAGGCCGCGAAGGGCATGACCGATCCTGCCGACGACCGATTGGCGGTGGATCTGCTGATCCGGGGCTTCCAGGTCTCGCGGACGATCCGGCTCGTGGCCGATCTGGGCATCGCCGACCGGATCGCGCCCGACGCCACGTCCAGCATCGCTGGCCTGGCGGCGGCGACCGGGGTCCTGGCGGGACCGCTGCTGCGGGCGATGCGCGCCCTTGCCGCATTCGGCATCTTCCGCGTCGACGCCGACGGCATGGCGGCCCACACGCCGCGATCGCTGCTGCTGCGCAGCGATGCGCCGAACAGCCTGCATCCTTCGGCGCGGTTCCGGACGGCCGCTGGGTCCTGGCGGGCCTGGGAAGCCCTCGATGTCGCCCTGCACGGGAAGAACCCGCACGAGGCGGCCTGGGGGACGAGCCGCTTCGACTACCTGCGGGACCATCCCGACGAGGCCCGGATCTTCGACACCTTCATGGCGCATTTCCCGGACGACCGCCACGGCGCCATCGCCACCGCCTACGACTTCACCGGCACCCGCCTGATCGCCGACATCGGCGGCGGCAACGGCGAGTCCCTGCGCCGCATCCTGGCGCTCAACCCGGCCGCACGGGGCATCGTCTTCGACCGGGCCGACGTGGTCGCGGCCATCCCGCCCGAGGCGCTGGCCGGCAGCCGGATCACGCCGCACGGCGGCAGCTTCTTCGACGGCGTGCCGGCCGGCGCCGACCTCTATCTGCTGGTCCGCGTGCTGCACGACTGGCCGGACGAGGACGCGGCGCGGATCCTGCGGTCGTGCCGGTCGGCCATGGGAGCGGACGCGCGGCTGCTGGTGGTCGAGGGCCTGATCGAGCCCGACCCGTCGCGGGGGCGGCCGACCGAATACCTGACCGATATGCAGATGATGGCCATGTTCGGCACGGCCCTCGAGCGAACCGAGGCGGAGTTCAGCCGGCTGCTGGCCGGCGCGGGATTCGAACTGACCCGGGCGATCGCGACCACCTCGTCTGTCACCATCCTGGAAGCAGCGCCGCGCTCCTTGCCCGGATGATGACGACGCCCCTCGCCCCGGCTACGACTTCGCGGCGGGCGCCGACGGCACGGGCAGGAGGATCTCAGAGGCGATCTTCCAGTCGCCGCCGGCCTTGATCCAGTCGATCACGATCAGGAACGGCCTGGGCGTGCCGTCCTGCCCGGCATAGGACACTGTGATCGTCACCGGCACGTAGGATTCCGCGATCTCGCGGGTCAGCCCGACGACCTTCAGCTTCGACATGTCGGGCGCCAGCACCACCGGTCCGGATGCGGCGATGTCGTGCAGCTTCCGGTCGATCGCCTCGTTGCCCCAGTAGCCGGCCCAATTGCCCTCGGACGGCACGGCGCTCTTGGCCACCAGCAGAGTCGATGGCGACTGCCAGTACATGCCGTGCAGGACCGTGAGGTCGTGCCGGTTCGCCGCCGCCATCAGCTGACCGAACCGCGACCCGACCGCCGCCAGGGTGCGGGCGTCCAACGGGTCCCGGTGCTCGGCCGCCTTTGCGGGCACGGTGGCCGCCACCATGGCAAGGGTGGCCGCGAGGAGCATCCTCTGCATGATCGATACCTTCGGGATTCGGGTTTCGGCAGGATGGCCTAAGCCTGTGGCTTGGCGGCCTTCGCCGCGCCCCAGAGGGAGCCCGGATTGGCCCGGCCGGGATGGAGTTCGAGCATGGCGTCGTAGAGCCCGCGCGCGGTCGACGTCGCCGCATCCAGGCGGTTGAAGTCGCGGAGATACTGTCGTGTCTCGGCGATGACGCGCGGATGGTCCTCGGCCCCCGGCACCTTGTGCGCGGCAATCACCGTCTCCGGCTCCAGCGCCTCGAGCCGGTCGAGTGTGGCGATCCATTCCAGCCGGCTCTGCGTGTCGGTCTCGCCGAGATAGAGGTGGATGCCGTTGTAGACGACGTCTCCGCCGACCAGCAGCCCGATCGACGGGATATGGAGACAGGTCGACACCGCCGTGTCGGTCCGCCCGGCATTCACCACGACCAGCCCATGCCCCTCAAGCTCCAGCGCGTCGCCCTGCAGCGGCTCGGCGGCCGGGAGTCGGTCGAGAATCTCCCCTGGGAACAGCCGGCGCCAGAAGCCGTCGACGTTGGCCGGGGCCAGATGCGCCTGCATCGCCCGGACCACCGCCGGCGTCGCCACCGCCCGAGCCTCCGGAAATCGCTCCAGCAGCGGCGCGAGGCCGAAGAAATGGTCGCCATGCGCGTGGGTAACGTAGATCGCCGTGAGGCGCTTGCCGCTGGCGACCACCCAGTCCAGCAGGGTCTGCGACTGAGCGGCGGTGAGGAAGGTGTCGACCAGGACGGCGTCGCGCTCGCCCCGGATCAGCACGGCGGAGTTCGCCACCCATGCCAGATCTTCCTTGCCGGGCGGCAGGTCGCGGCTGAGGCCGGGGCGCTTGATCGTCAGGACATCCCAGCGCAGCGCTGGTCCGGTGGTCATGGCTGCATCCCTTTCCTTGACGGCCAGTCCGAGGGAGCCGATAAATTATATATGACCGGTCGTCTTGAATTAATCAAGGAACCTTGAGATGACATCTCGCCCGGCGGCCCGGCGGGGCCCGAAGCCAAAGCCCGGCACCCGCGGCACGCTCGTGCAGGCGGGCCTGGGGATCATGCATGCGGAGGGGTATGCGGCGACGGGGATCCAGGCGATCGTCGAAGGCGCCGGCATCCCCAAGGGCTCATTCTACAACCACTTCGCCAGCAAGGAGGCGTTCGGGGCTGAGGTGATCGACGCCTATTCCGAGCGTGGGCAGGTGAAGCTGCGCGACACCCTGACCGACCCCGGCCGGGCGCCGCTGGCGCGGCTGGAAGCTTATTTCGACGACCGCATCAAGGCGTTCCGGGTCTCCGGCTATGTCCGCGGCTGTCTGATGGGGAATTTCAGCGCCGAGGCCGCGGACCACAGCCCCCTGATCCGCGAGCGCCTGGCCGGGCATTTCGCGGCCTGGACCGGCCTGATCGAGGCCTGCATCGCCGAAGCACAGGCGCAGGGATCGGCAAGCCGCCGTTTCCCCGCGGCACTGCTGGCCGGCTTCGTCATGAACAGCTGGGAAGGCGCGCTGCTGCGGATGCGCGTGGAGAAGAGCGACGCTCCGCTCATCGCCTTTAAAGAGATCGTCTTCGGCGGGCTTCTGGCCTGACCTGCGCCGCCCCGTCGATCCCGGCGACTACTTTGTCCGGCCCGTCTTATAGGCCTCGATCGCGCTGGTGATCAGCCGATGATCGTCCTCATGCGGCAGGCCGGAGACGCCGATGGCCCCGACCACCTGGGTGCCGATGCGGATCGGGAAGCCGCCGCCATGGTCGATCATCGCCGTGCGCACCGACGGGCTCTCGGCCAGAGTCCGGCCGCGCGCCTTCAGCCGGTGGTGCAGCCACAGCGTGCTGTGGCCGAACTGGCGGACGGCGGCGAATTTCAGGTCGAGCCAGACCTGGTTGTCGGCCGCGGTGCCGTCGAGCGAAGCGGCGAACAGCACCCGGTCGGCGACCTGGATGCGGATGGCGACCGGGGCCGGCGCCGCCTCGACCAGCGCCCGGCCGATCGACCAGGCCTCGGCGAAGTCGAAGCGGTCGAAGGCCAGCCGCGCCTCCTCGGCCTCCAGCTCGGCGGTGCGGGCGGCATGGTCGATCCCGGTCATCGGTCCCTCCTCGAATCTGCGGGACCGATCCTGCCACAGCCGCAGCCGGCATGGGGATGCGACGGCTTATTTGACCCCGACCACCATCGAATAGGGGCCGACCAGGGCCTCCTGGCGGACCGAGGCGAAGCCCGCCTCCCGCAGCCAGCCGATGCAGTCGGCGCCGGTGTAGTCGAAGCCGCCCGGCGTCTCGATCAGCATGTTCAGGCTCATCAGCAGGCCGGCGGCGTGCTCCCGCCGGTCGTCGTCGATCATCTGGTCGTAGACGATCAGCGCCCCGCCCTGCGGCAGGGCCGCTCGGGCCTTGGCCACCAGCATCCGTTTCTGCTCCAGATCCCAGTCGTGGAGGATATGCCCCATCACCAGCACCTCGGCCGAGGGCAGGTCCTCGTGCATGAAGTCGCCGCCATGGAAACGCACCCGGCCGGCCAGGCCGCGTTGCGCCACATAGGCTTCGAAGACCGGCCGCACCGGCGGCAGGTCGAACCCGCCCGCCTCCAGATGCGGATGGGCGAGGGCGAGCTCGACCGGCACCGACCCCGCAGCGGTGCCGATGTCGATGACGCTGCGGACCCCGGCCCAGGGGAAGCGGGCGGCGAGCGCATGCGCCGTCGGCAGGCTGATGCCGGTCATGGCGTTGAGGAATCCGGCGAGACCCTCGGGGCTGGCATAGATCGCGGCGAAGAAATCGCCGCCGGCCTTGGCCTCGTTCTGCGGCTTGCCGGTGCGCAGCGCCTCGGTCAGGTTCCCCCAGAAGGGATAGAGCCGCCGGTTGGCCATCTCCAGGATGCCGCCGACATAGGACGGCTTGCCGGAGTCGAGATAGAGATCGGACTCGGCCGTGTTGGCGTAGACCCCGTCATTCCGTTCCAGCATCCGCAGCGCCACCAGCGCGTCGAAGAAGTCGCGAACGCTGCGCTGGTGCAGGCCGAGCTTGTCCCGCAGCGCTTTGCCGTCGAGCGGGCCGCCGGCCAGCGCGGTGAACACGCCCAGCTCTACCGCGCTCAACAGGGTCTTCGAGGCCCAGAAGCCGAACCCCAGCTGCATGATGAGGTCCGGCGTGACCGGGGCCTGCCGGCCGGCGGGTGCCGTGGACATGATGGATCTCCCCAAGGGGCATGACGACCATCATGACGATCACCGGGCCGAAGCGGATGTGGCAATCCCCCGATTGGGAGACCAATTGGGGGGCATCGGCGGCGGGAAACTCCGTCAGTCCCCGTCGCGCAGGGTCAGCGAGCCGTCATTCAGCCGGCAGCGCAGTACCGTCGCCGGCCCGAGCGCTTCATAGGTCGCCGGATTCAGGTGCTTCAGGCTGAGCTCGGCGGTGTTGTCCGGGAAGATCCGCAGCCGGATGTATTCCAGCGACATCGCGCCATTCGCCGCCTCGAAGGCATGGGTCTCGGAGGTGGCAATGAACTGCGGCGTCAGGTTGTAGGTGGTGAAGGTCGGCACCGCCACCACCGGCGGGCCGCCGGCGCCGGACGGGTCGAGGCATTTGGCGAGGTCGATCACCACGCCCGGCTTGTCGCCCTCACGCAGCTCGCGGTCGAGCTTGCCGTAGTCCCAGCCGGCCCGGGCCGGAGCCGCGGCAGTGAGCAGGACCAGCATTGCCGCGGCCGAGGCGCAACGGAACGGGCGAAGGCGGACGGTCATCGGCTGCGAGTCCTTGCGGTGGAGTTTCTGGGACCGCGATCCTACCCGATTCGCGCCGATGGGGCCGCGGAGGAAACGGGCGGCCGGGGTCCTGCCCCGGCCACCCGGCAACCTCAGGCGTCCTTGTCGGGATCGATCGGCCCGAGCTCGATGACGACATCGGTCGGCTCGGGCTCATGCGGCGCCAGCGTCGTCCGCTCGGCATCCGCCCAGCCGGCCAGCTTGATCACCTGCCCTGCCTGCGCACCGGCCGGTGGGATCTCGACCGCCTCGAGGATGTAGAGGCCCTCGCCGTCGAGAAGGAAGGTGTGCTCGCCGAACATGGTGCTGAGCTGGGACATCGCCGGATGATTCTCGGGCAGGGCCTGGGCCCCGAACCGGGTCACCGTCCGGTCGACCAGTGCGGTGTTGAGCTTCATCGCGTGCTCCTGTCGATGGAGCCACCCCTCGGGGCGGCCTGTCGATCGGGTCGCGCCGGGCCGCATGCCACGGCGCGTCGCGGGACCTCCCACACTCGGGGTGGTGCGATATCGGCCGTCCGCACGACTTACCTAAGTGCTGCACAGCATCCTGCAACCCCGGGCGTACCATTGTTATGATGGGTCCCATGATTCGATCGAACCGAGGCGCAACGCCATGAAGCCGGAGGATCTCGACCGGCTGCCGCGCCATCTCGACCCGCGCCGCGATCCCTGGCGCCCGGCGATCCGGCCGCTGCCGCCGGGCCGCGCGGTGGCGGCAATCGGCGACGTGCATGGCCAGGCCGACCTTCTGGAAGCGATGCACCGGCTGGTGGCGGCGGAGTTCGCGACCCTGCCCGCCGGCACCGGCTGCACCCTGATCCATCTCGGCGACCTGGTCGACCGCGGCCCGGAAAACCTGCGCGCCCTGGCCCTGGCGCGACAGGGCGCCGCGGGCGCCGAGACCATCACCCTGCTGGGCAATCATGACGACCGCATGGTGGCGCTGCTGGACGGCGCCACCGACCACGCCACCCTGCAGTTCTGGCTGACCTATGGCGGCGAGCGGGTGCTGGCCGAATGCGGCGTCACCGATCTGGACGGCGATTGGCGCGGCCGGGTGCGCGCGGCGATCGGGTCCGAGCTCCTGGGCTGGCTGCGCGGCTGCCCGGTCACCCACCGGATCGGCGACCTGGTCTTCGTCCATGCCGGGATCGACCCGCAGCGCCCGCTGGCGCAGCAGGATCGCCGCGCCCTGCTGTGGATCCGCGACCCGTTCCTGGACTGGCCCGGCCCCTTCCCCGAGGGCGTCGCGGTGATCCACGGCCACACCCCGGCCGACCGGCTGGACCTGGACCATCCGCACCGCATCGACGTCGACACCGGCGCCTTCGCCACCGGCTGCCTCTCGGCGGTGCTGATCCATGGCGACCGGATGCGGGGCTTAAGGGTCTGGAGGCCTTAGGCGCCTTCCGGCTCGAGCGTGAACAGCTCCTGCGGCATGCGCACGCCGCGCAGGGCGTAGCGGCCGACGCAGACCAAACCGGCCTCGGCCCCGCCCGCGGCCGCGGCGAAGGCGGAGGACACCAGCATCGACTGGTCCGCCGAGCGGCACATCTCGGCGATCCGGCTGGTCTCGTTCACCGCCGGGCCGACCACGGTGAAGTCGAGCCGGTGGGCGCTGCCGATATTGCCGAAGAACACCTCGCCGATATGCAGCCCGGCATACATCTCGGTCACCGGCTGGCCGGCCGCCTCGCGCTGCGGGTTCAACGCCGCGATCGTCGCCTGGGCCCCGCGCACCGCGGCCAGCGCCGCCCGGCAGGCCCGGGCGCGGGCCTCGGCCCCGCCATCGTCCGGCCGGAAAATCGCCAGCACGCCGTCGCCGATCAGCTTCAGCACGTCGCCACCCGCCCCCTGCACCGCCGAGATCACCGCATCGGCATAGTCGTTCAGCAGCGGGATGATCTGCTCCGGCGGCGCATTGTCGCTGATGCGGGTGTAGCTGCGCAGGTCGCTGAACCACAGCACCGCGTCGATCCGGTCGGCCACGCCGCGGGCGATCCGCCCGGACCAGACGGAGTTGCAGGCGTCGCGGCCGAGATAGGTCTCCAGCAGCGTCGAGGCCATCCGCGCCAGGGTCGTCGCCTTCATCGCCATCGCCAGGCCGGGCAGGACCTTGAGCAGCCCGGCGATCTCCTCGTCGCTGAAGCCGCCCGTCCGGTCCGTGGTCCAGGACGAGAACAGCCCGTCCCAGTCGGCGATCGCGCCCTCGGGCTCGAAGCGGTTGAGGATGCCGAGATAGTCGGTCATCCCCTCCTCCGCCGCCGAGGCGACGGCCGGGAATTCGGCGCAGCTTTCCGGCGTCACCCGCCGGCGCATCCAGTCCTCGCCGGTGTCGATCAGGTGGAAGAACGGGCTGGCGCGCCACTTGTCCTCGCGCTCGCCGGCGATGGTGCGGCCATAGCCGGTGAAGCTGGCCTCCGGCTCGCCGCGGCGCCAGCGCACGGCATTGCCCTCATAGACCGGGTGCAGCGTGTCGATCACCAGGAGGCCGCTGGCGATCGGCAGGCCGGCGAATGTGGCGCGGGCGCAGAAGCCGGCCAGCAGCTCGATCTCCGACAGGCCGATCAGCCCCGCCTCGGTGGTCCAGGCGGACAGCGCGGTGAGCTTGGATTCGTCCATCGATTCTCCTCGATGGGAAGCTTTACACCAACCGGAAGGCCGGCGCAGCGCCGAGGCGACGGCGTCAGGTCACGCCCAGCACGCCGTCGACCAGCAGCTTGAGCCCGATCGCCACCAGCAGCAGATGGCACCAGAGGTACAGCCGCGCCTCGTCGATCCGGTCGTGGAAACGGCGGCCGATCCAGACCCCGAGCGGCACCACCGGCGCCGCCGCGGCGATGGCGGCGAGGTTCCGCGGCTCGAGCACGCCGAGATAGAGATACGGCACCTGCTTGGCGATGTTGCAGAGCATGAAGACGATCGCCGAGGTGCCGGCGAACACGGTCTTGTCCAGCCGCTGCGGCAACAGGTAGATCGCCAGCGGCGGGCCGCCGGAATGGGCGACGAAAGTGGTGTAGCCGGTCAACGTGCCCCACAGCGCCGCCCGCCGTCCGGAGGGCCCCGTGCGAGGCTGGTCGAGCCGGCGGCGGGCGAACCAGCGCAGGGCGAAGACCAGGGTGACCAGCGCGATCAGCAGCGTCACCCAGGCCGGGTCGACCAGGGCGAAGGTCAGCCCGCCCAGCGCGATGCCGCACAGCAGCGGCAGCAGCAGCAAGCGCAGGTTCGGCCGGCTCCAGGTCCGCGGCGGGAAGGCCCAGACGGTGAACACGTCCATCAGCAGCACCAGCGGCGCGATCACTGCCGCCGCGTCCACCGCCGGCATGACAAAGGACAGCGCCGGTATGCCGATGATGGCGAAGCCGCCGCCGAAGCCGCCCTTGGTGAAGGCGATGACGAAGATGGTGCCCAGCAGCACGGCGAGGAGGACGGGATCGGTCGGCATCAGCGCGACCATGGCCGGCCCGGCCCGGCCCGCTCAACCATCGGATTGCGCCGAGGGCAATTCATCGCAACGGGAAGGGACAGCATGGGCATGCAAGGCTCCATCGACGTACTGTGTCGACGGTATGCCAGAGCCATCCCCTGGCCGGCTAGGTCGGCTTGATCATGGACAAGCGCCCTGACATGGTCCCCGCCAGACGAGCGAGGATCCGCCGATGCTTTTGCATTCCCTCTATCTGATCGCTATCGTCGCCGAAGCCATGACCGCGGCTTTGGCCGCCGGCAGGCGCAGCATGGACTGGGTCGGCGTCTGCCTGCTGGGATGCGTCACTGCGCTCGGCGGAGGATCGGCGCGGGACATCCTGCTCGACCACCACCCGCTGTCCTGGGTGGAGCATCCGTCCTATCTGCTCCTCACGGGCGGCGCCGCCTTGCTGACCATCGCCGCAGCCCGCCTCATGCATCATCTGCGCAAGCTGTTCCTGTTCCTGGACGCGATCGGCCTCGTCGTGTTCACGGTGATCGGCGCCAATGTCGCGATGGCGCTGGACCTGCCGATCCTGATCGTGATCGCATCGGGCATGATCACCGGCTGCGTCGGCGGCGTGCTGCGGGACATGCTCTGCGCCGACATCCCGCTGCTGTTCCGCAGCGAGCTCTACGCCACCGTGTCGGTGGTGACCGGCGGCGTCTATGTCGCCGGCTTGTCCGCCGGCATCGGCCACGACCTGGTCACGGCGGCCGCCATGATCATCGGCCTGGCCCTCCGCCTGCTCGCGCTCCGGTTCAATTGGAGCATGCCGAAATTCGTCTACACGCACGATCTCCACTGATCCCTTCCCCTGCACCCGGAAGCTGGCGCGGTACCGGGCCGGGGTGACGCCGAGGCGCCTGGCGAAGACGATGCGCATGCCGTCGCCGCTGCCGAAGCCGCAAGGGGATGGAGGATGGCACAGCCGGATCGTAGACTGGCGGAGAGCCGATCGCCTGCCGGCACGATACAGGAATGGGAGCGCCCTCGATGGCCGGAGAGCGATCATTCGGATTTGCGCCCGCCCAGGATGCGCCGATTCCCTATTTGCAGAGGATTCGGACCTACTATCAGGCCCTGGGTTACGGCGCGCCCTATGAATGGGCGCATTACGCAGGCGTGCCGTTCCATCCCCCGGACAAGCCGCTGTCGGCGTGCCGGCTGGCCATCATCACCACGGCCGCCCCGTACCAGCCCGGCAAAGGCGATCAGGGGCCCGGAGCCGCTTACAACGCGGCGTGCAAATTCTACTCCGTCTACTCAGGCAGCACGGCGGAGGATCCCGATCTGCGGATCTCCCACGTCGCCATTGATCGCAGGCACACGACGGCCGAAGACCCCGCGACCTATTTTCCGCTGGCCGCCCTGCGCCGAATGGAGGCGTCGGGCCGGATTGGTGCCATCGCGCCTCGCTTCCACGGCCTGCCCACCAATCGCAGCCACCGCACGACGTTCGAGGTCGATTGCCTGGAGATCGTTGCCCGTTGCCAGGCGGATGCCGTCGACGCGGCGATCCTGGTTCCGAACTGCCCCGTCTGCCATCAAAGCGTCAGCCTTGCTGCCCGGATGCTGGAGGAGAGCCACATTTCCACGATCGTCATGGGGTGCGCCAAGGACATCGTCGAATATGTCGGAGTGCCGCGTTTCCTGTTCTCGGACTTTCCGCTCGGCAACGCTGCCGGGAGACCACGGGATCGGGCGTCGCAGATCCTCACGCTCGATCTGGCTTTGACCCTGTTGGAGCGAGCCCCCGCGCCTCGCACCACCGTCCAATCCCCCCTGATCTGGAGTTCCGACCCGGGCTGGAAGCTCGATTACTGCAACATTGAGCGCCTTTCGGCCGAAGAGATCCGGCAGCGTCGAGCGGATTTCGACCAGCAGAAGCAGATCGCGCAGGCTGTCCGCAATCAGCCCTCGGACGCCTAACCTGCCTCCCCCTGCACCCGGAAGCTGGCGCGGTACTGGGCCGGGGTGACGCCGAGGCGCCTGGCGAAGACGATGCGCATGCGGTCGGGGCTGCCGAAGCCGCAATCATAGGCCACCGCCTTGAGGGCGCGGTCGCTGCCCTCCAGCAGGTTGCGGGCGGCGTCGACCCGGGCGCGCTCGACGAATTCATGCGGCGTCACGCCGGTCTCCTGCACGAACAGCCGCGCCAGGTTGCGGCCGCTCATGCCCGCCACCTGCGCCAGCGCCTCGACCGTGAAGCTCGCGCCAATGTGCTGCATGACATGCGCCTGCACCCGGGCGATCGGCGAATCCGGTTCGGCCGGCGCGGTCAGGAACGGGCTGAACTGCGACTGGCCGCCCTGGCGCTGCGCCACCACCACCAGCCGCTTCGCCACCGCCAGCGCCACCCGGGCGCCGTGATGCTCCGCCACAAGAGCCAGGGCCAGGTCGATGCCGGCGGTGACTCCGGCCGAGGTCACCAGCGCCCCGTCGCGCAGATGGATCCGGTCGTGCTCGACCCGGGCCCGCGGGAACATCTCGGCCAGGCGCTGCGCGTTCTGCCAATGCGTGGTCACGCGATGGCCGTCGAGCAGCCCGGCATGGCCGAAGGCGAAGGCGCCGGTGCAGATCGATCCGTGCAGTTCCGCCCGCTTCGCGGCCGCCGCCAGCCAGGCGGACAGCAGCGGATCGGGTGCTGCCGTCGGCAGGCCGGGGCCGCCCGCGACCAGCACCATCGAGAACGGCCCCACGGCTTCGCCGAAGCTGCGATCGGCGATCATCTGAATGCCGTTCGAGGCGCGCAGCGGCGCGGTGTCGGCGGCGACCAGCAGCGTCTCGTAGCAATCGCCGGCGTCGATGAAGCCGTTGGCTTCGGCGAAGACGTCGACCGGCCCGGCGACATCCAGCGCCTGCACGCCCGGGAAGATGGCGATCGCAACCGTCCGCACCGGCAATCTCCTTCTGCTGTCGCCGACCGATCCCATGGCGGCCGCCGGGCCGCAATGTCCGATTTCCGCGTGCGCTTGTCCGGAAGCGCCGCCCCGGCCGCGTTGAAGCGCCTGGTGCCGGCGGCTCACATCGGGGGCATCGAAACTCTCCGACGGAAGGTCCCCATGTCCATCGCCGGCATCCGCATCCCCGACAGCGCCATGGCGCGCGAGATCACCGAGCTGGTGCGCGACACCGAGAGCGAGCTGCTGTTCCACCATTCGACCCGGGTCTATCTGTTCGGCGCCCTGAGCGGGCAGCGCAAGGGCCTGACCTTCGATCCCGAGTTGCTCTATGCCGGGGCGATGTTCCACGACATGGGTCTGGTCGACGCCTATGCCAGCCCCGATCTGCGCTTCGAGGTCGACGGCGCCAATGCCGCGCGCGACTTCCTGAAGCGGCACGGCATCCCTACCGCCGACATCGACTTGGTGTGGGACGCCATCGCCCTGCACACCACGCCGGGCATCCCGGAGCACAAGCACCCGGTGGTGGCGCTGGTGACGGCCGGGGTGGAGATGGACGTGCTGGGCCTCGCCTTCCACGACTTCACCCAGGAGCAGCGGCGCCAGGTGGTGCACGCCCATCCGCGCGGCCCCGACTTCAAGCACGGCATCATCGAGGCCTTCGCCCACGGCACCATTCGCAAGCCGCAGACCACCTTCGGCAATGTGAAGGCCGACGTGCTCGCCCGGATGGACCCGAGCTATAGGCGGGTCGACTTCACCGAGGTGATCCTCAATTCGGATTGGGAGAGTTGAGGCCCGCTCTTCCCTGCACCGTCATTGCGAGCGCAGCGAAGCAATCCATGCAGCAGCACAAGCGGATCGATGGATTGCTTCGTCGGCTTCGCCTCCTCGCAATGACGGGAAAGGGCTGGCCCTATGCCACCCTGGACACTCGCGCCCGGACGGCCCATCTTCAGGGCATCATGACTGCTCCGGGATATAGCATCTGCGCCGCCGACGGCCTCGGCCGGTCGTTGCGGCTGTGGCGCGCGCTGCGGCGGATCAAGCAGGCCCATGCCGCCGAGCTGCTGCGCGTGTCGCAGGCGATGGTGTCGCGCTGGGAGGCCGGCACGCTGGTCCCCGATGCCGAGGAGCAGGCCCGCCTGCGCAAGCTGATGAGCGCCCGGCTCGACAGCGCCGCGGACCACGCTTTGGCCCGGCTGGTCGCCGACTCCGCGGCCAGCGCCCATCTGGTCTGCGACCTGACGCACCGGCTGCTGGCCGCCTCGCGCGGGCGCAGCCGGGACTGGAACTTCCGCACGCCGGAGCTGCTGGGCGTTTCCCTCTGGAGATTCGCCACGCCGGAGATCCAGGCCGCCGAGGCCGCTCTGACCGACGAGGGCTGGTTCGAGCCCGAACCGCCGGCGGTCGAGATCGCGACCAGCGCCAACGGCTCGCCGATCGTCCCGATCCAGGAAGGCCGCATGCGCTGGACCCGGCTGCAGCTGTCAGACGGTGCCTTCGTGCGCCTGGCCGAGACGCTGGCTTGAACCTCTGGCACCTGAATATCTTATTCAGCCGCTCCTCCCCGCCCCTTCGGTAGGATCGCGCCGTCCTGAACACGGAGTGATCATGTCGTCCCGCGGATCCTGGCTGGCGATCCTGGTGATCTATGCCGCCGGCGTGGCCGCGGCGGCACAGCTCGGCAAGCTGTCGGCGCTGCTGCCGCCGATGCAGCGCGACCTCGGCCTCGACCTCACCACCGCCGCGCTGCTGGTGTCGCTGCTGGAGATCGGCGGCGCCACGCTGGGGCTGTTCGCCGGGGTCGTGATCAGCCGCGTCGGCGCCCGCCGCGCGCTGCTGGCCGGCCTGCTGCTGCTGGCCGCCGCCGCCGCCGGCATGGCCGCGAGCTCGGCCGTGGCCGGGATGTTCCTGTGGCGCATCGTCGAGGCCGTGGCTTATCTCGCCGTCGCAGTCGCCGCCCCGACCCTCACCATCGCCACGGCATCCCCGGCGCAGCGGTCGACCGCGCTGGCGCTGTGGAGCACCTTCTTCCCGGTCGGCTTCGCCACCGGCAGCATCCTGGCCGGCCTGGGCGTCGAGGTCGCGCCCTGGCGCTGGGTGCTGCTGGGCAGCGCCGCGCTGACCGCCCTGCTGCTGCTGCCGTCCTGGCGCCTGCCGACGCCACCCGAGGCAGCGCCGCGCCGGGCTGGTGGCGCCCGTCCCACCCGGGCGCCGCTCGGGGCTTGGCTGATGGCGATCGGCTTCGCCTGCTACACCACCTTCGAGGTCGGTCTGCTGGCGGTGATGCCGGCCTATTTCACCGGCCAGCGCGGCGTCTCGGCCTCGACCGCCGGGCTGATCACCGGCGCGGCCGCCTTCGCCTCGGTGCTGGGCGGCCTGGCCGCGGCCTGGTGGATGCGGCGCGATCGGCCGCTTGGTGGCTTCACCGCGTTCGGCATCGCCGTACCGGCGCTGCTGCTGTTCGCCGTGTTCACCCCGTCGCAGGGATCCTGGCTCTGGCCGGCCGCGGCGGCGACGCTGCTGAACGCGATCTCCGGCGCCGTGCCGGCCGTGGTCTTCGCCCGCCTACCGGACGCGGTGGGACCCGACGGCGACATGGCCACCGCCAATGGCCTGCTGGCCCAGGGCGGCGCTTCCGGGTCGCTGCTGGGGCCGCCGCTGCTGGCCGCCGCGGCGAGCCATTTCGGCTGGCCGGCCGCGGCCGGTGCCGGCCTCGCCGCCTCGGCGCTGTGCCTGGCGCTGCTCGCGCTGGCCCAGCGCGGCCACAGCGGCGTGGCGGCGGTCAGCCGCCGCTGATCGCGGTCAGGACGAACACCTCCATCCCGGGCGCCAGCCGCGTCTCCAGCCTGGCCTTCCGGCCATCGACGAAGATGTTGATGTGGCGCCGGATCGCCGGGCTGGAGTCGCGGATGCGGTCGCCCATCCCCGGCCAGCGCTGGTTCAGCCCGTCGATCGCCTCGGCCACGGTGCCCGCGCGCAGCTCCACCCGCGGCGGCGCGCCGGGGAACAGGATGGTCAGCACCGTCGGCAGCCGCACCAGCACGGCCGGCGCCTCCTCCGGCTCTGTCCTCGCTTCGGCCATGGCTCAGCGGTCGACCACCAGGGTCTCGACCGACAGGATCGAGGGCAAGTGCTGGGCGATGCAGTCCCAGCTCTCGCCCTCGTCGGCGCTGGCGAACAGCGCCCCGCCCGAGCTGCCGAAATACACCCCGGCCGGATCCAGCCGGTCGGTCGCCATGGCCTGGCGCAGCACCCCGAAATAGGCGTTCTCCTGCGGCAGGCCGCGGCGCAGATCTTGCCAGCTGGCGCCGCCGTCGCGGGTGCGCCAGACCGCGGCCTTGCCGTCGGGCACGAAGCGGCCCTTGATGTCGCCGTTGAGCGGCAGCAGGAACAGCGTGTCGGCGTCGCGCGGATGGGCCGCGGCCGGGAAGCCGAAGCTGGAGGGCAGACCCGCCTCGATGCTGTCCCAGCGCCGGCCGCCATCGTCGCTGCGATACATGCCGCAATGGTTCTGCTGGTACAGCCGCTCCGTCCTGCCCGGCGCCATCACCAGGCAATGCACGCATTGCCCGAACTCGGGATAACGCTGGTCCTCGGGCATGAAATCGGCCCGAGTGCCGCGGTTGCGGGTCTCCCAGGTCTCGCCGCCATCGGCGGTGTGGAACACGCCGGCGGCGGAGATGCCGACCCAGATCTTGCCCGGGTCGTCCGGATGCAGCACCAGCGAATGCAGGATCAGCCCGGCCCCGCCCGGGCTCCACTCCGGCCGGGTCGGATGGCGCTGCAGCCCCTCGACATGGCCCCAGGACTGCCCCTGGTCATCGCTGTGGAACAGGCCGGCCGGCTGCACTCCGGCATAAACCCGGCCGTCGCGCACGCCCAGGCTCCACACCGCCTTGATCGGCTCCTGCCCCTCGGCATAGGCCAGCCCGTCGCTGGAATGGGTCCAGGTCTCGCCGAGATCGGTCGATTTCCAGACCGCCGGCCCGAACCATTCATTGCCGCCGGCGCCGTAGATCGTGGCCGACTCCGGGTCGGCGACGACATGGTTGATCGGCCAAGTCTCGCAGAACGGCCCCCGCAGCCGCCACGACCGCCGCGCCGGGTCGCTCTCGGCAATGAACGCGCCCTTCTTGGTCCCGACCAGGACCAGGATCCGTTGTCCCATGCTCGCGTCTCCCTCGCCCCGCCGACCGGTTGTTGGTTTGGTCCGGCGGATCCCATATTTAACTTTTCAGTTAAGTTATGGCAGTGGGAGGCCGCTGTCAAATCGCAGGCAGGACCAGCCGCGTTTCGGTGGGACCACAGGGAGCGGGCCCACCTCGACGCGGCATCGTCCGGCTCTCGGAACGTTCGCTCCTACTGCTCCTTCTTGTCGGCCCAGTTGACGGCAGCCGCGGCGTCTCTCTGCCATCCCTCGAGGGCAGGCTCTTCCTCCGCCGATTTCTGGCTCGACGTCGCAGCGGCAGCAGGACGCTTCGGCTCGGCGGGCGGATCCTCCTCGGGTTTCGGGGGAGCTTCCTCCGACATCAGTACCGTGTCCTCGGGCTTCGGCGGAGCCTCTTCGAACTCCAGCGGCGCGGCGGACGTGCTTGACTCGCCTTTGCGACGCGGCGGCATCCGCGTCATGCCGAGGGACTCCTCGCCCGGCAGCGCCGCCATATCCTCCGGGAGGTCATCGTCCGTGACGTCCTCGATCCGCGCCGTCTCCCCCTCCAGGCGCGTCACCTCTGCGTCGAACCGGGCCTTGAACTTCGCGAGAGCGCTTTCGAGGCGATCCATATACCTCTCGTCGAAGCCCTCCGGGACCTCGAATCCACCGCTGCCGGTATCCTCCGGCAACGCGATCGCCGCGTTCTTGCGTGTGATGCCGCGCATAAGCCACAGGGTGGAGGCCGAAACCGCTTCGCCCATGCGGCCACTGATCAGGAGGTAGGTCAGCATCTGATAAGCGGTGTAGAGCGCGAAGTTGACCTTGCCGTCCGCGATATGGAGGTCCGGATGCTCCGTGATGAGCATGCTGGGCGTAGTGTGCGTGAACGTCGCATTTGCGGGCAGCCCCTCAGGCCGCTCTGTCGTCACCAGATCGAACGCGCCTTCATGAAAGGCGAATTCGAAGGCCAGGTTGATGATGGACGGGAGCGTGCCGACCAGCGATCCGCCGAGATAGCTGCCGAAGGTCCTGATGGCGGATTCGACGGTCTTCGAATCGTCGCGCAGTCGCGCGAGTTCTACCAGCCATGCCGTTACGTAGTAAGGAATATAGTCTGCCAGAAGTGCGGGAATGCGGATGGCGCCCAGGGAATTCACCGTGCCGATCAGCGCCGCCGCACCCAGCAGGCCGGGAGCGGCGATCTTCTTCGCCCTCTTCTCCTCCGCGGTGATGAGCTCGACCTGGGCCATGACGTTCTTGATCAGGGGGTCGAGCAATTCGCCGATCTTCTGAAGGCCCGATCCCACCTGGTCGAGCAGCTGGCTTTCCGCATCGCCGATCCGGCCGCCTTCCTCATAGCGTTCACGGGCGGTCCGGACGACCGACCAGAGGCCGCTGGCGAATTTGTAGTGATCGCGGATCAGCCCGGCCGTGTCGTTGTCGTCGGCGGGCACCGTCACGCCGCCGCTGTTGAGATTCGCCATGCGGATGGCATCGTTCGCCAGCCAGCGTCGGACGAAGCCCAGTGTCTCAGGATCGTTCCGGCCCTTTTCCCCAGCCGTCTTGCGCCAGGCCCAGTCCTTCATCTGCTGGTATTGATCGGGGAAGTTGGATGCCATGAACAGGCCGAATTCGGCCGTCGCCACGATGGCGGGGAACCATTTGCTCTCATTGACCTCGATCGCCGCCTCAGCCGGGCCCTGGATTGCCGTGTTTTCTGGATGCTCGTCGGCATAGGCCTTGATGAAGGCCTGGATCGCAAAGAACACGGCCGGAAGAAACCAGATGAGATGCCGGTCCCGGAAATTGTTCATCCAGAGGCGGGCATTCAGGCCGGGATTGACCAGAAGGCCGCCCATCTGGGTGACCGTGCGAGCATAGGCACCGCCCAAGGCGCCGGTATAGAGCCAGCTCGCCGGTCGCGTCTCGTTCGAGTAGACGAAGGGCAGCGGGATCAGCGCGAATGACGCGGCCGTCCCGGCGATGACGCCAACGCGCTCGCGGAACGTCCGGTCAAAGGCGATCGCGCCGAGGTCGGAGATGAGCTGATCGAGCTGGCCGGTGACCTGCTGCTTGGCGAAGACGAGGTCCGGATCCGTGTCGTCGCCAAGATCTGCCACCATGGCGCGCATCTGGGCGAAGACGTCGCGCATCGTGCCCAGCACGCTCCGCGGATCGGAGGCGTCGGCATCGCCGCTAGCGTCGAATTCGAGGCGGCGAAGCTGGTCCCTGAAATCGCTGGACGAGATCAGGTCGGTGTACATCGTCGTACCCTTCCAGAGCCGGTTCAGGCCGGTCGGCTTTTCCGGGGGGACAATGGTGTTTCTCGCCGCGGCCTTGGCGGCCTCGATCATGGCATCGGGATCTCGCGCATAGCGGATCAGGAGCTGAGGGTCCACAAACGCGACCGCCTGCAGCCAGGCGGTGAGGTTCGTCGGAAGCTCGATGCCTCCCTGCTCGAGATCCTGGGCCGGCCGCTTGCCGCGCGCTTTGGCACTCATGGGCGGTGCCGGGTGCAGGGGAAGATCCCTGTTGATCTCATCCACCAGCGCCTGCCTGCGCCTCGGATCTGCCGATGTCTCAGCTTCGGTCTCGGCTTTGGTGATGCCCGTATCGCTCATGAGAATGTCTCCTTGTCTGCAGCACGATCCGGCGGAATGCCGCGTCGACATCGGAGACTTTGATAATCAGGGCACGGAGTTCCCAATGCGGTCTTGGTATCGGACGATCAGGCTGATGCATGCCCGGGCGAAGGGCGCGAAACAGCGATCCGTCATCGCGAGGCGCGCAGCGCCACGGCCGGACACGACCGGGCGTCGATCTGAAATGATGGCGGCGCCGGCGGCGGCTTCAGCCCGCCGGCGCCGATCCCGATATCAGCGGAACACCACCGTCTTGGCGCCGTTCAGCAGCACGCGGTGCTCGGAGTGGTATTTCAGGGCGCGGGCCAGCACCACGCTCTCCACGTCGCGGCCGATGGCGACCCAGTCGTCGGCCGAGGCGGTGTGGTCGACCCGGGTCACGTCCTGGTCGATGATCGGGCCCTCGTCGAGGTCGTCGGTGACGTAGTGCGAGGTGGCGCCGATCAGCTTGACGCCGCGGGAATGCGCCTGGTGGTAGGGCTTGGCGCCCTTGAAGCTGGGCAGGAAGGAATGGTGGATGTTGATCACCCGCCCCTCCATCTTCCGGCACAGGTCGGAGGACAGCACCTGCATGTAGCGGGCCAGGACGACGAGGTCGATCTTCTCCTCGTCCACCAAGTCCAAGAGCCGCCGCTCCTGCTGCGCCTTGTTGTCCCGCGTCACCGGCAGGTGGTGGAACGGGATGCCGGCGGCGGCGACCCGCTGGTAGCTGTCGCGGTGGTTCGAGACCACGGCCGGGATCTCGATCGGCAGCGAGCCGATCTGCACCCGGTACAGGATGTCGTTCAGGCAATGGTCGAATTTCGACACCATGATCAGGGCGCGGATCTTGCGGTCCGCGTCATGCAGCTCCCAATCCATGCCGTAGTCGCTGCCGATCGGGGTGAAGCCCTCGCGCAGGGCGTCGATGTCGGCCGTGCCCTCCACCGCCTCGACCACCACCCGCATGAAGAAGCGGCCGGTGTCGCGGTCGAAGAACTGCGCGCTCTCGAGGATGTTGAGGCCGGAGCGGAACACGAAATCCGAGATCCGGGCGACGATGCCGGGGACATCGGTGCAGGAGAGCTTGAGGATCAGCCGTTTCGCCATGGGTGCCGCGTCGTCTCGCTGAAGGGCCGAGGGGCCGTGAAGCAATGGTCGACACCTAGCACGGGACCGGCCGCCGCCTGCGGCTTGATTGCGACGGCCGGATGCCTGGGGCCGACGCGGCCCCAATCTGGCTACGCGGTTTCCCGGTACGGCACCAGGTCGGGCGTGGTCCCGTCCTTGAAATCGACATGGACGTGGTTGCCGTCCGGGTCGTGGAAATTGACCTGGACCAGTCCGCTGCGCGGCGGGCTGCCGAGCTTGGTCTCGACGCCCAGCCCCTTCAGATGGGCCAGGAAGTCGTCCAGATTTCCGTTGCTCTGGAAGGCGAAATGCGACAGCTGCACCTGCTCCGGATGCAGCGCCTGCTTCACCTCGACCAGATGCACCACCGCCTGGTCGCCGAGATAGAGCCAGGCGCCGGGGAACGGGAAGTCCGGCCGAGGCCCCGCCTCCAGGCCAAGGGTGTCGCGGTAGAAGCGGATCAGCCGCTTCTGGTCGGCGGTCCAGATGTTGACGTGGTCCAGGCGTGTCAGGCTGGTCATGCGCGTTCTCCCGGCTGGTCGTTGCCGCAGCATAGACCCTGGTTGTCCGACAAAAGAAGCCGGAACCTTGTTCCCACGACCCCTTGCGCCCGGGGCGGCCGCGGGGCGACAACCGAGGGCAAGAACCGGCGCGGCCATGCCGGCGATTCCCAGGGAGGACGCGCCATGAAGGCCTATGTCATCGGGACCTGCGACACCAAGGGCCGCGAGCTGGCCTATGTGAAGGGCCTGGTCGAGGCGCTCGGCGTCCCGGCGGTGCTGGTCGATGTCGGCACCGGCTCCCGCGGTCCCGGCCAGGGGCTGCCCATCGACGTCACGGCCCGAGAGGTGGCCCTGCACCATTCCGGCGGCATCGACGCCGTGTTCAGCGACGATCGCGGCCATGCGGTCGCGGCGATGGCCGAGGCGCTGCGCGGCTTCCTGGCCAGCCGGACGGATGTCGGCGGCGTCATCGGCCTGGGCGGGTCCGGCGGCACGGCGCTGATCACCCCGGCGATGCGCGACCTGCCGGTCGGGGTGCCGAAGGTCATGGTCTCGACCGTCGCCTCCGGCAATGTCGCGCCCTATGTCGGGCCGGCCGACATCATGATGCTGTATTCGGTCACCGATGTGTCCGGGATCAACCGCATCTCCCGCGCCGTGCTGGGCAACGCCGCCCATGCCCTGGCCGGGATGGTGGCGCATCCGGCGCCGCGCAGCGAGGCCGACAAGCCGGCGCTGGGCCTGACCATGTTCGGCGTCACCACTCCCTGCGTCGAGCAGGTCAGCCAAGCGCTGGAGGGCGAATATGACTGCCTGGTGTTCCACGCCACCGGCACCGGCGGCCGGTCGATGGAGAAGCTGGTCGACTCCGGCCTGATCGGCGGCGTCATCGACATCACCACGACCGAGATTTGCGACCTGCTGGTCGGCGGCGTGTTCCCGGCCGGCGAGGACCGGTTCGACAGCATCATCCGCACCCGCATCCCCTATGTGGCCTCCTGCGGCGCGCTCGACATGGTCAATTTCGGGGCGAAGGAGACGGTCCCGGAGAAATTCCTGAAGCGAAACCTCTATGTCCACAACCCGCAGGTGACGCTGATGCGGACGACGGTGGAAGAGAATGTCGAGATGGGCCGCTGGATCGGCGCCAAGCTGAACCGGATGGACGGGCCCGTGCGCTTCCTGATTCCGGAGGGCGGCGTGTCGCTGATCGACGCGCCGGGCAAGCCGTTCCACGACCCGGCCGCCGACGAGGCCCTTTTCCAGGCGCTGGAGGCGACGGTGCAACAGACCCCGAACCGCCGGCTGATCCGCCTGCCCCACGCGATCAACGCCCCGGAGTTCGCGGCCGCCTTGGTGCGCGAGTTCCGGGCGATCGCCCATCATTGAGGACGCCACCATGACCCGTTTCGCCCGCGCCGACCTCCTGGCCAGGTTCCGCGGCATGGTCGAGCGCCGCGAGCCGATCGTCGGCGGCGGCGCCGGCACCGGCCTCTCCGCCAAATGCGAGGAGGCCGGCGGCATCGACCTGATCGTGATCTACAACTCCGGCCGCTACCGCATGGCCGGCCGCGGCTCGCTGGCCGGCCTCCTCGCCTATGGCAACGCCAACGAGATCGTGGTCGAGATGGCGCGCGAGGTGCTGCCGGTGGTGAAGAACACACCGGTCATCGCCGGGGTCAACGGCACCGACCCGTTCCTGCTGACCGATCACTTCCTCGGCCAGCTCAAGGCCATGGGCTTTGCCGGGGTGCAGAACTTCCCGACCGTCGGGCTGATCGACGGCACCTTCCGCCAGAACCTGGAGGAGACCGGCATGGGCTATGGGCTGGAGGTCGAGATGATCGCCCGTGCCCATGCGCTCGACCTGCTGACCACGCCCTATGTCTTCTCGGCCGAAGAGGCGGTGGCGATGGCCAAGGCCGGCGCCGACATCATCGTGCCGCATATGGGCCTGACCACCGGCGGTGCGATCGGCGCCGAGACGGCGAAGACCCTCGACGACTGCGTCGCCCTGGTCGACGACTGGGCCGCGGCGGCTCTGGCGGTGCGCCCGGACATCATCGTGCTGTGCCATGGCGGGCCGATCGCGATGCCGGCGGACGCGGCTTATGTCCTGCAGCGCTGCCGCCACTGCCACGGCTTCTACGGCGCCAGTTCGATGGAGCGGTTGCCCACCGAACAGGCCCTCACCGCCCAGACCCGCGCCTTCAAGCAGGTTTCGTTCTGACGTCCCAACCAGGAGAAGCGAGCATGATCCGAGTGACCACCAGCAGCGTGATCAACGCCCCGGTCGACACCGTGTGGCAGGCGATCCGGGACTTCAACGCCCTGCCCGACTGGCATCCCGCCATCGCCAGCAGCAAGGTCGAGGACGGCGGCACCCCCGACCGCATCGGCTGCGTCCGCAGCATGGAGCTGGCCGGGGGCGGCGGCACCATCCGCGAGAGGCTGCTGACCCTCTCGGATTCCGAGCACAGCGTCACCTACGCGATCCTGGCCGCGCCGATGCCGGTCGAGAACTACGTCGCCACGCTGCGCCTGATTCCGGTCACCGACGGCAACCGCAGCTTCGCCGAATGGACCGCCGAGTTCGACGTTTCGGCCGAGAATGAGGCGGCGATGCGCAAGCTGATCGGCCAGGGCGTGTTCCAGACCGGCTTCGACTCCCTCAAGAAGCGCTTCGGCGGCTGATCTCCGCGACTTTACGCCGGGGCGCGCCCGGTGCAGGGTGCGCCCCGGCCAGAACAGGTGTCGGATAGATGACCGAGATCGATGATGCCGCGCAAATCCGCGCGGCGAAGCGGGAGCTGCGCAACGCGATCGGCGACGTCGCCGGGGTCTGGCGGCGGCTGGAGGATGCGGTGCGGCGCGAGGCCGACGCCACCCGCGAGATCGATGCCCGGGGCCAGTCGCCGGTTCCCGTGGTCCGCTTCGCCGATATCGTCGGGAACACGGTCCCTGGCGAAACCGTGGCCGAGATCCGGCGCCGCGGCGCGGCCCTGATCCGCGGCACGGTCGATCGGGACCAGATCGCCCGCTGGAACGATGCGGTCGCCGCATATATCGACGACAACGGCTATGCCAGCCAGAAGGATGACGGCAACCTGCAGAAGTACTTCGGCGGCTTGAGCGCCAAGACGCCGCAGATCTTCGCCATCTACTGGTCGCGGCCGCAGGTCGAGGCCCGGCAGCATCCGAGCATGGCGGCCGCCCGGCGCTTCATGAACCGGCTCTGGCGCTTCTGCGACAGCGGCGACGAGGCGACGGCCGGCCGGATGTTCTTCGACCCGGACCGCGAGGTCACCTATGCCGACCGGGTACGCCGCCGGCAGCCGGGCGATACCACGCTCGGCCTGTCGCCGCATATGGATGGCGGCTCGATCGAGCGCTGGCTTGACCCCGGCTACCGGCGGGTCTACCGCAACGTCTTCAGCGGCGACTGGGAACGGCACGACCCGTTCGACGGCGAGTTCCGGGTCGAGGCGCGCGAATTCCCGGCGCCCAACACCAGCACCTTCTTCCGGTCCTATCAGGGCTGGCTGGCGCTGACCGGCCAGGGCAGGAACGACGGCACGCTGCAGGTGGTGCCGATGATCCGGCATTCGATCGCCTATCTGCTGCTGCGGCCGCTGCTGGACGACGTGCCCGAGGAGCTGATCTGCGGCGCCGCCCGCGGCAAGGCGCAGGCGATCCTGCCGGCGTGGCACCAGCCGCTGATCGACGCCCAGGTCTCGATCCCCACCGCCGAGCCCGGCGACACGGTGTGGTGGCATCCCGACTGCATCCATGCCGTCGGCGACGAGCACCGCGGCGCCAACTATTCGAACGTGATGTTCATCGGCGCCGGTCCGCTCTGCGCCAAGAACGCGGAATACGCCGCCCGGCAGCGCGCCCGCTTCCTGGCCGGCGAGACCCCGCCCGATTTCTCGCCCGAGCATCGCGAGAAGTCCTATCGCGGCCGCGGCACCGAGGCCGACCTGACGGGTCTCGGCCGCCGCCAGCTGGGGCTGGAGGCCTGGCCGACCGACGGCACATCCCCTGCCCGCGCCGCGCTGATCCGCGAGGCCGCCGCAGCCGCGGGGTGAAGCGGAACCGCCGATTAAATCGCGGTAAGCCGAAAACCATCGCCAGCGATGCCCGTTATCGCCGTGCAATCCGAGCCCAACCGGGCCGGCCCACGACAACGGACATCCCGATGCCACACATGTCACTGCCCCTGGTCCGGATCGCGGCCGCTGCCGCCGCGATCGCGTCGCTGGCCGGCTGCGTCGCCTATCCCGCCTACCCCGTGCGCCCCCGCCCCGCCCCGGTCGCGGTGGTCGAACCCGTCGCGCCGCCCCCTGGCGTGGTCTATGTCGCGCCGGTCGGGATAGCGCCGGCGCCCGGCTATCTCTGGCGCTACCACCGGGTCTATGGCTGGGGCTGGTGGCACCCGCATTACGGCTGGCACGCCGGCTGGCGCTGAGCGGACGCCCCGAGCGGGACAGCACGAAGAAACTTCTCCCACCCCCGGATCGGCTCGACTGATCCGGGTATGGCTCTCACCGACACGCGTGTAGCATTCCTATCCTATGATCGGAGTCGATAGACCGATCCGGGGGATTGCTGATGAAGCGTTGCATGACGATGGCGCTGCTCGCCGTCGTGGTTCCGGCTGCCGTGGCGAAGGCCGAGGAGCCCTATTCCTCCGTGTCGGTGTTCGGCGACAGTCTCAGCGACCGCGGCCGCATCCCCGGCCTGATCGCGGAACAGAACCCGGCCTTCCCGCTGCGCTTCCCGGTGTCGCCGCCCTATTTCGACGCCCGCTTCTCGAACGGCCCGACCTATGCCGAGCGGCTGCCCGGCCTGCTGGGCCTCGACGCCGAGCCCGGCCGCAATCTCGCGGTCGGCGGCGCCGAGACCGACAGCGGCAACATCGCCAACCCGCTGCTGGCGCCCGGCGGCGTGACCCTGCCCGGCATCCGCGACCAGATCGACGGCTATGCGGGGTCCGGCGGCCGCTTCGGCGCCCATGACCTGGTGGTGCTGTATGGCGGGTCCAACGACTATTTCGTTTGGCTGGGCGGCACGCCGTCGCCGGCCGGGGTGCAGGCCGAGGTGGCGCGCACCGTCGGCAACATCGACGCCGACATCCGCCGGCTGGCCGCGGCCGGGGCGAAGACCATCCTGGTGCCGAACGTGCCCGACCTCGGCTCCACTCCGGCCTATCGCGGCACGCTGGGCCAGGGCCTGGCCAGCGCCCTGTCCGAGGGCCATGCCGAGGCGCTGAACCGGCAGATGGGCGCGCTGGGCCGCGAGCTGGGCGTGCAGATCGTGGTGGCCGACTTCGCCACCGGCATGAAGACCGTGCTGGCCGACCCGGCCCGCTTCGGCTTCGGCAACGTCACCCAGGCCTGCGTCACCAGCGCCACCGCCCTGCCCCCCTACGTCACGCCCGGATCGGTCTGCCGCGACCCCGAGGGGCGGCTGTTCTGGGACAGCGTCCATCCGACCGCGCTGGGGCACCAGCTGCTGGCGGAATACGTCGCCGACACGCTGACCGCCCCCACCACCGTCGGCGCCCAGGCCGGTCTCGCCCTGCTGGCGAGCGACAACTTCCTGCGCCGGGTCGGCGATGCGATCGGCGGCAAAGACGGCCCGATGCTGGCCGGCCCGCCGGCTGCTTCCGACCGCCCGGTCGACGGCTTCCTGACCCTGCAGCGCGCCTTCGGCAGCCAGGGCTTCGACCGCGGCGCCGCCGGCTTCGACTACGGCGTCACCTCGATCACCGGCGGCGTCACGATGCGGCCGGTCGACCGGGTCACGCTCGGCCTCGTCGCCGCCTACGACACCGGCGACGCCGATCTCGACCAGGGCTGGGGCACGGTCGACTACAGCTCGGTCCGGATCGGCGCCGTGGCCGGCTATGACGACGGCGCGCTCTTCGGCGGCGCCGGCGTCGCCTACGGCTTCGACAGCTACGAGCTGGAACGCCGGACCTATGTGCCGCAGCTGCGCGCCGAGGCCGATCCGGACGGCAACAGCCTCAGCGTCTTCGGCCGGGCCGGCTACCGCTTCGCCGTCGACGCCTTCACCTTCGGCCCTGTGCTCGGGCTGCGCTATTCGCGGGTGGACATCGATCGCTACTCCGAATCCGGCGCGCCCGGCCTGGACATGACGGTCGAGGAGCAGACGGCGGAGGCGCTGATCGGCAGCGCCGGGATCGCCGCCGCCGCCCGGTTCGAGGCCGGCAGCGCGGAGATCACGCCGCATCTGGAGCTGTCGGTCGAGGGCGACCTGCTGGGCGGCGACCGGTCGATCGACACCGCGCTGGTCACCGTGCCGGATGTCGGCCGCGTCCAGGAGGTCGAGGCGTCCGGCGGTGCCTATGGCCGGCTGGCCGGCGGCGTCGCGGTCCGGCTGATCCCGGCGGTGACGGCGCAGCTCGGCGGCGAGACCACGCTGGGCCGCGACGGCGGCGACGATTATGCCGTGACCGGACGCCTCGCTGTGCGCTTCTGAAAACCGGGTTATCCTTGCCACCGGAAGGGGCCAACCCACGAGGGGACAGGCCGATGTCGGATTGGGCCGGGGACAATGATCCGGAGGAACGCCGCCGCGCCACGATCGCGGCGGCGAAGCAGCAATCGACCCTGATCGACCGTTGGTCGCGCGAGGATGTCGGCAAGCTGGAATCCTGGGCCGAGCGGGCCCGGGCGGCCGTCGCGCATGTCCGCCCGGGCCTGCGGGTGCTGGACATCGGCTGCGGCGCCATGGCGCTGGAGGGGATGCTGCCGGAAGGCTGCACCTACCTGCCGCTCGACTGTGTCCGCCGCGATGCACGAACGGTCGTCTGCGACCTGAACCGAGAGCCCTTTCCCGAGGTCGAGGCCGACATGGCCCTCGGCCTCGGCGTGCTGGAATACCTCTACGACATGCCACGCTTCCTGCGCGGCCTGCGCGCCGCGGTGCCCCGCGCCCTGCTGAGCTACCATCCGCTGGATCGGAACATCGGCCGCGACCGCTGGTCGCTCGGCTGGGTCAACGCTCTGAACTCGGTGGAGCTGGCGGCCCTGCTGCGCCATGCCGGCTTCAAGCGCGTCCGGGTCGTCCCCTACAAGCCGAAGCTGCTGTTCTATCTGGTCGAACGCGACCCGGCCTAGGATTCGAGCCCGTATCCCGGACTCGACTCAAGCGCCGTTCTCGTATAGAACAAATCACGAACACACACCTCAGCGAGACCCCGATGGCCGCGAGACCCGCCGCGACGATGACCATGGATTCGCCATGCCGAATCCGCCTGCGCAGCCTTGCCCGCCCCGACACCCGAGGAGTTGTCCGCCCGATGCGTCCGATCCGGGATATCCGATCCCAGGCCGATCTCGAAGAGGCGGTGCGGCGCTGCGAGCTGCGCTGGCAAGCGCTGGAGAAGGGCCTGCGCGAGGACGAGATCGCGGCGCTGCTGTCGCTCGGCCTCGACCGGGCCGAGGCGCAGCTCCGCGCCCTCGGCCCGCATGACTGACCCAGGACGGGACACGGCCGCATGCCTCAGGCGGAAGCCCGAAAGACAAGCCGCCACGGCACGTCGAAAACCGTCGGAGCCTCGCCCTCGCGGCCGGTGATCCTGCCGATCAGGTGATCGGCGAGGCGGTCATAGCGCGTGGTCTCGGGGCCGATCGTCGTCAGTGCCGGGTGGCCGAACTCGCCTTCCTCGATATTGCCGCAGCCGATCACGGCGATGTCTCCGGGGACGGACAGCCCCATCTCCTCGAAGGCGTGAATGGCGGTGACGGCGGCGAGGTCCGACTCGGCGAAGAGCGCCGTCGGCGGCCGCGGCAGCGACGCGAGCGCCCTGGCATTGGCGAAGGCGGCCTTGCGTGCCTCCGCACCGCCGACCAGGAGCTCGGGCTCCGATGGCAGGGCGCGCGCCTCCAGGAATCGCCGATAGGCGGCCAGCCGGCTGCCTTCCGCGGCCTTGTCGTGCAGCATGTAGGCGATGCGGCGGTGGCCGGCCTCGTACAGGTGGTCGAGGGCCATCCCGACAGCCTCGGCGGTGTGCTGGCGGACGACGGAGAAGCCCGCCGGCCCCACCGATGGATGGAAGACCACCGCGGGCCGCCCGGCGGCGGCGAGACGGTCCGCGAACTGCACGACCTCGGCCTCGGACAGGTGCTGCCAGTCGGCGATCACGCCGTCGGCCAGGCCGCTCTCGATTTCGCGCACGATCCGGTCCATCCGCTCGGACGTGTCGCCGGCCGCGATGATGGTGGAGAAGCCGCTGGCCGCCGCCGCGGACTGGACGTCCTGGGCGACGCGGTCGCTGAACGGCACGCCGAGGCGGGGCAGCAGGAGAGCGATGCGCTCGGCCCGCCGCCGGCGGAGCTGGCGGGCGGTGCGGTTCTGGACATAGTTCAGCTCCGCCACCGCCTCCAGGATGCGCTGGCGCGCCTCCTGGCCGACGAATCTCAGCTGCTTGCTGTCGCCGCTCAGGAAATAGGAGACGGCGGCCGTCGAGACCCCGGCACGACGGGCGACGTCGGCCATGGTCGGCGCCCTCTTCCGTTCGGTATCGCTCTCGTCCATCCGCCAAGCCCGAGCGGGCGTCGATCAGCCCTCGCTCACCAGCCCTTCATGCCAATTTCTGCTTTCGACGGAAAGGATCTCGGGCCGCGTCTCGCCCGCCTCCTCCATCAGGGCCAGGAGGCGACCCTGCAGCACCGCCCGCGTCTCGGCATGCGCCGGCGAGGCGACGAGGTTGTGCAGCTCGTTCGGATCCTCCTCCAGGTCGTAAAGCCGCGCCTCGGCGTAGAGATCGCTCGCCGGGTCGTTCCAGCCGTCCCCGCCCGGCGCCTCGATCTCGTATTTCCAGCGGCGGGTGCGCAGGGCGCGGCCGACATGGTGCTCGCTGATCTGGACGAAGATGTCTTCGCGCGGCGCTTCCCCGCCCCGGATCGTCCGCAACAGCGAGCGCCCCTGCATTATCTCCGGAATCGCAAGTCCCGCCGCGTCGAGCAGGGTCGGCGCCAGGTCGACGAGGCTGACCAGCCCGTCGAAGGCGCCGACATCCTCGAAGCCCGGACCGTGCAGCAGCGTCGGCACCCGGATCGACGCCTCGTGGCAGGACCGCTTGTATTCGTTGTTGCGAGTCTTGAAGTGGCAGCCATGGTCGGAGGTGAAGAGGATGATCGTGTCGTCCAGCCGCCCGAGGCTGTACAGCGCCTCGACCAGCCGGCCGAACGCCTCGTCCAGGCGCGCGACCATGCCGAGATAGCCGGGAAGATGCACCGCCGTGGAGCCGCCGAGCGCCGCCAGGTCGCCGGGGACGGCGAGCTTCCGGCGGATCCGCTCCTCGTAGCCCAGCGGCGCCGGGTAGTTGTCGGTCTGGTTCTGGTGATGCGGCTCGAGGAAGGACAGGAACAGGAAGAACGGATCGTCGCGCGGCGTCGCGACGTAGCGGATCGCCGCGTCGGTCAGCGCATCGACGCGATAGCCGGGCAGCCTGACCGGCCGGCCGTGATTGTCGTGCACCACCGTCTCGAACGGGCCGGAGGTGAACTCCAGGATGTTGGAGGCCAACCAGTGGCGATAGCCGCCGCGCTCCCCCGGCGCCACCGGCTCGGCCGAGCCGAGATGCCATTTGCCGATATAGGCGGTGTCGTAGCCGGCGGCGTCGAAATGATGCGCCAGCGTCGTCTCGTCCTTCGGCAGCGGGATGTCGTTGCGGTAGCAGCCGGTCACCGTGGCGTAGCGCCCGGTCTGGAACACCGATCGGGCCGGCCCGCAGACCGGCTGGCAGGTGAAGGAATTGGCGACGAAGGTGCCGGTCTTTGCCAGCCGGTCGAAATTCGGCGTCAGCTCCAGCGGGTTGCCATGGGCGCCGACGGTGTCCCAGCGCTGCTGGTCGGTGAAGAAGACGATGACGTTCGGGCGGCTCATGCGGGCTCCGTCACTTCATTCCCGCCAGCATGACGCTGCGGACGAAGTAGCGCTGGGTGAACAGGAACAGGACCAGGCTCGGGACGAACAGGATCACCCCGCCCGTCGCGGTCATGTTCCACTGGGTGAAGAATTCCTGGTTGAACAGCGTCAGCCCGGTTGTGATCGGCCGCATCTCGGTGCTGCTGACCACCACCAGCGGCCAGAGGAACTCGTTCCACTGGAAGACGAAGGTCAGCAGCGCCAGGGTGGCCAGAGCGGGCTTCACCTGCGGCAGCACGATCCGCCAGTAGATGCCGATCTCCGAGCAGCCGTCGATCCGCGCCGCGTCGATCAGCTCGCCCGGGATCGGGCGGATGAACTGGCGCATCAGGAAGATGCCGTAGGCGCTCATGGCGAAGGGCACGATCAGCCCCTGATAAGTGTCGAGCCAGCCCATCCGCGCTGTCAGCACATACAGCGGGATCATGCGGATGAAGAACGGGATCATCAGCGTCGACAGCACCGCGACGAACAGCACGCGCTTGCCCGGGAACTCCAGCTTGGCGAAGACATAGCCGGCGAGCGGGTCGAAGATCAGGTGCAGCAGCGTGATCCCGCCGGCGACGATGACGCTGTTCAGGACGAAGCGGGCGAAGGGCGCCTTCTGCCAGATGTCGACATAATTGGTGAACTGCAGCGTCTCCGGCACCAGGATCGGCAGGCCGCTGAAGATGTCGGCATCGCTCTGCAGCGACAGTGACAGCATGTACAGGAACGGGAAGACGCAGAGCGCCGCCGCCAGCAACAGCAGGAGGTAGGTGACGGCCGTTCCGGCCCGGGTGGTCGCGGCGGCGCTCAATAGCTGACGTCCCGGTTCAGCAGGCGGAACTGGACGAAGGTGACCGCCAGGATCAGCAGGAACATGAGGAAGGCCAGCGCCGAGGCGTAGCCGATGTTGAGCTCGAAGAAGGCCGCCTCGAAGACGTGCAGGCTGAACAGCCGCGTGGCATCCGCTGGGCCCCCCTTGGTGATCAGGTAGGCCGGTGCCAGCTCCTGCAGCTGGGCGATCATGCTGACCACGGCGATGAACAGGGTCGTCGGCGTCAGCAGCGGCCAGGTGACATACCGGAACCGCTGGCCGGGCGTGGCGCCGTCGATCGCGGCGGCGTCGTGGAAGTCGGACGGGATCGACTGCAGCGCCGCGAGATAGATCAGCATGGCGTAGCCGACATCCTTCCACACCGTGATGGCGATCAGGGTCGGCAGCGCGGTCGCCGGCTCGGCCAGCCAGTTCTGCGTCGGCAGGCCGAGCCCGGCGAGGAGCCCGTTCAGGATGCCGGTGTAGGGGTCGAGGATCGCCTGCCACATCAGCGCGACGATCACGAAGGAGATGATGTAGGGGAAGAAGATGACCGCCCGGAACACGGCCAGCCCCGGCAGCGGCCGGTTGAGCAGCAGCGCCACGCCGAGGCCGATGGCGATGCTGGCCACGGTGACGCCGACCGAGAAGGCCAGGGTCACGACCACGGATTGCCGGACCCGGCCGTCCCCGAGCGCCACGGCGTAGTTGGCGAGGCCGGCGAAGCGGCTATCGCCGATCAGCGGCTGGCCGCTGTGGAGGCTGGCCCAGAATTCGAGCGCGATCGGATAGAAGAAGTAGACGGCGAAGTAGAGGATCGCCGGCAGCAGCAACAGATACGCCGCGATCGTGTGACGCGCCCGGCGGCTCAGGCGGCCCCGCCGCCGGACCGCCGGCCCGAGCATCGCCGCCGCGCTGCCGCCGGCCGTCATCGGCCTACTGTCCCGCCAGCACGGCGTTGGCTTCCGCCGTGAATTTCGGCATGGCCTCGGCGGCCGGCACGTCGTTGTAGACGATGTCCTCCAGCGCGCTCTGCAGCAGCTTGTCGATCCGCGCCTGCTTGCCGGTCAGCCGCAGCTCGGCGCTGACATCCTGCGCATAGGGCAGGCATTGGCCGAAGCCGCCGATCACGGGGTCGGCCTTCACCTCCGGGTTCTCCGCCCAGGATCTGCGCGGCATGGTCATGCCGGCCTCCTTGGTGGCGGCCAGCTCGGTGTCGAGCGCGACCAGGTCCTTGAGCAGGTCCCAGGCTTCCTTCGGGTGCTGGGCGTCCTTCGGGATCATCAGGCTGACGCCGCCGGCGAAGGTCGCCTGGACCTTGTTCTTCAGCGACGGCGCCACCGCCCAGTTCAGCCGCGGATTGCCGGACCGGATCGGCTTCACGTCCCACGGGCCGGTGACGATCATGGCGACCCGGTTGGCGGTGAACAGCTTCTGCGGCCCTTCGTAATCCGCGCCGGCGACGGGTTTGGTGGCCGCCTTGTCCTTCTGGATCAGATCGGCCAGGAACTGGATCGCCTCGATCGCCTCCGGGCTGTCGAGAGTGATCTTGTTGGTCTTCGGAGCGTAGTAGCGAACGCCGTTCTGCAGGAACCAGGACCAGTAGTAGCCGAGGCTGGGGTTGGGCGCGAAACCGAAGCGCGGGCCGGACGTGGTCGCCTTGGCGATGGTCCGGAACTCCTCCCAGGTCTTGGGCGGGCCGTCGAACCCCGCCGCCTTCAGCAGGTCGACATTGTAGACCAGGGTCGCGCAGGTCAGATGGATCTGGACGCCGTAATATTGGTCACCGAGCATGTTCCGGGCCACAGCATAGGGCTGCCAGTCTGCCGGGAAGCCCATCGCCTCGCCATCCACGGCGACGAAGTCGTTGAGCGGCGTCAGCAAGCCCTGCTGCCCGAACTCCTGCACCCAGCCACCCGGCTCGGCCACCAGATCCGGCGGGTTCTTGGCCGAGAAATCCGCGACCAGCTTGGTGCGCATGTCGGGCCACTGGAACTTCTCCCAGCGCACCGTCCAGCCGGGGTGATCGGCCTCGAATTTTTTGATGACATCGGCATAGGCCTGATAGGCGTGGCCGGCGTTCCAATACAGCGTCAGCGTCTCGGCCCCGCACGCCTGCGCCCCGAGAATCCCCAGCCCGGCGCCGATGACGAGCCCGCTCGTCCTCCACCAGCTCATCCGTCTCCTCCCTCGGCGATCCGCCATTTCGTGAGTTCGGCGGCATTGTATTAATCGATTAATATGCCTTCTCCTGCTGGCCGTCAAGGCAGCTCCCGATCGAATATTCCAGCCGTACCGCTGTCGTCGTCTCAGGGCGCGGCGCCGACGGCGTTCACCGGGCAGAGATAGACCGAGCTGGTCGCCGTGATCATGAGGATGTCGCGGCCGGCGCCGCCGAAGGTCAGGTTGGCGGCGCGCTCAGGCAGATTGACCCGGCCGATCAGCGTGCCGTCGGGGAGATGGCAGCGGACACCCTTGTCCGCTGCCATCCACAGCCGGCCCTCGGTGTCGGTGCGCAGGCCATCGAAATGGCCATGGGCGTCAGCCAGCACCTCGCCGCCCGACAGCGTCCCGCCGAGTCCGACCCGGAAGCGGCGCACATGGTTGGGACCGTCCGGCCATTCCGTGCTGCCGGTGTCGACGATGTAGAGCAGGCGTTCATCCGGCGAGAAGGCCAGGCCGTTCGGCATCACCAAGTCTGTCGTCACCTGCCGCACCGCGCCGGTCGCCGGATCGAAGCGGTAGACATGGCAGCCTTCGACATCCAGCCCGGCGCCGCGGTCCTTGGATCGGCCGTAGCTGGGATCGGTGAACCAGATCGCACCGTCCGACGCCACCACGAGATCGTTCGGAGAGTTGAAGCGGCGGCCATCGATCCGGTCGACCAGCGGCGTGATCGTGCCGTCCGCCTCGGTCCGGGCGAGCCGATGCGGGTTCTGTTCGCAGGTGACCAGCCGCCCCTGGCGGTCGACCGTGTTGCCGTTCGGGCTGTTCGCCGGCTGGCGGAAAATCGAGACCCGCCCCGTCGCCTGCTCCCAGGCCAGCATCCGGTCGCCCGGGATGTCGGACCAGACCAGCAGGCCGCGCGCGGCGAGCCAGGCCGGCCCTTCCGTCCAGCGGCTGCCGGTCCAGATCCGCTCGATCCTGGCGCCGGCCACGGTGCAGGCGGCGAAGCGCGGATCGACGATGTCGAAGGCGAGCCCGTCGAGCGGGCCGAGGTCTACCAATTCGTCACCGATCCGTCGTTGCGCTTCAGATGCGGCGCTTCCCAGAACTTGAAGCTCTGCTGCTTGATCAGCTCCTCGTTGACCTCGACGCCGAGGCCGGGCGCGTCCGTCACCGGATAATGGGCGTTCTCGATCCGCGGCTGGACCGGGAAGAACTCGGCATCGTCGAAGCCGAGCTGCTCCGCCGTCGAGGTGCGCGTCTCGAGCCAGGAGAAGTTCGGCACCGCCGCGGCGAAATGCACCGTCGCCGCGGCGCAGATCGGGCCCAGCGGGTTGTGCGGCATCATGTCGACGTAATGCGCCTCGCTCCACCCCGCGACCTTCATCGCCTCGGTCAGCCCGCCGACATTGCAGACGTCGAGGCGGTTGAACTGGTGGATGTTGCGCTCGATGTAGGGCAGGAACTGCCACTTGGAGGCAAATTCCTCACCGATGGCGAAGGGCACGTCGACCATCCGCCGCAGCGCCTCATAGGCTTCCGGCGTCTCGTCGCGGATAGGCTCCTCCAGGAAGTCGAGCGTGCCGGAGGGCATCTTCTGGCAGAAGCTCGCCGCCTCCGCCACCGACAGGCGGTGATGCAGGTCGATGCCGAGCACGATTTCGTCGCCCAGCGCCTCGCGCGCCCTGACGCACCATTTCGCCGTCGTCGCGATGTGCTCGCGCGGCTCGTAGATCTCGCCGCCGCGGTGGCCGGAGGGCGACAGGCGCATCGCGGTCCAGCCGGCGGCGATCAGCGCCCTCGCCTGCTCGATCATCTCCTCGCCCGGCGGGGCCGAGGTGGTGGCGAAGGTCGGGATCCGGTCGCGCTGCTTGCCGCCGAGCAGTTGGTAGACCGGCACGCCGAGCGCCTTGCCGAGGATGTCGTAGAGCGCGATGTCGATCGCCGAGATCGCCGCCTGCAGCACGCGGCCGCCCTCGAAATACTGGCTGCGATACATCTCCTGCCACAGCGCGCCGATCCCGAACGGATCGCGGCCGATCAGGAATTCGCGGTAGTGCTCGATCGCGCCGACCACGGCCTTCTCGCGGCCGGAAAGGCCGCTTTCGCCCCATCCGGACAGGCCTTGGTCGGTCTCGACCTTGACGATCAGCTGGTTGCGCGTGCCGACCCAGACCGGATAGGCGCGGATGGCGGAGATCTTCATGTCGGTCACCAGTGCCAGAGCGTGCCGTCCTCGAGCCGGTTCACCGGCAGGTAGGCGCGCTGATAGGGATGTTTCGCGGCGAGCGCCTCGTCGATGTCGACGCCGTGGCCCGGCGCCTCGCCCGGATGGATGTAGCCGCCCTCCTGCTGCCAGGAATGCGGGAACACCTCATGCATCAGCGGGGTGTAGCCGGAGAATTCCTGGATGCCGAAATTCGGCACCCACAGGTCGATATGGGCGTTAGCGCCCATCGCCACCGGCGACACGTCCATCGGCCCGTGGCAGGCGGCGCGGATGTGGTAGACCGAGGCGAAGTCGAAGATCCGCCGCAGCCCGGTCACGCCGCCGGCATGGACCGAGGTGGCGCGGATGTAGTCGATCAGTTGCTCCTCCATCAGGAGGCGCGCATCCCAGATAGTGTTGAACACCTCGCCCAGCGCGATCGGTGTCGTCGTGTGCTGGCGGATCAGGCGGTACCCCTCCTGCAGCTCGGCCGGCACCGGGTCTTCCAGCCAGAACAGCCGGAACGGCTCCAGGTCCTTGCCCAGCCGTGCCGCCTCGATCGGGGTCAGGCGGTGATGCGTGTCGTGCAGCAGGTGCAGGTCGTCGCCATAGACGTCGCGCAGCCGGGCGAACAGCTTCGGGATGTGGCCCATGTATTTCGCGGTCGACCACACCTCCTCATGCGGCAGGGCCTCGACCATGCCGCCGGTGCCCTGCTTCGACCCCTTGCCGGTGCCGTAGATCGCGGGCAGCCCCGGGATGCCGACCTGGCAGCGGATCGCGACATGGCCCTCGTCGCGCTTCCGGCCGACCGCATCGACCGCTTCTTCGATGCTCATGCCCTGGGCATGCGAATAGATCATCGCCTTCTGCCGCGAGGCACCGCCGAGCAGCTGGTACAGCGGCATGCCGGCCGCCTTGGCCTTGATGTCCCACAGCGCCATGTCGACGGCCGAGATCGCCGCCATGGTGATCGGCCCGCGCCGCCAATAGGCGCCGCGATAGAGGTACTGCCAGATATCCTCGATCTGCGCCGGGTCGCGCCCGATCAGCAGCGGCGCGACATGGTCCTGCAGGTAGCTGACGACCGCGAGCTCGCGCCCGTTCACCGTGCCGTCGCCGATGCCGGTGAGGCCCTCGTCGGTGACGATCTTGAGGGTGACGAAGTTCCGCCCGGGCGAGCAGACGATGACCTTGACGTCCTGGACCTTCATGACAGCACCTCAGTCGGGGTCGTGGCGCCAGCCGAGCATCCGCTCCGCCTTGGCCGAGGAGAAGAAAGCGCGGTTGCCGCCGAGGTCGCCGCGGATCGGCACGTCCGGGAAGAAACGGGCGGCGAGATCCAGGCTCGGCATGTCCATCACCGTGTCCGGCGCGACGATGTAGAACACCTCATGGCCCTGGAACGGTGCGTCGAGCGCCAGCAGGCAGGCTCGCGCCGCCGAATCGTAGAGCGTGTAGGCCCAGAGATGCTTCGACGCCTCCTTGGTCACGAAGCCGTAGACCGCCCCGGCCTGGGCGCGTTCGTCCACCACCAGGTGGAAGCGCACGCTGGCGATCCGAAGATCGCTGTAGCGGCGGGCGAAGGTGTCGGCCTGCTGCTCGCAGATCCATTTCGACAGCGAGTACGGCTCCTCAGTGTAGTTCGGATGCGCCTCGTCGAGTGGCAGGTAGTCGAAATGCGCCTCCCGGCTGAAGGACAGGCCGATGGCGTTGACGCTGGAGGCCTGCACGATCCGGGTGATGCCGACCTCGACCGCGGCCCGCAGGGCGTTGTAGCTGCCCGTGACGTTGTTGTTGTGGACGATATGGTCGGGTTGATTGCCCGGCGAGGGGATCGCCGCCATGTGGATCAGGGCGTCGCAGCCGCGGAAGGCGTCGACCAGCGCGTCATAGTCGCCGATGTCGGCCTGGACGAAGCGGAGGTTCTCCTGCGCCTCCGCCGGCGCGGCGCGGTCGATGCTGACGACGCGGTGGCCGCGGCGCAGCGCCGCCGCGGCGATGGCCCGGCCGATCCGGCCGCTGCCGCCGGTCAGCGCAATGGTGCTCTTTGCAGTGTCCATCGTCCCCTCCCCGCTCAAGCGCCGTAGACCGACTGGTGCAGGCCGCGGATGTAGCCGATCGCGTACAGCCGGCCGAAGGCGGAGTAGCCGGCATGCTCGTTGCTGTCGCCCTCCACCGTAGGCACATGGTCGGGGCGCAGCACGCCGTCGAAGCCGATGTCGCGATAGGCGCGCATGCAGGCCAGCATGTCGGTCTTGCCGGCGTCGTGCCATGTCTCCCGGAACGCCTCCGGCGTGCCCTGCACGTCGCGGAAATGGACGAAGGAGATGGCCTTGCCGAAGCTGCGGATGGCGCCGGGCAGGTCGTCGGTCATCAAGGTGAAGTTGCCCTGGCACAGCGTGATCGTGTTCATCGGGCTGGGCACGCTTTCGACCAGGCGCCGGTAGTTGTCGATGCTGCGCATGATCCGGCCGACGCCGCGGATCGGCGACAGCGGCGGATCGTCCGGATGCATCGAGATCTTCACCCCGGCCTGCTCGGCGACCGGCAGCACCTTTTTCAGGAAGTAATCGAGATTGACCCAGAGCTCGTCCTCGCCGATCGGCGGGTTGCTGGTCAGGTCCTCCGGCACGTCGGCGATGTTGAAGCTGGTGACCACCGAGCCACCGCGCGAGGGCGTGGCGAGATTGGTGCGCACCCAGTTGAAGTCGGTCATCCATTCGTAGCACCAGACCGGTATACCGAGCCGGCCCATGTTCCGCAGGAGCGTGCAGACCGTCGCGATCTCCTCGTCGCGTCCCGGCAGCCCGCGCTTGGCCTCGTTCAGCGGCGGGCGGGCCTCGATCACCTTCAGGGTGAAGCCGGCATCCTCATAGCGGTGCTTCAGGCGCTGCAGCGGCCCGAAATCCCACGGTGCCTCGCCCTGCAGCAGGTCGTCGGGCGGCAGGCCGCCGACGGCGAGGTCGACCCCGGCCTGCTTTGCCAGCTTCCAGACGGGCGTCGGCGCGGGGCTGATGTATTCGGCGATTTCGAGCATGTCGTGAGGATCCCGGAAAGGCTGGGCAGTGAAGGAGGACGGTGGTCCATGTCAGGCGGGCAGCAGCTCCGACAGGCGCTCCTGCGCGACCTGAGGCTGCCGATCGTAGAGGAAGCATGAGGCAGTCTGGCGATCGCCGATCCGGAACAGCGGCGGCTCGGCCCCGCAGGCCTCCATCGCCCGGGGGCAGCGAGGCCGGAAGCGGCATCCGTCGGTGCCGACACCGGCCTCGCGCGCCTTGATCGGCTGGGCGCCCCACCGCCGGTCGAGATTGGGCCAGGGGATCGAATCGACCAGCAGCTGGGTGTAGGGGTGCTGCGGGTCCTTGATCACCTGGTCGACATCCCCCGCCTCCATCACCGCGCCGCGATACAGCACGATGATCGACTTGGCGATGTGATAGGCGGTGGTCAGGTCGTGGGTGACATAGATGATCGAGACACCATGGTCGCGCTGCAGGTTGCGCAACGTCTCGAGGATCGTGGCGCGGAGCGACGCGTCGACCATCGACACCGGCTCGTCGGCGATCAGCAGCCGCGGCTTCAGCAGCAGCGCGCGGGCGACATTGATGCGCTGGCGCTGCCCGCCGGACAGCTGGTGCGGGAACCGCCCGAGGATGTCCTCGGGCCGCAGCCCGACGGCGGTCAGCGCCTCCTCCATCTTGCTGCGGGCATCCGCCTTCGATTTCGCCAGGCGGAACTTGCGGATCGGCACGGTCAGCAGATGGTCGACCGTGTAGAACGGATTGAACACCGCGAAGGGGTCCTGGAAGACCGCCTGCACCTCGCGGCGATAGGCCATCTTCTCCTTGCCGCGCAGGGTCGAGACATCCTTGCCGCGATAGATGATCCGGCCGGTCGACGGCGCGATGAAGCCGAGCAGCAGCATGGCCAGCGTGGTCTTGCCGCTGCCGCTCTCGCCGGCCACGGTCAGGATGGTCGGCTCGTCCTCCTTCAGCGTCAGCGAGATGTTGCGCAGCGCGACCGTGGTGTGCGCGTGGACGAGGCCGCGCGAATAGGTCTTCGAGACGTCTTCGAGTCGCAGCAGATCGGCCATCTCAGGCGTCCCCGTCATAGAGGTGGCAAGTGACGCCGCGGCCGCCGGCCAGGAGGCACTGTTCGGGCCGTATCGTGCTGCACACGGCCATGGCCTTGCCGCAGCGCGGGTGGAAGGCGCAGCCGCCCGGCAGCCGCAGCAGCGACGGCGCCAGGCCGGGGATGCCGCGGAACACGCCCTTGTTGTCGAGGCTCGGCAGGCTCTCGATCAGCGCCTGGGAATAGGGGTGCTTCGGGTCCGTGAACATCTCGCGGACCGTGCTGACCTCGACCAGCCGCCCGGCATACATCACCGCGACCTTGTCGACGAACTGCGCCATCAGGCCCATGTCGTGGCCGATCAGGATGACCGCGGCGTTGATCGCCTTCTGGACGTTGTCGATCGTCTCCATCACCTGGCGCTGGGTGACGACGTCGAGCGCGCTGGTCGGCTCGTCGGCGATGACGACGTGGGGGTCGAGCAGGATGCCGATGGCGATGCAGACACGCTGCTTCATGCCGCCCGACAGCTCATGCGCATACATGCGGTAGACGCCGACATCGAGATCGACCGATTGCAGCGCCCGCTTGCAGCGCGCCTCGATCGCCGCGCGGGATTCGCCCGGCAGATGCGACTTCACCGCGTCGACCATCTGGGCGCCGATCCGCATCACAGGGTTCAGCGAATTCATCGCGCCCTGCGGGATATAGGCGATCCGCGACAGCCGAGCCTGACGCATCCCTTCCGCGTCGAGCGCCATCAGGTCGGCGCCGGCGATGATTACCTGGCCGCCCTCGATCCGGCCCGGCGGCTTGATCATCCGCATCATGGCCAGGGCCAGGGTGCTCTTGCCCGAGCCGGATTCGCCGACCATGCCGAGCTTCTCGCCGGCTTTCAGCGTGAAGCTGACATCGTCGAGCGCCCGGGCCCGGCCGGAGTCGGTGTAATAGGTCACCGCGAGGTTGCGGACATCGAGGACCGGAGCGGTTGCCGCGGCCGGCTGGGTCATGGCCTTCCTCCGGTCCCGGGGCGGCGCGAGCGTCACATCCATCGCCGTCACTCCGTCCTGCGCACGCGGGGATTGGCCAGCTCGTCGAGCCCCATATTGATCAGGGCCAGCGACCCGAGGATCAGGATCATCGCGACCGACGGGATGATCGGCCACCACCACCAGCCGTTGAAGAAGGCGCCCTGCGACTGCGCCGCCCAGATGATGTTGCCCAGGAGCGGCTCACGCAGCGGCCCGAGCCCGAGCACGGCGAGATAGAAGGAGGCGAAGACGGCCGAGAATACCTGGGCGACGAAGGCCGCGGCGATGAAGGGCAGCAGGCAGGGCAGGATCTCCTTGAAGATGATGCCGAGGTCGCTGACGCCCGACAGCTTCGCCACGGCGACGAACTGCCGTTCCTTCATCGTCAGCACCTGGGCGCGGATGACCAGGGTCGGCCCCATCCAGGCCAGCAGCACCACGATCATCGCCATGGTGAAGATGGTGACGTCGCGCTTGTCGAGCGAGCCGGCGATCACGACCTGGATCAGCAGCACCGGGATCGGCGCCAGGACCTGGCAGACCGTCCGGATCGCGGCATCGGTCCAGCCGCCGAAATAGGCGGCGATGAAGCCGAGCACGACGCCGATCAGCGTGCCGATGCCGCCGGCGACGAAGCCGATGAAGGCCGTCTGCCACATGCCGACAACCATGGCGGCCAGGAGGTCGCGGCCGAAGAAATCGGTGCCGAAGGGATATTTCAGGCTCGGCGGCTTCTTCACCGCCACCGACAGCGGATAGGCATCCTTCGGATTGATCGCCAGCAGCCCGATGATGGTGAAGGCGGTCAGGCCGAGCAGGATCAGGACGCCCAGGGCCAGCCCCTTGTTGCGGCGCAGGTAGCGCAGCACCAGGACGAAGCTGCCCGGGCGTTCGATCCTGGTTTCGGCGGGCGGTGAGAGCGCGGCGATCGACATGTCTCTCGCTCCTCACGAATTGCGGACGCGGGGATCGAGCAACGGGTAGAGGAACTCGACCACCGTCATCAGCACCGCCACGGCGATGGTGATGAACAGCACGATGCCGTAGATGGTCGGGAAGTCGTTCGCGCGGATCGAGAGATTGAGCATGCTGCCGATGCCCGGCAGGCCGAACAGCCCTTCGACGATGATGGCCGAGGTGACGACGGTGCCGAGCGCCAGGGCCAGCCCCGTCACCTGCGGCAGCATCGCGTTCCGGAGATAATAGTCGCGGAAGATCCGGCCGCCGGTCAGGCCCTTGTGCTCGGCGAAGTTCACATAGTCCTCGCCCTGGATGGTGACGCCCATGCCGCGCATCGACAGCACCCAGCCGCCGACGGAGCCGAAGATCAGCGCCAGCGCCGGCAGTATCTGGTGCTGCAGCAGGTCGAGGATGAAGTCGAGGGAGAAATTCGGCACCACGCCGACCGAATAGGCGCCGCCGAGCGGCAGCCATTTCAGCCGGAAGCCGATGAAGAACAGCAGCAGGATGCCCATGATCACAGGCGGCACGCCGGTCAGCAGGATGAAGGGCGTGGCGAAGGCCCGCAGCCAATGCGGCGCCCGCGGCCAGGCGGCGACGGCGCCGAGCAGGTTGCCGATGACGAAGCTGAGGATCGTCGTCACCAGCAGCAGGCCGATGGTCCAGGGCAGCGATTGCGCCAGCAGGTCGGCCACGGTCGACGGATAGCGGTACAGCGAATAGCCGAAATCCATCCGCACGATGTTGCCGAGATAGGTCCAGTACTGGTGGTACAGCGGCTGGTCGAGGCCGAACTGCTGCTGCATCGAGGCGATGATCTTCTCCAGATCGGCCGGCGAGAAGCCGCCGGTGCGGGCCAGCTCGCCGAACCGTTCGCGCAGCGCATTGCGGCTCGACAGGCGCGGAATGAAGAACACGATCGTCGAGGCGGCCCAGACCACCAGGACGAGGAACAGAAGGCGTTTGATGACGAGCTTGAGGGTCATGCCAGCGGCCTCTGAGTTCGGCTCTCCAGCCCTTTTTCGTCATGGCGAGGACCCCGGCCTTGAGCCGGGGGACGTGGCCATCCAGAGGCCGGTGCCGCTGGATGGCCGCGCCCCTTCGGGGCTCGCCATGACGGGTGGGTATTTCGGGCCGGTAATGTCACGGGAACGATCCTGCTGTTGCCGTTCAGAGGAGGTGCGCGCCCGGCGGCGCGCACCTGTCACAGTCGGACGACTACTGCGCCCCCGACGGCTGCAGCGACGTGATCACCAGCAGGCCGGTATGAGCCCAGAACGCGCCGTTGGTGCCGCCGGCGATGTTCGAGGCGCTCGGCCAGCCCTTCCAGTAGTGGTTGTTGTACGGGATCCGATGCAGCCACTGGATCACCGGCACGTCGATCGTGTCGCGCCAGTAGATGCCGAGAGCCTTCGCGGCGCCCTCCTGGAACTTCGGATCGTCGGAGCTGAGCGGCGAGATCTCGTCGAGGATCTTGTCCAGCTCAGGGTTCTTGTAACGCGAGAAGCGGTTGTTGCCGGCCGCCGAGCCGATCGTGCTGCTGTACTTGCCGTGGAAGAGGTTCAGCGCCTCGAACGGATCGTACAGGCTGGCGCCATGGCCGAAGAGATAGAGGCCGGGCTTGCCGTCGACCATGTTCTGGAAGGCGTCGGTGCCGAAGTTGACATTGGCGTCGAAGCCCGCCTGGCGCAGCATCTCGGCGAGGACCGGGGCGATGTCGCCATGGATGGTCTCGAAGGCCTGGATGGTGGCGTCGAAGGTCTTGCCGCCCTTCTCCCACAGGCCGTCGCCGTTCTTGCTGAAGCCGGCCTCGGTCATCAGCTTCTCGCTCTCGGCGACATCGAACTTGCCGGGCTGGTACTTCTCCTCCTCCGCCTTCACGGCCGGGGAGTCGGCGAATTTCTGCAGGTTCGGATACAGCGGGAACGGATAGATCGTCGCGATCTTGGCGCCGTCATACAGCACCTCGTCGATCCGATCGCGGTCGATCGCCAGGCTGATCGCCTTGCGCACCCGCACGTCGTTGTAGGGCTCGAGCTGGGTGTTCATCCACAGCGAGTTCGGCCACCAGTCGAGATAGCCATAGGGCGATTCCGTGCCGGTCCAGGACTGGATGTCCTTGTTCTGCTCGACGATGTTGCCGATCACCTGGGCCCGCATGTCGACCGAGCTGTCGAACTCGTTGTTCACCAGCCGCTGCGCCACCGTGTCGATCGGCTGGTTCAGCACGTTGACGATGACGACGCGCTTCACCGCCGGCTGCGCCATCCGCCCTGCCTTCACCGCCCACCAGTCGGGGCGCAGGTCCATGATCTTCTGGTTGGCGTTCCAGGCGACGACATTGTAGGGGCCGGAATGCGGGATCTGGTCGAGGCCCACGGCCGCGGTCGGGTTCGGCTGGGCCGATTCCCATTCCGCCGGCACGATCGGCAGGCCGGTGTCGAACTTCTCGGTCAGCACCTCGAATTTGAAGCGCGGCGCCGGCTGCTTGAACTTGACCTCGACGGTCAGGTCGTCCTTGGCGCTGACGCTGTCGACGAATTGCTGGAAATGCGCGTGATAGGGCAGCGTCTCATACTTCATCTGCCCTTCGAAGGTGTAGACCACGTCCTTGGACGTGACCGGCTTGCCGTCGCTCCACTTGGCATCCTTGTTGAGCTTGATCTCGAGCGTGGTGAAGTCCGGCGTGGTGTATTCCATGCTGTCGGCCAGCCACGGCACGAACTCGCCCTTGAAGATGGCGAAATACATCAGCGGCTCGAACAGCAGGTTGTTGCCTTCCTGATGCGTGTAGCCCGGCAGCACCCAGGGATTGGTGGTGCCGATCGACGTGCCGCCGGCAACGCCCCAGCCGAGCACGAGCGTCTGGTTGCGCGGAACGTTCGGCAGCGCGCCCTTGGGCGTGATCTCCTGCGCGGCCGGCAGGCCGGCATTCTGCGCGACCGCCGCGGCCGGCGCGATGATCGCCGCCGCGGCGAGCACAAGGCCGGCGAGGCGTTTCAGATTGACCATAGGACAGATCTCCTCCCTGTGATTGTCGAATGGTGCAAATGTCGCTCTTTGCACCTTTTGGGCGCCCTTCCGGTGCGACGAAGCGCCCCCTTCCCACAAAGTCAAAAGATCTCACCACCCGACCAACAGTCATCGATCGAGCAAGATGCGCTTCCCGTCCGGAAACGCTATGTCCGGTGGCTTCCTGCTTTCCTCCTATTGCCGCGATATTGCCCATCTAAAGCAATTCGCATCTTGTATATTTTGTCGACAGCCTAGGTCAGTTTCACGGGTGGCTCAACTCTTTCTGGTTGTTGCGGCGCGCCGCCCGCATCTGCTCGATGATGTGGCGGCCGGATCCTTCGACATGGCGGGCGATCACGGCCGCCGCCGCGTCCGCGTCATGAGCCTTGATCGCGTCCAGGACATCCTGATGGTCCCGCATCACCGTCGCCTGGCGGCCGAGCGAGATCGGCAGCCGCCGGCTGATCGCACGCAGGATCTCGCGGTGCTTCCACCACAGATCGACGGCGTGCCGGTTGTAGTGGCGCTCATACATCGTGTGGTGGAACTGGGTGTCGAGCAGCGAGTGGCGCAGCGGGTCGGCATAGTTGAGCCGCAGCATCTCGGCGTGCAGCGCCTCCAGCGCGGCGATGTCGGCCTCGGTGGCGATGCCGACGAACCAGCGCGTCAGCGCCGGCTCGATCAGGACCTCGATCTCATAGACGTCGCGGATGAAATCCTGGTCGATCGGCCGCACCCGCGCGCCGCGATTGGCGGCCATCACGACGAAGCCCTCGCCGCGCAGCTGCTGCAGCGCCTCGCGCACCGGGTTGGTCGAGGTGCCGTGCCGCTCGGCGAGATCGGCGACGATCAGGCGGGCATTGGCCGGGATGCGGCCCGAGATGATGTCCTCGCGGATCGCCTCATAGACCGAGGCCTCGCGGTCCGGCGCCTGGAAGGTGGGCACGTCCACGCCAGGGCTCGCGCCCATGGGCTGTGCCTCGCCGCCGACTTCCGATGTCGATCGATGTCCAGCCTCGGGGCCCGGCACGCGATCCTCCGAATTTCGTGTACGATCTTTGTCGAAATCGACACGAAATGTCGAGCCTGAAGCGCGACCGGGCTCGATCTATTCAGCGGCGTCGCCGGGGCCGGACGCGTGCCATCCGATCCGGCCGGCCAGCTCGGCCATCACGGCCTCGAACATCTTGGTGGTCAGGCGCCCGGTCTGGGTGTTGTAGCGGCTGACGTGATAGCTGTCGGCCAGCAGGATCCCATCGGGCAGGACGTGCATCGCGCCATGCGCGAACTTCACCCGGGCGACGGGGAGCCCGTACAGCCGCACGACGGCGTTGTGAGCGACCAGGCCGAGGGCCAGGATCGCCTTCACGCCCGTCATCGCCTCCCGCTCCGCCTTCAGGAAGCGGCTGCAGCTGCGGATCTCCGCCGGCGTCGGCAGGTTCTCCGGAGGCACGCATCGGACCGCGTTGGCGATCCGCACGCCGGTCAGCCGCAGGCCGTCGCCGGGATCCTCCCCATATGCGCCCTGCGCCAGGCCGAACTTCAGCAGGGTCGCGTAGAGCAGCTTGCCGGCATGATCGCCGGTGAAGGGACGCCCGGTGCGGTTCGCCCCCTTGACGCCCGGGGCGAGGCCGAGCACCAGCAGCGGCGCGCCCTGCGGCCCCCAGCTCGGCACCGGTGCGTTGTGCCAAGCCGGCCATTTCTGCCGATTGGCCTCGCGGTAGCTCACGAGGCGCGGACAAAGCGGGCAATTGCGGCCCGGCGCTGAGGTCATTTCGGTCATCGGTCGTCGCTGCTGCACGAGGGATTCGGGACGTTTCTAGCATGGCCGCGCCGCCCCTCGCCTCGGCCGACGCGGCGCTCTAAGATCGGCATGATCCGGAGGTTCCCGTCGGACCTGACCGCCGCCCCTCCCGGATCGCATGAGGGGATGCATGCTCCAGGCCTCCAGGGACCGACGCCCGCTGTCCAGCCGCGACCCCGACAGCCTGCGCATGCCCGGGCTCGCGATCGCCCTCCACGCTCTCGGCATCCTCCTGTTCGTCGCCGGGCTGCTGGTCGGCCTGGTCCTGGCCTATCGGCTGTTCGGCACCGCCGACCTGCTCGGGCAGGTCTCCGCCCTGATCCCCGACCGGCCGACCGACACGCTGGGGCTGCCGGACGCCCGCATCGCCGCCCTCGCCGACATGATCGGCGACGGGCCGGGCCTGAGCCGGCAACTGCGGACCGAGGCCTGGACCATGGGCTGCGGCGCCGTGGCCGCGGGGCTGGTGCTGTGGCTGCTCTGCGCCGGCCTGGCATCGACCCTGGCCCGGCTGCAGCGGATCGAGGCGACGCTGCAGCTCGGCCCGGGCCGGGCCTCGCGTCAGGAATTCACGAAGGAATAACGCTTTCTGTCCTATTCCGCGTCGAACCGGGCGTCGCCCTCAAAGCACCGGATCGAGGTGGAGCATATGACCGGAGGCCAGGGCCGCGAGCCGCGCGCCGATATCGCCGACTGGGCCGCCCGCTACCTGGAGCGGCTGGACCGGCCCTTCGACGACTGGGAGGCCGATTTCTTCCGCCGCGGCTGCAGCTTCCTGTCGCGCCGGCTGGCCGCCGGCGCCGCCTCCAATTGGCGGTCCCTGATCCTGTCGCCGGACCACCGCGCCGAAGTCTATTCCGGCCCGCTCGCCGCCCGCCCGCTGACGGTCGAGGAGACCGAACGGTTCCGGGGCATGCTGCAGCGGATCGCGCGGGAGGGATGAGGGGCCGACACCGCGTGAGCCGGGCGTGCCGAAGTCACGGCCGATCATGCGAAAAAAGAAAGGCCCGCCGAAGCGGACCCTGCTCTTTCATCCTGCGAACTGGTGGGCGCACTAGGGCTCGAACCTAGGACCCGCTGATTAAGAGTCAGCTGCTCTACCAACTGAGCTATGCGCCCGTTCGCTCGGGACGGCCGGTGATATAGCCGCCGGCTGGACGGGTTGCAACCCTTTCTTCACGAAAGCCTCAACCTTTGTCGGCGCCGTCCCCCGGTGCGGCCGACAGCAGCCGCCGGCCGGACTCGCGCTGCTGGCATTCCAGCAGGATGTCGCGCGCGATCGGCGCCGCGTATTCGCTGCCGCCGCCGCCATGCTCGACGATCACCGAGCAGGCATAGCGCGGCGCGCCGACCGGGGCGTAGGCGACGAACCAGGCGTGATGGCGCTGGTTCCACGGCCAGTTGTCCGGGTTCACCCCGGCGGCGCGTTCGGCCATGGTGATGCGGCGGACCTGGCTGGTGCCGCTCTTGCCGCCCATCTCCATGCCCTTCTGCTTGATCTGCGACCGCTTGCCGGTGCCGCGGGTCATCACCGCCACCGTGCCCTCGATCACCGTGTCGATATGGCTCTTGGCGACGCCGATCGACGGCACGTCCGGCACCTCGGGCATCCCGTCCGCGCCGACCGCCATGACCAGGCGCGGCACCACCGCCTTGCCGCCGTTCACCAGCCGCGCGGTCATGGTGGCGAGCTGCAGCGGCGTCGCCAGCACATAGCCCTGGCCGATGCCCGCGATCAGCGATTCGCCGAGCTGCCAGGAGGTGCCCATGGCGCCCTCCTTCCAGGCCTTGGTCGGCATCAGCCCCGGCCGCTCATTCGGCAGGTCGACGCCCAGCTTCTGGCCGATGCCGAACTTGTTCGCGCCCTCGGCCAGCCGGTCGATGCCGAGGCGCCGCGCCATCTCGTAGAAATAGACGTCGCAGGACTGGGCCATGGCGTCGACCACGTTCAGGCTGCCATGGCCGCCGCGCTTCCAGCAGTGGAAGCGGTGGTCGCCGAGATCGACATAGCCGGGGCAGAACACGCGCTGGTCCGGCGTCACCACCCCCGCCTCCAGCGCCGTCGCCGCCACCGCGATCTTGAAGGTCGACCCCGGCGGGTACTGGCCGTTGATCACCTTGTTGTTGAGGATGCCGTACGGATCCTCGACCAGGCGGCGCCAATCGGCCGTGCTGATGCCGTTCGGGAACAGGTTGGCGTCGTAGGACGGGTGGGACGCCATGGCCAGCACGTCGCCATTGTGCACGTCCATGATCACGGCGGCGGCGCTGAACTCGGTCTTCAGCCGCTCCATGACGTAGCGCTGCAGCTCGAAATCGATGGTCAGCCGCACCTCCTGGCCCGGCTTGCCCTCCTCCCGGTTGATCTCGCGGATCACCCGGCCGACGGCGTTGACCTCGACCTGGCTGGACCCGGCGACGCCGCGCAGGCCGGTCTCGTATTGCCGCTCGACCCCCGACTTGCCGATGCGGAAGCCGGGCAGGCTCAGCACCGGCTCGCCGGTCAGGTCGGCCTCGGCCACGGCGCCGACATAGCCGATGATATGGGCCATCTCGACGCCGAAGGGGTAGCGGCGGGATTCGCCGACCTCGATCGACAGGCCCGGCAGTTCAGGGCCGTTGACGTCGATCCAGGAGACCTGGTCCCAGCTGAGATTCTCCTTCACCGTCACCGGCACGAAGGCGCGGCGGCGCTTGACGTCGCGGACGATGCGGGCGAGGTCGGCATCGGTCAGCGGCACCCCCTGCCCCAGCCTGCCGAGCACGCCCTGGAGGTCCTTCGCCTGCTCCGCCACCAGCACGACCCGGAAGTTCTGATCGTTGACCGCGAGCTGGGTGCCGAAACGGTCGGTGATCAGGCCGCGCGACGGGGCCAGCAGCCGCATGTTGATGCGGTTCGATTCGGCCAGGACCTTGTAGCGGTCGCTCTCCTCGACCTGCAGGTAGTAGAGCCGCCCGCCCAGCACGCCGAGCAGGCCGAGCTTCAGCCCGCCGAGGGCGAAGGCGCGGCGGGTGAAGCCGCGGGAGCGGTCGGCGTCGCGGTCCACTAGTCCACCGCCCGCAGGAAGCCGCGATGCACCTGGATGAACAGCCAGGCCAGCGGCGGGAAGATGGCGATGGTCAGGACCAGCCGGATCAGGAGCGGCCGCGGCGGCACGATCGCGACGTCGTACAGGCTGACGCCGATCCATTCGACCAGGGTGACGACGGTCGCCAGCACGGCATAGCCCAGCCACAGCACCGCGAAGGGCCGCCCGGCCAGGAAGCGGCGCTGGCGCAGCAGCACCCATTGGCACAAGAGCAGGATCAGGGCGTGCAGCCCTATCGGCGAATCGGTCAGGGCGTCGTGCAGCAGCCCGACCAGGAAGATCAGCCACATCGGCATCAGGTCGGGCCGGTGCACGCCCCAGTAATAGACCGAGGCCAGCGGCAGCAGCGGCGCGATCGCGCTGTAATAGGGCAGCTGCGTGGGCGTCACCCCGACCAGCACCAGGATCAGCGTCACCGCCCCCGGGGCGGCGTGGCGCGCGGCGAGGTCGAGCTTGTGCAGCAGGTCCCCGGTCATTGCGGGAAGCCGGGCACCGGCTGCATCGCCATCCCGGGATCGAGCGCGCGGAAATCGACGACCTTGACGTAGGTGACGGCCTCGAGCGGCTCGATCGGCTGGATCCGGACGGCGCTGTCCTGGGCGGCGGCGACGATGCCGACCGGCAGGCCGGTCGGGAACATGCCGCCATTGCCGGAGGTGACGATGCGGTCGCCGACCCGGATCGACGCGTCCGGCGGCAGGTACAGGAGCCGCGGCCGGTCGGTGTTGTCGCCCCCGATGATGGCGCGCTGCTGGGTGCGCTCGACCACCACCGGGATGCGGGCGTTGAGGTCGGTGATCAGCAGCACCCGGGCGGAGCGATCGCCGGTCTGCACGATCCGGCCGATCAGCCCGCGGCCGCCGAGCACCGCCTGGCCGTCGCGGATGCCGTTGGCGGCGCCGAGATTGATCGTCAGGCTGCGCACGAAGGCGCCGCCATTGTCGGCCACCACCCGGGCGGTCAGGAAGGAATGGGCCGAATCCGGGGTGTAGTTCAGCAGGTTGCGCAGGGTCAGGTTCTCGGCCTCGAGCCGGAACGCGACATCCTGGTACTGCCGCAGCGTCGTCACCTCCTGCCGCAGCCGGGCATTCTCGCCGCGGATGTCGGACAGGCTCTGCAGCTCCGTCACCATGCGGGCGACGCTGGCGGCCGGGCGCGACATGGCGTCGAGGATCGGCGCCACCGCATCGACCACCCGGGCGCGGACGCCGTCGAACAGGACGGCGTCGATCTTGCCGACCATCAGCAGGCTGATCGCGGCGAACAGCAGCAGGCCGAAGGAGAATCGGTGCGCGACGGCCCTGAGCGCCGCGATGCGAACCGCCGGTCTGCTCCGCTGCATCACCCGCATGTTCCGTCCGCCACTGGCCCGTCCCGGCGGGGGCTATGGCCCCCGCGACGGTTTTACCACAAAGGTCGTTTCACGACTCAATATGCACTGATGAGCACGGCCTGCAACGACCGCTCTTCCAAAGCGCGGCCGGTGCCGAGCGCGACGCAGGACAGCGGGTCGTCGGCGATCGACACCGGCAGGCCGGTGGCGTGCCGCAGCACCAGGTCGAGATTGCCGAGCAGCGAGCCGCCGCCGGTCAGGACGATGCCCTTGTCGACGATGTCGGCCGCCAGCTCCGGCGCGGTGTGCTCGAGCGCCACCTTCACCGCCTCGACGATCTGGCTGATCGGCTCGGACAGGCTCTCGGCAATCTGCCGTTCGGAGATCACCAGCTCCTTCGGCACGCCGTTCAGCAAGTCCCGGCCGCGGATCTCCATGTACCGGCCTTCGCCGTCCTCCGGCGGGGCGGCGGACCCGATCTCCTTCTTGATCCGCTCGGCCGAGCCCTCGCCGATCAGGAGGTTATGGTTGCGGCGGATATAGGCGATGATCGCCTCGTCCATCTTGTCGCCGCCGACGCGGACCGAGCGGGAATAGACGATGCCGCCCAGCGACAGCACCGCGACCTCGGTGGTGCCGCCGCCGATGTCGACGATCATGCTGCCGGTCGGCTGGGTCACCGGCAACCCGGCGCCGATCGCCGCCGCCATCGGCTCCTCGATCAGGCGCACCCGGCGGGCGCCGGCGCTCTCGGCCGATTCCTGGATGGCCCGGCGCTCGACCGCGGTCGACCCGGACGGCACGCAGATGATCATCTCCGGCGCCGCGAAGCTGCGGCGGTTGGTGACCTTGCGGATGAAATGCTTGATCATTTCCTCCGCCACCTCGAAATCGGCGATCACACCGTCGCGCAGCGGCCGGATGGCGATGATGCTGCCCGGGGTGCGGCCCAGCATCAGCTTGGCTTCGTCGCCGACCGCCAGAACCTGCTTCTTGCCGCGATGGGTCTGGATCGCCACCACCGACGGCTCGTTCAGGACGATGCCCCGGCCCTTGACATAGACCAGGGTGTTCGCCGTGCCCAGGTCGATGGCGATGTCGGCGGAGAGGAAACCGAAAAAATTGAACATGCGCTGTGGTGTCCTGTCAGCCGGGCTCGGCTGGGAGGGGCCAGTGCGAGGGGCGGGAGCGACAGGCCGATCCCGCCGCCGGGTTGCTTTAGACCAGCACGGTCCGAGTCTCAAGCGGAGAGTCGGGCGGAATCATGGCACCCGGGATCACATGCCGCGCTCGGCCATCGACCCGCTCACCCCGATGTCCCGGGGCGTGCTGCACTGCCCCGGCCGCCGGTAGAGGCAGATCTCGCTGGGGCAGCTCTCCAGCCGGTAGCCGGTGTTCGGCGGCATCTGTTCCGGCCGCGCCATCACATAGTTGAAGGACGAGGCCGAACGCCACAACCGCCGCGTGTCGTCACCGAACCAGAACACCGGCACGTCGCGGTGCAGGGTGGTGTAGCCGGGCAGGTCCCACCACGGCGTCAGCAGGCCCAGGCCGCACAGCGCCGGGCGGTCGTGCAGCGCCTGGGTGGTGGCGATGCCCGGCGCGACGCGGCTCCATTCCGGCCGCCAGCGGTCGCTGGCCGACAACAGGCCCGAGGCCAGCACCCAGGCGGCGCAGAGCACGGCGAGCGGCACCCAGCGCGGCATGTCCCCCCAGCGCTCGGCCGCCAGCCCGGCCAGGCGCCGGGCCAGCCGCTCGGTGCCCAGCGCGGCGAGGATCAGCAGGAAGGGCAGCGCCGGCAGGACGAAGCGGTATTCCTTGTGGGCGACCAGGCTGTGCGACAGCACGATCGCCACCGGCACCGCGACCAGCATGGGCTGGCCGCGCGCGCCCAGCACGATCAGCGCCGCCATCGGCGCCAGCCACCACGACCAGACCCGGACGTACTCCTCGAAGTAGAAGCCCAGCGGCATGACGCCGAAGCTGTGGCTCTTCTCTTCGACGATGTTGATCCAGAAATTCTTCAGCACCGACTGGAACGGCCAGCCCAGCGTCGCCCAGTCGAGCAGCCCGTTGCAGACCAGCACCGGGACCAGCCCGGCCAGCAGCATCGGCCGCAGCCGGCCGCGCCAGTCGCCCCGGCCCGCGACCAGGGCCGCGGTCAGGATCGCCGGCAGCAGGTGGAAGCGGAAGACGAAGACCAGGCCGAACAGCGCCCCCGCCCAGATCAGCCGCCGGCGGTCACCCGCCTCCGCGGTCCAGGCCAGCCAGCAGGCGACCAGGAGCAGGCTGGTGGCGATCGATTCGGTCAGCGCCGTCGGCGCGTAATAGACCAGCTCGAACCAGATGGTGGCGATGAAGGCCGCAGTCAGCCCCGCCGTCAGCCCGCCGACGCGCCGGGCCCACAGGAAGGCGACCACCGGGATGCTCAGCGACAGCATCGACCACAGCGCCTTCGACACGGCGAGATAGGAGGCCGGGTCGTCGCTGACCCAGGACACCGCCTTCATCAGCCCGGCCAGCATCCCCGGCAGCAGCCAGGAGCGGATGCCCTCGCGATACTCCCAGGGCACCATGCCCTGGCCGAAGGCCAGCCGGTGCGCCTGCTCGTAATACTGGAACAGCTCGTCGGCGTGGTGGATGCGCGGGAATGCGAGGGCGAGGACGAAGCGCAGCAGCAGGCCGAGGGTCAAGAGTCCGGCCAGGCCGACCAGCCAGCCCGGCCAGCCGTCGAGGACGCCGGGCCGGGACGGATACGGCAGGGCGATCGAAGCTGCAGCGGCGCCGACCGGACGACCCGGATAGCGATCGGAGACGGAGGGATCGACCGATCGGCGTTGCTCCACAGTGTCGTCGGTCATGTCGCTCCGAATCGGGCCGGAATATCGAGTATCGCTGCCTATAACACCCGCAGCGCCGTTTTCGTCTGCAAAAACCTCGCAAAAATCATCATATCCAAGATCTTGTTGAGAGTTTGTCCGGGGCTTGCCTGAAAGAATGCGGACGGCCGGGATGAAAATCGCCGGCAGCTGCGTATATGGGGCATGAAACGCCGCAAGGATGATTTCGACGTCATCGCCGAGCTGCCGGGGCTGAAGCGCTACGCTCTGGTCCTGACCCGCGATGCCGCCGAGGCCGAGGACCTGCTGCAGGACACCCTGCTCAAGGCCTACGAGGGCCGTCGCGGCTGGCAGCCGGACCGGGCGCTGCGCCCCTGGCTGTTCTCGATCATGCACAACGCCCATGCCTCGCGGCTGCGCGGCCGCCGGGCCGAGGACGCCCGCATCGCCCAGGCGACGCAGCTGGCGCCGGAGTCCGGCGCGCCGAACCAGGATGCCCGGGTCCAGCTGGCCCAGGTGCAGCGGGCCCTGCTGACCCTGCCGGAGGAGCAGCGCGAGGCGCTGCTGCTCGTGGCGGTCGAGGAGTTCCGCTACCAGGAGGCCGCGACCATCCTCGGCATCCCGCTCGGCACGCTGATGTCGCGCCTGGGCCGGGCCCGCGCCGCGCTGCGCGAGAGCGCCGGCGGCGCCGAGACGCCTGCGACCCGCATCGACGGACCGACCCCGCCGCATCTGCGGCTGGTGGAGTGACGACCATGACCCGGACCACCCCGACCGAAGCCGAGATCCAGGCCTATATCGACGGCGAGCTCGACCTGCCCCGCCGGATCGAGGTCGAGGCCTGCCTCGAGGCGAACCCGGCCCTCGCCGCCCAGGTGATGGCCGATCTGCGCCTGCGCGACGCGCTGCGCCTGGCCTTCGCCGAGGATGCCGGCATCCGCGTCGCCAGCTACGAGAACGCCCGGCTGCTCGGCCGCGCCGTGCGCTGGCGCCGGATCACGGTCCGCCTGCGCCGGGTGGCCGCGGTGGTGCTGCTGGTCGGCATCGGCTGGGGCGCCCAGTCGATCCTGGGCGTGACCCGGATCGACAGCGCCTCGGCCGGGATCCCAGCCTATGCCGACGAGGCCGGCGACGCCTACCGCACCGTGCTGTACCGCCACCTGGTCGACCCGGCCGAGCCCAAGGGCGGGCTGAAGCCGGAGGATCTGGCCAAGGCGCCGATCTCCCTGCCCGACCTGCCGCAGGGCTGGTCGATCCGGTCGATCGAGCTGGTGCCCTGGGACGGCGGCTCCGGCTTCGAGGCGACGATCGACACCGACCGCTTCGGCCTGGTGACGCTGTTCGCCGCCGCCACCGACGGCTTCGACGTGCAGCAGCCGCGGGCCCAGCGCGCCAAGGACGTCACCGTCGCCTACTGGCAGGTCGGCCCCGCGGTCTACGCGCTCTGCGCCGAGGCGAAGGCGGACGACCTGCTGGCCGCCGCCAACGGCCTGGCCGGCTCCCTGTACTGAATGACCCCCAAGGAGAGACCAACCCCATGAACACGCCGCAATACCAGTGGCAGACGACGGCGCGCCCGACAGCCGCCGAGCTCGACGTCGGCCTGCGCCAGCACATGCTGCGCGTCTTCAACTACATGGGCCTGGGCCTGGTCCTGACCGGCCTGGTGGCCTATCTGGTCGGCAGCACTCCGGCGATCTACATCCCGATCTTCACCAGCCCGCTGAAATGGGTGGTGATGCTGGCGCCGCTGGCCTTCGTCTTCTTCCTGTCGTTCCGCATCCACGCCGTCTCCGCCTCCACGGCGCAGATGGTGTTCTGGGCGTTCTGCGGCGTCATGGGCCTGTCGATGGCGTCGATCTTCCTGGTGTTCACCGGGACCAGCATCGCCCGCACCTTCATGATCACCGCGGTCATGTTCGGCACGATGAGCCTGTATGGCTACACCACGAAGGCCGACCTCTCGCGCTTCGGCTCGTTCCTGATGATGGGCCTGATCGGCATCATCATCGCCAGCATCGTCAACATCTTCCTCGGTTCGACCGCGCTGCAGTTCATCGTCTCGGTCGCCGGCGTGCTGATCTTCACCGGCCTGACCGCCTGGGACACCCAGCGGATCAAGGAGGAATACGCCGAGCACTATGACAGCGAGAGCCTGAACAAGATGGCGGTGATGGGCGCGCTGTCGCTGTACCTGAACTTCATCAACATGTTCCAGCTGCTGCTGAGCCTGACCGGCTCGCGAGAGGAGTAAGCGCGTGTACGACACCGAGAAACAGGCCATCGACGACCTGTTCGTGAAGCTGCAGCGGGCCGAGCGCGACGGCGGCCCGCGCGATGCCGGTGCCGAGGATCTGATCCGGCGCCGCCTGGCCGAGCAGCCGGCCGCCGCCTACTACATGGCCCAGGTCATCCTGGTGCAGGAGCAGGCGCTGGCGGCCGCCCAGGCCCAGATCAACGAGCTGGAGCGGCGCGCCGCCCAGCCGGCGGCCGGCGGTTTCCTGGCCGGTCTGTTCGGCAGTGGCCAGCAGCAGCGGCCGCAGCCGGGCGCCTCGCCCTGGGGTCGGCAGGCCCAGCCGGGGTACGGAGCCCAGCCCGGCTATGGTTCGCAGCCGGGCTACGGCGCCCAGCGTGCGGGCTACGGCCGGCCCGGCGGCGGTGGCGGCTTCATGGCCGGGGCCATGCAGACCGCGATGGGCGTGGCCGGCGGCGTGGTCCTCGGCAACCTGCTGATGGATGCCTTCACCCCCGACATCGCCCAGGCGGTGGGCGACGTCGTCCAGACGGCGGAGGATGCCGCCGGCGATCTGGCGTCCGACGCCGGGTTCGATATGGGCGGCGAGGAGCTCTGAGAGTAGTATGGGGCCCGGAGGCATAATGCCTCCGGGCCCTCCCCTCATTTTTGTCGCGAATTGATCGGACGCATCGTGGAAAGCTTCGTTGCCCAGGTCACGCAGTTCATCGCCGACAACCAGGCCTGGGCGGGACCGATCCTGTTCCTGCTGGCCTTCGGCGAATCCATGGCCGTGGTCGGCCTGTTCGTCCCCTGCACCGCGCTGATGCTGGCGACCGGCGCCATGGTCGGCGGCGGCCTGCTGCACCCCGTGCCGGTGATCCTGTGGTCGATCGCCGGCGCCGTGCTGGGCGACGCGGTCTCCTACTGGCTCGGGCAGAAGCTGGGGCCGAACGCCCGCAACGTCTGGCCGTTCTCGCGCGACAGGGCGATGATCGCCAAGGGCCGGCTGTTCTTCCGCCGCTGGGGCACCGCCTCGATCTTCCTCGGCCGCTTCCTGGGGCCGCTGCGCGCCGTGGTGCCGCTGATCGCCGGCATCATGCGCATGCGCCCGGTCCGCTTCCAGATCGCCAATGTGCTGTCCGCCATCGTCTGGGTCCCCGCCATGCTGGCACCCGGCTGGCTGGTGGCCCAGGGCGTCGGCGAGCTGAGCGGCATCGGCGAGACCCAGTGGATCGTCATGACCGGCGGCCCGCTGCTGGCCGGCGCCCTGACCCTGGCGGCCTTCGCCAAGCTGGCCTCGCGCCGCGCCGCTCCGGTCCGCAACCGGCGCCAGCGCGCCGGCGGGCAGGCCTGAGGAGACATCCGTCATGGGCCTGAGCGGTGTGAAGCTCCTGATCATCGGCGCGGTGGTCGCGCTCCTGTTCCTGCCGCTGCTGCTGCGCCAGGCGCGGTCGATCCCGCTGCTGCTGGAGCAGGCGCGCGCCGCCTTCGGCGGCGAGGATGCCGAAGCGACCGGCCATCGCCCCCAGGCGGCGGAGCCGGCCCGCGAGCCGCCACGCCCGGCCAGCGTCGCCGAGCGGGCAGGCCGCGGCATCGGCCGGCTGCTGCAGCGCCTGGGCCTGTTCCGCGCCGGCTGGTGACCAACCACCGCCAGACGGAACCGCTTCCGGCCCGGTGCCGTTGATTTCATGGCCGATCCGCCCGGCACAGTGGCCCCTCCCGCCGGTCGGATCGCGGTTGGAGGTCGCATGACATCAACTGCGATACTGCCCCTGATCGGTGCGCTCCTGGTCATCGCCGGGCTGGTCTATTCGGCCTTCCAGGCCATCTGGGTCGGCCGGTTCAATCGCGAGAAGCGGTCCTTCGGCATGCGCGGCTTCGGATTGAAGGCGAACTGGCCCGGGCTGGCGCTGATTGCCGTCGGCGCCATCCTGCTGCTGGCGCCTTCCGCCTCTGCGCCCGGCTGATCCCGTCTACGCGTCCTGCGAGGCGTCGGTGCCGGCGCGGCGGTGATACAGGTCGAGCACCATCTCCCGGCCGGCCGGGCCCAGCAACTCGAGTGCCGCCAGCGGGTGGCGCTGCGGCTCCGGCAGCAGGTCGAGGCGGTTCAGCAGCAGCGCCACGGCGCAGGCGTCGCGCGGCGCCATCAGGCGGATATTGTCCGGATCGGATCTGGCCAACCCGGCCAGCCGGGCGAGATGGGCCACGTCCTCGTCGTTGCTGCTGGGCATCTTCGACTCCCTAGGGTTCGGGCGGAAATCCTATAAACCATGTCGCATATGGGCCAGATTGCCTCATTCCCGACAAAATCGCGTGTGCGACCGGTGAAATCAGGCTAGGAGGCCATGCATCGGATCCACAAGAAGAAGATCGAACCATGGCCGCAGCACCGGAGGGCGGGCTCCACCAGGGCCTGCAGCAGCGCCACCTCAGCATGATCGCGATCGGCGGCGTCATCGGTGCCGGGCTGTTCGTCGGCTCCAGCTCGATCATCGGCACGGTCGGGCCCGGCGCCTTTCTGACCTATGCCGTCACCGGCGTGCTGATCATCATGGTGATGCGCATGCTGGGCGAGATGGCGGCGGCCAACCCCTCCACCGGCTCGTTCTCCGACTATGCCCGGCTGGCGCTGGGCGACTGGGCCGGCTTCACCGTGGCCTGGCTGTACTGGTATTTCTGGGTGATCGTGGTCGGGTTCGAGGCGGTGGCCGGCGCCGGCCTGCTGCAGAAGTGGCTGCCGGACGTGCCGCTGTGGGCGGCGTCGCTGGGCCTCTTGCTGCTGATGACCGCGACCAACCTCTATTCCGTCCGCTCCTTCGGCGAGTTCGAGTACTGGTTCGCCGGCATCAAGGTGGCGACCATCGCGGTCTTCCTGGTGCTCGGCACCGTCTATGTGCTGGGACTGTGGCCCGGCCACGCCATGGACTTCTCGAACCTGACGCCGGCGGCGGGGTTCCTGCCGAACGGGGTCGGGGCGATCTTCTCCGGGATCGTCGTCGTGGTGTTCTCGATGGTCGGGGCCGAGATCGCCACCATCGCGGCGGCCGAGGCCAAGGACCCGGAGCGCGCGGTGGTCCGCGCCACCCGCTCGGTCGTGGTCCGCATCCTGATCTTCTATATCGGCTCGGTGTTCCTGCTGGCTGTGATCCTGCCCTGGGACAGCCTGGCGCCGAAGGCATCGCCCTTCGTCGTCGCCTTCGAGCGCATGGGCATCTCCTGGGCCGCCGACCTGATGAACGCGGTGGTGCTGACCGCGGTGCTGTCCTGCCTGAATTCCGGCCTCTACACCGCCTCGCGCATGCTGTTCGTGCTGGCCGGGCGGCGCGAGGCGCCGGGCGGCCTGACTCGCACCACCCGGGGCGGCGTGCCGGCGCGGGCGATCCTGGCCTCGACCCTGATCGGCTACCTCTCGGTCGTCGCCGCCTATGTCTCGCCCGACACGGTGTTCCTGTTCCTGCTGAACTCCTCCGGCGCCGTCATCCTGTTCGTCTATCTGATGATCGCCGTGTCGCAGCTGGTGCTGCGCCCGCGCACGCCGCCGCAGCGGCTGCGGGTGAAGATGTGGCTCTACCCCGTCCTCACCCTCCTCACCATCGCCGGCATGGCGGCGGTGCTGGTGATGATGTGGTTCCAGGCCGACACCCGGTCGCAGCTCATCCTCAGCCTGGCCTCGGCGGCCGTGGTGGTCGTGGCCTGGCTGATCCGGCGAGCCGTCCTTGGGCGAAGCGTCGCGGCGCCGGCCGAGTAGCCCCAACGAAAAAGGGCCCCTCGCGGGGCCCTTTCCCTGTCCGGACCGGATCCGGTTCAGTTCTTGGCCTTGTCGACCAGCTTGTTCTTGGCGATCCACGGCATCATCGCGCGCAGCTTCTCGCCGACCTTCTCGATGTCGTGCTCGGCCTGGCGGCGGCGGGTGGCCTTGAAGCTGGCCTGGCCGACCTTGTTCTCGAGCATCCAGTCGCGGGTGAAGCGGCCCGACTGGATGTCCTCCAGCACCCGCTTCATCTCCTTCTTGGTCTCGTCGGTGATGATCCGCGGGCCGGTGACATAGTCGCCGTACTCGGCGGTGTTGGAGATCGAGTAGCGCATGTTGGCGATGCCGCCCTCATACATCAGGTCGACGATCAGCTTGACCTCGTGCAGGCACTCGAAATAGGCCATCTCCGGCGCGTAGCCGGCCTCGACCAGGGTCTCGTAGCCGGCCATGATCAGCGCGGTCAGGCCGCCGCACAGCACCACCTGCTCGCCGAACAGGTCGGTCTCGCACTCTTCCTTGAAGGTGGTCTCGATGATGCCGGCGCGGCCGCCACCGATCGCCGAGGCGTAGGACAGGCCGATGTCGAGCGCGGCGCCGGTCGCATTCTGGTCGACCGCGATCAGGCAGGGAACGCCGCCGCCCTTCTGGTACTCGGAGCGCACGGTGTGGCCCGGGCCCTTCGGCGCCACCATGAACACGTCCAGGTCCTTGCGCGGCACGATCAGGTTGAAGTGCACGTTCAGGCCGTGGGCGAAGGCGATGGCGGCGCCTTCCTTCATGTTCGGCGCCAGGTCGCGGGCATAGATGTCGGCCTGCAGCTCGTCCGGCGTGCACATCATCAGCACGTCGCCCCAGGCCGCGGCCTCGGCCGGCGACATCACGGTGAAGCCGGCGGCCTCGGCCTTCTTCACGGTCGCGCTCTCGGGGCGCAGCGCGATGCGCACATCCTTGACGCCGCTGTCGCGCAGATTGGCGGCATGGGCGTGGCCCTGGCTGCCATAGCCGACGATCACCACCTTCTTCGACTTGATCAGGTTCACATCCGCGTCGCGGTCGTAATAAACGCGCATAGCTCTGTCCTCTCACACGGGGGCCGGGCGGCCCGGCCTTTCTCTACGATGACGGGAACCGCCGGCTGCTGGCAACCGGCGGCAAGGGGTTCAGACGGCGGTCAGGAGCCCTTCGGGCCCCCGGGCGATGGCGACGACGCCGGTCCGGCTGACATCGACCAGCCCGAGCGGGATCATCAGCTGGATGAAGGCGTCGATCTTCTGGGACGAGCCGGTGACCTCGAAGACGAAGCTCTCGGTCGTCGAATCCACGGCCCGGGCCCGGAACACGTCGGCGATGCGCAGGCTTTCGATGCGCTTGTCGCCGGCGCCGCGGACCTTGACCAGGGCCAGCTCGCGCTCCACGGCCGGGCCGTCCATGGTCAGGTCGTGCACGCTGTGCACCAGCACCAGCCGGTCCAGCTGCGCCTTGATCTGCTCGATGATCATCGGCGTGCCGGAGGTGACGACGGTGATGCGCGACAGGTCGCGCGCCGCGTCGACCTCGGCCACGGTCAGGCTCTCGATGTTGTAGCCGCGGCCGGAGAACAGGCCGATGACGCGGGCCAGCGCGCCGGGCTCATTGTCCACCAGCACGGCGATGGTATGGGTTTCGATCTGGGTCTGCGGGGTCATGGTCGATCCGAGGAAGGTCACGAGACGAGAGTCGCGGCCACCCGCTTGTCGCATGGCCGCGGCGAAGGGCGTCGTCCGCGCCTTATACGAGCACCATCCCCTCCTCCGAGGTCGGCTTGGCGGCCTGGTCGGACGGCCCCAGCAGGATCTCGTTATGGGCCGCGCCGCCCGGGATCATCGGGAAGCAGTTCTCCATCTTGGAGACCTGCATGTCGACGACCACCGGGCCCTTGATCCGCAGCATCTCGCGGATCACGTCGTCGGCCTCGCCCATGCAGGTGGCGCGCAGCCCGGTCAGGCCGAAGGCCTCGGCCAGCTTGACGAAATCGGGCAGCGCCTCGGAGTAGCTCTCGGAATAGCGCTCGCCGTGCAGCAGCTCCTGCCACTGCCGCACCATGCCCATCCAGAAGTTGTTGACGATGAAGATCTTCACCGGCAGCCGGTACTGGGCGATGGTCGACAGCTCCTGGATGTTCATCAGCGTCGAGGCCTCGCCGCCGACATCGATCACCAGCGCCTCGGGATGCGCGACCTGCACCCCGACCGCGGCGGGCAGGCCGTAGCCCATGGTGCCGAGCCCGCCCGAGGTCATCCAGCGGTTCGGCTTCTGGAACGGGATCAGCTGCGCCGCCCACATCTGGTGCTGGCCGACCTCGGTGGTGATGTAGACGTCGTCGCGGTCGGCAGTCAGCTCGGCCAGGCGCTTGATCGCATATTGCGGCTTGATGATCGCGTCATGCGACCGGTCCTGGCTGAACTGCAGGCAGTTGCGGGCCTGCCACTGCCTGATCTGGCCCCACCAGCCGGCGATCGCCTTGTCGCGCGGCTTGTACCCCCGGCGCTTCCACACCTCGATCATCGCCCGGATCACCTTGCCAGCGTCGCCGATGACGGCCAGGTCGACATGGACGTTCTTGTTGATCGAGGACGGGTCGATGTCGACATGGATCTTGGTCGATCCCGGCGAGAAGGCGCTGATCTTGCCGGTCACCCGGTCGTCGAAGCGCGAGCCCAGCGCGATCATCAGGTCGGCGCCGTGCATCGCCAGATTGGACTCGTAGGTGCCGTGCATGCCGACCATGCCCAGGAACCGCGGGTCGGAGGCCGGCAGGGCGCCGAGGCCCAGCAGGGTCGAGGTGCAGGGGAAGCCGGTCAGCTCGACCAGCTCGCGCAGCGCCGCCGACGCATCGGGGCCGGAGTTGATGATGCCGCCGCCGGTATAGAGGAGCGGCCGCTCGGCCTTGGCCATCAGCTCGACCGCCTGCTCGATCAGCGCCGGATCGGGCTCGGTGCGCGGCCGGTAGGTGCGATGCTCGACATGCTCGGGGGGGGTGTAGACGCCATCGGCGAACTGCACGTCCTTCGGCAGGTCGACCACCACCGGGCCGGGCCGGCCGCTGCGGGCGACATAGAACGCCTCGTGCAGCGTGCGGGCGACGGCGTTGGCGTCCTTCACCAGGTAGTTGTGCTTGGTGCAGGGCCGGGTGATGCCGGTGGTGTCGGCTTCCTGGAACGCGTCGTTGCCGATCAGATGGGTCGGCACTTGCCCGGTCAGGCAGACGATGGGAATCGAATCCATCAGCGCGTCGGTCAGGCCGGTGACCGCGTTGGTCGCGCCGGGGCCCGAGGTTACCAGGACGACGCCGACCTTGCCGGTCGAGCGGGCGTAGCCTTCCGCTGCGTGCACCGCCGCCTGTTCGTGCCGGACCAGGATGTGGCGGATCGCGTTCTGCTTGAAGATCGCGTCGTAGATCGGAAGGACAGCCCCGCCCGGATACCCGAAGATAACCTCTACGCCCTGGTCCCGAAGGGCACGCAGGACGATTTCGGCTCCGGTCAGCGTTTCTGTCGACATCATACCCTCAGTGTTGCGGCCCTTCGGCCGCGGGCTCTGTTGCGACCCCCTTCGGGCCGCAGCGTTCAACGTTGGGGATCAACGAGGGTCGGCAAGCTAGACGGCCGATTCCGGCAGGTCAACCGGAAATGCGAAGAAAAGACAAAGTTTCAGCTGCAATTTTTTCCGAATATTGCGCGGCAGCGACATGGCAGCGTTGCACCCTTGCGTTTTCGGCCGGCAGCTGGTTCCGGAACCACGTGGTCTGGCGTTTTGCCAGGTTGCGCGTCGCCTGCTGCGCCCGGGTGATCGCGGTCTCGAGATCTGTCTCGCCGCGCAGATGCGCCGCCAGTTCCGGCACCCCGACCGCCTTCATCGCCGGCAGCTCCGGGTCGAGATCCTGCGCCAGCAGCGCCCGCGCCTCCTCCAGCGCCCCGGCGGCGATCATGGCCCTGAAGCGGCCGTCGCAGGCGGCATAGAGCGCGTCGCGCGGCGGCGCCAGCACGATCCAGTCGAACACCATGCCGGGCGGCGGGCCGGACCCGGCCTCGAGCTGCCAGTCGGCGAGCGAGCGGTTGGTCGCCACCATCACCTCCCAGGCCCGGATCAGCCGCTGGCTGTCGCCGGGGGCCAGGCGAGCGGCCATCTTCGGGTCCCAGCGCATCAGCTCGGCATGGAAGGCCTCGCCGCCCAGCGTCTCGTGCAACTCGACCGTGGCGCGGCGGATCTCCTCCGGCACCGGCGGGATCGGGCTCAGCCCGTCGGTCAAGGCACGGAGATAGAGGCCGGTGCCACCGACCACGATCGCCCGCTTGCCGGCCTTCTGCGCCAGCCCGATCTCGGCCAGCGCCATGTCGCACCAGGCGGCGGCGGAGCAGCGGGTGGCGGCCGGCAGCACGCCGTAGAGGCGATGCGGCGCCCGCGCAAGGTCGGCCGGGCCGGGCCGGGCGGTGAGGATCGCCAGCTCGGCATAGACCTGCATGCTGTCGGCGTTGATCACCACGCCGTCCAGCGCCTCGGCTAGGTCCAGCGCCAGCGCCGATTTGCCGCTGGCCGTCGGCCCGCCGACGACGATGACGGCAGGGGGTTCGGACGCACGCTCGGCCATCGTCATCGCTCACCTCGACCCGGCGCCCGCGGGCCCTCAAGGCCGCTTCGGCGCAACGCGCGGGACAATATCGACCGCGATCCTATATGTCTCGCACGGCGACGGGCCGGGAGCCTCCGCAGGAGAAGCGATGCGACTGTTCAAATGCCAGCATTGCCACCAGGTCCTGTACTTCGAGAACGGCACCTGTGAACGCTGCGGCCGGACCCTCGGCTATCTGCCGGACATCGGGACGCTGAGCGCGGTGGAGCCGGACGGGCCGATCTGGGTCGCCCTGGCCGACCGGCGGTCGCGCTACCGCTTCTGCGCCAATTGGGAGTTGCAGGCCTGCAACTGGATGGTGCCGGCGGAGGGAGACGACGCCTTCTGCCTCGCCTGCCGGCACAACCGGACCATTCCCGACCTGGCCGACCCGGACAACCAGCGCCGCTGGCAGAAGATCGAGCAGGCCAAGCGGCGGCTGTTCTATTCGCTGATCAAGCTGTCCCTGCCCATCCCCACTGCGGCCAGCGGCGACCCGGAGCCGCTGATGTTCGACTTCCTGGCCGATCCCGTTGCCGGCGGGCCGAAGGTGATGACCGGCCACGACAACGGACTGATCACCCTGTCGCTGAAGGAGGCGGACGACGCCGACCGCGAGGCCACCCGCGCCGCGATGGGGGAGCCCTATCGCACCCTGCTGGGCCATTTCCGGCACGAGGTGGGCCATTACTACTGGGACAGGCTGGTCCGCGACGGCGGAGAGCTGGACAGCTTCCGCGCCCTGTTCGGCGACGAGCGGGCGGATTACGGGGCCGCGCTGCAGGCCCATTACGACCAGGGCGCTCCCACCGGCTGGCAGCAAGGCTTCGTCAGCGCCTACGCCACGGCCCATCCCTGGGAGGACTGGGCCGAGACCTGGGCGCATTACCTGCACATCGTCGACACGCTGGAGATCGCCGGCGCCTTCGGCCTCGAGGTCAGCCCCGGCATCACCGACGACCCGTCGCTCGGGACCGACATCCGGTTCGACCCGCACCGGGTCCGCGACGTGCAGGTGCTGATCGATGCCTGGCTGCCGCTGACCTATGCGGTCAACTGCCTGAATCGCTCGATGGGCCAGCCGGATCTCTACCCCTTCGTCATCGCCCCGCGGGTGGTCGAGAAGATGGGATACATCCACGGGCTGATCCATCGGTCCAGCCAGCCTGTCAAAGCGCGCATAGACAGGGACGGCGGCGCTGCGGCATAGACGGACCCCTGCCCTGGGAGATGCGCCGCGCCATGGACCTCGTCCTCACCCTCACCACCGCCCCGGACCAGCCGGCCCTCGACGACGGCCTGACCCGCCATGTCCGCAACGCGCTGGTGATCACCGGCGGGTCGCCGGGCGCGGTCGACTGGCTGGCCCCCGGCATCGCCTGCGACATCGCTTTCGCCGCGGCAGATGCCAAGGCGGCGCAGGCGGCGGCGCGGCTGTCATTGGCCGGGCAGCCGGTCGACGCCAATGTCGTGCCGGCCCAGGGGCGCCGCAAGCGCCTGCTGGTCGCCGACATGGACGCCACCATCGTCGAGGCCGAGACGTTGGACGAGCTGGCGGCCCTGGCCGGCGTCGCCGAGCGGGTGGTGCCGATCACCGAGCGGGCGATGCGCGGCGAGATCGCCTTCCGCGAGGCGGTGATCGAGCGCGTGGCCCTGTTGGAGGGCCAGCCCCGATCGATCATCGACCGCGCTTTGGCCGATCTGCGCTACACCCGTGGCGGCCGCACCCTGGTGGCGACGATGCGCGCGAACGGCGCCTATTGCGCCCTGGTCTCCGGCGGCTTCGACGCCTTCACCCGGCCGGTGGCCGCGGCGGTCGGCTTCGACCGGTCGGAGGGCAACCACCTGATCGAGGCCGAGGGCCGCCTGACCGGCCGGGTGCGCGAGCCGATCCTGGGCAAGGACGCCAAGCGCGTCTTCCTGGAGGAGATGGCGGCGGAGCGCGGCCTGAGCCTTGTCGACACCATCACCGTCGGCGACGGCGCCAACGATATCCCGATGCTGCAGGCCGCCGGCCTCGGCGTCGGCTTCCGGGCCAAGCCGCTGGTCCGGGAAACGGTGCCGGTGTCGGTGGCGCATGGCGACCTGACCGCCCTCCTCTACCTGCAGGGCTACCGCGTGGCGGAGTTCGTGGCGGCCTAGGCGACATCAAGGATAAATGCTCCAGATGAGCTCCATCCTTTTACTGTCATGCCCGGGCTTGACCCGGGCATCCGGAAGCTGTCGACATCCTCTGGATTGCCGGGTCAAGCCCGGCGATGACAAGTTGTGATTCAGCCAATGCTGAAAGCGGCCTAGGCGTGTACCGTAAGATCGCCTCCGTCGGCGGGCTGACGCTCGCCAGCCGCGTGCTCGGCCTGGTCCGCGACCAGATCATCGCCGCTGTGCTCGGGGCCGGGCCGGTGGCCGACGCCTTCTTCCTGGCCAACCGGCTGCCGAACCATTTCCGGTCGCTGTTCGCCGAGGGCGCCTTCAACGTCGCCTTCCTGCCGGCCTTCACCACCACGCTGCAGCGCGACGGCAAGGCCCGCGCGCTGGCGCTGGCCGAGCAGGTCCAGGCGATCCTGCTGGCCGTGCTGCTGGTCGTGCTGGTCGCGGCGCTCGCCGCCATGCCCTGGCTGATCTCGGTGATGGAGCCGGGCGGCACCGCGGCGGCCCAGACCGAGCTGAAGGTCGAGCTGACGCGGATCACCTTCCCCTATCTGCTGTTCATGTCGCTGGTGTCGCTGCAGGGCGGCGTGCTGAACGGGCTCGGCCGGTTCGGCGCCGCCGCGGCCGCGCCGATCCTCTTGAACCTGTTCATGATCGGCGCGGTGCTGGGGCTGACGCCGTTCCTGCCGACCGCCGGCCACGCCCTGGCCTGGGGCGTGTTCCTGTCCGGCATCGCCCAGTTCCTGTATCTGGAATGGGACATGCGGCGGGCCGGCGTGTCGCTGCGCCTGGTGCGGCCGCGGCTGTCGCCCGGCGTCCGCCGCTTCTTCCGGGCGCTGGGTCCGGCGACGCTGGGCGCCGGCATGGCCCAGATCAGCGTCTTCGCCGACACCATCATCGCCCAGGCGCTGCCGACCGGCGCGCAATCCTACCTGAACTATGCCGACCGGCTGAACCAGCTGCCGCTCGGCGTCATCGGCATCGCCGTCGGCACCGTGCTGCTGCCGGAGCTGACGCGCCGCCTCGCCGCCGACGACCACCAGGGCGCGCTGGCCAGCCAGAACCGGGCGATCGAGCTGACCCTGGCGCTGACCCTGCCCTTCGCCATCGCCTTCCTGGTGGCGGCGGAGCCGATCCTGGCGGCGATGTTCGAGCGCGGGCGGTTCACGGCTGTGGATTCCCATCAGTCGGCCCTGACCCTGACCGCCTACGCCTTCGGCCTGCCCGCCTTCGTGCTGGTGCGCTGCCTGCTGCCCGGCTTCTACGCCCGCGGCGACACGGCGACGCCGGTCAAGATCGCGGTCGCCACGGTGGCGCTGAATGTCGGGCTGAAGATCGCGCTGATGGATTCGCTGTCGCAGGTCGGCCTCGCCGTCGGCACCTCGGCCGGGGTGTGGCTGAACATCGTGCTGCTGGCCTGGGTGCTGCACCGGCGCGGCCAGTTCAGCCTCGACGCTGCATCGCGGCGGCGGCTGCCGCGCATGGTGCTGGCCGGGGCCGTGATGGCGGCGGCGCTGTGGGGCCTGCTGGTGCTGGCCGCGCCGGCCCTGGCCGGCCGCTCCGACCTGCTGGCGATCGCGACGGTGCTCGGCGTGCTGGCGGTGGCCGGCCTGGTCTACCTCGCCGCCCTGTTCGGCCTCGGCGCGTTGCGGATGGAGGATCTGCGGCGGTTGCGGCGGCGGGGGTGACGGACCAGGTGCCGAACATGCCCCGAACTTGACAAAACAAGCTCCTGTAGCTACAATTTTGCAGCTACAGGAGGCCGATGTTGCGGTGGACCTGGGATCCTGCGAAAGCCGCGACAAACCTGAAGAAGCACGGCGTCTCCTTCGATCTGGCATCCCGTGTGTTCGGCGATCCTTACGCAATCACGCTGCCCGATCCTTACCCGCATGAGGATCGTTGGCGGACTGTCGGGATGCCCAGCAGTAACAGTCGGGTCCTCCTGTTCGTCGTCCATACGGGCGTCGACGAGGCTGATCCCGACCCGATAGGGCGCATTATCAGCGCCCGACGAGCCGAGCCCCGCGAAAGGAAAGCCTATGAAGAAGGGCAATTCTGATCCGCTGACCGACGCACAGAAGGCCGAGCTTGCGGCGCTGGAAGCCCTGCCGGACAGCACGATCGACACGACCGATGCGCCGCCCGTGACGGACTGGACCGGTGCCCAGCGCGCCAAATTCTACCGCCCCGTCAAGAAGCTGCTCTCGCTGCGGTTGGACGCCGATCTGATTGCCTGGTTCAAGGAGGACGGCGAGGGTTATCAGACCCGGATCAACGAGGCTCTCCGCGAATACGTCGAAAAGCACCGCAGAGAATCGGTTTCATAGAGCGTAGGCCGGGTCGCGGTTTGCAATCCGAACCCAATGAAAAGGGCGCCATCCGGGGACGGCGCCCGTTTCATCGATAGACCCGGAAACCTCAGCCCGGCCCGACCGGCAGGGCGACGAAGCGCAGGTCGCCGCCGCTCTCGACCAGCAGCAGCACCGATTTGCGGCCGCCGTTGCGGGCCTCGGTGACCTTCTTGGCGACATCCTCCGGGTTGGTCACCTCGGCCTGGCCGACCTCGACGATCAAGTCGCCCGGCTTCAGCCCCTTCTCCGCCGCCGGCGACCCGCCGGTGACGGCGGTGACCACCACGCCCTTCTGGTCGTCGGCCAGCGTGTACTGCTTCCTGAGCGCATCGGTCAGCGCCGACAGCGTCACGCCGAGCGAGTCGAGCTCCTGCGGCTTGTTGGCGTCGGACTGGCTGTCCGTGGTCGAGGCCAGGAGGCCGGATTCCTCCGCCGCCTCGAGCTCGCCCAGCGTCACCGGCAGGTCCTTGCGGGCGCCCTTGCGCCAGACCTGGACCGAGGTCTGCTTGTCGACCGGCGTGTCGGCGACCACGCGCGGCAGGCGCCGGCTCTCGCTGATCGGCTTGCCGTCGAACTGCAGGATGACGTCGCCGGTCTCGATCCCGGCCTTGGCCGCGGGACCGCCCTCGGTGACTCCGGCCACCAGCGCGCCTTCCGGCTTCTGCAGGCCCAGGCTCTCGGCCAGTTCCGGTGTCACCGACTGGATCCGGACGCCGAGCCAGCCACGCTTGGTGCGGCCGAATTCGATGATCTGGTCGACCACGCCACGGGCCAGCGCCGAGGGGATGGCGAAGCCGATGCCGACCGACCCGCCCGAGGGCGAGTAGATCGCGGTGTTGATGCCGATCACCTTGCCGTCCATGTTGAACATCGGACCGCCGGAATTGCCGCGGTTGATGGCGGCGTCGGTCTGCAGGAAATCGTCATAGGGGCCGGCGTTGATCTCGCGCGAGCGGGCCGAGATGATGCCCGCTGTCACCGTGCCGCCGAGGCCGAAGGGGTTGCCGATCGCCAGCACCCAGTCGCCGACCCGCATGACGTCGCTGTCGCCGAAATCGACGAAGGGCAACGGCTTGTCGGTCTCGACCTTCAGCACCGCCAGGTCGGTCTTGTCGTCGCGGCCGATCAGCTTGGCCTCGAGGCTGGTGTTGTCGTGCAGGACGACCGTGATCTCCTCGGCGCCCTCGATCACATGGTAGTTGGTGACGATGAAGCCGTTGGCCCGGACGATGAAGCCGGAGCCGAGCGCCGTGGCGTTGCGCGGCCGCTGCGGGCGCTCGGCGCCACCCTGGCCGCGGCGGTTGAAGAAGTCGCGGAAGAACTCGTCGAACGGCGATCCCGGCGGGAACTGCGGCATCTCCGGCAGGTCCGCGCCGTCCTGGACCTTCTGGGTGGTCGAGATGTTGACCACCGCCGGCACCAGCTTCTCGGCCAAATCGGCGAAGCTGTCGGGCGCCGGCGCGGCGCGAGCCGCAGCCGCCGCCACGAGCATGGCCGCCACAACCAGCACCGTCGCGGCCCAGCGCAGCAGGGCAGTCTCTCCCACGGCGCGGGCGACGGCGACGGGGCCGGTCGGGCGGCGGGCAATCGGTCTGGTCACGAACGCTCTCCCTCGCTCAAAGCACAACGCCGGCCCCATTCGGGAGGCCGGCGTCGGTCATCATACACCCGATCGTGGCGAGAAACGGGCCGGCATCAGCCCGGGTTCCCCGGGGCCGCAGGCGCCGGCTGGACCGGCGTCTCCGGGACCGGCGCCGGACCCGAAGGCGGCGGGTTGGCGCCCGGCGGCGTCTGCTGGGTCACCGCCGGCACCAGACCGCGGCCGGTGGCGTCGTTGAAGTACTTGAAGAAGTCGCCCTTCGGCGACAGCACCAGGGTGGTGCCGCTCGACCCCAGCGCGTTCTGATAGGCCTGGAGGCTGCGGTAGAAGGAGAAGAACTGCGGGTCGGCGCCATAGGCCTCGGCCTGCACCTTGATCGCCTCGGCGTCGCCCTGGCCGCGCAGCTCCTGCGCCTTGCGCTCGGCATCGGCCAGCAGCACGGTCACGTCACGGTCGGCCCGCGACTTGATCTGCAGCGAATATTCCTGGCCCTGGGCGCGGTACTGCGCCGCCTCGCGCTCGCGCTCCGACTTCATGCGGTCGTAGACCGACTGCACCGTGCCTTCCGGCACGTCGGCGCGGACGATGCGGACGTCGACGATCTCGATGCCCAGCGGCTTGGCGTTGGCTTCGACGCTGTCGCGGATCGACCGCATGATCGGCCCGCGCTGCTCCGACAGCACGTCGAGCTGGTTGTAGTTGCCGAGCACGTTGCGCAGCGCGTTGTTGACGAAGCTGTTGATCCGGGTGCCGGCGATCTGCTCGTTGCGCACCGACTGGAAGAACAGCAGCGGGTCGGCGATGCGATAGCGGGCGTAGCTGCCGACGTCGAGCCGGCGCTGGTCGGACAGGATCACCTGCTCGACCGGCGGGTCGACGTCGAGCACGCGCTTCTCATAGAACTGGACGTTCTGGACGACCGGCAGCTTGAGCTTCAGCCCCGGCTCGGATTCGATCTTCACCACCTCGCCGAACTGCAGGACCAGCGCCTGCTCGTTCTGGTTGACGGTGTAGAGGGAGTCCGTGAGCACCAGGCCGACGACGACGATGGCGGCGCCGAGGGCGGCGAGCTTGAGGTTCATCTCACTTCCCTCCCGGCTGCGTCGTGGCGGTCGCGGGGCGACCCATCAGCTCGTTCAGCGGCAGGTAGGGCAGCACGCCCTGGCCACCGACGGCGTCGTCGATCATGATCTTGTTCGAGCCCTTCAGCACGGTCTCCAGCGTCTCGAGATAGAAGCGCTCGGCCGTGATTTCCGGAGCCAGGCGATAGGATTGCAGCACCGAGGTGAAGCGCGCCGCGTCGCCGCGCGCCCTGGCTACCACCTGCTCGCGATAGCCTTCCGCCTGCTGCGCAACCTGCTCGGCCTGGCCGCGCGCCCGCGGCACAACGTCGTTGCGGTAGGTCTCGGCGTCGTTGCGCAGCTGGTCCTGGTTCTGACGCGCGCTCTGCACGTCGTCGAAGGACGCGATCACCTGCTGCGGCGGCGCCACCTTCTGCAGCTGCACCTGGTCGATCACCACGCCTGCCCCGGGACGGCCGGGGGTCCCGTAGCCGTCGAGGGTCGCCTGCAGCAGCTGGCGGGCGGACTGTTCGATCTGGCCGCGGGCCTCATTCAGCGCCGGCTGGATCTCGGTGTTGCCGATGACCTCGCGCATCGCGCTCTCGGCCGCGACCTTCACCGTGCCGTCGGCGTTCTTGATGTTGAACAGGTAGGCGACCGGGTCGGAGATGCGCCACAGGACGATGAAATCGATATCGATGATGTTCTCGTCCTTGGTCAGCATCTGGCTTTCGTCCGGCACATCGCGGTTGCCGGCGCGGCCTTCGCTGCTGAAGCCGATCTCGATCCGGTTCTGCGTCGTCACCGACGGCTTGGTCACTGTCTCGATCGGCGCCGGCAGGTGGTAGCGCAGGCCGGGCTGCTCGGTCCTGACATAGGCGCCGAATCGCTGGACCACGCCCAGCTCGTCTGGCTGCACCCGGTAGATGCCGGTCAGGAGCCAACCGACGATGATCACCACGATCGCGATCAGGATGCCGCGGCCGCCGCCGAAGCCCTTGGGCATGACCTGGCGGAACCGGTCCTGGCCGCGGCGGATCATCTCTTCGATGTCGGCCTGGCTCGGCCCGCCGCCACGTCCCCAGGGATTCTGTCCGCCGCCTTGCGGTGATCCGCCCCAGGGGCCGCCGCCCCCGCCACCACCACCGCCTTGATTACTCCACGGCATCCAGTTCCCTTCCCCCGTCGTCCGCCCTGTCATCCCGGGCGCCGAATGCTATATCTCGGCGCGACAGGCAGCAAATGTGGAGCCTGTCATATTGGACAAAGGGCAGGAAGTTCAACCATGGCGACAGGCCGGACGACGGTGACCGAGGCCGCGGTGCGCGAGGCGCTCGGCAAGGTGCGGGACGAGGAGCGCGGCGGCGATCTCGTCGGCCTGGGCATGATCTCCGGCCTGACCCTTCGCGACGGCCATGTCCTGTTCTCGATCGAGGTCGATCCGCAGCGCGGCCCGGCCCTGGAGCCCTTGCGCCAGGCCGCGGAGAAGGCCGTGGCGGCAATCCCCGGCGTGCTGTCGGTCACCGCGGTGCTGACCGCCCATCGCGGCTCCGGCCAGGCCGCTCCGAGCGGCGCCACGCCGGGCGCCGCGCCGCGCCCCGCCGCCCCGGGTGGGGCACAAAGCCGCAAGCTGCCGGTCGCCGGGATCGGGTCGATCATCGCCGTCGCCTCCGGCAAGGGCGGCGTCGGCAAGTCGACCACCGCGGTCAACCTCGCCCTCGGCCTGGCCGCCAGCGGGCTCAAGGTCGGACTGCTCGACGCCGACATCTACGGCCCGTCGATGCCGCGGATGACCGGGATCAGCGGCAAGCCCAATTCGCCCGACGGCAAGAGCCTGGATCCGAAGGAGAATTACGGGCTGAAGGTGATGTCGATCGGCTTCCTGATCGACGAGGAGACGCCGATGATCTGGCGCGGCCCGATGGTGCAGTCGGCGCTGTCGCAGATGCTGCGCGACGTCAACTGGGGCACGCTCGACGTGCTGGTGGTCGACATGCCGCCAGGCACCGGCGACGCCCAGCTGACCATGGCGCAGCAGGTGCCGCTGGCCGGGGCGGTGATCGTGTCGACGCCGCAGGACATCGCCCTGCTCGACGCGCGCAAGGGCCTGAACATGTTCCGCAAGGTCGACGTCCCGGTGCTCGGGATCATCGAGAATATGAGCTATTTCTGCTGCCCGAATTGCGGCCACCGCACCGACATCTTCAGCCATGGCGGCGCGCGGGCCGAGGCGGAGAAGCTGGGCTGCGACTTCCTCGGCGAGATCCCGCTCGACATCGCCATCCGCGAGACCTCGGATTCCGGGCACCCGATCGTGGTCTCGGCGCCGGACAGCCCGCATGCCGAGGCCTATCGCGGCATCGCCGCCCGGGTGTGGGACAAGCTGCGCTCCGGCGCCGGCCCGACCGCCCCCCGCATCGTGATCGAGTGAGCCGGTCACGGCGTCACCACCTCGCCACAAATCGATCCGATAAGAGGCCGAACCTTACGGCGCCGGACCGGGTCCGCGCGCCCGGCCCTCGGAGTGGGAGAGTGATGCGACGCTTCTGCCGGATCGCGGCCTTCGCCTTGCTCGCAGCCGGTCTCACGGCTGCGGCGCAGGCCCAGGCGCTGCCCGATTCGGTCGAGATCCAGAACCGCAGGACCGGTACGATCGAGGATCTGCGCCTGTCGCCCGATTTCGAGAGCTCCTGGGGCTACAACCGGCTGCGCGCTGCGCCGCTGGCGCCTGGCGCTTCCGCCCGGATCCCGGTCGACGACCTGCGCGGCGGCTGTTATTTCGACGTCAAGGTGCGCCAGAAGGACGGCGCCGAGGCCGAGTATTGGAGCCTCAATCTGTGCAGCCGGCCCATAATCGATCTGGAATGATCGGCCGGAATTGACCGGACGGCCGGTCAGGGATTGCCGCCGGCCTGCCGCCTCTGGTTCCAGAGCGGCATCGGATTGTCCGGCGTCGAGGTGCCGACCGGCCTGGCCTGGCCTTCGAGGAAGTCGCGGATCGCCTGGGCCGTGGCCGGGGTGGTGAGAGTCTCATTCTGCAGCTTCGGCAGCACGTCCTGGCGGAAATCGGCGATGTCCTGGCGCTGCTGCGGCGTCGTCGCCTGGGCGTCGAGATCCTTCAGATACTGCGTCATGCCATGCGCGCCGCCCTCCGGGAACAGCACGCCCTGGCCCTGCTCCGACCACTTCAGGAAGGCGTTCAGCCAGCCCGGCACCGCCAGTTGCCGGGACCCTTCGGCGTTGCTGTAGGTGTTCAGCTCCATCTCGCTGTCCTGCACCGCCTTCGAGACCCCGCGCGGCGTCTCCTTGGACTTGCCCGGCGGGTCGATCTTGACCTGGCCGCGGAACTCGAGCGACAGCGCCCCCGGCACGAAAGGCGCGCGCAGCGGCGGCAGCTTGAACGACCCGGTGATGCGCGTCGCCTCGGCCACGAAAGAGGCCATCGGCCCGGCGAGCCGGCGGTACAGGTTGACCTCGGACGGCACCGCGGGCACCCGGCGGGTGCGGCCGCGGTCGCCGCCCAGCACGCCCGGCAGATGGCCCGACACGGCGTCCGGCAGCGCGTCATTCACCTCGTTGCGGGCCTGGTAGGCCGCATTGGCGCGGATCTGGTCGGGGTTTGGCAGGCTGTCCGGCAGGCCCGGGATGCGCTCGGTCGGGTAGCGGTCGTTGAAGATGAAGTCGGCATTGGCCGCGTCGGGGTGCCACTGGTAGTCCTTGCCGGTCAGCAGGTCGACATACTGCTCCGCCGGCTTGCCGGTGACCGCTGACAGCCGCATGCCGCTAGCCCGGCCGGGCACGTAGGACACCGCGGCGCCAGGGTCGATCTTCCCGTCGCCGACCAGGTCCCGGATGGTCGACAGGTCCGCGTCCGAGGCGAGCAGCAGCGCCTTGGTGTCGTCGTCCACCACGATCCGGGTGCGCATCGACAGCCGCTCATAGGTGGCCTGCATCTGCTCCCACGCCTGCTGCGACAGCTTGGTGCCCTTCGGGATGGTGACGGTGATGTTGTCCTCAGGCCGCCGCTCGGCGCCGGCGCGCCAGATCTTGCCCAGAACCGGGATGAAGTTGCTCCAGACGCGTGGCCGCAGCCCGGCCTTCTGCTCCTCCATCAGCTTGGTGAAGCTGATGTCCTGCGGCACCTCCACGAACGCCTCGGGATCGGCGTCCTTTCCGGCGACGGTGCCGAGCAGGTCCATTTCGCCGGGCTCGAGCCGGACGGTCTGCGCATCCGGCAGCATGGCGCCCCAGCTCAGCTGCATCACCGTGCCGCCGCCGTCGGCCTCGCCCACGGCGCGTACGCCCTGCAGCGTCGGCATGAAATCGGCCTTGACCTGGGTCGGGTCGGTCGCGAGCAGGGCCTCCTCGCCCTGCTTCAGCACGGTCGAGCCCTTGATCTGGAACACCGTCTGGTTGGAGGTGGGCATCAGCCCGGCCTCCTTGAGCGTGACGTTGCGGTATTCGCGCGGCCGCTGCGACACCGTCAGCTCCTTGCCCAGCGTCAGCCGCAGCGGCTTGGTCGACCCCATCACCAGGCTGTCGATGACGGACTGCCCGATCGCCCTGTAGTTGGTCTTGGTGCTGATGGCCCCGCCGAACGACGCCATGGTCGGCTGGCCGAGCTGCGGTGCACCCGCCGCATCCGTGGCCGGATCCGCGCTGCCGAGGATCCGGACCTGGGCGCCGAGGCGGAATTCCGGCCCCTTGCTCTGCCAGCCCCAGAGCTTGGGGACATCCGCCTCCGGCCGCACCCCGCCATTGGCTTCCAGCATGTCGCGGCGGTCGGCGACCCGCTGCATCATCTGCGGATGCATGGCGAGGTTCTGGGCGGTGCCCGGCACCGCCCCCATCACCGACGAGATCGCCTCGTCCCGGTTCATATGACGGCCCTGGGTCAGCTGCGCCACCAGCTCGGCGCCGCCAAGATTGCTGACCACGTCGTTGCCGAACTGGGCGGTCACCCCCAGGCCCGACAGGCGGGTGACGTCGCCGGCCCCCGCGGTGCCGGCGGTGGCCTGGCCCGCCGTCTGCTGTGCCGCCTGTCCTGTCCCTTGCTGCGTCGCCTGCGCGGTCGTCTGCTGGACCGTCTGAGACGTGCCCTGCTGCGTGGCCTGGCTGGCGGTCTGCTGAACCGTCTGCGACGCGCCCTGTTGTGTCGCCTGCGTGGCCGTCTGCTGGATCGTCTGGGAGGTCCCCTGTTGTGTCGCCTGCGTGGCCGTCTGCTGAACCGTCTGCGACGCGCCCTGCTGCGTCGCCTGCGTGGCCGTCTGCTGGGTCGCCTGGGTGGTCCCGGTCGATGCCGCACCGACCACGCGCTGGATCGGGATCGCGCCCGAGACCGCGCCGGTCACCGGCGCGGTGGTCAGGTAGATGCCCTGGGTCTTGGCGGAGTTCAGCATCTGCTGCCCGCCCTCGGCGGTGAACAGCTTGTTGTCGAAGGCCAGCCGGGTGGCGTCGGTGGCGAGCTGGCCGGTGCCGTTCACCACCTGCCCGGCCGTGCCGCCGGCCGACGTGGCGAGGACCCGCGCGCCCAGATTCGGCAGCGCGGTGGCGCCGAGCCGGGTGCCGACGGCGGCGGTGACCTTCATGCCGGCGGTGGTCGCCCCGGCGGTGCTGATCGACGACACCGCGTCGATCGCCGTGTCCTTCAGCGTCGCTTTGGTGTGGTCCCAGCTGACGCCCAAGCCGTCGCCCTTGTCGCCGTCGAGCCCGGCCGCATCCATGCCGAAGCCGATGATCGAGCTGTGGCCGTCGGCATACATGTCCTTGCCCTGGGCCACGGCGCTGATGTCGCCGGCCGCGTCGATCAGCTCATAGGTGCCGAATCCCGCGGCGAAGCCGACCGCGACATTGCCGCCGGAGGCCGCGGTGGCGACGATGCCGACGGTCGTCGCCGCGACCACCCGGCCGACCTCCCCGATCGTGTTCCAGGTCTTGTCGCTGTCCTCCATCGCCTTGGCGTGGTCCTGGAACTCCTGCTCGAAGTTGCCGAGGACGGCGTTCACCTTCTGCTCGTACTGGTCCTGCGGCAGCCCGGTGTCGTTCGCCTTCAGCTGCTTCAGGTCGTCGAGCTTGTCCTGCAGGAAGTCCTGGAACTTCTCGCCCGAGCTCTTGCCCGGCGTGATCCAGCCCCAGCCCTTGCGGACGAAGCTCTGGTCGTCGAGCTTGCCGTTGACCTTGTCGAGCTCGCCCTGGACCGCCGCGATGCTCTGGTCCAGCGTCGTGGTCCGCGACTTCTGCTGGACCTCGCCATCGACCTGGGTCAGTGCGTCCTTGGTCTCCAACGACAGCTTGTCGGTGCCGACTGCCCAGCTGTTCAGCGCCTGCAGCTTCGCCTGCTGGTCGGCGGTGAGCTTGAGCTGGCCGTTGGCATCGAGCTGCACGGTCTGGCGCAGCTCGCCGGCGATCGCCGACTGCACCGCGTCCCAGTTGCGCTGGCTGTCGGGCGCGTTCGCACCGTTCTTCCGGTCATAGGCCAGCGCCGTGTCGATCACGCCTTCCGTCTGGGCGCTGACCGGCGACTGACCCTGCTGGAAATAGATCTCGCCTGGATGGATCAGGTTGGGGTCGGAGAATTGGCCATTGTTCGGAACCCCGTCGGGACCGACCAGCCGCTCGAGCGCATCGCCCGGGCGCACCTGGCCCGCCGTCTCGTAGCCATGCGATTCGGGCGGGCGCCCCTCGGCCGCGGCGCGGGTGGCCAGGGCCCGGCGCACCGCCGCCTGGAACTCCGCATCGGAATTGGATCGGACCGGGCTGGCGGGACGTGGGTTGCGCTCGATCGGCTTCAGCATGACTTCCCCCGCCTTCGTGGTCCGGTCGGGAAGCCTAGGAAAATTCCATGACACCATTATTTCATATGTATGACAAAGAGGACGGCGCACTCGCATTAGGATTTTTGTCAGAGACTCCTAAACGATGGAGATCTTCATCGAACCGTCATCTTTCCGGGACGGCCTGTCGCTTATGGTGCCGCCAACTCGAGACGGATGGAGGCCGCAATGGCGATCGAAGTCGACAAGGACGGACGCCTGCTCAAGGTCGAAAACGGTGTCACGACCTATGTCCCGACCGGGCAACAGCAGCAGTGGCAGGCGTCGGTCCAAGCCGCGATGCAGCGGAACGGCATCAATGCCGACCAGGCCTCGAACATGCGGTTCCTGATCGCCGAGAAGGGCGATTCGCAGTGGTCGATGGCGGAGCAGGTCGGCTCCCCCTGGACCGAGATGGTCGACCACAACAACTTCGCCAATGACGACCTGATCCAGATCGGCGAAGCGGTCGCGGTGCCCGCCCCCACCGCCAAGGGCGCCGGGGCCATGGGCCCCGAAGGCCGCGACGCCTTCGCCCAGAGCATCGAGACCCGCGCCAACCACGCCGCAAACGCCGATTCCGGCACCGCCATGCAGCAATGGGACGGCATCGACGCCGATATCGGGACCTATCTGAACTCGGTGCCGCAGGACGATTTCGTCCAGGCCACCTTCGACCTGGTCGGCTACGACTATGCCGCCGAGGGCTCCGGCCATGCGCGCAGTCTCGTGATCAACCACGCCCTCGACGCGCTGGGCACCGACAAGGATGCACAGCAGCAGCTGGTCAGCCAACTGCTGACGCAGAAATGGCCGACCAACGGCGACGACATCAAGGCCGACGTCACCCAGATCGCGCGCGAGCGCGGCCTGAAGACCGACGGGAGCTGAAGCCTCAGACGGGCCGGCCCAGCACCGCCATGAGCTCGCGCCATTCGCGCGGGCTGAGGCCGCTGTCCGGCTGGGCCACCGCCTCGCCCGCCAGCATCCGGCGCAGCACGGCGAGGCCGAGGGCGGAGATCGTCGCCGCATCCATCCGATAGTCGCGGAACGCCCGGGCGGCCAGCGGCACCCAGCGCTCCATCGCGTCCAGCATCACATCGGCATAGGCGCGGATCTCGTACTGCGCATGGGGGTCGGCCCGCAGCCTCAGGAAATTCATGAGGTTGTGCAGGTCGGTCTTCCAGTACCACTGGGTGTAGGTGTTGAGCGTCAGGTTCATCCGCGCCAGCTCGCGCGCCAGGCCCTGGCGATTCGGGTCGACCGGCTCGGCGCCGTCGATCTCCTCGTTCAGCATCCAGGCATAGTCGCGCCAGCAGCGCTCGGCATCCTCGCGCAGCAGGTCGAGCACCTGCGACGCCTCCTCCCCCTGCAGCACCGCGTCGCGGCCCTGGCGGTTGCTGCTGGACTGCGCCGCCAAATGCTCCGGCGCCGGCAGATAGAACTCCCGGTCGAGGATCGAGTAGCGGGCGGAATACTCGTTCACATTGGCGGTGCGGTGCCGGATCCACTGCCGGGCGACGAAGATCGGCAGCTTCACATGGTACTTGATCTCGCACATCTCGAAGGGCGTGGTGTGCCAGTGCCGCATCAGGTAGCGGATCAGCCCCTCATCCTCCGACACCTTCTTGGTGCCGCGGCCGTAGGAGACGCGCGCCGCCTGCACCACCGCCGAATCATCGCCCATATAGTCGATCACCCGGACGAAGCCGTGGTCGAGCACGGGCAGCGGCTCGAACAGGATCTCCTCCAGCGCCGGCACTGTGGCGCGGCGGGTGGCGAAGGTGGCCGAGCGGCTCTGGTCCAGCTCGGCGCGCTGGTCGGCGGTGATCGTCATGGGGTCAGGTTTCTGTCAGCGGGTCTCCACATAGTGTAGCCGCGCCGGGTCCCGGGACCAAGGGCTGGTGTGATCGATGGCCCGGGGCCGACGCCGCCCCATCCGGCAAGTTTGGGACAATTGCGTCCCCGAATGGCCGTATTTCCCTGCCATGGTCACGCTTTCCCATTTCCATTGCAGGATATTTCGTCATGCCGGCTCCGACAGATCCGCTTTACACCCAGCAATGGCATCTCACCGGCGCCTGGGGCATCAATCTCGGCAACATCTGGGACGAATTCACCGGGAACGGCGTGGTCGCCGCCGTGCACGACCAGGGCATCGACTTCGCTCATCCCGACCTGAACGACAATCTCGACACCGCGCACAGCTTCAACGCCGCGACCGGCGGCACGGGCGGCGCGCCGGTGACTGCGGACGACAACCACGGCACAGCCGTCGCCGGCATCATCGCCGCCGAGCGCAACGGCACCGGCGTGGTCGGCATCGCCTATGGCGCGACGCTCTTGTCCTATTACGACCCGCTGTTCCTCGACACGCTGCAGACGGCCGCGGCGAACGCCCGCAACCATGCGGCGGCCGATGCCGACGTGCTCAACAACAGCTGGGGCTTCGGCAACGCCTTCTTCGACGACCCGAACTCCGCCTTCCTCGACGATTTCGCCAATCCAGCCTGGGCCGCCGCCCGCACCGCCACGATCAACGCGGCGGCAAACGGGCGCGACGGGCTGGGCACGATCATCGTCCAGTCCGCCGGCAACGCTCGCGACTATGGCGACGACACCAACCTGCACAGCTTCCAGAACAACCGCTGGACCATCACCGTCGGCGCCAACGCCCAGAACGGCAGCCCGTCGAGCTATTCGACGCCGGGCTCGACGATCCTGGTCGGGGCGCCGGGCAGCCAGAGCGGGGGCAGCATCGTCACCACCGACCGGGTGGGCGGCGCCGGTTATGCCGCGGGCAACTACATGACCGACTTCAACGGGACCTCGGCCGCGGCGCCGATGGTCTCCGGCGTCGTGGCGCTGATGTTGCAGGCCAACCCGAACCTCGGCTGGCGAGACGTGCAAGAGATCCTGGCCTACAGCGCTCGCGGCGACATCGTGGGCACGCTCGACGACACGATCAACGGCGCGACCAACTCGAATGGCGGCGGCCTGACGGTCAATCACGACATCGGCTTCGGCCTGGTCGACGCCCATGCCGCGGTGCGCCTGGCCGAAAGCTGGCGCGGCCCTGCCCACACCAGCGCCAATGAGATCAGCGTCTCCGCCTCGGCCTCGCCCGGCCTCGGCATCCCCGATGCCAGCGCCACCGGCGTCAGCACGACGCTGACGATCGGCACCGGCATCGAGATCGACCGGGTCGAGGTGACGTTGAGCCTCGCTCACAGCTGGATCAGCGACCTGCAGGTCGTCCTGACCTCGCCGGACGGCACACAGAGCATCCTTGTGGATCGGCCGGGCGTCGGCGCGCTCGACGCGAACGGGTCGGGCCAGGACAACATCGCCTTCACCTTCGGCACCGTCCACGACTGGGGCGAGAGCGGCCAGGGCGTGTGGACGCTGACCATCCGCGACCTGGCCGGCGGCGACACCGGCGTGCTGAACTCCTGGAATCTGCGGCTGTACGGCGATGCCGCCAGCCCGGACGACACCTACGTCTACACCAACGAATTCGCTACGATCGGCGCCGACGCGGCGCGCCGGACGCTGGCCGACGGCAGCGGCGTGGACACGATCAACGGCGCAGCCCTGACCGGCAGCGCGGTGATCGATCTCGCCGCCGGGGCCGCCACCATCGCCGGCCGGCCCGTCACCTTCGCCGCCGGCACGATGATCGAGAATGCGATCACCGGCGACGGCGCCGACGAGATCACCGGCGGCAGCGGCGTCAATCACCTGAGCAGCGGCCGCGGCAACGACATACTTCGCGGCGGCGCCGGGGCGGATGTCCTGGACGGCGGCGCCGGCATCGACCTCGCCAGCTATTACGGCAGCTGGATCAGGGTCGTCGTCAACCTGACCACCGCCACGGCCAGCGGCGGCGACGCCCAGGGCGACAGCCTGACCCGGATCGAGAACCTGTCCGGCAGCCAGGTCGGCGACGCCCTGTTCGGCAGCGCCGGCGCCAACACCCTGTCGGGCTGGTGGGGCGATGACCTCATCGTCGGGGTCGGCGGCCAGGATACGCTGGCCGGTGGCGCCGGGGCGGATCGCTTCGCCTATGGCAGCACATGGGAGAGCCAGGTCGGCGCCGGGTCAGACCGGATCACCGATTTCAGCCACGCCCAGGGCGACAAGGTCGATCTGTCGGTGATGGACGCCAATGCCGGCCTGGCCGGCAACCAGGCCTTCACCTTCATCGGCACGAGGCTCTACAGCCATCACGCCGGCGAGCTGCGCTTCGCCGTCACCGATCCGACCACCACCACCATCGCCGGCGACATCAACGGCGACGGTGTCTCCGACTTCCACATCCGCCTGACCGGAGCGATTGCACTGGTCGTCGCCGATTTCGTGCTGTGACCGGGCCTTTCGCCCCTTCCATCCGCTGTCACAAATCCCTATCTTGAGGGGGTCGGGCAACCGACTATGACGATAAACGCCTTTTGGAATAGACGCTGCGGACCCGGGGGCGGTACCCGGCGCCTCCACCAGATCTCCGGTGTTGGACGGAGTGCGGGGGCGAAATAGGATCGACGCGTGTAGTAAAGGGAAGGTTTTCGTCCGGCATGGTTCCGCCGTTATCGGGCCATTGCAATAGTTGCCAACGACAACTTTGCTGAGGTTCGCGCGGCTGCGTAAGCAGCTAAGCGTCCTCGATAAATCCCTCGGCGGCTAGCCCCGTCGAGGTGGGGCTTGGGGCACCCAGCAACAGAACGCCCCGCTTCTCCCCCAAATCTCGACCCGGAATGTCGGACATGGGCGGCTGTCTGCCGCGCGTCTCCCTTTTCATCCCGACGGCCCCGGTCTAGTGTGATCGGATGGACGACGAACTCCGATACGACCGCATGGTCGAATCCGCCCTGCGGGGCGTGGTCAGGGAAGCTTTGGCCCAGGTGGCCGAGAAGGGGCTGACGGGTGATCATCATTTCTACCTGACCTTTGTGACCAATCATCGCGGGGTCGCGATCCCGGAATATCTGCGGCAGAAATACCCGCAGGAGATGACGATCGTCCTGCAGCACCAGTTCTTCGGGCTGGAGGTCTGCGAGGACCGGTTCTCGGTCTCGCTCAGCTTCTCCAGCAAGACCGAGCGCCTGGTGATCCCGCTGGCCGCGATCACCACCTTCGCCGACCCGTCGGTCAATTTCGCGCTGCAGTTCCAGTCTGCGAAGGAGGCCGCGGAAGCCGAGGACGCCGACGCCGCCGGGAACCCGGACGAGCCGGCCGAAACCGCAGCCAAGGCCCCGGCCGAGGGCGCACCGGCCGACGGCGCCAAGGTCGTGGCGCTGGACGCGTTCCGCAAGAAGTAGGCCGCCCCCAAACCCTGTCATGCCCGGGCTTGACCCGGGCATGCAGAGATGTCGATGCCGCTCTCGGTGGCCCCTGGATCGCCGGGTCAAGCCCGGCGATGACAATGAGCCTGATGGCCTACCCCGCCGCCGCTCCCCGCCCCTCGCGCAGCCGGGCGGCCAGCCGGAACGGCGCCTCGGCCAGGTCGCCGAGCCGCTTCAGCCCCGAGATCTGCCGGCCGAAGGCCAGCACCTCGCCGATCCGGCGCTCGAGGAAGGCGTGCGTGATCTCCTGCCCCTCCGACCGGTCGTCGAGCCAGACCAGCAGGGTCGAGGCATAGACCCCGGCCAGCAGCCCGCGCTTGGAGTAGTAGTTGAGATCGGTCGACCGGTCGCCGGCTGCCCGCCACATGGCGTCGACGGTGCGATGCAGCTGGCGCAAGCCGCGGCGCGACAGCGGGCGCAGCGCCCGCCGTGACAGGTCGCGCCGGACCGCGTCGCGATAGGGCGCCAGCACGTCGAGCCGCGCCGTCACCGCCTGGGCGATCTTCTCGCGCACCCGCAGGCTCGCGAAGGCCTCGCCCGCCTCCGCCAGCCGCGCCAGCATCGCCCGGTCGGCCCAGTCGTACAGATGGTCCGACAGCTCGGCGATCCCGCCCGGGAAGAGGATGGCGACCTCGTCAAGGCCGAATCCCGCATCCTCGGCGCCCAGCCGCAGCGCCTGCCGGGTCCAGCCGTCGAAGGCGACATGCGGCAGCACCGCCAGCAGCAGGGCGTCGCGCTCGCCAGTTTGATCGCCAAGAGGCTGATCGGGGGTAGAATCGGTCATCGGTGCGTCCCTCAGGCTCTGTCGGCGAGATGGCGGGCCTCGGCGTCGACCGCGAGATCGTTCAGGTCGCGCAGCCGGTCGAGATACAGCACGCCGTCGAGATGGTCGACCTCATGCTGGACCACGCGGGCATGCAGCCCCTCGGCCTCACGCTCGATCACCTGGCCGTCGAGGCCGAGGCCGCGATAGCCGATCCGCCGCCAGCGCGGCACCAGGCCGCGGAGGCCCGGGATCGACAGGCAGCCTTCCATCCCCAGCACGGTGTCGTCGAGCAGCGGCACGATCTCGGGATTGATCAGCACGGTCGGCCCCTCCGGCGCCGGCGGCTCGCCCTCCTCCTGCCGGCCGGCCGGCACCTCGAACACGATCAGCCGCAGCGGCCGGTACACCTGCGGCGCCGCCAGGCCGATGCCCGGCGCGTCGCGCATGGTCTCGATCATGTCCTCGGCCAGCCTCGCGATCTCCGGGTCGCCGGGGTCGGCCACGGGGTCGGCGATGCGGCGCAGCACGGGATGGCCCATGCCGACGATCTTCAACAACGTCACGATCCCATCTCCCGCTTCACCGCCACTCCCGTGCGCTGAAGAGGATGCAGCGCGAGGCCATCTTCCGGGAGATGGAGCTTCGTCGCAACGGCAAGAAGCCGTCCGGGGCGCAGGCCCGCCGCGGCAACAGGCCGGGTAACCGCACCGCCGGGTATGGTCGTCATCATACCAGGGCGACCCCGGCGTCGACGGCGATGTCATTCCCCGCATAGCTGATGTAGGAATCGGGTAAGGCGCCGCCCGCAGGGCGGCCGCCGGCAACGAAACCCGGGGGAAACATGCTCATCGGCGTGCCGAAGGAAATCAAAACCCACGAGTACCGTGTCGGCCTGACCCCGAGCTCCGTCCGCGAGCTGGTCCATCACGGTCACAGCGTCATCGTCCAGACCAATGCCGGCGCCGGGATCGATTTCGGCGACGACCGCTATCGCGCCGCGGGGGCGGAGATCGTGTCCTCCGCCCAGGAGATCTTCGACCGCGCCGAGATGGTGGTGAAGGTCAAGGAGCCGCAGCCGGACGAATGCCGCATGCTGCGCCGCGGCCAGGTGCTGTTCACCTATCTGCATCTGGCGCCCGACCCGCGCCAGACCGAGCTCCTGATGAAATCGGGCGCGGTTGCCATCGCCTATGAGACCGTGACCGATGCCCGCGGCGGGCTGCCGTTGCTGGCGCCGATGAGCGAAGTCGCCGGCCGCATGTCGATCCAGTGCGGCGCCCATTGCCTGGAGAAGATCCAGGGCGGCCGCGGCATGCTGCTGGGCGGCGTGCCCGGCGTGCCGGCGGCCAAGGTCGTCGTGCTGGGCGGCGGCGTGGTCGGCACCAATGCGGCGCGCATGGCGATGGGCCTGGAGGCCCATGTCACGGTGATCGACAAGTCGCTGCAGCGGCTGAAGGAGCTGGACCTGCAGTTCGGCGCCGAGCTCAACACCATCTACTCGACCGTCGACGCGATCGAGGAGCATGTCACCGGCGCCGACCTGGTGATCGGGGCGGTGCTGGTGCCGGGCGCCGCGGCGCCGCGGCTGGTCACCCGGGCGATGATCGCGAAGATGAAGCCCGGCTCGGTGGTGGTCGACGTCGCCATCGACCAGGGCGGCTGCTTCGAGACCTCCAAGCCCACCACCCACGACAACCCGACCTATGTGGTCGACGGGGTGGTGCATTACTGCGTCGCCAACATGCCGGGCGGCGTGGCGCGGACCTCGACCTTCGCGCTGAACAACGCCACCCTGCCCTTCGCCCTGGCGCTGGCCGACAAGGGCTATCGCCGGGCCTGCCTGGACGACCCGCATCTGCGCGAGGGGCTGAACATCCATTCCGGCCAGGTCACCAACAAGCCGGTGGCCGAGGCGCTGGGCCTGAACTACGTGCCGGCCGAGGTGGTGCTGCGCGCCGCCTGAGGAGCCAAAAGTCGTGGGTTGGGTTCGCTCGCCGCGAACCCAACCTGCGAACTACCAGTTCGCCATCGACTCCCGCAGGATGCGCTCGAGATCGGCCGGCCCGACCGGCTTCGGCGCGCCGATCAGCAGCCGCTGCTGCTTCATGGCACCCTCGACCAGGGCCGGGATGTCGGCCTCGTCATAGCCCAGCGCGGCGATGCCGCTCGGTGCGCCGACCTGGCGCATCAGCGCGATCAGCGCCTTGGGCAGGCTGTCCGCCCCCGGATCGCTGACCGGTCGTCCGGTCAATAGCTCGGCCGCCCGGATATGCTTCTCCGGCGCCGAATCATAGGTGAAGCGGAACGCCGCCGGCGAGGTGACGATCACCGAGTAGCCATGCGGTACGAAGGCGTGGCTGTAGCCGTCGGCGTGGAAGTCGTGCTTCAGCCCGGCGATCGGATAGGCGCAGGCGTGCGGGATGTGCACCCCGGCGGTGCCGAAGCCGATCCCGGCCATGGTCGCGCCCAGCATCATCGTGCCGCGCGCCTCTAGGTCGTCGCCATCGGCCACCGCGCGGGCCAGGAAGCGGCCGCCGAACTCGATCGCCTGCAGCGACCAGATGTCGGCCACCGGGTTGCTGCCCTGATAGGGCGGCCGGTCGTCCGGCGTGGCCGGGCGCGGCCGCGCGTCGAACGGCCTGGAGATATAGGATTCGACCGCGTGGCAGACCACGTCGAGCCCGGCCGAGGCGGTGACGCCGGCCGGAGTGGTGCGCGACAGCTCCGGATCCACCAGGGCCAGGCTCGGGCGGATATGCCGGTGCGAGATCCCGGTCTTCAGCTTGAGCTCGGGGATGTCGAGGATGGCGACGGTCGTGGCCTCCGACCCCGAGCCCGAGGTGGTCGGCACCGCCACCAGCGGGAACAGCGGCCCCGGCGGCTTGCGCCCGCCGCCGATCGGCGCGTTGACATAGTCCATGATCGCGCCGCCATGGCGCTTGATCAGGTTGGCGACCTTGGCGGTGTCGATGGTCGACCCGCCGCCGAGCGCGACGAAGCCGTCGACCTCCACCGAAAGCGCGACTTCGGCGGCGAGTTCCAGCGACTCGAGCGTCGGCTCCACCGCGATGCCCTCGAACCGGGTCACGCCAATGCCGCTGCGCTGGATGATGCGGATCACCCGGTCGATCAGCGCAAATACGTTCAGTGCCGGGTCGGCGACGAGCAGCACCCGGGAGACGCCGAGGCGCTTCAGCTCCCAGCCCAGATCCTCGACCGCGCCGGCGCCGAACTTCAGCGGCGCCGCTTCGATGGTGAAGATGCTTTCCAGGGATTCGCTCACGCCCGCCTCACACCCGCTGCAACGCCTGGTAGATCAGCTCGAAGAAGCCGTCGGCGTCGATGTCGCGCAGCACGCGGCAGTTCTTCGGCTTCGCATCCGGGCGGTTCCACTTGGCGGCCATATCCCACCAGTCGACCACGGTCATGCCCAGCGTATGCTCGCCCGCCAGCTCGACCGCGACATGGCAGTCGCGGCCGCCGAACAGCTCCGGCCGCAGCAGATAGGCGATGACGCAGGGATCGTGCAGCGGCCCGCCGGCGGTGCCGTAGCGCTCCATGTCGAAACGCTCGTAGAAATCCAGCATGCCGTGCACGCTCTTCGCCACCGGCGTGCCCAGCGCCGCCACCTTGTCCAGCCAGGCGCGGGAGATCAGCGCCTTGTGGGTGACGTCGAGCGGCACCATCGTCAGCTTGATGCCGCTGGTCAGCACCACATGCGCGGCGTGCGGGTCGACATAGATGTTGAACTCGGCGGCCGGGGTGGTGTTGCCGCCCTCGAAGAAGCCGCCGCCCATGAACACGATCTCGTGGATCCGCGGCGCGATCTTGGGCTCGCGCACCAGCGCCGCGGCGATGTTGGTCAGGGGTCCGAGCGGGCACAGCGTGTAGGTGCCTTCCGGCGCCGCCATGATCGTGTCGACGATCCAGTCGACCGCGTGGCCGGGCACCGGCTTGGTCGTGGGCTCAGGCAGGCCGGAGCCGTCGAGGCCGGTCTTGCCATGCACCGCCTCGGCGGTGACCAGCGGCCGCACCAGGGGGCGGATCGAGCCCTGGACCACCGGGATGTCGGTGCGCCCGGCCAGCTCGCACAGCTTCAACGCATTGGCGGTGGTCAGATGCAGCGGCACATTGCCGGCGACGGTGGTGAGGCCGGCAATCTCCAGCTCGGGCGAGCCCATGGCCAGCAGGATGGCGATGGCGTCGTCCTGGCCCGGATCGGTGTCGATGATGATGCGCCTGGTCTCTGCCATCGCGGCCTCCCCTTCGGAATTCTATGGGAGGCTGGCTAGCACCGCGGCGCGGCGCCGTACAGACTTACTCGGCGGCGAGGAGAACCGGCGCGTCGTCCTGCTCGCGGGTGGCCTCGTTCACCATATGGCGGATCGAGGTGACGCATTTGCCGCAGCGCGGGGCGCAGCCCAGCCCGGCATAGACCTGCCCCGCGGTCTTCGCCCCAGATTCGACGGCACACCGGATCTGAGTGTCGTTCAGGGCGTTGCAGATGCAGATGTACATGCGTCGGCGGCTCCGGTGTGTCACCGCAGGATGTAAATGAGACTGCGAATGAGTGTCAATAGGCGCTCTATCCTGGCCGCGATCCTACGCGTGCGGCACGCAGGCGCACCGCCGTCAGGATGGCAAAGAACGGGCCGCCGATCGCCGCGCCGATCAGGATATAAGGGAACAGTCCGAACCAGGCCGCCGGCGCGAACAGGTACAGCGCGTCGTCGAAATCGAAGCCGAGGATGCCGACATAGGCCTTGGTCTCGACCGCGCCCGCCGCCTCCAGCTTCGCCGACAGGATCGACGCCGCCAGCACCCCGGCGCTGGCCAGCAGACCCAGCAGAGGCCCGGCCTCGCCCAGCCAGCTGGTGCGCAGGCCGATGCCGATCGCCAGGAACATCAGCGCGTTGACCGAGAGGTCGCAGATCGTGTCGTAGAGATGGCCGAAGGGCGAGGAGCTGTTGCCGAGCCGCGCCAGCTCGCCATCCGCCCGGTCGAGCAGGCAGGAGATCAGCCAGATCACCCCGCCCCAGACGGTCCATTGCGCATCGCCGACGGCGAAGGCGGCGCAGCTGGCCAGGCCGGTGATGAGGCGCGCCGTGGTCAGGTGGTTCGGCGTGACCGGGGTGCCGACCAGGGGCCGCACCATCATCCGGGTCAGGCGGTGGGTCCAGGAGGTATGGGGCTGGGTGTAGATCGACATCTATGCCTGCTCGCGTGCGACATCCGGCGTCCGCAGCAGGCGCCGGCCTTCGATGAGGTACCAGATCAGCAGCGCCGGCGCATGCAGCAGCAGCTCGCGGATGCGCTTGACCAGCGCCACCGACAAAGCGAGCTCCGGCGGCAGGCCGAACATCACGCCCAGCGCCAGGATGCTGCCGTCCTGGATGCCGAGGGCGCCCGGCACCAGGAAGGCGGCGGTCCGCACGGCCTGGCCGATGCTCTCCATCACCAGCGCCTCGGCGAAGCCGATATCCGCGCCCAGCACGTGCAGCGCCAGCCAGATCTCGCCGGCACCGAACAGCCAGGAGGCGAGGTGCAGGACGGCGGCCCGGGCCATGGCGCCGCGGTCGCGATAGATCGCCAGCACCGTGTCATGCAGACCGGATAGCGAGTTGAGGGCCGGCCAGTCGAACTCCCGGGCGATCCGGCCCAGCAGCGTCTCGAACAGCCGGAACATGCCCCAGCGCTGCGCCAGGATGAAGCCAATGCCCATCAGCACCGCGATGCCGAGGCCGATCGCGGCCCAGCCCAGCTCGTCGCCGCCGCCGATCGCGATCAGCACCACCAAGCCGATGGCGAAGAACAGGATCTGGGTCAGGAATTCGAGGGTCAGGTCGACCAGCATGCCGGCGCCGGCCGGCAGCGTGCCGGCGCCGTGCTGCGCCAGCACCCGGGCGCCCAGCACGTTGCCGCCGACCTGGGCGACCGGCAGCACGGCATTGGCCGATTCCCGCACCAGCCGCGCCCACAGGAAGATCCCCGGCCCGGCCGACCACAGCGGCCGCATCGCGGCGCGCCAGGCCAGTGCCGAGCAGCCCATCGCCAGGACGTGGGAGGCGACCACCAGCAGGATGCCGCCGCTGGCGCCCAGCAGCAGCTTCAGCACCGCTTCGGCGTTCTGGGCGGCGACCAGCCAGATGATGGCGCACAGCCCGGCCAGCCCGACCACGGCGGTGGCGATCCTGATCGCAGGGCGGTTCACGACGCGGCGCCGGTCTTCGCGGTCAGGAGATCAAGGCGGATCGGCATGTCGGCTCCTCTCGGGCGGGCGGATTTAGGGGTCCGGCCGGGCCGGAGTCAATCGATCGCAGGCCCCTGGCCGGCGCCGACGGCCGGCCATTCCCTAATCAGATTCGTACAAACATCAGACGATTTGACAGCGGCGGTTCCAAAATGCTGGCCTCAGGCGCCCGTGCTGGATATGGTGCGGACAAAGTTTGCGCAGTGGAGGAAACATGGCTGGCGTTACGCTCCGTGGCATTCGTAAGTCGTTCGGCGACCTCGAGATCATCAAAGGCGTCGATCTCGACATCCGCGACCGCGAATTCGTCGTCTTCGTCGGTCCGTCGGGCTGCGGCAAGTCGACCCTGCTGCGGTTGATCGCCGGCCTCGAGGACATCAGCTCCGGCGACCTCGCCATCGACGGCCAGCGGGTCAACGACCTGCCGCCGGCCGAGCGCGGCATCGCGATGGTGTTCCAGAGCTATGCGCTCTATCCCCACATGACGGTCTACGAGAACATGGCTTTCGGCCTGAAGCTCGCCAAGACCAACAAGGCCGAGATCGAGCGCAAGGTCGGCGACGCCGCCCGCATCCTGCAGCTCGAGCACCTGCTGAAGCGCAAGCCGAAGGAGCTGTCGGGCGGCCAGCGCCAGCGCGTCGCCATCGGCCGCGCCATCGTGCGCAACCCGAAGGTGTTCCTGTTCGACGAGCCGCTGTCGAACCTCGACGCGGCGCTGCGCGTGCAGATGCGGATCGAGATCGCCCGCCTGCACAACGACCTGAACGCCACCATGGTCTACGTCACCCACGACCAGGTCGAGGCGATGACGCTGGCCGACAAGATCGTGGTGCTGAGCGCCGGCCGGATCGAACAGGTCGGCTCGCCGCTCGAGCTGTACCACCACCCGGACAACCTGTTCGTGGCGGGCTTCATCGGCAGCCCGAAGATGAACTTCATCGAGACCCAGGTCACCGCGTCCAACGGCGCCACCGCGACGGTGGGGCTGCCGGGCGGCGGCTCGGTCACCGTGCCGGTGCAGCCGGGCCGGGCCAAGGCCGGCGACAAGGTCACACTCGGTGTCCGGCCGGAGCACATGAACGAGATGGGCAGCGGTGCCGCCACCATCCCCGGCCAGGTGCTGGTGGTCGAGCGCCTCGGTGGCGAGACCTATCTCTACCTCAAGACCGAGGCCGGGATGCTGACGGTGCAGGCCGGCGGCGACAGCCGGGCCAAGACCAACGACCAGGTCCAGATCGGCTTCTCGGCCGACACCTGCCACCTGTTCGACGCCCAGGGCCAGGCCCTGCAGCGGGCGGAGCGGCACCCGATGGCCGATATCGGCCGCGAGCCGGCGATGGCCCACTGATATGCTGACGGCCAGGGTCCTCAAGATCCTGGCCACAGCCGGTGTTGCGCTGTTCTTCACCCTGGTCGCGGTCGGCAACCTGACCGATTACGGCTCCAACTTCGTCTTCGTCCGGCACGTGCTGGCGATGGACACGACCTTCCGATCGCCCGCCCTGATGTGGCGGGCGATCGATGTTCCGTGGGCCGCCCATCTGGCCTATGCCCTGATCATCGCCTGGCAGGTCGCCACCGCCCTCGTCTGCTGGGCCGGCGCGGTGCGCATGGGGCTGCGCTGGGACGCGCCCGCCGCCGTCTTCGCCCGGACCAAGACCCTGGCGCTGGCCGGCGTCGGCATGGGCTTCCTGCTCTACGCCTTCGGCTTCGTCGCCATCGGCGGCGAATGGTTCGCCATGTGGCAGTCCAAGGAATGGAACGGCCAGGCGTCCGCCCATAACTTCCTGACCATCGCCGGCATCGTCTTGCTGTTCCTGAACCAGCGGGACGAGGAGCTGCCGTACGATATTTGAGCGGCCCGATTGCCACTGCCGTTCGCGCCTCGCGATGACGACGCTGTCATCGGCGTGCCGGTATGAGATCCGACACAGGACTCTTTGACCGCCCGCCGCGATCGGGTACAGGTTCTTGACCCGTTCGCAGCACCGATGCCGTCCATGAGTCTGTTCCTTCCCCGACACGGCGAGAGATCGCCCTCCCCGGCCCGGCATGAGCGATGATCATCCCGAACCCGCGGCCGGACCGGCCCCGGTCGCGCTGAAGCTGGCGGACGAGCGCATCGCCGATGCGGTCGACCCGTCGATCGGCCTCAACGCGCTGAAGATCGTGGACCTGCCGATCATCGCCCGCTGGCTGGAGCGGCCGCATGTCATGCGCTGGTGGGGCGACCCGGAGGAGGAGCTGGCGCAGATCGCGGCCCACATCGTCGAAGCGAACATCGCGCCGTTCCTGGCCTGCGAGGGCAGCCGGCCGATCGGCTACATGCATGTCTACCATGCCAACCCCGACTCGTACTGGGCCGCGCACCAGCTGCCGCGCGAGACCTTCGGCATCGACCTGTTCCTGGGCGAGACCGACGTGATCGGCCGCGGCATGGGCACCCGGCTGATCAGGCTGGTGCTGCGCCGCCTGCTGGCCCTGCCGGAGACGGCGCGGATCCAGGTCGATCCGGCTCCGGCCAACGCCGCCGCGATCCGCGCCTATGAAAAGGCCGGGTTCCAGCGCCGCGGGCCGATCGACACGCCGGACGGCGCCGCCCTGTACATGACGATCGACCGCGAGGGCTGAGCCGGACATGCCGGATCTAGGCGAAGCCGTCGGCGAGATCGCCGACGCCCTGGCGCGGGAGCAGCATCGCGGCGAGGTCGCGACCTACATCCCGGAGCTGGCGAAGGTCGATCCCGGCCAATTCGGCATCGCGGTCGCCACCCTCGACGGTGGCGTCCATGTCGCCGGCGACGCCGAGGTGCCGTTCTCGATCCAGAGCGTCTCCAAGGTCTTCACCCTGACGCTGGCGCTCGGCGCCGTCGGCGACGCGCTGTGGCGGCGGGTGGGGCGCGAGCCGTCGGGCAACGCCTTCAACTCGATCGTCCAGCTCGAGCACGAGCAGGGCGTGCCGCGCAACCCCTTCATCAATGCCGGCGCGCTGGTGGTGACCGATGTCGTCCTGGCCGGGCACCAGCCGCGCGAGGCGATCGGGTCGATCCTGCGCTTCATCCGCTGGCTGGCCGATGACGAGAGCATCGCCATCGACGAGAAAGTGGCGCGGTCCGAGGCCGGCACCGCCTACCGCAACATGGCGCTGGCCGCCTATATGAAGTCCTTCGGCAACCTGCTGCATCCGGTGGAGCTGACGCTCGGCGTCTATGTCCACCAATGCGCCATCGCCATGACCTGCCGGCAGCTGGCCACCGCCGGGCGGTTCCTGGCCGATGGCGGGCTGTCGACCGGGCACCGCGTGGTGTCGCCGGAGCGGGCGCGGCGGATCAATGCGCTGATGCTGACCTGCGGCCATTACGACGGCTCCGGCGACTTCGCCTTCCGCGTCGGCCTGCCGGGCAAGAGCGGCGTCGGCGGCGGCATCCTGGCGATCGTGCCGGGCCGCGCCGCGGTCGCGGTCTGGTCGCCCGGGCTGAACCAGCACGGCAACTCGCTGCTCGGCACCCTGGCGCTGGAGCGGCTGGCCAAGGCCATGGGCTGGTCCGTCTTCGGACCCTGATGGCGCGGCGGGCGTGGTCAGGCCGCGGCTCGCCGGAACCGTGACTTCGTCCGGGCAGATCGCGGCCCGGCCACGGTGTCGACAGCCAGCGGAACGTTCATCTCACGCTGTTTCCGCAGATGATCGGCAAGGCGCAGCGCCAGGGCGGCGATGGTCAGCGTTGGCATGTCATTGCCGCCGGTCGGGAACACCGAGCTGCTGGCGACGTAGAGATTGTGCAGGCCGTGCACGCGGCAGTCGGTGTCGACCACGCCCAGCCGCGGATCGGGGTCCATCCGTGTCGTTCCCATGTGATGCCAGCACCAGCCGAGGGCATCGCGCCACCGATCTTCCGCGAGATCGGCGTCCCCAAGCTCGACGATGCCGAGACCGGCAGTCTCGATCCCCTGCTTCAGCAGCGAAAGCATGCGCAAATGGGTTCGCCGTTCCAGCGCGCCGATCCGCCAGTGCATTCGAACCTGATTGCAGCCGAAACGGTCTCGCATCTCGGACAGGGTGACCCGGCTTTCGGGATCAGGGGCCGGCTCGAGCACGCTGACCAGGTCGAAATACTTCGGCGCGGGTGCGATGATGCCGCGACGACGCAGCAGGATCCGCGCCATGCTCGGCACACCGGCGATGACAGCCCGCGCGTCACAGGCATCGATCGCCAGTGACCGGCGATGCAGCGCCGCGAGAATGCGCCGCGCGCTTTCAAGTGCCGGATGGTCGTCCTCCGGGTGGAACGCGAACAGGTAGCTCCGGCACTGCAGCAGCCCTTCCGCCCGCTGCATCCGCTCCGACAGGCCGAAATAGGCACTGGCACAGGTCCCCTCGATGGCGAGGCGCGGGTTGTGGAAGCTGTACCGCGCATCCTGGAACACACGCCGCCGGTATGGGTCATGCAGCCGGACCCGGCCCAGCGGAATCCGGGGATGCTCCATGAAGTAGCGCCCGACCAGGTCACGGGCATTGCCGAGGCCGGCCGGCTGAACATCGTTCGACAGCAGCAGCAGCCGCGCGTTCTCGATTCCGCCGGCGGCCAGGATCACCTCCCGGCCGGCGACGAAGAGCGTCTTTCCATCCTCCGTCCGCACCCGGACGCCTGTGGCCCGGGTCCCGGAGTCGTCGGTCGCCACGCCGACGGCATTGGCGTGCAGCAGCAGCCTGATCGTCGGCGATCGCTCCAGCTCCGTCCTGAACACGGTCCCGAGGCGCACCGGCGGGCTGAAATGGGCGATCAGCGTCTCGATCGCGTCCGAGTTCAATGTCAGGGTCTGGACCCGCCCCGACAGCCCGTCGAGCCAGAAGGCGAGGTCGTGCGGCAGATGCCCGACCTGCAGCAGGTCGCGGGCCCGCGCATAGGCTTCCGAGAGATCCGCCAGCGGAAACGGCCAGCCGCTGCCGCCCACCCAGGGACGGGGATTGAAATCGATCAGGGAGAAGGGCCGGCACCAGCCGCCCCAGCAGTTCGAGCTGCCGCCGACATAGCGGCTGCGGGTGTTGACCAGGTCGTAGGGAATGCCGGTCGACTCTCCCGCATAGAGGGATTGCGACGCGATATCGGCACTCCAGCCGCCGCCTTCGATCAGGCAGGTCGATATTCCCGCCCGGCCGAATTCCCGGGCCAATGCAATTCCGGCGACACCGGCGCCGACGATGCAGATCTCAGAATTGACGATCAGCGAGTCAGGGAGGCTGCGCCCGTCGACGATCATGGAGGCCTTCATGAACCGAAGACAGTTGATGACCCCGGCCGGAATGGCCTCTCTCGCCCCTGAGACGATAGGATTTCATGTCTGCGTGCCACGAGGAATGCGGTTTGTGGTTGTATCGACGTAAGAGGTACGGCGGTCATCAGCCGGGAGAAGCCGAACCTGCTATTCACCTTTCGGCCGAAGCGAAGCCGCAGCACTATGCTGCGGATCGGTCACCGCACACACTCCACGCCAAATGCCGCGCCGTCTTCCGTCGCTCCCCGCCCTGCGTGCCTTCGAGGCGGCCGGCCGGCATCTGAGCTTCCGCCGCGCCGCCGAGGAGCTGCTGGTGACGCCGAGCGCGATCAGCCACCAGGTGCAGCGGCTGGAGCGGGAGCTCGGCACCGCCCTCTTCGTCCGTAAGACCCGCGCCATCGCCCTGACCCCGGCCGGCGAGCGCTATCTCGACGGGGTGCGCCGCGCCTTCGACCTGCTGGCCGAAGAGACCCGCGCCGTCCGGGCGCCGGAGCGGGCGGTGCTGCGGGTCAGCCTGCTGGTCTCCTTCGCCACCCATTGGCTGGTGCCGCGGCTGGGCCGCTTCGCCGCGGCGCATCCGGAGATCGAGCTGCGGCTGGAGCCGTCCAACGCCCTGGCGGATCTGAAGGGCGGCGAGGCCGACCTGGCGATCCGCTACGGCACCGGCGGCTGGCCCGAGGTCGAGGCGACGCTGCTGCTGGCCGACCGCATCGCCCCGGTGGTCAGCCCGGCGCTGCTGCAGCGCGGGCCGCAGATCGCGACGCCGGCCGACCTGCTGCACCACACCCTGCTGCTGTCCTACGCCCGCGAGCCGATCGAATGGCCGGTCTGGTCGGCGGCGCATGGCTTCGATCTGGCCCGCGCCCGCACCCTGATGCTGCACGACTACAACATCGTGCTGGAGGCGGCCCTGGCCGGCCAGGGTGTGGCCATGGGCCGGCACGCGCTGATCGGTGAGCGGCTGCGCAGCGGCGCGCTGGTCGAGCCGCTGGGCGGCCCGCCCTTCGCCCCGCCCGGCCTGGGCTACTGGCTGGTGACCCGACCCGGCCCTCTGCCCCCGCCGGTCACCGACTTCACCGACTGGATCCGCGGCGAGGCGGCAGAGCCTGCGTAAACGGATGGCGCCCATGCCGCGGGCGGCGCTGGCACGCTTCGCCGCGCTGGGGCATCGTGCCCGCCGCCCCGACGACGTCATGGATGACCCGATGCTGACGCAGCGAAGCTATGCCGCCTTCCTGTTCGACATGGACGGCACCCTGCTGGACAGCATCGCCTCGGCCGTCCGCGTCTGGACCCGCTGGGCCGAGCGGCACGGGCTGGACGCCGCGGCGGTGGTCGAGACCATGCATGGCGTGCGCGCGATCGAAACCATCCGCCGCTGGGGCGTGCCGGATGTGGAGCGCGAAGCCGCCGAGCTGACCCAGGCCGAGATCGACGATGTCGATGGCGTCGTCGCCATCGCCGGGGTGGAGCGCTTCCTGAGCGTCCTGCCGCCGGACCGCTGGGCGATCGTCACCTCGGCGCCGCGGGCGCTGGCGGCCAAGCGCCTCGCCGCGGCCGGACTGGTCCCGCCCGCCGTGCTGGTCACCGCCGAGGATGTCGCCCGTGGCAAGCCGGCACCTGACGGATTCCTGGCCGCGGCGAAGCGGCTGGGCGCCGACGCCGAGGACTGCCTGGTCTGGGAGGATGCGCCGGCCGGCATCGCCTCGGCCGAGGCGTCGGGCGCGTCCGTCATGGTCGTCGGCGCCACCCACCACCGCCCGATGGCGACGCGCCATCCGGTGATCGCCGACTACGAGGACCTGACGGTCACGCTCAACGGCGCCGGCCGGCTCGTCCTCGGCCTGCAGGTGAATCAGAGTCGTCCATAGGACGAAAACTTCGCATTCGTCGCGGCCGGCCGGCGGCGGCTAGCATCCGGGTTTCCGACACCGAGGACCCCGACCATGCCGAAGACCATCGCCGAGGCCGTCGCCGCCCTGGGCCATGAGCTGCCCGCGGCCCCTGCCCCCGCCGCCAACTACGTGCCTTACGTCCAGGCCGGCAATCTGCTGTTCATCTCCGGCCAGATCTCGCAGGATCGCAACGGCCCGGCCTGGCTCGGCCATCTCGGCGACACCGTCTCGCTCGAGGACGGGCAGAAGGCGGCCCAGGCCTGCGCGCTGGCCGTCCTGGCCCAGGTCGCGGCCGCGACCGGCGGCGAGCTCGCCCGCATCCGCCGCGTCGCCAAGCTCGGCGTCTTCGTCGCCTCGGCGCCGGGCTTCACCCAGCAGCCGCAGGTCGGCAACGGCGCCTCGGACCTGATCGCCGCCGTGTTCGGCGACAAGGGCAAGCATGCCCGCGCCGCGGTCGGCGTGGCCGCCCTGCCGCGCGGCGTCTCGGTCGAGGTCGAGGCCGTGGTCGAGCTCGAGGACTGACCATGGATGTAGCACGGCTGCGCGCGGAGACGCCCGGCATCGACCGGGTGCTGCACTTCAACCATGCCGGCGGCTCGCTGCCGCCGCAGCCGGTGCTGGATGCGGTGCTGGCCCATCTGCAGCGCGAGGCGGTCTCCGGCCCGATCGAGGCCGGCCAGGCCGCGACACCAGCGCTGGAGGAGGCTCGCGCCGACGCAGCGGCGCTGATCGGCGCGACGCCGGCCGAGATCGCTTTCACCAGCAGCGCCACCCAGGGCTGGGGCCTGGCCTTCGCGGGGCTGCCGCTGGCCGCCGGCGACCGCATCCTGGTCGGCCGGCAGGAATGGGGCGGCAACCTGACCACCCTGCAGCGCGCCGCGTCCCGCACCGGCGCGGTGATCGAGGTGATCCCCTGCGACGACACCGGCCGGGCCTCGCCCGAGGCGCTGGCCGCGATGATCGACGACCGGGTGAAACTGGTGTCGCTGACCTGGATCGGCGCCAATGGCGGGCTGATCAACCCGGCTGCGGAAATCGGGCAGGTCGCCCGCGCCGCCGGCGTGCCGTATTTCGTCGATGCCTCGCAGGCCATCGGCCAGATCCCGATCGACGTCGCACAGCTCGGCTGCGACGTGCTGATCGCGCCCGGCCGCAAGCATCTGCGCGGGCCGCGCGGCACCGGGCTGCTCTATGTCCGGCGAGCTTTCCTCGACCGGCTGGACCCGCCCTATCACGACGCCCGCACCGCCGCCTGGACGCCGGACGGCCCGCGACTGCAGGACGGCGCCCTGCGCTTCGAGGCCGGCGACTTCCCGATGGCGCTGCGGCTCGGCCTCGGCGCCGCCATCCGATATGCCCGTGGCATCGGCATCGATGCCATCCGCGCCCGCCTCGACGGGCTGGCGCAGGGGCTGCGCGGCCGTCTGGCGGCGATCCCCGGCGTGACCGTGCACGACCGCGGCGTCGAGCGCGCTGCCCTGGTGTCCTTCGCCGTCGAAAGCGTCGTTCCGGCGGCGCTGCGCCAGAGCCTGGCGTCCGAGGGGATCACCATCGCCGTCAACGGCGTGGCCTACACCCCGCTGGACATGACCGCGCGCGGCCTCGGCGACATCTGCCGTGCCGCCGTCTCCTACCTGCACACCGAGGCGGAGCTGGACCGCCTGGCCGAGGCGGTGGCGGCCGCCCGCCCCTGACGCCTGACTCGTGTTGCCTCTCCCGCCTGGCGGGAGAGGTCGGACGTCCGCAGGACGGCCGGGTGAGGGTTGGTCCCGGCCTCGACAAACTCCCCTCACCCGGAGCCGCTTCGCGTCTCCGACCTCTCCCGCAAGCGGGAGAGGCAACGCCAAGCGTGACTTTAGCGGCCGTGCCGCTTCGGCTTGGCCTTGATCTGCAGCTCGGCCTGCTTGTCGGCCGACCGGGCGATCTCGCGGAAGGCCTGGTCGCGGCCGGGCCAGTATTGCTGCGGCCAAGCCTGGCCGCGCACGCCGTACCAGGCCTCGGCCTGGCGGACGAAGGTCGGGTTCCACAGATGCGGCCGGCCCAGCGCCACCAGGTCGGCGCGGCGGGTGTGCAGGATGGTGTTGATCTGCCCCGGCTCGGTGATCGCGCCCACCGCCATGGTCGCCAGCTTCGGCACGTTGCGGATCGCCTCGGCGAACTGGACCTGGAACATCCGGCCATAGACCGGCTTCTGGTCCGGCACGGTCTGGCCGGCCGAGACGTCGATCAGGTCGCAGCCGGCATCGCGGAAGGCCTCGGCGATGGCGAAGATTTCGTCCTCGCCGATGCCGCCCTCCGCCCAGTCGGTGGCGGAGATGCGCACCGACATCGGCCGGTCGTCAGGCCACGCCGCCCGCATCGCCCGGAACACCTCCAGCGGATAGCGCAGCCGGTTCTCGACCGGCCCGCCGTATTCATCCGCGCGCCGGTTGGTCAGCGGCGACAGGAACGAGGCCAGCAGGTAGCCATGGGCGCAATGCAGCTCGAGATGGTCGAAGCCGGCCCGGGCGGCCCGCGCTGTCGCCTGCACGAAATCGGCCTTGATCCGGTCCATCTCCGCCCGGTCGATCTCCGCCGGCACCGGGCTGACGCCCTCGATCCAGGGCAGCGGCGACGCCGAGATCACCGGCCAGTTGTCGGCCGGCTCGGCGATCGGGTGGTCGGCGGTCTGCCAGCCCAGCTGGGTCGACCCCTTGCGTCCGGAATGGCCCAGCTGCATGGCGATCTTGGTCTCGCCATGGCCGTGCACGAAACCGACCAGCCGCGTCCACTGCGCCTCGTGCGCGTCGGTCCACAGTCCGGGGCAACCCAGGCTGATCCGGGCGTCCGGCGACGGGCAGGTCATCTCGACGAACATCAGCCCCATGCCGCCGAGGGCGTGCGAGGCGTAGTGCACGAAATGCCAGTCGGTCAGGTTGCCGTCGCGGTCGGCGGAATACTGCGCCATCGGCGACATCACCACCCGGTTGGCCAGTTCCATGCCGCGCAGCCGGAAGCGGGTGAACATCGGCGTCGGCCGGCTGGCGCGGTAGTCGTCGCCGGTCTCGCGCCACAGCCGCTCGTAGAAGGCGTCGTCGGCGCGGCGCACGAAGTCCGGGTCGCGGATGCGCAGGTTGTCGTAGGTAATCGACTTGGCCCGGCACATCACCACCATGGCGAACTGCATCGGGTCCATGTCGAAGGACCGGTTCATATGCTCGAACCAGGCCAGCGACACGTCGGCATTGTGCTGGGTGACCTGGCAGGGCGTGCGGCGGGCCTTGTCATAGGCGGCGAAGGCCGTCTCGATGCTGGTCTCGCCATGCGCCACCACCGTGTCCGACAGGGCGATGGCGCATTCCATCGCCAGCTTGGTGCCGGAGCCGATCGAGAAATGCGCCGAGGCCTTGGCATCGCCCAGCAGCACGATGTTCCGATGCCACCAGCGCTCGCAGAAGATCCGCGGGAAGCGCCGCCACATCGACCGGTTCAGCAGCAGCGCATGGCCCTGCAGCTCCTCGGCGAAGATCGCCGCCAGCTTGGTCCGCGAGCCCTCCTCGTCCGCCTCGGCGAAGCCGTGGCCCTGCCAGCAGGCCTCGTCCATCTCGAACACCCAGGTCGACCGGCCTTCGCCGCCGGTGGTTGCCTCGTACTGGTATGTGTGGGCGCAGATCACGCCGTGTTCGGTCTGGCGGAAGAAGTAGTTGAACTCGCCCATCGGCCGGGTCGAGCCCATCCAGCAGAAGCGGTTGGCCTTGATCGAGACCTCGGGCCGGAATTCGTCGCGGAAATGCTCGCGGATCGCCGAGTTGATGCCGTCGGCGGCGACGATGATGTCCGAATCCGCGAAGCGCTCGCCCAGCGTCGCCGGGTCGATCCGGTCGGAGAAGGACAGCTCGACCCCGACCTCGCGGCACCGCTCCTGCAGGATCTGCAGCAGCGTCATCCGCGAGGTGCCGCAGAAGCCGTTGCCGCCGCAGCGGATGGTCTCGCCCCGGTAGTGGATCGCGACATCGTCCCAATAGGCGAAGCGGTCGCGGATCCGCTCGTAGGAGTCCGGGTCGCGCGACAGGAACTCGTCCAGCGTGTCGTCGGAGAACACGACGCCGAAGCCGAAGGTGTCGTCGGCGCGGTTCTGCTCCTGCACCGCGACATGCCAGCCCGGCCGCGCCTTCTTGGTCAGAAGCGCGAAGTACAGGCCGCCCGGACCGCCGCCGATGACCGTGATCCGCATTCGTCCTCTCCCATCCCGGGCCGGACGCGCCATCCCCGGCCCTGCCCTGGAGCTTACGGCGAATTGCTTTAGGCTTAAAGTATTTTCCGTCCTGGGGTCGGCAGGCATGCCGCCCTATGATCCCGGCATGACCACCTGGATCGCCCTGCTCCGCGCCGTCAATGTCGCCGGCCATGCGCCGATCAAGATGGCGGATCTGCGCGGCCTCGCGGCGGAGCTCGGCTTCGCCGAGCCGCGCACGCTGCTGCAGAGCGGCAACCTCGTCTTCGCGGGCAAAGGCCGGGCGGAGGCGCTGGAACGGACGATCGAGCAGGCGCTGGCGCAGCGCCTCGGCCTCGGCACTGCGGTGTTCGTCCGCAGCGCCGCGGACTGGGCCGGCGCGATCGCCGACAACCCGTTTCCCGAAGAGGCCGAGAGCGACCCGAGCCACCTCGTCCTCCTGCCGCTGAAGCAGGCGCCGAAGGCCGCCGCCGTCACCGCGCTGCAGGCCGGCATCGTGGGGCGGGAGCAGGTGCGGACCGACGGCCGGCACGCCTATATCAGCTATCCGGACGGCATCGGCCGCTCGAAGCTGACCATGGCGGTGATCGAGAAGAAGCTCGGCACCAGCGGCACCGGGCGCAACTGGAACACCGTGCTGAAGCTCGCCGCCCTCGCCGGGGGCTGAGACACCGGTGCCCCCGGGCCGAAGACCGGCAGGATGCCGATCGTCTTCGGATTTGCCTCTCCCGCCTGGCGGGAGAGGTCGGGCTCGCGCAGCGAGACCGGGTGAGGGCTGGCCCAGGCTTCGCCGTCATTGCAATGACGGTGTGGGGAATTCTGAAAGGGTCTCGCAAGCGGGAGAGGCAAAAACTCACCGCCTCGGCATGATCGGGATGACCCGATCTGACCTGGCCTCACCCCTCAAAGCCCCACCTGTCAGGCCGGCGCGATGAAGGGCTGCGAGATCGTCTGGAAGGCCGGCAGCTGCTCCAGCCGGGCCGCATCGGCGGCCAGCGCCGGGATCGCCGCCGTCGGGACCAGGCCGGGATGCGCTTCGCCCAGGAACCGCAGCACCACGGCAACGGCGATGTCGGCATGACCGAGGCGGTCACCGAACCAGTGCCCGCCGGCCCGGCCGGCGCGGTCGCCCTCGAGGATGGCCAGGGCGTCGGCGATCTGGGCCCGGCAGCGCGTGACCCAGATGTCGGACACCTCCTGGTGCAGCCGCTGCTCGTAGAACAGGCTGACCGCCTTCTCCGCCGTGCCCATCGCCAGAGCCGCGACCTTCATCGCCCGGCGCCGGTCCGGTTCGGCGCGGGGATACAGAGCGCGCTCGGCCGGCACCAGGCTGTCGAGATGGTCGAGGATGCAGTGGCTCTCGATCAGCGTGTCGCCATCGTCCAGCACCAGCGTCGGCACGCGGGTGAGCGGGTTGTACGGCCGGATCTTCTCGGGATCGCCGAACACCGACCAAGGCCGGTGCTCGAACGGCAGGCCGTACAGCGTCAGAGCGATGCCGACGCGGCGGACGAAGGGCGAATCGAATTGGCCGATCAGGATCATGGGCAGGAAGGATCGACTGGAGCCTGCGGCGCTGTAAAGAGCCCAGTCCCGAGGCTCTGGGTTGCCATCCCGCCCGGCCTGGCCTTCACTTTCCCCGGCAACACTCGGGAGCGTGCACGATGTCGACGCCCATCACCGGCCGATGCTTCTGCGGCGCCGTCCGCTTCCGCTTCGTCCAGCCGCCCGTCGTCGCGCGCGCCTGCTGGTGCCGGGACTGCCAGTATCTGTCCTCCGGCAACGCCTCGGTCGGCGTGATCTTCCGCACCGCCGGCTTCACCGTGACGGGCCGGACCAGCGAGTATCTCAGCCGGGCGGACAGCGGCGCGATGATGCGCCGTCGCTTCTGCCCGACCTGCGGCACGCCGCTGTTCAGCGAGGCGCTGGAGGAGCCGGACTACATGGTGGTTCGCGCCGGCGCCCTCGACGACCCGGAGATCGCCCGCCCGGCGAGTGTGATCTGGACCGCCTCGGCCCCGAGCTGGGCCCATGTCGACCCAACCCTGCCGGCCAGTCCAGGCCAGCCTGGGCCGGTGGCGGGTTAGCCGCCGCTTTATGCAGAGCCCAAGGTGATCAGGCGAAAGATCTGCGGGTGAAAGTGAGCCCGACCCGGACCATGGGTGAGGGGGAGATCCGGGCCGGGCCTGAGCGCTAGGTGAGAGCGGGCGCTCGAGGACAGGCGACTACAATCGCAAGTAGAAGAACAGGGGTGTTGGAACCCCTTTTTGGATCAACCCATGCTAGAAAAGAAAGCCTACCGCGCCGATCTCGACCAGGCGTTCATGATTGTTCTCGGCAATGGGCCCGTAGGAATCGCCCGATCGGGCACAGCGCGCATCGGTCTATTCCAAGGACCATGGCGACGATACCTTCGTATAATTTTATGACAGCGCCGGATCCGCTATTGACTCACTCATGCCGCGTTTCCTCCCCGCTAACCGGCACGTGGCCCACGCCTCACCCCCGAGGCCGCCACAAAACTCGATGCGCTGCCCCCAGCGGCGCTGACGGCCCGGCCCCGCGAGTTGAAGCCTCGCCTGCGGCCGGGCCGCTCTTTTTGCCCGAACCTATGATCCGCTCTGCGGCCTGATCGCCGCGTCGATCGCCTCCTGAGCGGCCATGACGACCGGCCGGTCGTCGGCTGGGAGCGGCCCCCTGCCAAGCGTCCAGGTGATCTGGATGACGCCGGTGGTCTTCGCGCGGAAGCGGCGGCGTACTCGTCGCAGGAGACGGTGCCTTCATCGCCGGCGAATTTCACGGTCCAGTCGGACGCATCATGCCCGCGCGCCATGCTCAGCCCCCGACGTTGTTGCGGCCGGCCTTGCCGGTCTGCTGCGCGCCATCGGCCTGTTCACACGCCTCGATCGCGGCTCGATGGAGATCCGGCGAGGGCCCGCCTTCAGGAGCGCCGGTCCAATCGATCTGAATCAGACCGTGGCTGTTCCGCGTATACCAACCGCGGAGATCGCCGCAGCTCACCGACCCGGTGCCGTGGCCGGTCGGGAGGACGGTCCAGTCATCTGGGACGTTGCAGTTCGCCATGCACCGTCAACGCCAGCAGCGGCCGTCGGGGTTCCGTCACGAATTCGTCCGGTTGGCGCCGCCCATCAGCCCGGCAACTGGCCGAGCACCACGCCGGCCACCGCACACCCGGCCAGCGTCGGGATCATCCCAGTCTTGAACCGCAGCATCGCCACCATCGCCGCCGCCGCGAGCACCGCCGCCCGCCAGTCGATGCTCCCCAGCACCGGCAGGTCGGGGCCGACCCCGAGAGTGTCGGACGGCCGCACCTCGCGGAACACGACATGCAGAGCGAACCACAGCGCCAGGTTCAGCACCACCCCGACCACCGCGGCCGTGATCGCCGACAGCGCCGCCGAGATCGCCCGGTTGCCGCGCAGCGCCTCGACATAGGGCGCGCCGAGGAAGATCCACAGGAAGCACGGCGCGAAGGTGACCCAGACGGTCAGCAGCGCCCCGAGCCCGCCGGCGAGCAGCGGGTCGAGGCCGCCGGGCGCCCGGTGCGCGGCGAGGAAGCCGACGAATTGCAGCACCAGGATCAGCGGCCCGGGCGTGGTCTCGGCCAGGCCGAGGCCGTCGACCATCTCGCCGGGCGCGAGCCAGCCGAAGGTGTCGACCGCCGCCTGCGCGACATAGGCCAGCACGGCATAGGCGCCGCCGAAGGTGACCACGGCCATCAGGCTGAAGAAGCCACCGATCTGCGTCCAGATCGCCGACGGCCCGGCCACCAGCCACAGCAGCAGGACCGGCCCGAGCCACACCGGCAGCCACAGCGCCAGCACGCGGCCGGCCCGCCGCCACGATGGATCGGCATGGGCGAGCTCGCCGCGTTCGAACATCCGGTCGACCACGCCCCCGGAATCGGCCGCGCCCCCGCCATGCCGGCCGGCGGCGAACAGCCCGGGCGCCCGGCGGCTGCCGATCCAGCCGCAGAGCCCGGCGGCCAGCACGATCAGCGGGAACGGAACGCGGAAGACGGCGAGGCCGATGAAGGCCGCGGCGGCGATCGCCACCATCGCCCGGTTCTTCAGCGCCCGCCGGCCGATCCGCAGCACCGCCTCGACCACGACGGCCAGCACCGCCGCCTTGACGCCGAAGAACACGGCATCGACCAGCGCGACCTGGCGATAGAGGGCGTAGAGGATGCTGAGGCCCAGCATGACCAGGGTGCCGGGCAGGATGAACAGGATCCCGGCGACCAGGCCTCCGGCGGTACGGTGCAACAGCCAGCCGATATAGATCGCCAGCTGCTGCGCCTCCGGTCCCGGCAGCAGCATGCAGTAATTGAGCGCGTGCAGGAACCGCTGCTCGCCGATCCAGCGGCGCTCCTCGACCAGCTCCTTGTGCATCAGCGCGATCTGGCCGGCCGGGCCGCCGAAGCTGAGCAGCCCGATCTTGGCCCAGACCCTGGCCGCCTCGGCGAAGGTGGGGGCGGCCGGTGCGGCGGGCACGGCCTTGTCGGCAGTGGCGATCGTCATGATCCCTGCCCTCACGCCGGCTTCGGGCCGGAGGGCCAGTTGTGCGTCTCCTCGGTCGCGTCCCGGCACCAGCGGTAGAAGGCGTCGTACAGCGCCAGCCCGGCTGTGAGCTGGTCGAGATCGTCGCGGTACATGCGCGACAGGCCGAGCGACGCGGCCAGCAGCCCGGCCGCCTGCGGCGCGAGGTCGAGCCGCGCCGTGTCCGCCCCGCGCACGATGGTCGCGAGCCGGTCGAGCGCCGCCGAGGCCAGCCCGAACTCCTCGAGCATGGTGTCGAAGGTGCAGCGCTCGCCACGATGGCTCCAGAACACGCCGTCGATGTCGAAGGCTGTGGCCTGGAAGCGGTCGGCGACCGCAGGCACCTCGGCGGCCGCGACGAACAGGAACACCGCCTGCGGGTCGACGAAGCGGCGGATCAGCCAGGGGCAGGCGATGCGGTCGACCTTGGGCCGGGCGCGGGTGACCCAGACGGTCCGCCCGGACGGGTCCCGCGGCGGCAGCCGGCCGGTCTCGACCAGCAGCCCGCCGGCGTCCCGCCAGGCCTCGAAGCCGCCCTCCAGGGCCTCGGCCCGGACGCCCTCATGCAGCAGCCAGGCGGTGACGCCCTGGCTGAGCTTCAGCCCCTTCTGGCAGACCACGACGACATTGCGGCCGGCGAGATCCGCCGCCCAGGTCGCAACCGACCGGAAGTCGCGGCGCTGCGTCCCCGGCAACAGCCGGGGATCGGCCTCGCAGTCCTCCGGCGTGCGGACATCGACGATCGTCGGCGCATTGGGCAGGCCGACGAGACGGATGAGCTGTGACGTGGTGATTTCGGTGTTCGACGGCATGACGTCCATCCCTCGATGAGGAACCATGGACGCGATCTTTGGGCTGCCGCCTCACGGGGTAGTCGCGAATGACCCCTTGCCGTCACTATACGCGCGAAGCCGCGGCATCGGCAATGCGCGGTGTCACGGCACCGCCCTTCCGAGGACTGCGGCCAGGATATCGGCCAGGCCGCGACCGGCGCTGCCGTCCTCGTCGAGGCGCGGATTGTAGATGGCGACCTCGAGGCCCACCGCCTTTCCGCTCGCCAGGGCGATGCGGAGCACAGCCCCAAGCTCGTCCCAGGACAGGCCGCCCAGCACCACCGGGAACTCGCCCGCATCCAGCACAGCCTCCACCGCGTCGGCGAGCCTGGGCGACCACGCCGCGATCGCCCGGGCGTTCAACGTACCGGTTTCGGGATCCGGCGTCGGATCCTTTGGGGGCACGCTCAGCCGCCCGGCGCGGCACGCCAGGATGCGCTCCGCGAGGCCCAGCGCGAGGAGCCGGTCGGGCAAGCCCTCCACGCCGTCGGTCGCCAGACCCAGCGTGGACGGTGCTTCGAGGATCGCATAGCGGCGAGTCGGCATCGGAAGGCTCCAGCCGTTGTGGGCTGGAACAGGCGCGGTCTCGGAGTGGTTCCTCGGGCGGGACCGACACGGACCTGTCCTGCAAAGAACCGTCGTGCCGAGCCCGCAGAGCCGTGGCTATCCAGGCGGCGCTACCCCTTGGATCGCACCTCTGCGCGCTTCACGATGATGAAGCTCGCCTGCGCGAGCCGTCGACATAAAATCCGGGAAGCTGACTGAACGTCTATCTCAGCGAGATAGTGGCGCGCCCGAGAAGATTCGAACTCCTAACCTTCTGATCCGTAGTCAGATGCTCTATCCAATTGAGCTACGGGCGCGTTCTGCGGGGCGTCGTCGCCGCCCCGTCGTCAGGCGGGCGGAACCTAGTCGATGCCCGACCCGGATTGCAAGCCCCATTTTCATCGATCCGACACGAAACGAGGCATGCGGCCGCCGCATGGGCGAGGGCCCCTGCCCTGCGCCCGCTTTCCGGCCCGGCCCGCCCGCGCCATCTCCCTTCCTGGGACGGCAAAAAATGGAGGGCCATCATGGGGCTCGTCTGCGATGTGGTCGGGCGCGTTCTCGTCCTCTTCCTGCTGGTCGCCATGCCCGCCTTCGCCCAGGCGGAAGATGCCGACAAGCCGGCGATCGTCGGCGTGATCCAGAAGCAGCTCGACGCGTTCCAGGGCGACCGGGCGGCGGAGGCCTTCGGCTACGCCTCGCCCGACATCCAGCATCTGTTCGGCACGCCGGACAAGTTCATGGCCATGGTCAGGCAGGGCTATCCGCCGGTCTACCGGCCACGCTCGGTCGATTTCCGCGAGCTTGTCACCAGCGAAGGCCGGATCGTGCAGAAGGTGCTGTTCGTCGGCCCGGACGGGGTGCCGGTGATCGCCGAATACTTCATGGAGCGGCAGCCCGACGGCAGTTGGCGAATCGATGGCTGCCGACTCGATCGCAGCGGCGACCAATCGGCATGAGACCTAGTCCGAGGGTGGCGTTGACAAGCCGGACGGGGGCGTCCCATCGTGCGTTCCCGACATCAGAGACTGCCGAATTCCTGCCATGACCGACACCGCGCTGAAGACCGCAATCGAACAGGCCTGGGCCGACCGCGACAGCCTGACCCCGGCCACCACCGGCCCGGCCCGTGACGCCATCGAGGCGGCGCTGGAAGGCCTCGATTCCGGCACCCTGCGCGTGGCCGAGAAGGTCGACGGGCAGTGGCAGGCGCATCAGTGGCTGAAGATGGCGGTGCTGCTGTCCTTTCGCATCACCGACAGCAAGCTGGTCGCCGGCGGTCCGGACGGCGCGGTGTGGTACGACAAGGTGGCGCCGAAGACCTTGGGCTGGGGCGAGAACCGCTTCCGCGAGGCCGGCTTCCGCAGCGTGCCGGGTGCGGTCGTCCGCCGCTCCGCCTATATCGCGCCGGGCGTCGTGCTGATGCCGAGCTTCGTCAATGTCGGCGCCCGGGTCGAGGGCGGCACCATGGTCGACACCTGGGCCACCGTCGGCTCCTGCGCCCAGATCGGCAGGAACTGCCACCTGTCCGGCGGCGTCGGCATCGGCGGCGTGCTGGAGCCGCTGCAGGCCAACCCGGTGATCATCGAGGACGACTGCTTCATCGGCGCCCGGTCGGAGGTGGTCGAGGGCGTGATCGTCGAGCGCGGCGCGGTGCTGTCGATGGGCGTGTTCCTGAGCGCCACCACCAAGATCGTCGACCGCGAGACCGGCACGGTCAGCTACGGCCGCGTGCCGGCCTATTCGGTGGTGGTGCCCGGGTCGCTGCCCGGCAAGCCGCTGGCCGACGGCTCGCCGGGGCCCTCGCTCTCCTGCGCCGTGATCGTCAAGCGGGTCGACGAGCGGACCCGTGCCAAGACCTCGATCAACGAGTTGCTGCGCGACTGAGCTTCGCCATGGTGCCCCCGTTCCGCGGCCCGACCGCCCCTGACCCGATCGCCCTCACCCAGGCGCTGATCCGCTGTCCCAGCGTCACCCCGGCCGATGCCGGGGCGCTGGGCGTGCTGGCGGCGGCGCTCGAGCCGCTCGGATTCCGCTGCGAGCGGATGCGGTTCGCGGCGCCGGGCACGACGCCGATCGACAACCTCTACGCTCGCATCGGCAGCGGCCGGCCGCATCTCTGCTTCGCCGGCCACACCGACGTGGTGCCGCCGGGGGACGAGGCGCGTTGGCGCTTCCCGCCCTTCGAGGGCCGGATCGCCGATGGCCGTGTCTGGGGCCGCGGCGCCTGCGACATGAAGAGCGCGGTCGCCGCCTTCGCCGCCGCGGCGGGCCGCTTTCTCGCCGCGCGCGGGCCGGCGTTCGGCGGCTCCATCAGCCTGCTGATCACCGGCGACGAGGAGGCCGAGGCGGTCAACGGCACGGTGAAGATGCTGCAGGCGCTGGCAGCGCGCGGCGAGGCGATCGATGCCTGCATCGTCGGCGAGCCGAGCAGCAGCGAGACCGTCGGCGACACCATCAAGATCGGCCGGCGCGGCAGCCTGACCGGCCGGCTGACCGTGCGCGGCGTGCAGGGCCATGTCGCCTATCCGCACAAGGCCGACAATCCCCTGCCCCGGCTGGTGCGGATGCTGGCGGCGCTGAGCCCGGGCGCGGGGCCGGAGATCGACGCGGGCAGCGCCCATTTCGATCCCTCGACCCTCGCCATCACCACCATCGATGTCGGCAACCCGGCTGCCAATGTGATCCCGGCCGAGGGCCGCGCCGTGTTCAACATCCGTTTCAACGACACCTGGACGGCGGACAGCCTGGGCCTCTGGATCCGCGAGCGCTTCGACGCGGTCGGCGGCGACCACACGCTGGAACTTCGCAGCGGCGCCGACAGTTTCCTGACCGCGCCGGGCGAGCTGACCGGGCGCGTCGCCGGGGCGGTGGAACGGGTGACCGGCCGCCGCCCGGCCTTCAGCACCTCGGGCGGCACCTCCGACGCCCGGTTCGTCAAGGATTACGCACCGGTGGTCGAGCTGGGCCTGGTCAACGCCACCATCCACAAGACCGACGAGAACGTGCCGGTCGAGGAGATCGAGACGCTGGTCCGGATCTACCAGGCGGTGCTCGAGGACAGCTTCCCGGAGAGGGGATGATGGCAGTCTCTTCGGGCGACATCATCCGCGGGGTCTGGGGCGCCTGGCGCCTGGCTCGGCGCGACACCGGCGGCATGGCGATGTTCGACATCTCGCCGGACGGGGCAGCGAAAAGCTTCTTCGCCGCGGTGCTGGCCTTCCCGCTCTACATGATCGTCCAGGCGCTGTTCCTGGGCGACAGATGGCCCCTGCTGCTGCTGCCGCTGCCGCTGATCGTGCAGACCCTCGGCTTCGCCGCCGCCTGGGCACTGATGCCGGCGGCGCTGACCTGGATCCTGCCCTGGCTCGACCGCGGCCGGCGGCTGCCCGAGGCCATCGTCGCGTATAACTGGGCGGCCCTGCTGATCATGATCGCCCAGTTCGTGCGAATCATCCTCGACGCCGTCGGTCTGCTGCCCGGAACGATGGGCATCGTCGTCGCCATCGCCGTCGCCGCCGCCTGCTATCTCTACGAAGGCTTCGTACTGCGCACGGCGGTCGAGGTCGACGTGCCGATCGCGGCCGGGCTGGTGGTGTTCGACGCGCTGGCGTCGGAGCTGCTGGCCGGCTGGATCGATCTGGTCGCCAGATCCTCCCTGTAGCGCACCCACAGGAAGCATAGCCCGTCCGGCGGCGCAGTGGCCCCGGCGGCGGCGCGGTCGCGCGCCGCCAGCACCTCGGCCACCCAGCCGGGCGGGCGCTTGCCCTCGCCCACCAGCTTCAGCGTGCCGGCGATGTTGCGGATCTGGTGGTGCAGGAAGGACCGCGCCTCGGCCTCGATCTCGACCGCTTCGCCGCGGCGCACCACGTCCAGCCGGTCCATCGTCCGCAGCGGCGACTTGGCCTGACATTCGGCGGCGCGGAAGCTGGTGAAGTCGTGATGCCCGACCAGATGCTGCGCCGCCTCGTGCATCGCCGCGGCGTCGAGCGGCCGTGACACCTGCCAGGCCTGGCCGGCCTCCAGCGCCAGCGGCGCACGGCGGTTGACGATGCGATAGCGATAGGCGCGCAGGATGGCGGAGGTGCGGGCGTCGAAGCACTCGTCCACCGCCTCCGCCGACAGGATCGCGACGGGAAGCGGCTTCAGGTGGAAGTTGAGCGCGTCGCGCACCGTGCCGGGATCGGTCGGGCGAGCGATGTCGGCGTGCGCCACCTGCCCGATCGCATGCACCCCGGCATCGGTGCGGCCGGCGGCGGTGATCCGCACCTCCTCGCCGCAGAAGCGGAGGATCGCCTCCTCGACCGCCTGCTGCACCGACAGACCGTTCGCCTGCCGCTGCCAGCCGACGAAGGGGCGGCCGTCATATTCGATGGTGAGCTTGTACCGCGCCATCTAGCCCAGGCGGGTTCCGGCCGGAATGGCGAAGCCGTTCAGCAGGTCGCGCGCCGTCATCGGGGCCTTGCCCGGGCGCTGCAGCCGGGCCAGGCGGATGGCGCCATGGCCGCAGGCCACGGTCAGCTGGTCGTCCAGCACAGTGCCGGGGACGCCCGAGCCGGCGACGAGCGTCGCGGCCAGCACCTTGATGCGCTCGCCCTCACGCAGGAACCAGGCGCCGGGCTTCGGCGTCAGCGCCCGGATCTGGCGGTCGAGCGCGACGGCATCGGCCCAGTCGATGCGCTCGTCCGCCGGCCCGATCTTGGCGGCATAGGTGACGCCCGCCTCCGGCTGCGGGATCTCCACCGCGCGGCCTGCGGCCACGGCGTCGAGTGCCGGCACGATCAGCCCGGCGCCGATGGCCGCGAGCGTGTCGTGCAGTTCGGGCGTGGTCGCATGCGGCCCGATCGGCACCCGCCCGGCCAGCAGCATCGGCCCGGTGTCCAGCCCCGCCTCCATCCGCATGATGGTGACGCCGGTCTCGGCATCGCCGGCCAGGATGGCGCGGTGGATCGGCGCGGCGCCGCGCCAGCGGGGCAGCAGCGAGGCGTGGATGTTGAAGCAGCCGAGCCGCGGTGCGTCCAGGATCGGCCGCGGCAGGATCAGCCCATAGGCCGCGACCACCGCGGCGTCGAGGCCGAGATCCCGGAACTCCGCCTGCGCCTCGGGCGTCCGCAACGTGGCCGGATGGCGGACCGGCAGCTGCGCCGTCGCCGCCGCCCGGTGCACGGCCGAGGGCTGCAGCTTGTGGCCCCGCCCGGCGGGCCGCGGCGGCTGGGTGTAGACGGCCGCGATCTCGTGCCCGGCGTCGATCAGCGCGAGCAGCGCGGGCACCGCGAAATCCGGCGTGCCCATATAGGCGAGGCGGAGGGGCATGGCGAGACGAGACGCCTCAGAACGGCAGCTTCATGCCCGGCGGCAGCTTCAGCCCGCCCATCAGCTTCGAGGTCTCTTCCTGCACCGCCGCCTCGACCTTGCCCTTGGCGTCGTTGAAGGCGGCGACGATCAGGTCCTCCAGCACCTCGACCTCGGACGGATCGACCAGCTTCGGATCGATCTTGAGCGAGCGCAGCTCGCCCTTGCCGTTCAGGACCACCGCGATCATGCCGGCGCCGGCCTGGCCCGGCACCTCGATCTCGCCCAGGCGCGACTGCATCTCGGCCATCTTGGCCTGCATCTCCTGCGCCTGCTTCATCATCTGTCCGAGATTCTTCATGCCTCTCGCGGCTCCTCTTCATCGGTGGCGTCGGGGGCTGGTTCGGCGCCCGGCAAGGGCCCCTCATCCTGCTCCACCGGATTGCGCAGGTCGCGGATCACCGCGCCCGGGAAGGTGCTCAGCACCGCCTTGACCAGCGGATGCTCGGCCGCCCGGGCCATCGCGTTCTCGCGGTCGGTCCGCTCTTTCTGCCTTAGCGTCGGCGCTCCCTCCGCACTGGAGACGCTGACCACCCAGGCCTCCCCGGTCCAGTCGCGAAGCGCGGAGCGAAGGATGTTTTCGAGATCCGGAGGCGCCGACTCCGGCTGGAACTCCAGCCGCCCTGGCTCGAAATGGACGAGGCGCACGGCGCTCATCAGATGACCGTGCAGCACCACGTTACGGGCAGCAGCGAGCTCCACCAGTTCCTCAAAAGTCCTCGGATTGGCCCGCAACGCCGGTTTCGGCGCGGCCTGGACGACGACCAGAGCAGGAGCTGGAACCGGCGCCGACGGTGCCGTGACCGGGGCCGGCTCGCTGGCCACCAGAGTGAGGCTACCACCGCCTCCCGCCGCCATCCGGGCGCCACCGCCGGGACCAGGTCCCGGGACCGGGCCGGCGGTCACCGCGCCCTGGCTCTGCAGGTCGCCGAACTTGCGGACCAGCTCGCCGGGGCTGGGCATGTCGCTCATATAGAGCAGGCGGATCAGCACCATCTCCAGCGCCGCCTGCGGGTTCGGCGCGGCCTGCACCTCGCCCGCCCCCTTCAGCAGGGTCTGCCAGGCCCGGGTCAGGCCGGGCAGCGAGATGGTCTCGGCCAGGGCGCCGCCGCGCTTGCGCTCGACCTCCGGCACCGCCGGGTCGTCCAGCACCGCCGGGACCATGCGGGCGCGGGTGACGAAGTGGATGAAGTCCAGCAGGTCGCCCAGCACCGATTGCGGATCGGCCCCGGCGCGGCGCGCCGCCTCCAGCCCCTCCAGCATGCGCGGGCCCTCGCCGGCGAAGGCGGCCTCGAGGATGTCGATGACGCTGGAGCGGTCGGCCAGGCCCAGCATCTCGCGCACGCCGGCGGCGGCGATGAAGGGCTTGTCGCCGACCGGCGCGCCCTGGGCGATCGCCTGGTCCAACAGCGAGAGGCCGTCGCGGGCCGAGCCGTCGGCGGCGCGGGCGATCATGCCGACCGCCTCCGGCTCCGCCGCCACGCCTTCCTTGTCCAGGATCTCCGTGAAATAGGCCTGCAGCTGGTCGGCGCCGATGCGCCGCAGGTCGAAGCGCTGGCAGCGCGACAGCACCGTCACCGGCACCTTGCGGATCTCGGTGGTGGCGAAGACGAATTTCACATGCGGCGGCGGCTCCTCCAGCGTCTTCAACAGCGCGTTGAAGGCGTTTTTGGACAGCATGTGGACTTCGTCGATGATGTAGACCTTGTAGCGCGACGCCACCGGCCCGTAGCGCACGCCGTCGATGATCTCGCGGATGTCGTCGACGCCGGTGCGGCTGGCGGCGTCCATCTCCATCACGTCGAGATTGCTGTCGGCCAGGATGCTGCGGCAGGGCTCGCAGACGCCGCAGGGATCGGCGGTCGGCCCGCCTTTGCCGTCCGGCCCGACGCAGTTCAGCGCCCGGGCCAGGATCCGCGCCGTGGTGGTCTTGCCGACGCCGCGCACCCCGGTCAGCACGAAGGCGTGGGCCAGCCGGCCGGAGGCGATGGCGTTGGTCAGGGTGCGCACCAGCGCGTCCTGGCCGATCATCTCGGCGAAGGTGGTCGGCCGGTATTTGCGGGCGAGCACGCGGTAGGCCGCCGGCTTGGCCGGCTGCGGCGCGTCGTCTAGTCCGAGGGGCAGGGCTGCGTCATCGCTCATGGCGCGCGATCATAGGGAATGGAGGCGGCGGTCGAAAGGCCGAAGCACGACCCGTCGGGCGAAGAGCGATCGGAGGATGGAGGAAGGTGGGAGACCGGCAGCGACCCGTATCGAAACTCGTTACGGCTGCTTCCTTCCGGATCTGACCGGGTTGGCGAGGGACACGCCCGCGCCGATCTCCCGCGCCCTATATCGGAGCTTCGGGCGCCGGAGGCAAGGGTGGAAATGACAGAACCGTGTCCGGCCTATCGCACCCCGTCGGCCACCAGCGCGGCGATGCGCCGGCAGCAGGCCAGCAGCGGCCCGGCATAGCGCTCCGGATCGTCGATCGCGGCGCGGTATTTCGGGATGCTGACGCTGATGCAGCCGATCGCCCCGCTTGCCCCCGCGATGGCGCCGCCATAGCACCAGATGTCGGCCTCGTTCTCCTCGGCGTCGATCGAATAGCCGCGGATGCGGATGCGCTCGATCTCCGCCGCCAGCGCCGCGACATCGGTCAGGGTCTGCGGCGTCATCGCCGTGAGCTCGAGCCGGGGCAGCAGCGCCGCGGCCTCGTCCGGCGGCAGCGCCGCCAGCCAGGCCTTGCCGACCGAGCTGGAATGCAGCTTCACGCGGGTGCCGATGCGCGAGGCCATGCGCACCGCCTGCGGGCTTTCCAGCTTGTCGACATAGATCATCTCGGGCCCGCTGCGGATGGCGAGATGCACGGTCTCGCCGGTGGCGTCGCGCAGCCGGGCCAGCTCCGCCGCCGCGATCAGGCGCAGCTCGAACCGGTCCCAGGCGCGGGCGGCCAGCGCCATCAGCCGCGGGCCGAGGCCGAAGGCGCCGCCGCCCGGCCGCTCGGCCAGCATGCCCTCGGCCTGCAGCGCCGCGACGATGCGATGCACGGTCGGGCGCGGATGGCCGGTCAACCGGGCGATCTCAGCCACCGAGACCGGCTCGGGCGCATCGGACACGGCCTGCAGCACCGCCATCGCCTTGCCGAAGGCGGCCGCCCCCTGCACCGCTGTCGCCCCGCTGCCTTGCCCGGCGCCCTGCCCCATCGCTGCCCCCTGTCCGCTCAGGCGACGAGGTAGCCGCCATCGACCGGCAGCGCCACGCCGGTGATGAAGCCGGCGGCCGGGCTGCACAGGAAGGCGACGGCCTGGGCCACCTCCTCCGGCCGGCCCCAGCGGCCCATCGGGGTGCGGCCGAGGATGGCGCCGGAGCGCGCCGGGTCGTCCTGCAGCGCCTGGGTCAGCGGCGTGGCGATCCAGCCCGGCGCCACCGCGTTGACGCGGATGCCGTCCTCGGCATAGGCGATGGCCAGGGACCTGGTCAGCTGCAGCACCCCGCCCTTGCTGGCGCTGTAGCCCGGCACCAGCCCGCCGCCGAAGAAGCTGAGCATCGAGGCGGTGTTGACGATGCAGCCCTTGGCCTGCGCCAGCAGCGGCCGGGCGGCGGCGCAGAGCCGCATCGTGCCGGTCAGGTTGACCGCCAGCACCTGCTCGAACACCGCCGGGTCGTGCTCCGCCCCGCGGCGGATCACCCCGGCGCAGTTGACCAGGATGTCGAGCCGGCCGAGCCCGCCGACCAGCGCTTCGACAGCCGCGGCGTCGGTGACGTCGAGCTCGGCCAGCCGCGCGCCCGGCGGCGGCTCGATGCCCGCGGCCGGGGCCAGGCCGGCGGCGGTCACGGTCGCGCCCAGCCGCGCCAGCTCGGCGGCCACCGCCGCGCCGATGCCCTGGGTGCCGCCGGAGACCAACGCGGTGCGGCCGGCGAAGAGATCGGGCTGGAAGGTCATGCGGTCCTCAGCGGATGAACTGGTCGACGTAATCCGCGCCGAGGCCGGCTTCGGCGTAGTGCTTGCGGCACATGTCCAGCTTGGTGAACACGTCCTCGTAGCCGGTGTGCTTGCCCCAGGGGTCGACGTAGTACATGACGCCGTTGACCTGGAAATAGGTGATCATCTCCTCGACATGCTCGTCGACCACCAGGGTGTGGGTCTCGCCCGGCGGCTCGAAGACGTAGCTGCCCTCGGTGGCGACCCAGTCATGCTCGAGGTAGCGCCAGCTGCCCTTCAGCACGAAACCATGCACCGGCCCGGGATGGCGGTGGCGGCTGAGCACGCCGGCCTTGCGCACCCGCAGCAGGTTCATCCAGTAGCCGCTCGAGATGTTGAGGCAGAGCGGCCGGAACCAGACGTTCTCCGCCTGCGGCACCCAGACCCGCTCATCCTGCGGCACGGCGTGGGGCACGACGATGTCGCGCAGCGCCTCGGGCGGGTTCGGATACTGGTACGGCATCCGCCTGGTGTCGGCGTCGGCTGGCATGACGCTGTCCTCCGGTTTGTCCACATTATGGACGATCTATCCATTTTGTGGACAGACATTGGCCCCACCCCGCCGGCCTGTCAATGCCGGGGGACGGCCCGGACCGTCGGCACGCCGTGCCGGCACCAAACGCCGGCGGACGTACCCCGACGCCGGCGGCACCTGCAGATGGAGGAGAGCATCTGCGCGCGGCGTCCAATCGATGGCCTCGACGTCGCGCCAGGGTTCAGCTGCTGTCCGGTTTCGCCGCCCGGGCGCCACGGCGCTTCGGGCCTGCCGGGGTGTCCGCGTCTTCGGGCCGGGCATCGGGCGACCGGGCGAAGGGGGCCTGCGCATAAGGCGATTGCGGGTGCCCGCTCTCCTCGACCGCCCAGGTCTCGGCCTGCCACCGGGCCCAGTCCGGCACGATGCCGAGCTCCCGGCAGAACCGGGCGACGACCTCGCCGACCGGAAGTTCGCCGGTGTCCTCGGCGTCGTCCTCCTGCAGCCGGCGGTCCAGCTCGTGCAGCAGGTCGTCACGCCGGTCCTGTTCGTCGATGTCGAGCTTGCAGGCCTCGGCTTCGGCGGCCTCCTCGGCCTCGATCGCCTCCTTGAGGATGCGCCGGACCAGGTTGCGCCGCCGGTGCCTGCGGTCCTGCGCGACACCAGCCGCGGTCGCCTGGGCATCCGCCGCGAGCCGGGCCTCCAGCGCCACGGTCTGGCGCATCTCATAGGACAGGCGGGCGAAGACCAGGCCGAGTCCGCGGGTGCGGTCGGCGGCGGTGTCCTCCAGCGGCTGGCGCGCGGCCTCCACGGCCTGGCCCTGCACCGCCTCGGCCAGGCCGAGGGTGAGCTCGCCCAGCCGCGCCAGCATCCGCCCATGCCGCTCCGCCCGCTCCCGGTCGGGATCGACCGGTTCGGCGCGTGTCGGGTCGGAGGCGGATGAGGCCATGTCCATGGAACATATCATGAACATGATTTCGGAATAAGGCAATAGCCTCGGTTTCCGAATTCCTCGACCTCTTCTCGCCCTCCGGCCAGCTTCATCTCGCCTCGGGGTGTAACGCACCGAGCCTTCCGTCGGATCGACGCACGATCGACGCCGCCGGTAGCTTCTGCTCGCCGGGCACGACGGCTGCCAGAAAGCGGAGAGGATCATGCGGATCGGCACATTTGTGATGTTCGCTGTCTTGGCGGCAGCGCCGGCGTCGTTCGCGGCGGACTTCCGGCTGGCCAGCCCGGACATGACCGATGGCAGGATGCTGGCCGAGACCTTCGTGATGAACGGTCTCGGTTGCGTCGGAGGCAACGCGTCGCCAGCCCTCTCCTGGTCCGGCACGCCTGCAGGCACGAAGAGCCTTGTCATCACCGTCTACGATCCGGACGCGCCGACCGGCAGTGGCTGGTGGCACTGGGTCGTGACCGACATCCCGGCGGCTGTGACGGCGTTGCCGCGTGGCGCCGGCGATCCGGCAGGAACCGGACTGCCGACCGGTGCGAAGCAGGGACGGACAGATTTCGGCACAGCCTCCTATGGCGGCCCCTGCCCGCCGCAGGAAGACGCGCCGCATCGCTATGTCTTCACCGTCCATGCCCTGTCGGTGGCGCACCTGCCGATCGATCCAAAGGTCTCCGCGGCCATGGTCGGCTTCGCCATGCACGCCACCGAGATCGGCCGCGCCAGCCTGACCGTTCGCTACGGGCGCTGACGCACGGAGCCGCGCAGTAGATGCAGGAGGCGCGCGTGGCTTAGGCAGGCTGGGGTGCGCCATGAGCGGTCATCGTGCCCGCGGTCCGATACCGGACCTCAGCCGAATCGTCCAGATCCGGCC
>NZ_VCCH02000030.1 GCF_005938675.2 Mycobacterium sp. KBS0706
AAGCGCAGCGTGCCGACCAGCTCGCCGGCCTCGTCGCCACCGGCCGAGCGGGCAAGGAGAAGCTGATCCGCATCACCGATGCCGGCCGCGCCGCCTGCGACCGCTACGCCGAGATCCGCGAGCGGCTCCTGGTCCGCGCCACCACCTCGACCGGCCCGGCGGAGGAGCTGCTGTCGCAGATGGGGGCGCAACTGCGCGCCCTCTCGGGTTATTACGAGCAGGCCGCCCGCGCGGCGACCACCCTGTGACCGGCGTCGAAACCATCGACGCGCCGCACCCCGACGCGGCGGCCGACGGCGCCCTGCTGTCGGCACGCGATCTCAGCGTCAGCTTCGACACGCCCACAGGCCCCTTCGCCGCGGTGCAGTCGCTCGGCTTCGACCTCGCCCCCGGCCGGACGCTCGCCATCGTCGGCGAATCTGGCTCCGGCAAGTCGGTCACGGCGCTGTCGGTGATGCGGCTGGTGCGGCATGTCGGCGGCGCCATCACCGGCGGGTCGATCCGGTTCCGGCCGGAGGAGGGGGCACCGGTCGACCTGGTGCAGGCGCCGGAGGACCGGCTGCGCCAGATCCGCGGCAACGACATCGCGATGATCTTCCAGGAGCCGATGACGTCGCTGAACCCGGTCTTCACCATCGGCAACCAGATCGTCGAGGCGCTGGTGCTGCACCAGCGCCTCAGCCTGCGCGAGGCGCGGCGGGAGGCGGAGGCGCTGCTGCGCCGGGTGCGGCTGCCGGATGCCGGGGCGATGCTGGACCGCTACCCGCACCAGCTGTCGGGCGGCATGCGCCAGCGGGTAATGATCGCGATGGCGCTGTGCTGCCGGCCGCGCCTGCTGATCGCCGATGAGCCGACCACGGCGCTGGACGTCACCATCCAGGCCCAGATCCTGACCCTGATCCGCGAGCTGCAGCGCGACCTCGGCATGGCCGTGCTGTTCATCACCCACGACATGGGCGTGGTGGCGGAGATGGCGGACGAGGTGCTGGTGATGTGGCGCGGCCGCAAGGTCGAGCAGGCGCCGGTCCGCGACATCTTCCGGGCGCCACAGCACCCCTACACCAAGGCGCTGCTGTCGGCGGTGCCGCGGCTGGGCAGCCTCGCCGGCGAGGACCTGCCGAAGCGCACGCCGCTGATCGTGCTGGACGGCGACACGCCGCGCAGCATCGGCGAGACCCGGGTGCAGGACACCGCCGACACCTCCACGCCGCTGCTGTCGGTCGACCGGCTGACCACGCGTTTTGACGTGAAGAAGACCGTCTTCGGCCGCGTCACCCACCGCGTCCATGCGGTGGAGGAGGTCAGCTTCGAGCTCTATCCCGGCGAAACGCTGGCGCTGGTCGGCGAATCCGGCAGTGGCAAGTCGACCATCGGCAAGACCCTGCAGCAGCTGGTGAAACCGACCTCGGGCGCCATCCGCTTCGAGGGGCAGGACGTGCTGGCGATGGGCGCGGCGGAGCGGCGGCGACTGCGCCAGAAGATCCAGTACGTGTTCCAGGACCCCTTCGCCGCGCTCGACCCGCGCAAGAAGGTCGGGTTCTCGATCGCCGAGCCGATCGTCACCCACCGGCTGGCGACGGACCGCCCGGCGGTGACGCGGCGGGTGCATGAGCTGATGGAGAGGGTGGGCCTGCCGGCGGCCCGGGCCGGCCGCTATCCGCATGAGTTCTCGGGCGGCCAGCGCCAGCGCATCTGCATCGCCCGGGCGCTGGCCAGCGACCCGACGCTGATCATCGCCGATGAATCCGTCTCGGCTCTCGACGTCTCGATCCAGGCCCAGATCGTCGACCTGTTGATGGAGCTGCAGGCGCGGCAGCGCCTGTCCTACCTGTTCATCACCCATGACATGGCGGTGGTGGAGAAGATCAGCCATCGCGTCGCGGTGATGTATCTCGGCCAGATCGTCGAGATCGGGCCGCGCCGGGCGGTGTTCGAGGCACCGCGGCACCCCTACACCAAACGGCTGCTGGCGGCGGTGCCGGTGGCCGACCCCGGGCGGGCGGCGCAGCGCCCGGCGCTGGAGGGCGAGATCCCGAGCCCGGTGCGCGCGGTCGGCGACGAGCCGGCGATCCACCGGCTGCATCCGGTCGGGCCCCATCATTTCGCGGCGGTCGAGTCATGAGCCGCCATCACAACAGGACAGGGAAGGCGATGATGAGAAACACCGTCGGCAAGCATGCTCTCGGACTGGCCCTGGCGGCGGCTTTGCTGCCGGCCGCGGTCTCCCAGGCCCAGGCGGCGGGGACGCTGACCGTCGCGCTGCGGCAGGACCCCGGCAGCTGGGACCCGATCGACACCTTCCTGGTGGCCTGGGGGTCGGTCGGCAGCCAGATCTTCGACGGGCTGGTGATGCGCGGTCCGGACCTCAAGCTGGTGCCCGGCCTGGCGACGAGCTGGGAGTTCCTGGACGACGCCAACCGCATCCGCTTCCATCTGCGCGAGGGCGTGACCTTCCAGAACGGCGAGGCGTTCGACGCCGCGGCGGTGAAATTCACCTTCGATCGGCTGCTCGGTGCCGAGGGCGCCAAGGGGCCGCAGCAGTCGAACTACAACGCCATCGACCATGTCGCGGTGGTCGACGACCATACGGTCGATTTCGTGATGAAGCGGCCGGACCCGGTGCTGCTGACCAAGCTGGCCGGCTACGGCGCCATGATCGTGCCGCCGAAATACATCGCCGAGAAGGGCGACGACGCCTTCAACGCCGCGCCGATCGGCACCGGCCCGTTCAAGGTCGTGGCCTATGAGCCGAAGGTCAGCCTGACGCTGGAGGCCAACCCGAATTACTGGGGCGGGGCGCCGAAGATCGACAAGCTGGTCTACCGCTTCATCGCCGAATCCTCGACCCGGGTGGCCGAGCTGCAGGCCGGCCGCGTCGACGTCGCGACCCAGATCGAGGTCGCCCAGGTGCCGGTGATCGAGCAGGACCAGAAGCTGCAGATCGTCAGCGTGCCGGGCCCGACCGTCTACGCCATGCGCTTCAACCCCAAGGACCCGCTGACAGCGAAGGAGGACGTGCGCAAGGCGATCATCATGGCGGTGGACCGCGACACCATCGTCAAGACCGTGCTGGCCGGCCAGGCCGAGCCGATCGTCAGCTTCCAGAGCCGGCTGTCCTTCGGCTATCCGCCCGAGCTGAAGCCGCTGCCCTTCGACCCGGCCGGCGCCAAGGCGCTGCTGGCCCAGGCCGGGGTGAAGCCGGGCACGCCGCTGCAGCTCGACTTCCGCGGCGACAACGCCACCCTGCGCGAGGTGCTGCAGGCGGTGGCCGGCTATCTGCAGATGGTCGGCTTCAAGGCGACGCTGAAGCCCTATGAGAGCAATGTCTTCCTCAACGATATCGTGCCGAACGGCAAGACCGGCGCGCTGTTCCAGGAAGGCTGGGGCGGTTGGACCTTCGACTACGACAACACCGCCTATCTGATGTACCACACGGGTGAGAAGTGGAACCCGTATGACAGCATCCCGGAACTGGATGCGATGCTGGAGGTGCAGCGCAAGACCTACGACCCGGCCGAGCGCGAGAAGACCCTGCAGGCGATCGCCGGCTATGTCGCCGACAAGGCGATGGAGCTGCCGCTGTACAACCAGAACACCATCTACGGCGTCAGCAAGCGGGTGCAGAACGCCCAGCTGCCCTCCGACGAGCGGATGCGCTTCGTCGAGGCGACGGTCGAATGATGGCTTGGGCTTCCAGGAAGTGGCTCCCTCTCTTAGTCCCCCCTCCCCCTGCGGGAGGGGGGCAGGGGGAGGGGGTTCGCGCCGCAAGGGCGGTCGCCGCGAGTTACATGAGTGATGCGGCTTGTAGGACCGCGCGCCGGTTCCCTTCGATCGACAACCCCCTCCCCCTAACCCCCTCCCGCGAGGGGAGGGGGGACTCGGTTTTGCTGGTGCGTCGCCCATGATCGGCTTCGTCGCCAAGCGGGTGGCGCTCGCGGTGTTCGTGGTGCTGGTGGTGACGCTGCTGGTCTCCTGGGCGATCCGCCTGACCGGCGATCCGGCGATCATGCTGGCCCAGGGCGCCGGCAGCGTGACCGAGGAGGATCTGCAGCGGATCCGCATCGCCCTCGGCCTCGACCGGCCGTTCCTGGTCCAGTATCTCGGCTTCCTGCAGGGTCTGCTGACCGGGGATCTCGGCCGCAGCTTCCTCGGGGGCACCCCGGTCACCCTGCTGGTCGGCCGGGCGCTGCCGGCGACGCTGCTGCTGGCCTTCGTCTCGCTGCTGGCCTCGATCGTCCTGTCGATCCCGCTCGGCATCCACGCCGCCGTGCACAAGGGACGGGCGGTCGACCAGGGGATCCGCATCCTGTCGCTGGTCGGGCTGTCCTTCCCGAACTTCTGGCTCGCCATGATGATGGTGCTGGTCTTCTCCATCGCCCTGGGCTGGCTGCCGCCGAGCGGGATGGAAGGCGCCGCCAGCCTGGTGATGCCGGCCGCCACCATGGCGATCATCCTCACGGCCACCAATGTCCGGCTGGTGCGCACCGCGATGCTGGAGACGCTGTCGGCGCAATACGTCATGGTCGCCCGCAGCAAGGGCCTGCGCGAGCGGGTGGTGCTGTACAAGCACGCGCTGCGCAACTGCGCCATCCCGCTGATCACCTATATCGGGCTGCAGTTCGGCGGGCTGGTCGGCGGCATCGTGGTGGTCGAGCAGGTCTTCGCCTGGCCCGGCATGGGGTCGCTGGCCTTCGACGCCATCGCCGCCCGCGACTATCCGGTGCTGCAGGCGGTGATCACCGTGCTGGCGATCCTGATCGTCGTCATCAACCTCGCGGTCGACATCGCCTATGGGCTGGTCGATCCGCGCATCCGCACCGAGTGAGCGATGGCGATCGTCGAAGACAGCCGGCCCTGGTCACGCCGCCTGCGCAACCTCGAGTTCATCCTTGGTGCTGTGCTGACCGGCATCATGGTGCTGGCGGTGCTGTGCGCCGGCCTCCTGTTTCCGGACGGCGGCGAGGGCTTCGACCTGACCGCCCGGCTGCTGCCGCCGTTCCAGTCCTGGACGCATCCGCTCGGCACCGACCCGGTTGGCCGCGACGTGCTGGCCCGGGTGGTGACGGGCGGCGGCATCTCGCTGACCGTCGGCTTCGCCTCGGTCGCCGGCGCGGTGGTGCTGGGCACGCTGGCCGGCCTGGTCGCCGGCTACTATCGCGGCATCTGGGACTTGGTGCTGATGCGCTGCGCCGACGTGCAGCAGGCGCTGCCCTTCATCCTGATCGCGCTGACCTTCATCGCCATCCTCGGCGGCGGGCTCGATCGGGTGATCTTCTTCATGATCGTCTCGCAATGGGTGCAGTACGCCCGGCTCGTCCGCGGCTCGGTGCTGTCGCTGCGCGAACGCGAATTCGTGCAGGCCGCCGCGGCGATCGGCGTGCGCGACCACCGCATCATCCTCGACCACCTGCTGCCCAACGTGCTGGGCCCGATCGTCATCCTGATGACGCTGAACGTGGCCAACAACATCTTGCTGGAGAGCAGCCTGACCTTCCTCGGCCTCGGCGTCGACCCGCTGATCCCCAGCTGGGGCGGCATGCTGGCCGACGGCCGCACCTATGTGCAGACGGCCTGGTGGATCAGCGTCTTCCCCGGCCTCGCCATCATGCTCACCGTGCTCGGCCTGAACCTCCTGGGCGACTGGCTGCGCGACGTCCTCGACCCGACCGGAAAGCTCTGACCATGACCCTTCTCCTGGACCGCGAGGCGCCGCGGACCCTCGACGCCCTGCTGCGCGACCTGTCCGACGGCCACCACGGCGCGGCGGTGGAGGCCTGGCTGTTCGAGGACGAGGCGGCGCGCCGCGAGACCGAGACCACCCTGGCCTCGGCCGGCGTCTCGGCCCGGCTGCGCAGCGCCTACAAGCCGCTGCTGCATGCGTTCCTGGAGGAAATCGAGACCGAGGGGCTGGCCAAGGCCGTCATCTGCTACCCGGTGCATCCCGCGGCCGTGCCCGACCGCTTCCTGCTCGAGGCCTACCCGCTGAAGCCGCTGCTGGACGGGGTCGAGCTGCGCTTCAAGCCGGGCGACGAGAGGCTGTGCTACCGGGTGGCCCTGACCTATCGGGACGGGCGGAACTCGACGACGGAGGTCTTCGCCCCGAACCATCTGGACACCGACCATCTCGACGCCCCGTGCCTGTCGCCGACCGGCTGGCTGCGCGTCACCGGCCGGCCCGAGGGCGAGCCCGACCTCGACGAGCGGATGGAGACTGAGGTCGAAGGCCTGTTCCGTGCCGTGGTCGAGACCGTGAAGGCCCATCCCTGGGGCACGGACGAACCCTATTTCGAGCGGCTGGCGATCACGGTCGAGGCGCCGGCGATCGAGCGGGCGCTGCCCTTCCACGAGGAAGCCGTCAGCCTGCACGAGGCGCTGCACGAGGACCTGTACTTCACGCTGCTCGAGGTGTTCCAGCGCCACTCCGGCCGCCCGGCCGGCGACCGCCGGCTGCAGCCGGGCCAGATCGTGCCGGAGATCCGGGCCGGCGCGCCGCGGGTGCGGGTCGAGACCGTGCCGTTCGACGTGTCCGGCGAACCCGGCGACTGGCTGGCGCAGGCGGTGGAGACGGCGGAGGCGCCGCTGTCGATCGAGCAGGTGCATCGCGAACTGGCCGCGCTGGGTGGGCAGCCGATCCTGGCTCGGTCGCGGCAGGGGCGGGCGGTGCCGGGGCTGATCCGGCCGGGGTCGCGCCCGGCCGTCGTGGTCACCGGCGGCCAGCACGCCAACGAGACCACCGGCCCCGTGGGCGCCCTGCGCGCCGCGCAGCTGCTGCTGCAGGACCCGGAGCACCATCTCGCTTTGATCCCGCTGGAGAATCCGGACGGCTACGCCCTGCACCGGCGGCTGTGCCGGGACAATCCGCGGCACATGCATCACGCCGCGCGCTACACCGCGCTGGGCGACGATCTCGAATACCGCAGCGGTGACGGGCTCTTCGAGCGCGCGGCGCGCAGCGAGGCGATCGCGCGCACCGGGGCACAGCTGCATGTCAACCTGCACGGCTATCCGGCGCATGAATGGACCCGGCCCTTCACCGGCTACCTGCCGCGCGGCTTCGAGATGTGGACCATCCCGAAGGGCTTCTTCCTGGTGCTGCGCCACCATGCGGGCTGGGAGGAGCCGGGAATGGCGCTGATCGAGGCGGTGACCCGCCGCCTGGCCCGGATCGAGCCGCTGCTGGAGCTGAACCGGATGCAGCTCGCCGCCTATGGCGCCCATGCCGGGGCGGGGCCGTTCACCGTGATCAACGGCATCCCCTGCCTGATCGGCCCGGATGAGCGCCACGTGCCGCCGCTGACCCTGATCACCGAGTACCCTGACGAGACCATCTATGGCGACCGCTTCTCCCTGGGCCACCAGGTGCAGATGGAGACAGTGCTGGCCGCGGCGGAGCACCATGCGGGGGTGGTGGCCTAGGGCCAGCGGTCGGACGCCTCTCTTTGCGTTGCCTCTCCTGCCACGCGAGACTTTTCAGAATACCAAACACCGTCATTGCGAGCGCAGCGAAGCAATCCAGGGGCCAGTGCGAACCGGCCCCTGGATTGCTTCGTCGGCCTCGCCTCCTCGCAATGACGGCGAGGGATGAGCGTTGTGAAAAGGTCCGGTCAGCGGGAGAGGCGACGTGAAACGATGCGCTGCCTATGTCCTGGTGATCGACACCCCGCCATCGACCAGCAGCCCCGTCCCGGTGGTGAAGCTGGAGGCGTCGGAGGCGAGGTAGAGCGCCGACCGCGCCATCTCCTCCGGGCTGGCCAGGCGCTTCATCGGGTACAGGCCGGTGATGAAGTCGCGCTCCGCCTGGGTCTTGGCGAACTCCCGGTACATCGGCGTCTCGGTGCCGCCCGGCAGCAGCGCGTTGACGCGGATGCCGCGGCCGCCGAACTCGACCGCAAGCGCCTGCACCAGCCCGATCAGCCCGGACTTGCTGGCGGCATAGGCGGCCACGCCCGGGAAGCCGACCGTGTAGCCGACGAAGGTCGAGGTGAAGATCAGCGATCCGCCGCCGCGCCGCAGCATCGCCGGGATCTGGTGCCGCGCCGCCAGGAAGCCGCTGGTCAGGTTGGCCTCGACCGTCTCGCGCCAGGCCGCGGGCGTCACCTCCGGTGTCGGCGCCATCGGCCCGACCATGCCGGCATTGTTGAAGGCGATGTCGACGCCGCCGAACCGCTCCTCGGCCAGCGCCACCAGCGCCGGGGCATAGGCTTCGTCGGTGACGTCGCCCGCCAGCGCCGCGGCCCGGCCGCCGGCCTCCGCGATCTCCCCGACCAGCGCGTCGAGCTCCGCTTGCCGGCGGGCTCCCGCGACAACAGCCGCGCCTTCGCGTGCGAACAGCACCGCCGCGGCCCGGCCGATGCCGGAGCTGGCCCCGGCGACGATCGCCACCTTGCCTGCCAATGCACCCATCTCGTCTCTCCTTCCGTCATTCGCTGTAGGAGGAACATGGCGAGGGGCCGACCCGACCTCACTCCGGTTCTTGCCGTGCAATCGAGGCAGGCCAAATAGGTCGGGATAGGCTTCCCGATCCCGGAGGTGCGGATGCGAGCTCTCCATCTCACGCGCTGCTGGAGAACACTCGGCGCGGTGCTGATGCTGGTGCTGATCGTGCCGCACCAGGCGTCGGCCTGGGTGCGCGAAGGCCACATGGCCACTGGCGCGCTGGCCTATGACATCCTCGAGCAGCGCGACCCGGAGGCGATCGCGGCCATCCTCCGGCTGATGCAGGCGCATCCGGACCGGGCGCGCTTCGATTCCCAGCTCGGCGGCCTGACCGGCCGTGAGGGCGAGCGCCGGATGTTCGAGCTGATGGCGATCTGGCCGGATGCCGTGCGGGGCACCCCCTATGCTCATCCGGTCTGGCATACGAGCCAGCGGATCGTGTCCTCGGCCCGCAGCGCGATCCCCTTCGCCTTCGGCAGCGCCCAGTTCGAATTCGGGCGCAATCTCGCGGTCGCGCATGACGCCGCGGCATCCGACGCGGACCGGGCGGTCGCGCTGTGCTGGGTGATGCACATCGTCGGCGACATGCACCAGCCGCTGCACACGGCGATGTGGATGTCGTGGCGGTTCCCGATCACCGATGCCGGCGGGCAATGGGCCTGGGTCCGCCCCTCGCCGGATGCCGAGCCCGAGCGCCTGCACCGGTTCTGGGATTCGGCGGGCCATCCGGCCGGGCTCGTCCTCGCGCCGTCGGGATCGCTCGAGGCCAAGCTGGAGCAGGATCCGCCGGCCGAGACGCTGTCGCCGGACCCGGAGACCGCCTTTGCCCATTGGGTGGCCCATACGCGTGAGCTTGCCTATGAGGTCGCCTATGCGCGCGGGAGGCTGAGGGCAGGCAACTCGCCGGGCTCCGCCCGGGTTCTTTCGCCAGACTATGTCGAACAGGTGCGGGTGGTCAGCCGCGCCCAGCTCACCGCCGCCGGGCGCCGGATCGGGGCGCTGCTCTCGGGCCTGCGCTGACGAGCCAGGCGGCTCAGGTGAGGGTCTTCGCGACGATCCAGCGGTCCTTGCCGATGCGGCGGGTGCGCTCGAAGCCCGCGCGCTCGAACATCGACACCGTCCCGTTGTGCAGGAAGGACGAGGAGACCGACCGGCCGTCGGCATTCTCGGGATAGCTCTCGACCGTACCGCCGCCCAGCCGGGCGATCTCCTGCAGGGCGCCGGCGAGCGCGGCCGCGGCGACTCCCTTGCCGCGATAGGCTTTGTCGACGAAGAAGCAGGTGATCCGCCAATCCGGCAAGGCGGTCAGCCCGTCGCGATAGGCGCGCTGGTGCTTGATCCGCGGCAACTCCTCCGTCGGTCCGAACTGGCACCAGCCGACGCAGGTCGCGCCGTCATACACCAGGGCGGCATGGGCATGGCCGTCCCGGACCCGACGCTCCTTCTCCGACCGATTCTGCGCCGGCGGCTTGGAGCGGCTGACGCCTTCCGGGTGGAAGGACATGCACCAGCAGCCGCCCCAGACGCCGTTGTGCCGTTCGACCAAGCCGGCGAAATCCGGCCATGTGGTTTCGTCCAGAGGCTTTACGTCGAAACCGGCCATTGCCCTTCCAGTTCAGGAGCTGGTGTGTCGGACAAAGCTCAGTGTAGCGCGGTCAGGCGGCATCGGCCGCGTCACTTCGTTCGGCAGCCTGGAACAGCCGGCCGCCGATGGCATAGACGGTTTCCAGATGGGCGCCCGGATCCTGAATATCCGAGGGCAACAGAAACTCCGATGTGACGACGCGGGCGCCGCAATAGTCGAAGATGCCGTGGTCGATCTGCGTCTTCATGGCGCCGGAATAGCCGTGCCGCTCATAGGTCTGCTGGCCGGCGCCGCCGAGGGCGACGAGATGGACCGGCAGGCGGCCCAGCTTCTTCTCCAGCTTGCCGCCGGGGATCTCGTCATAGGCCCAGCCATTGATGAAGACCCGGTCGATCCAGCCCTTGAGCAGCCCGGGCATCGACCACCAATAGACCGGATAGACCAGCACCAGCGTGTCGGCGCGGTCGATCCGCGCCTGCTCGGCGAGGATTTCGGCGGAGGGCGCCGCCTGCTTGAGATGGACGGCGTGGTCGGTCGCGGTGAAGCGAGGGTCGAAGCCTTCCGCCATGAGATCGGCGATCTGGGCGGAATGGCCGGACTTGCTCACGCCCTCGGCGAGTCGGGCGGCGACGGCATGGGTCAGCGATCCGGGATCGGGATGCGCGACGACGATGAGCGCGTGCATGCCGGCAACTCCTGCAGGTGATTGCGGGGAAGGGGAAGAGGTTATATACTTTTAGTAAGTTACGTTTGGTATATAGCCATGTCAAGCATCGAACCGAGAGAAATCGACCCACGGCCGCGCCGCCGCCTGTCGCGGGAGGAGCGGCATCGCCAGCTCATGGACACTGCCTGGCGGCTGGTGCGGGAGGAGGGGACGGACGCTCTGACGCTCGGCCGGCTGGCCGAGCAGGCCGGCATCACCAAGCCGGTGGTCTACGACCATTTCGGCACGCGCACCGGGCTGCTGATCGCGTTGTACCGCGAGTTCGACGACCGCCAGACGGCCCTGCTGCAGGCCGCGCTGCAGACCGGCGAGCCGACCCTGGCCGGCCGGGCCGCGGTGATCGCCTCCGCCTATCTCGACTGCGTGCTGGCCCAGGGCCGTGAGATCCCCGGCGTGGTCGCGGCGCTGACCAGCTCGCCGGAACTGGAGAAGGTCAAGCGCGCGTGCGACGCGGCGTTCCGGGAAACCTGCCGCGGCGCGCTCGCTCCCTTCGCCAAGGCCGGCGCCATCGCCCCCGCCGGCCTCTGGGCAGTGCTCGGCGCCGCCGAAGCCCTGTCCGCCGCCGCAGCGAACGGCGAATTGACTGCCGCGGAGGCAGAGGCGGAATTGGCCGAGACCATCGTCGCGATGGTTGCTAGGATTCGGGGCTGACGCCGCGGCGTCTTCCGCACGAAAACACAGGCCAGCCAGCATGCGTATTGTCGATGTCGTGGAGGTGACGAAGCCGATCGCCTCCCCGATCCGCAACGCCTATATCGACTTCTCCAAGATGACCGCCAGCCTGGTGGCGGTGGTGACCGACGTGGTGCGCGACGGCCGCCGGGTCGTCGGCTACGGCTTCAACTCGAACGGGCGCTACGGCCAGGGCGGGCTGATCCGCGAGCGCTTCCGCGACCGGATCCTGGCGGCGGACCCGGCCAGCCTGCTCGACGATGAAGGCGCCAATCTCGACCCGCACCGGATCTGGGCGGCGATGATGGCGAATGAGAAGCCGGGCGGCCACGGCGAGCGCTCGGTCGCCGTCGGCACCATCGACATGGCGGTGTGGGACGCAGTCGCCAAGATCGCCGGCCAGCCGCTGTTCCGCCTGCTGGCGCAGCGGAAGGGGCGCGAGGCCAACCTGCGCGTCTTCGTCTACGCCGCGGGCGGTTATTACTACCCCGGCAAGGACAATTCGGCGCTGCGGGCGGAGATGCGCGGCCATCTCGACCGCGGCTACACCGTGGTGAAGATGAAGATCGGCGGCGCCCCGATCGCCGAGGACCGCGGCCGCATCGAGGCCGTGCTGGCGGAGATCGGCAGCGCGGCGCGGCTGGCGGTCGACGCCAATGGCCGCTTCGATCTCGAGACCGCCATCGCCTATGCCCGCATGCTGCGGGAGTACCCGCTGTTCTGGTACGAGGAGGCGGGCGACCCGCTGGACTACGCGCTGCAGGCGGCCCTGTCCGAGTTCTATCCCGGGCCGATGGCGACCGGCGAGAACCTGTTCTCGCACCAGGACGCGAGAAACCTGCTGCGCTATGGCGGGATGCGTCCGGACCGCGACTGGCTGCAATTCGACTGCGCCCTGTCCTACGGGCTGGTGGAGTATCTGCGCACCCTCGACGTCCTGGCGCAACTCGGCTGGTCGCCGTCGCGCTGCATCCCGCATGGCGGGCACCAGATGTCGCTGAACATCGCCGCCGGTCTCGGACTCGGCGGCAATGAGAGCTACCCGGACCTGTTCCAGCCCTATGGCGGCTTCCCGGACGGGGTGCGGGTCGAGGCCGGCCACATCGTCATGCCCGACCTGCCGGGCATCGGCTTCGAAGGCAAGTCCGACCTGATCAAGGTGATGCGCGAGCTGGCGGAGTAGGGCCGCCTCCTCCCCCGTCCTGCGGGGGAGGAGGGGCTGATCCTCAGCGCCCCGCCGCGTAGGCCTGCATCAGCCGCGGGGTGGCGGCGGCGTGCAGCAGGCCGTCGGGGTCGCGGGATGCGGCGACCAGGCGGCCGACGGTCCAGGCCGGCGCTTCCTCCAGCGCATGGCCGCGGCGGCGCAGCTCCGCCAGAACCTCGGGCCCGAAATTCTCCTCCGCCAGCAGATGGCCGGGCTTGCGCTCGCGCGGGTAGAAGGAGCTCGGGAAATGCGCCGTGTGGAACATCGGCTGCTCGATCGCTTCCTGCAGGGTCAGCCCGTGATGGACATGGCGCAGGAACAGCTGCAGCTGCCACTGCTCCTGCTGGTCGCCGCCGGGCGAGCCGAACACCATGTAGGGCCGGCCGTCACGCAGGGCGAGGGAGGGGGTCAAAGTGGTGCGCGGCCGTTTGCCCGGCGCCAGGCTGGCCGGCAGGCCCGGCTCCAGCCAGAACATCTGGGCCCGGGAGTTCAGCATGAAGCCGAGCCCCGGGACCACCGGCGAGGATTGCAGCCAGCCGCCCGACGGCATCGCCGCCACCATGTTGCCCCAGCGGTCGACCGCGTCGATATGCACCGTGTCGCCGCGCCGGGCCGACAGCATGTCGGCCATGGTCGGCTCGCTCGCCGCCAGCGTCTCCAGGCTGGTGCCGCTGACCTTGGACAGCCGCTCCAGCACCGCCATCACCCGGTCGACCTGGGCCTCGTAGCCCGGCACCCGGCCGGGCCGCAGCTCGCGCGAGGCGGTGGCGCCGATCAGGCCGCGGCGGGCGTCGCTGTAGCCGTCGGACAACAGCGCCTCGACCGGCACATCGCCGAAGCGGGGGTCGCCGTAATAGGCCTCGCGGTCGGCGAAGGCGAGCTTCATCGCCTCCGTCACGGTGTGCACGAAATCGGCGCTGGCCGGGCCCATCGACGCCAGGTCGATGTCCTTCAGCAGGGCCAGCGTCTGCAGGAACACCGGACCTTGGCCCCAAGGCCCGATCTTGGCCAGGGTGTGGCCGTGATAATCATAGGTCAGCGGCGCCTCGTAGCTTGGCCCCCAGCCGGCGAGGTCGTCGCCGGTGATGACGCCGCGATGGCGCTGGCCGCTCTCGTCCATCACCTCGGTGGTGCGGGCGAACCGGTGGATCGCCTCGGCCACGAAGCCGCGGTAGAAGGCGGCGTAGGCCGCGTCGGCCTGGCGCTCGCGATCGCCGCCCGCCGCCTCGGCCTCGCGGATGATCCGCTTCCAGGTCTCGGCCAGATCCGGGTTTCGGAACAGCTGCTTGGCCTTCGGCGCCGACCCGCCCGGCAGGAACACGGCGGCGGAGCTCGGCCACTCGGTCTCGAAGAAGTCCTTCAGGCCGGCGATGGTGTCGGCGACGCGCGGCAGCACCGGGTGGCCGCCCTCGAGATAGTGGATCGCCGGCTCCAGCACGTCGCGCACGGTCAGCGTGCCGTAGTCGCGCAGCAGCACCATCCAGGCGCCGAAGGAGCCGGGGATGACGGTGGCGAGCAGGCCGTTGCCGGGGATCAGCTCCAGCCCCTCGCTCTTGTAATGCGCGATGGTGGCGCCGGCCGGGGCCGGGCCCTGGCCGCACAGCACCTGGGTCTTGCCGGTGGCGGCCGAGTGGAACACCACCGGCACGTCGCCGCCGGGGCCGACCAGGTGCGGCTCCACCACCTGCAGCACGAAGGCGGTGGCGACGCAGGCGTCGAAGGCGTTGCCGCCGCGCTCCAGCATGGCCATGCCGGCGGCGCTGCCGAGCCAGTGGGTCGAGGTGACCATGCCGAAGGTGCCGAGCAGCTCGGGTCGGGTGGTGAACATGCTTGTCTCTCAGCTTTCGCGGGGGTCCAGGGCGTCGCGCAATCCGTCGCCCAGCAGGTTGAAGCCCAGCACGACCAGGAAGATCGCGCCGCCCGGGAAGACCGACATCCAGGGCGCCTGGCTCATGAAGTTCTTGGCGGTGTTCAGCATCGAGCCCCAGGACGGGCTCGGCGGCTGCTGGCCGAGGCCGAGGAAGGACAGGCTGGCCTCGGCGATGATGGCGGTGGCGATGGTCAGCGTCGCCTGCACGATCAACGGCGGCAGCACGTTCGGCAGGATGTAGCGGATGATGATCCAGCGATGGGGCAGGCCGATCGAATGGGCGCCCTCGACATAATCCTCGGTCTTCACGCTCAGCACCTGGCCGCGGGTCAGGCGGATGAAGATCGGCATCGCCGACAGGCCGATCGCGATCATCGCGTTGGACAGGCTGGGGCCGAGGAAGGCGGCCAGCGCGATCGCCAGGATCAGGAAGGGGATGGCCAGCATCGCCTCGGTGGCGCGCGAGATGGCGCCGTCGACCAGCCCGCCGTAATAGCCGGCCACGAGCCCGAAAGGCACGCCGACGGCCAGCGCGATGGCGACCGAGATCACCCCGGCCATCAACGAGGCGCGGGCGCCATAGGCGAGGCGGGTGTAGATGTCCCGGCCGAGATCGTCGGTGCCCAGCCAATGCGCGGCCGACGGTGCCTTGCGAATGGCCGTGAAGCTGGTCTGCAGCGGGTCCTGCGGCGTCACCAGCGGCGCCAGCACGGCGAGCAGCACGAAGGCCAGCACCAGCACGGCGCCGACCACCGCGCTCCTGTTGCGCAGGAATTTCTGCAGGCCGCGGCTGCGCCGATTCCGGGCGGGGGCTTCGGTGCCCAGGGCCGTCGCGGTCATGACGGGTACCTCAGCCGCGGGTTGATCAGGATGTACAGCACGTCGGCCAAGAGGTTCATGGCGATGAAGCCGATGGCGGTGCACAGCACCACGCCCTGGACCACGGCGTAGTCGCGGTTGAACACGGCGTCGACGATCAGCTTGCCGAAGCCCGGGATGGTGAAGACCTGCTCGGTCAGCACCGCGCCGGCCAGGAGCTCGCCGAACAGCAGCGTCACCAGGGTGACGATCGGCACCAGCGCGTTGCGGAAGGCGTGCTTCAGCACCACGGCGGGGCCCAGCAGGCCCTTGGCCCGGGCGGTGCGGATATAGTCCGACCGCAGCACGCCGAGCATGGCCGACCGGGTGTGCCGCATCAGCGTGGCCGCCAGCGCATTGCCCAGCACGAAGGACGGCATCAGCATGGTCTTGAAGCTGAGCCACAGGTCCTGCGACGGCGACACGTAGCCCGAGGCGGGCAGCAGCCGCCACTCCACCGAGACCAGCAGGATCAGCATGATGCCGAGCCAGAAGTTCGGGATCGACAGGCCGGACAGGGCGAAGACGTTGGCGGCGTAGTCGACCGTGGTGCCCTTGCGCACCGCGGCGATGATGCCGGCCGGGATGCCGATCAGGAGGGCGAAGACCATGGCCATGGCGGCCAGCTGGATGGTCACCGGCAGCTTCTGGGCGATCAGCTCGGTCACCGGCGCGTCGGTGCGCAGCGAGATGCCGAAATCGCCCTGCACCACCCGACCGATCCAGGCGAAGTACTGCACCGGGATCGGATCGTTCAGCCGGTACTTGTCGCGCAGGTATTCCAGGACCGCGGGGTCGCGCTCCTCCCCCGCCATGGCCAGTACCGGGTCGCCCGGCAGCAGCTTCTGCAGGGCGAAGACCAGCATCGACACCAGAATGATGGTCGGCACGGCCACCATCAGCCGGCGCAGGATGATCCGGGTCATGGGTGCAGGACCTCCACCACAAGCCCCTCAGAGTCCCCCCTCCCCCTGGCCCCCTCCCGCGAGGGGACGGGGGACTCGATTGGAAGCGGTCGGGCGGGAGCGAGCACCAGCATCCTCAGCCCTCGATGCTCATGCCCTTCAGGCGGATCATGCCGTCGGGATAGGCGGTGAAACCCTTCACCTTCTTCGACAGCACGAACGGCCAGGGCTGGTAGTAGGTGTAGATGATCGGCAGCTCGTCCTCGAGGATGGCCTGGGCCTGGTCGTACAGCTCCTTGCGCTTGGCCTGGTCTGGCGTCTGCCGGGCGGCGTTCAGCAGCTTGTCGACCTCCTCGTTGCAGTACTTGCCGTCGTTCAGGTTGCCCTTGCAGGTGACGAAGGCGTGGATGTTGCCGTCGGGGTCGACGCGGCCGGACCAGCCGACCTGCTCGGCCTCGAAATTGCCCGATGCCGCCTCCTTCATCATCGCCGCGAACTCGGTGGCGCGCAGCTTGATGTCGAAGCCGGCCTCCGACGCCATCGCCTGGATCAGCTCGGCGATCTGCTGCGCCGTGGTGCCGGTGCCGAACACCATCTCGAACGACACCCGCTCATGCCCGGCCTCCTTCAAGAGCTGCTTGGCCTTCTCCAGGTTGCGGGCGCGCACCGGGAACTTGTCGCTGAAATAGGGGCTGGCCTGGGGGAAGGGCTGCTGCGCCGGCGGGTAGATGCCGGCCCCGACCACCTGGTTGATCGCGTCGCGGTCGATCGCCAGCTCCAGCGCCTGGCGCACGCGCTTGTCCTGGCCCAGCGGGTTCTTGGCGCGGTCGCCATTGCCGGTGTTGATGGTGATGCCCTGGTAGCCGATGCCGGTGACCGGCGCGAACACCAGCTCCGGATCGGCCTTCACCGCCTCGACGTCGGACGGGGCTAGCCGCTCCAGCATGTCGAGGTCGCCGGCCTTGAGGTTGGCCAGGCGCACCGTGGTGTCCGGGATCGGCTGGAACACCACCTTGTCGATCTTGTAGTTCGCGGCGTCCCAGTAGCCCGCGTATTTCTGCAGCACGATGCGGTCGTTCTGCACCCGCTCGACGAAGCTGTAGGGGCCGGAGCAGACCGGCTTCTGGCCGAAATTGTCGCCGGCGAAGGCCTTCGGCGCCAGCATCATGCCGGCGCGGTCGGACAGCTGGGCCAGCAGGGTGGCGTCGGGGCGCGACAGCTTGATCGCCACCGTCTTCGGGTCGACCGCGACGACATCGGCGACCGAGGCCAGCTCGCTCTTGCGCAGGCTGTCGGGCAGGGTGCGGGCGCGGTCGAGATTGGCCTTCACCGCGGTGGCGTCGATCGGCTCGCCGTCCTGGAAGGTGGCGCCCTCGCGCAGGGTGAAGGTCAGGGTCAGGTTGTCGTCGCTCCAGGACCAGCTGGTCGCCAGCTTCGGCACGAAGCCGAGCTCGGGGTTGATGTCGATCAGCTTGTCGCAGAGCGAGGCGAAGACGATGCGGCCGACGAAGGTGCGGGCCCGGTGTGGATCCAGCACGTCGGGGTCCTCGTTCAGCCCGACCCTCAGCGTGGTCTGGCCATAGGCCGTGCCGCTGAGCAACAGGCCGGCGAGCATGAGGAGAATGGGGCGTGCGCGCATGAAATGAGCCTCCTGTTCGGTTTCTTATGGATGGGCCGCTGCCTGGCGGGCGCGGTAGAGCGACAGCCTCGCGGCGAGGCGGGGCGGCGTCGGCGGCGCGGCCAGGGCGCCGGCCCCGGCATCCTGGATCTCGCGCCAGAAATGGCAGGCGACGCTGCGCCCGGGCTCGGCCTCCTCGGCGGGCGGCCGGACCTCGGAGCAGATCGGCTTGGCGTGCGGGCAGCGGGTGTGGAAGCGGCAGCCGGGTGGCGGCGCGGTCGGGCTGGGCACGTCGCCCTGCAGCAGCGACTTCGCCTGTCGCCCGCTCGGGCTGGGCACCGGGATCGCCTTCATCAGCGCCTGGGTGTAGGGATGCAGCGGCGCGTCGAACAGCGCGTCGACCGGCGCCTGTTCGACGATCTCGCCGAGATACATCACCGCCACCCGGTCGCTCATATGCCGGATCACGGCCAGGTCGTGGGCGACGATCACCAGCGTCAGGCCGAAGCGCTCCTTCAACTCCTCCAGCAGGTTGATCACCTGCGCCTGGATCGAGACGTCTAGCGCCGAGACCGGCTCGTCGCCGACGATCAGCACCGGCTGGCCGGCCAGCGCCCGGGCGATGCCGATGCGCTGGCGCTGGCCGCCGGAGAATTCATGCGGATAGCGGCCGGCATGGTCCGGCAGCAGGCCGACGATGCGCAGCAGCTCCGCCACCCGGTCGCGCCGCTCCGCCCCGCCGCCCAGGCCGTGCAGCCAGATCGGCTCGCCGATGATGTCGCCGACGGTCATGCGCGGGTTGAGCGAGGCATAGGGGTCCTGGAAGATGATCTGCAGCTCGCGCCGCAGCGCCCGCATCTCCTTCGGCGGCAGGGCGGTCAGCTCGCGGCCGCGATAGATCACCTGGCCGGCGGTCGGTTCGATCAGCCGCAGCAGCAGACGGCCGAGGGTCGACTTGCCGCAGCCGGATTCGCCGACCACGGCGAAGGTCTCGCCCGGCTGGATCGCGAGCGATACGCCGTCGACCGCATGCACCAGCGGCGAGCCGCCGAACAGGCTGCGGCCGCCGCCGAAGCGCTTGACCAGGCCCTTGCCTTCGAGAAGCGCGGCGTCGCTCATGCGGCGCCTCCGGCATGCTGTTCCAGCGGCGCGAACCAGCAGGCGGCGTGGTGGTCCGGGCCGACCAGCCTGGCCGGCGGTGCCTCGGCGGTGCAGCGCGGCTCGGCGAAGGGGCAGCGCGGGGCGAAGCGGCAGCCCGACGGCATGCGGTCGGCCGGCGGCACCGTGCCCGGGATGGTGGCCAGGCGCCCCTCGCGCCGGCCCAGCGACGGCACCGACCCCATCAGCCCGATGGTGTAGGGGTGCTGCGGATCCTCGAAGATGGCGTCGACCGGGCCGGATTCGACGATGCGGCCGGCGTACATCACCGCGACATGGTCGGCGACCTCCGCCACCACGCCGAGGTCGTGGGTGATCAGGATCATGGCGGTGCCGGTCTCGTCCTGCAGCCGCCGCACCAGCGCCAGGATCTGGGCCTGGATGGTGACGTCCAGTGCCGTGGTCGGCTCGTCGGCGATCAGCAGCTGCGGGTCGTTGGCCAGGGCCATGGCGATCATGGCGCGCTGGCGCATGCCGCCCGACAGCTGGTGCGGATAGGCGTCCAGCCGCTTCTCCGGCGCCGGGATGCGCACCCGGCGCAGCATCTCCAGCGCCCGGCCGCGCGCCTCGGCCTTGCCCATCGCCTTGTGCCGGCGGATGCCCTCGGCGATCTGGTCGCCGATGGTGAAGGCAGGGTTCAGGCTGGTCATCGGCTCCTGGAAGATCATCGCCATCCGGCTGCCGCGCAGGTCGGCGCGCTGCCGGTCGGTCAGCTGGAACAGGTCGCGGCCCTCGAACCGGGCGGTGCCGGAGGTGATGCTCGCCACCGGCGGCAGCAGGCCCATCAGCCCCAGCGCGGTGATGCTCTTGCCGCAGCCGGATTCGCCGACGATGCACAAAGTCTCGCCGCGGGCGACGGAGAAGGAGACGCCCTCCACCAGGTTGTTGCCGAGCGACAGCGACAGGGCGAAATCCTGCACTTCCAGCACCGTCTCGCGCGCCGGCTCCGGTGCAGTGGTGGGGGCGCGGGCGATGCGGGCGTCAGAGACCGAGGCCATCGGCCGCCTCCGTGCTGTCGCCAAGGCGGGCGGTGCGGTCCTGCGGCGCCGGCTCGCCATGCATCGCCGCCTCGAGATTGGCCTGCAGCGCCAGCAGGTGGCGGCGCATCGCCGCCTCGGCCCCGGCGCCATCGTGCCGGGCGATGGCGGCGACGATCTCGCCATGCTGGCTGGTATAGGCGCGCAGGCGGATGCGGTTGCGTGCCGTCTCGCGCAGCCGGCGCCAGGACGGCGACTGGCGGATCCGGTCGATGCAGTCGAACAGGGCCAGCAGCAGGCCGTTGCCGGCGGTCTCGGCGATGTGGCGGTGGAAGGCGCTGTCCCACAGCTCGTGGCCATCGCTGTCCGTGCTGGCCGCGGTCTTGCGCTCGATCCGGCGCAGCGCGGCCACACTCTCGGGCGACGCTTTCAGGGCGGCCAGCCGGGCCAGCGCCGGCTCGATGTTCAGCCGCGCCTCCATCACCTCCAGCGGGCTGGTGCGGTCGGCCAGGGACGCGATCAGATGCGGCTGCACCGGCGGCTGTTGGCCGGCGAAGGTGCCCTTGCCCTGGCGGCGCCAGATCCGGCCCTCGGCCTCCAGCACCTCCAGCGCCCGCCTGACGGCGCGGCGACCGACGCCGATCCGGGCGGCCAAGTCGCGCTCGGTCGGCAGCTGCCATTCGGCACGGTCGCCCTCGGCGTCCAAGAGCGCGCGCAGCCGCTCCAGCGCCACGCTGGAGTTCGACACGCCTGTCGACGTGGATATGGGGGATTCGGATGAAACCACTTCAGCCATTGGTCTCTCAAAGGCTGCGTCCGCCGGTCCGGCTCCGAGCCATCTGCCATTCCCTGTTGGGCTTGAGAACGCCCGGCCAGCCGACCCTGAGGATCGATCATGGCGCGCGGCGCCGCTTTGTCTTGCCGAACAGCCAAGCGCAAAGGGAACCAATTTGCAAATGGTTTCCTGGGTGGTCGCGTCGGTTGATGACGAGGATGCTACGACTCGCCGCAGGCTTAGTCCCGGCCGTCCAGGTAGTCCGCCAATGGGCGGTCGTGGTCCACGATGTGATCGCTCAGATCGAAGACGTCCTTGAGTCGGGGGTGACGCAGAGCCTCTTCCCTGGCGAGAATGCGGCCCAGGACTCCCGAGGACCAAATCGTCTGCTCCGACCCGACGATGCCGACATTGTATTGGCTATCATCGGACCAGAGCTGGAATGCGAAAGCGACACGATCCTCGGGGGATGCGGCTTCGTTCCAGTCTCCCAAGCCGACGATCATCTCCGCTCGTGGGTGCCGTGGGCCGCGCGTCAGCATCGCGCGATAGATCGCGAAGGCTTCGCCATCGCGGGACACGAGGCGGACCAGTCGGGTGCTGGGCAGGCCGCAGCAATCGCAAGAGGTGAGAATCGGTTCGGCGAATTCGATCTCGTACACGACGTCCCCCGCGCCATCGGCCAAACATCGCTCGTTGCGGCCGATGGCGCGAGTCCCATCGTGTAGTGCTGTTGCCCTCCGCTAGACCTCCCAAAATGTCATGCCCGGGCGTGACCCGGGCATCCGGTAGGTCTCGACGTTTTCTGGATTGCCGGGTCGCGCCCGGCAATGACAGGTGGGGCAGGGGGCTACGGCGTGTCCCGCTTCAGGTCCAGCCAGTCGCGCTCGGTCTCGGTCAGGGTGACCGACAGGCCTTCGATGTTGCGGCGGCTCTCGTCGAGCGTGCGCGGGCCGGAGAGAGCGAAGGTGGCGAAGGGCTGCGACAGCACCCAGGCCATGGCGATCTGCACCGGGCTGGTGCTCTTGGCCTCGGCCAAAGCGATGGCGCGGCGGCGCCGCTCGAAATTGTCCTCGGCGTGCCAGGACTTCGCGATCTCCGCCTCCTCGGCCGCCCGGGACGGGTCGCCGCGCTCGGTGAAGAAGCCGCGCGCGGTCGAGGACCAGGCGAACAGCGCCGTGCCGCTCTCCTCCAGGTGGCGCAGCCACTCCGGGTCGCGGGCCGAGACGCAGCCGGCCCAGACCGGCTCGACCATCCGGGCCAGGGCCAGGTTGTTGCTCAGCACCGTGAAGCCGGTCTTGCCGGTGCGCCTGGCGTAGTCGTTGGCCGCCCGGAACCGCTCCAGGCTCCAGTTCGAGCCGCCGAACACGCCGATCCGGCCCTCGCGGTGCAGCGCGTCGAGCACGTCGACGAACTCGCCGACCGGCACTTGCGGGTTGTCGCGGTGCAGGAAGTAGATGTCGACGCGGTCGGTGCGCAGCGCCTCCAGGCTCTGCTCCAGCTGGCCGCGCGCCGCCTCCGGCGTGCAGTTCGGGGTGTGCGCGCCCTTGCCGATCAGGACGATGCTGTCGCGGACACCGCTGTTCGCCAGGTATTCGCCGAACAGCGCCTCGCAACCGCCGCGCATATAGATCCGGGCGGTGTCGAAGCAGTTGCCGCCGCGCTCGACATAGTCGTCGAACAGCGGCGCCGCCTTCGCCAGGTCGTCCTGGTTGTCGACGCCCATCACCATCCGGGCCACCGGCTTCGCGACGCCGGGGATCGTGCCGTAGATCATCTCTCGCTTCCCTTATTCCGTCCGCCAGCAGGCCACGCCCTGCGGCGGCACCACGGGCCCACCCAGCAGGTAGCGGCCGGCATCCTTCACCGGCGCAGCCCAGTCGGCCTCGCCATAGTTGAAGGCGAAGGTCAGCCCGCCGCGGCGGCGCAGCCGCACCGCCTCCGGCAGCTCGATCAGGTCCAGCCCGGCGCGGCCCAAGAGGTCGGCGATGACGCCGCGCAGCAGCGCCGGGTCCGGCCAGCCGGCCAGGTAGGAGCGGCGGCCGTCGCCGACCAGGGCCGGGGCGCCGTCGGCGAAGCTGGCCTGCGCCGGCAGGTCGGTCTCCAGCCATTCGCGCCAACGGCGGATGGATCCCTTCAGGCCGGCGCCCTCGACCGGCTCCACCAGGTTCGGGCGCAGCGACGCGACCTGGGTGACCTTCAGCGGCAGCAGCTCCTGCAGCAGGCCCGGCGGCAGCTCATCCGGAATGGAGAAGTCGCGGGTCTTCGACCCGGTGCGCGGGCCGAACAGGATGACGGCGTCGGTGGCGGCGAAGGCCTGCCGCGCCGCCTCCGACACGGTCGCCAGGCTCGGCACCACCACCGCCTTGTAGCCGGCCAGCGACGCGCCCGGGCGGACCATGTCGACATCCAGGCCGAAGCGGCGGATCGCCTCGTACCAGCGGAACACCAGATCGGTGTAGCGGAAGTCGCGGCCCTGCGGCTGGATCCGGGTGATCCAGGAGGTCTCGTAGTCGAACACCAGCGCCACCGGGGCCTGGCCGGAGGCGGGCAGGGCGCCGAGCTTCGCCAGCTCCTGCCCGACCTGCGTCGCCTCCTGGCCGCCCACCGAGAGCTTGCGGTCCGGCCGGTTCAGCCCGGCATGCATCTGCTCCTGCGCGAAGGGGCATTGCCGCCAGCGGAAATAGCTGACGACCTCGGCGCCGTGGGCCAGGGCCTCCCAGCTCCACAGCCGGACCATGCCGGGCTTCGGCACCGGGTTCCAGGCGGCCCAGTTCACCGGCCCGGGCTGCTGCTCCATCACCCACCAGCGGCCGCGGCCGACGGCGCGGTAGAGGTCGTGGTTGAACGGCGCCAGGTCGGGGTGCGAGGTGCGGGCCCAGCGCGCCCGCTCGTCATCGTCGCAGGCGATCTTCTCCAGCGTGCCCAGCGGGTAGCTGTCCCAGGACGCGATGTCGAGGTCCTCGCCGACCGGCCAGTGGTCGAACTCCTGGAAGAAGCCCATGAAGTTGTGGGTGACGAAACGGCCGGGCGAATGCTCGCGGATGATCTCGACCTGCATCCGGTTGTAGGCGGCGACCTGATCCGAGGCGAAGCGCCAATAGTCCAGTCGCGCCGCCGGGTTGGTCTCGGTCACCGCGCCGACCGGGGCGATGATCTCGTCGAAAGCGCCGGCCTCCATCGACCAGAACACGTTGCCCCAGGCCTGGTTCAGCGCATCCGGCGTCTGGTAGCGGTGGCGCAGCCAGGTGCGGAAGGCGGCGACGTCCTCCGGCCCGTAGGACAGCACGGTGTCGTGGCAGCCGAATTCGTTGTCGGTCTGCCAGCCGGCGACCGCGTCATGGCTGCCGTAGCGCCGCGCCACTTCCTCGGTGATCCGCGCGCTCTCCTTGAGCCAGGTGCGGCTGGAGAAGCTGGTGTGCCGGCGCGAGCCGAAGCCGCGGACGCGGCCGTTCTCATCCACCGGCAGAATGTCCGGATGGCGGTCGATCAGCCATTTCGGCGGCGTCGCCGTCGGCGTGCACATCACCACCTTCAGCCCGGCGGCGCCCAGCGTGTCGATGGCGCGGTCGAGCCAGGCCCAGTCGAAGCGCCCCGGCTCCGGCTCGATCCGCGACCAGGCGAATTCGGCGATGCGGACGAAGGTGATGCCGACCTCGCGCATCCGGCGGGCATCGTCCTCCCACCACGCTTCGGGCCAGTGTTCCGGGTAATAGCAGACGCCGAGCATTCGGAAGCCTCGTCGGAAACGGAAGGTGGGGCGCTATTTCACGGCGCCGGCGGTGATGCCGGCGACGAAATAGCGCTGCAGGAAGATGAAGACGACCAGCATGGGCAGGGTCAGCAGCATGGCCCCGACCATCAGCGCGCCCCAGGGCACGACGTTGAGGCCGATCAGGCTGCCCAGCGCCACCGGCGCGGTCCGGGCCGCGGACTCGGTCGCGACCAGCAGCGGCCACAGATAGTTGTTCCAGGAGGCGAGGAACAGGATGATCGCCAGCGCCGCCATGCTGGGCCGGACCAGCGGCAGGGCGATGGTGAAGAAGATCCGGCCCTCACGCGCGCCGTCGATGCGGGCGGCGTCCAACAGCTCCTGCGGCAGCGACAGGAAGGTCTGGCGCATGAACAGCACGCCAATCGAGTTGAACAGCGGCGGCACGATCACCGCGATCCAGGTGTTCGACAGGCCCAGGTCACGCGCCACCAGCACGTATTGGGGAATGATCACCACGGCATAGGGCACGGTCAGCGTCGCCACCAGCAGGCTGAAGGTCGCCTGCTTGCCGACGAACTGGAAGCGGGCGAAGGCGTAGCCGGCCATGCTGGTCAACATCAGCGACAGCGCCGCCGAGACGATGGCGATGCCGATCGAGTTCAGCATCGCCCGGCCGAAGCTGGCCGTGTCGTCGAGGAAGGCGAGGTTCGTGAAGAAGTTGTCGCCGGGGGTCAGCGGCAGCTCCGGCGAGAAGATGGCGTAGTCCGGCAGGGTGGAGAAGATCACCATGAGATAGAGCGGCGCCAGCCACAGCAGCGCCACGGGTGCCATGCCCCCGGTCAGGAGCAGGGTTCCCCAGCGCCGGCGCGATCCGATCGAGCGGGGCATCGCCATCCTCCTCAGGCCTTCCGGCCGCGGGTGAGCACGAGGTTGAGCGCCGCCATCACCGCCGCCATGCCGGCGATGGTGTAGGCGATCGCCGCGGCGTAGCCGAAGTTCAGGCTGACGAAGCCCTGCTTGTAGAGATAGGTGCCGAGCGTCTCGGTGGCGCCGCCCGGGCCGCCGCGGTCGGTGATCAGCCAGGGCTCGGTGAACAGCTGCATGGTGCCGATGATCGACAGCACCAGGCAGAAGATCACGATCGGCTTCAACAGCGGCAGGGTGATGCGGAAGAAGCGGTCAGCCGGCGATGCACCGTCGATCGCCGCCGCCTCGTACAGGTCGCGCGGGATCGACTGCAGCCCGGCCAGCAGGATGATGGCGTTGTAGCCGGTCCAGCGCCAGGTCACCGCCACCATGATCGTGGCCATGGCGGCGTTCGGGTCCTTCAGCCAGTCGATCGGGGCCAGGCCCAGCGCCGCCAGGCCGTGGTTGACGGCGCCGAACTGGCCGTTGAACAGCAGCCGGAACACCACCGAATAGGCGACATCGCTGACCACCACCGGCGCGAAGAAGGCGAAGCGGTAGATCGGCCGCAGCTTCAACAGCGGCGAGTTCAAGGCCACGGCCAGCAGCGTGGCCAGGGTCAGCATCACCGGCACCTGGATCACCAGGATGATCAGCGTGTTCTTCAGCGCCTCCTGAAAGGCGCGGTCGACCAGCAGGCGCCGCCAGTTGATCGCCATGTTCCAGGCCCAGGGATTGACCCGCGTGTTCTGCAGCGACAGCAGCGCCGAATCGATGATCGGCCAGCACCAGAACACGGCGAAGACGAGCAGATAGGGCAGCAGGAACCAGTATGGCGCCAGCGCATGGCGCCGGCGCCGCCACCCGACGCTGGCCTCCGAGGGGGCGGCGGCTGGGGCCCCGCGTGTCCGCGGGGCCTGGAGGCCGGCTCGGGTGGCGGTTCCCATTACTCGGCGACCGGCAGGCCGGTGGCGGCGGAGATCTGCTCGGCTGCCTCGTCCAGGGTCTCCTTGGCGGATTTCGAGCCGCCCTTCAGATAGGCCAGCAGGATGCCGTCAGCGATGTTGTCGGCCTCGGCGAAATACTGGGTGCCGCGGGCCGGCTTGATCTGCGACAGGGTGTTCAGCACCACCTCCCAGATCTTCTGGCCGCCCCAATAGGGCTGCGCCTGCTGGACATAGGGATCATTGACCGCGTCGGGCAGGGTCGGCACCAGGCCCGAGGCCTTGAGCTGGGTGATCTGGCTGTCCGGCCGGCCGAGCGCGAAGTTGATGAAGGCCAGCGCCGCCTGCGGGTTCTTCGAGGATGCCGGGATGGCCAGCGACGAGCCGCCGATATTGGCGGCACGGTTGCCGCCGGACTCGAAGGCCGGCAACTGGAAGATGCCCCACTTCCCGCTCAGCTCCGGCGCATTGCCGCGGACCGAGCCCTCGTACCAGGCGCCGTAGACCGAGCTGGCCAGCCGGTTGGCCTTGATCGCCTGCAGGCTGCCGTCCCAGTCGCCATCCATGAACAGCCCGGCATCGGAAATCTTCTTCACCGTCTCCAGCGCCTGGACGCAGCCGGGCTGGCTGACCGTGACGTTTTCGCCCGTCTCGTCGAAATAGGCGCAGCCGGCCTGGTTGGCGAGGATCCGGAACCAGGTTGTGCTGGTGCCGCCGCTGTTGAAGGACAGGAACTTGACGTCGGCCCCGGCCTTGGCCTGCACGGCCTTGCCGGCGGCGACGAAATCGTCCCAGGTCGCGATCTTGGCCGGGTCGACGCCGGCGGCCTCATACATGTCGCGGCGATAAAACACCACGGCCGGCCCGGAATCCCAGGGCATGGCGTAGATCTTGTCGCCGACGGTCAGCTCCGCCAGCTTGAATTTCGGGAATTTGGCGAGGAGGTCGGCCTCCTTGGCGTCGAGCGACTTCAGGTCCAGGAAGCAGTCCGGGAAGCGGGCCCAGAACACCTCGGACTCATGGTTCTCGACCGAATAGACGTCCGGCATGTTGATGCCGCCGGCCGAGCAGCCGGCGAGGCCGCGGTCATAGACCGGCTGGTTGCCCAGGTCCTCGACCGTCACCTTGACGTTCGGATAGGCCTTGTTGAAGTCGGGCACCACGGCCTTCAGGGCCGTCGCCGCTACGTTCCAGCTCCAGACGGTGATCTCGCCCTTCACATCCGACTGCGCCATCGCCGGTGCCGTCAGGGCTAAGACGGCCGCTCCGGCCAAGCCGGACATCATGCCGGCGATCCTGCCTAGTCCACTCATCAGGGTCCTCCCTCGGTTTGGCCTCGTGTTCCGACGGACGGGTCCGGCCTGCCAGAGGTGGGACCCCTCGTCTCGGAGCTTATCGTCGCCTTGTGCCGGGAGTATGAATCCGATGGTTTCCGCATGTCGTCCCGATCAGGGACGAATTCTTCCGGGATCCTAAGGTGAGCAATGAGCCGAGCCTCGACTGCGCGCATACCGAGACTGCCGGGCCTGTCTGAGCGGATCGTCAGCGCCGACACGCGGCGCGAGGTTCTGGTGATGCGGCGGGCGCACCAGCACAGCCAGATCGAGCTGAACCTGATGCTGGAGGGTGCGGCGACCTATCTGTTCAACGGAAAGCGGGTGACCATCGGCGCCGGCGACTTCGTGTTCTTCTGGGGCGCGATCCCGCACCAGACCATCGAGGCGTCGAGCCCGGCCAGCTTCGTCTGCCTGTACCTGCCGATCGAGATGTTCCTCAGCGCGGCGCTGGGGCCGCGGCTGAAAAGCGCTGTGCTGGGCGGCGGCATGATCGGCGACCGGGCGCCGCTGCCCTTCGACGCCGCCCAGTTCGAGCATTGGCATGCCGAGCTGAACCGCGGCGACGACCGGATCACCGCCCTGGTGCGGCAGGAGATCGAGCAGCGGCTGCGGCGCAGCGACCTGTGCGGCTGGGAGGTGCTGAGCGACACCGGCGACGGCGCCGCCGCCTCCGAGGGCCGGCACGCCAAGGTCTGGGCCATGGCCGGGTTCATCGCCGCCCATGCCAGCGAGCCGATCTCGGTGTCCGACGTGGCGGCGTCAGTGTGCCTGCATCCGAACTATGCCATGGCCATCTTCCGCGAGGCGCTGGGCCTGAGCATCGGCGGCTATCTCACCCGCCAGCGCCTGTACGTGGCGCAGGCGCTGCTACTGTCGACCGACACCGACATCGTCACCATCGCCTTCGAGGCTGGCTTCGGCTCGGTGTCGCGCTTCTATGAGGCGTTCAGCCGCCACTTCGCCATGCCGCCCCGCCAGTTCCGCATCCTCTACCGCGGCGGCGGGTGAGGGGGCGGGAACCCGTCCCGCCCCTGGGCAATCACCCCCGCGCGATCGAGATGCCGCCATCGACCAGCGAGGCGGTGCCGGTGACGAAGGAGGCATCGTCCGACGCCAGGTACAGGACGGAGCGGGCGATCTCCTCCGGCGTGCCGGCGCGCTTCAGCGCGTGCAGGCTGCTCAGATGGTCCCGCGCCTCCGGCGTGGCGTTCGCCGTGCGATACATGGCGGTGTCGACGGCGCCGGGCAGCACCGCGTTGACGCGGATGCCCTGTGGCCCGAACTCGGCGGCCAGCGCCTGGGTCAGGCCGATCAGGCCGGACTTGCTGGCGGCATAAGCGGCGACACCGGGGAAAGAGAAGGTGTGGCCGACGAAGGTCGAGGTGAAGATCACCGACCCACCGCCGTGCTTCGCCATCTCGGCGACCTGATGCTTGGCGCCCAGGAAGGCGCCGGTCAGGTTGATGGCGATCGTGTCGTTCCACCCGGCCTCGGAGACGCCGATGCTGGCCCCGGTCTCGCCGAGCGTGCCGGCGTTGTTGAAGGCGATGTCCAGCCGGCCGAAGCGCTCGGCCGCGAGCGCAACCAGTGCCTTGGCATAGTCCTCCGAGCGGACATCGCCGGCCAGCGCCACGGCTTGGCCGCCCGTTGCCTCGATCTCGGCGACGAGGTTCGCAAGCTCGGCCTCGCGACGGGCGCCGAGCACCAGCTTTGCGCCTTCCGCGGCGAACAGAAGGGCGGTGGCCCGGCCGATGCCGGCACTGGCGCCGGTGATGATCGCGACCTTGGTTTCCAAACGACGCATCTTGGGATCTCCTGGATCGAGGCGGGCCCGACGCCCGCCGTCGACTTCGAAGATATGTCGCAGGAAAGCTGGGAAGAAGGGAACGATCCTGATAGGATTATTCAGCTTTGCTGAATGATTGGCGTCGATGGACCGGCTGCGCGCCTATGAGATCTTCGCCGCGGTGGTGGCCAAGGGCAGCTTCACCCGTGCCGCCGATGCGCTCGACACCTCGCCGGCCAATGTCACCCGCTATGTCAACGAGCTGGAGGCGCATCTCGCCGTCCGCCTGCTCAACCGCAGCTCGCGCCGGCTGTCGCTGACCGAGGCGGGGCAGGCGCTGGCCGAGCGGGCGCGGGCGATCCTGGACGAGGTGGCGGAGACCGAGGCGATCGCCTCCTCCGCCGCGCTCAGCCCGCGAGGGCGGCTGCGCGTCAACGTGCCGGTCAGCTTCGGCATCCTGCATCTGGCGCCGCTGTGGCCGCGCTTCCTGGCGCGGCATCCGGAGATCGAACTCGATGTCGATTTGGTCGACCGCGTCGTCGACCTGGTGGGCGAGGGATACGATCTGGCGGTCCGGATCTCCCGCACTGGCTCCCAGGCGCTGGTCGCGCGCCGGTTCGCCACCTCGCGCAACATCGTCTGCGCCTCGCCCGACTACATCGCCCGCCGCGGCGTGCCGGCGGTGCCGGCCGACCTGCTGAATCACGACTGCATCGGCTACAGCGGCGCCGCGACCCTCGACGAATGGCATCTGGCCGACGATTCCGGCCGGCCGCATGCGGTGAAGGTGCCCTGCGTCATGCACAGCAGCAACGGCGACACCGTTCGCGCCGCGGCGCTGGCGGGGCTCGGCATCATCTGGCAGCCGACCTTCCTGATCGGCGGCGACCTGCGGCAGGGCCGGCTGGTGCCGCTGCTGCCCGGCTACCGGATGGCCGACATCGACGTTCTGGCGGTGTATCCCAGCCGGCGCTATCTCAGCGCCAAGGTTCGCGTCATGGTCGACTTCCTGGCCGAGTCCTTCCGCGGTGTCCCACCCTGGGACCGCGGCTCATGACTATAGCCCGTCGCCCAGGCCCCAGTGGCTCCCCCAGCGCGGGTCGGCTTCGTCGCGGACGTCCTGGAAGCGGATGTCGGCCGACAGGCGCAGGATCCCGTCCGGGTCGTCGTTGCGGGTCGCGGCGTGGATCATGTAGGGGCTGTGCAGCACCACATCGCCGGCGGCGTAATCCGCGGCCAGCCAGCGGGTGCCGAAGCGCTCCGCCATCGCCGGCAGGTCCTTCGAGATCCAGCCGGTCTCCGTCATGTTGCGGTTGTAGGCGCTGATCCGCTCCTCCGGCGACAGCCCGGCATTTTTGCGGCCGAACTCCGCCTCCATCTCGCGGCCCAGGCGATGCGACCCTTCGAGGTAGAGGAGGCCGCCCATCCGCACCGGCACGTCGCCGATCGGGATCCAGGCGGTGACCAGCCGGTCGGTGCCGGCGCGCAGATAGATCAGGTCGTAATGCGCCCCGGTCGCGCCCGGGTCGCCGGGCCGGGTGAAGCGCAGGATCTTGCGCCGGTGCAGCGTGGAGTTGCCGCCGATCAGTCGGTCGATGAAGCGCCACAGCTCCGGCATCAGGCAGAAGGATTCGAAGGCCGAGGACCGCACCAGCTCCATCAGCCGGCCACGCGAGGCGGCATCGGCCGGGCGGTCGGAGGTCCTGCCCTCGACCGGGTCGGAGCCTTCGGCCAGCAGGCCGAATTCGGCGAATTGCGCGAAGACATGGCGGCGGAACTCCAGCACCGCCGCCCGCGGCAGCAGCGACCGCAGCCAAAGATAGCCTTCGGAGTCGTAGCGCGACCGCAGAGCGGCGAGACCCTCCGCCGGATCGCTCGGCGCCAGCCAGCCCAGCCGCGCCGGGCTGCAATCCAGCGCATAGCCGTTCGACGACAGAGCGGACGGCAGAACGCCCATCCCTTCCTCCCATGACGCATACGCCTTGCGGCGCTTGGCGGCTATGATGCACTCCATGGCGTGGAGTGTCGTCACGTCGCGGCAGCTTTTCCTCCGGAATCCTCAGGTCGAGGCTCAGAGAGACATGTCCTGGTCCGAGACGAAGCCGACGGCTCTCCGCCTTTGCCCTGGAACAGGAAGCGGCCGCTGATGGACCGCGCCTCCCAGGCCGCGCTGGCCAGCATCTTCGTCGGGGCGCTGGTGCTGGGACTCAAATTCCTGGCCTATTGGGTCACCGGCTCGATCGCGCTGTACTCCGACGCGCTCGAGAGCATCATCAATGTGCTCGCGGCCGGCGCCGCCTTCATCGCATTGCGGGTCTCGTCGCAGCCGGCGGATGCCAACCACTCCTACGGCCACACCAAGGCCGAGTACTTCTCCGCGGTCTTCGGGGGGCTGCTGGTGGTGCTGGCCGCGCTGTCGATCCTGCGCGAGGCGTATGCAGGCCTGCTCGACCCCCAGCCGCTCGATGCGCCGGCGCTGGGCCTGGCGATCAGCGGGGTGGCGTCGGCCATCAACGGTGCCTGGGGCTGGGCCTTGCTGCGCTGGGGTCGCAGCCTCCGCGCCCCGGCGCTGGTCGCGGACGGCCGGCACGTCCTGACCGACGTCTACACCTCCGGCGGGGTGTTGGTCGGGGTCGGCCTGGTGGCCCTGACCGGCTGGCAGATCCTCGATCCGATCCTCGCCGCGATCGTGGCGCTGAACATCCTCTGGTCCGGCTACGTCATGGTCCGGGATTCGGTCGGCGGCCTGATGGACGAGGCGGTGCCGCCGGAGACCCTGGTGCGCATCCGCGAGGCGATCGCGCGCACCGGCGGCGGCGCTCTCGAAGCCCATGACGTGCGCACCCGGCACGCCGGGCGGATGACCTTCATCGACTTCCACTTGGTCGTGCCGGGCACGATGAGCGTCTCCAGGGCGCACGACATCTGCGACCGGATCGAAGCGACGCTGAAACAGGACATCGGCGCCGACACGATCATCAGCATCCATGTCGAGCCGGAGGAGAAGGCCAAGCACGCCGGCGTGGCCATCGCCCGATGACGGGGAGGCTCAGCCGACGGCGGCGGTGATCAGCACGTCGACAGCGCCGACGCCGTCGAACTCGGCCTCGGCCCGGTCGCCCGGCTTCACCACATGGACGCCGGTGGTCATGCCGGTCAGCACCCAGCTGCCGGCGGGCAGGTCCCGGCCGCGGCGGCCGAGATGCTCGGCCAGGAAGGCGAGGGAGGCGATCGGCCCGCCGCCAGCGACGCGGGCGGCACTGCCCTCGCCGACCACCTCGCCGTCGACCCGCATCCGCACGGTCCAGTCGGACGGCGCCCGGCTGTCCCACGCCGGGATCTCGGGGCCGAGCACGAGGCCGGCATTGTTGCCGAAATCGCTGGCCACGGCGCCGGGGCCGAGGTCGTTCAGCGTCGCCAGCGGGCTGCCGGCGATCTCCATCCCGGCATGCACCGCGGCCACGAAGGGCCGCATCTCGTCGAGGGTGCGCGGCCGTGCCTCGGCGGGGATGTCGCGGCCGATCCGCAGCACGAATTCGGCCTCGACCGCGCCGAAGCCGCCGCGGATCACCGGCGTTTCCACCCGGCGCTCGCGGGCGTCGCGGAAATTGCGGGCGAAGACCGGCCCGGCCAGGCGCGGCGCGTCGTAGCGCGGCCGCCAGGTCTCGGCGATGCCGGCCACCTTCCAGCCGACCAGCGCATCGGTCCACAGGCCCAGCGCTTCCTCCTGCACCGCATAGGCGGTGGGCAGGTCCGGCGGCAGCGTGCCGGGATAATCCGGCAGGGCGCGGGCGGCGCGGCGCGCCTCGGTGAAAGCGATGGCCAGGTCGCGGCTCGAACTCATGGCGGGCTCCATCGGCTGATCTGGATTCTTGTGTATGGTAGTATGGGCTGTTATGCAAGGCGGCAACGGCATGCAGGATCCGGCGTGAAGATCGACCCCGCCCACAGCTTCGAATCCGCCGCGCATCGGCTGGAGCGCGAGCTGCGCCGCGCCATCGTGGCGCTGGAGCTGCCGCCCGGCGCCCGGCTGTCGGAGCAGGAGATCGCCCAGCGCTACGGCGTGTCGCGCCAGCCGGTGCGCGAGGCGCTGATCGCGCTGGCGAAGACCCGGCTGGTCGAGGTGCAGCCGCAGCGCGGTACGGTCGTGGTCAAGCTGTCGGTGCGGCGCATGGCCGAGGCTCGCTTCGTCCGCGAGACGGTCGAGGTGGCGCTGGTGCGGCGCGCCTGCGAGGGCTTCGACCGGTCGAGCCGCGAGCGCATCGATGACCTGCTCGACGCCCAGGCCAAGGCCGCGTCGCGCGGCAACCATCACGACTTCCAGCGCGCCGACGAGCTGTTCCACATCGCCATTGCCGAGGGCGCCGGCTGCGGCCTGGCCTGGATGGCGGTGGAGGACCTCAAGGCGCATATGGACCGGATCTGCACCCTGACGCTGCCGGGCGCCGAGGCGATGCTGCCGCTGGTCGACCAGCACCGCGCCATCATGGCGGCGATCGACGCCCGCGACCCCGACGCGGCGGAGCGGGCGATGCGCCACCACCTGACCGAGATCCTGCGCGCCCTGCCGCGGATCGAGGCTGAACACCCCGAATTGTTCGACGAGCCCGCCCCGGGCCGCATCCGATAGACGCGAAGAGGACAGCATGACTGCGAGCGACGCCGCGACCACCCGCCAGGCGGTGCATTACGAGCAGGCCGAGATGCTCGACGGCGAGGATCTGCGCCGGCATTTCCTGATCGAGCAGCTGATGGCGCCGGGCGGGCTGAGCGCGACCTACACCCATTACGACCGCATGCTGGTGATGGGCGCGGTACCGACCGATGCGCCGCTGGTGGTCGGCGAGGATCTGGCGAAGCTGGTCGGCAGCGCCACGCTGCTGGAGCGGCGCGAGCTCGGCCTGATCAATGTCGGCGGGCCCGGCCGGGTGACCGCCGACAGCGCGGTGTACGAGGTCGGGCCGCAGGACGCGCTCTATCTCGGCAAGGGCATCGCCTCGGTCGCCTTCGCCAGCGTCGACCCGGCCAACCCGGCGAAGTTTTACATCAACTCGACCCCGGCCCATGCCGGCCTGCCGTCGCGGGTGGTCGCCCGGAACCAGGCGATCGTCAAGGAGCTCGGCGCGCCCGAGACCAGCAACCGCCGCACCCTGCACCAGTACCTGCACCCCGAGGTGCTGCCGACCTGCCAGCTGCTGATGGGCCTGACCCGGCTGCACAGCGGCAGCGTCTGGAACACCATGCCGGCGCACACCCATGACCGGCGGATGGAGGCCTATTTCTACTTCGAGCTGCCCGCCGATGCGGTGGTGATGCATTTCATGGGCCGGCCCGCGGCCACCCGCCACCTGGTGGTGCGCAACGAGCAGGCGGTGCTGTCGCCGCCCTGGTCGATCCATTGCGGCGCCGGCACCGCCGCGTATGCCTTCATCTGGAGCATGGCCGGCGACAACCAGGCCTTCACCGACATGGACTTCGTCGCCATGGGGGACCTGCTGTGAGCCTGTTCGACCTGTCCGGCCAGGTGGCGTTGGTCACCGGCGCGCGCACCGGCCTCGGCCAGGGCATCGCCCTGGCGCTGGCCGAGGCCGGGGCCGACATCGCCGGGCTCGGCTCGCGCCCGATGCCGGACACCGCGGCGGCGGTCGCCGGCACCGGCCGCCGCTTCGTCGAGGTGGTGCGCGACCTGGGGGATTCCTCCGGGCTCGAAGCGGTGGTGGCCGACATCGTCGCCCGGATCGGCGGCATCGACATCCTGGTCAACAATGCCGGCATCATCCGCCGCGCCGACCTCCTGGAGTTCAGCGAGGCGGACTGGGACGCGGTGATGGCGGTCAACCTGAAGAGCGCCTTCTTCCTCAGCCAGGCCGTCGCCCGCCACATGGTGGGGCAGGGCATCCGGGGCCGGATCATCCACATCGCCTCGGTGCTGTCCTTCCAGGGCGGCATCCGGGTGCCGTCCTACACCGCTGCCAAGCACGGCATCGCCGGGCTGACCCGGGCGATGGCGAACGAGCTGGCGCCGAAGGGCATCACCGTCAACGCCATCGCCCCCGGCTATATGGAGACCGACAACACCGAGGCGCTGCGCGCCGACCCGGTGCGCACCCGCCAGATCCTCGACCGCATCCCGGCCGGCCGCTGGGGCGTGCCGCAGGATCTGGCGACGGCGACGCTGTTCCTGGCCTCGCCGCACAGCGGCTATGTGACCGGCACGCTGCTGCCGGTCGATGGCGGCTGGCTGGCGCGATAATATTTCGATTGAATTTGTATCGAATTCGTGCCATAAAGACATATTCAATCGATTAAGATTGAAGCTATATTTCTCTTCGTTTTATTCTCGCTGATGCCGGCTCCGGGCCATCCTGTCGATGGCGAGGAGCCGGCATCGTGCGTTTGTTGCATTCTCGATCCATTTTCAGGAGCATTTCAGATGGAACCTTTCCTCGCGACGATCATGGGCTGGGCTCCGAACTTCGCGCCGCGCGGCTGGGCCTATTGCGGGGGGCAGATCCTGGCCATCGCGCAGAACACGGCGCTGTTCAGCCTGCTCGGCACCACTTACGGCGGCAATGGCCAGACCACCTTCGCTCTGCCCAACCTGTTTAGCCGGCTGCCGATCGGTGCCGGCCAGGGGCCGGGGCTGAGCTCTTATGACCTCGGCCAGCTGGGCGGCACCGAGAGCACGACCCTGACCACCAACAACCTGCCGGCGCACGCCCATCCCGCAGGGACTTTGGCCGGGCAACAGACGGTGACCACCAACACCGGCAGCACCTCCCAGACGACGGCTGCCGCCGGCTCGATCCTGGGGGCGCCGAACTTCCTGGACAGCGCCTCCGGCTCGACCGTCAACGTCAACACCTTCGCCGCCGGCGGCTCCACCCCGGCGGTCGCCCTGGCGGTCCCGGTCACCGGCGCGACCGGCCCGGCCGGCGGCACCCAGCCCTTCTCGATCATGCCGCCCTATCTGGCGATCAACTGGATCATCGCGCTCGAAGGCATCTTCCCGTCGCGCAACTGAGGACGCGCCGCAATCCTCGCCGTGCTCGTTTTCGACGATTATTGACCCTTGTCAGGAGCATTTCGGAATGGAAGCTTTTCTTGCCACGATCATGGGCTGGGCCCCGAACTTCGCGCCGCGCGGCTGGGCGTTCTGCGGCGGCCAGATCATGTCGATCGCGCAGAACCAGGCGCTGTTCAGCCTGCTCGGCACCACCTATGGCGGCGACGGCGTGACCACCTTCGCCCTGCCCAACCTGTTCAGCCGGCTGCCGATCGGTGCCGGCCAGGGGCCGGGGCTGAGCAACTATGTTCTCGGCCAGATGGGCGGCACCGAGAACACGACCCTGACCACCAACAACATGCCGGCGCACGCCCATCCTGCAGGGACTTTGGCCGGGCAACAGACGGTGACCACCAACACCGGCAGCACCTCCCAGACGACGGCCGACAACGGCTCGATCCTGGGGGCACCGAACTTCCTGGACAGCGCTTCCGGCTCGACCGTCAACGTCAACACCTTCGCGCCCGGCGGCTCCACCCCGGCGGTCGCCCTGGCGGTCCCGGTCACCGGCGCGACCGGCCCGGCCGGCGGCACCCAGCCTTTCTCGATCACGCCGCCCTATCTGGCGATCAACTGGATCATCGCGCTGGAAGGCATCTATCCATCGCGCAACTGAGGAAGCGCCATGTTGCTCGCCGAGCTCAGCTTCGACGACTTCAAGGACCACACGGGCCGGACCTTCGTGGTCGAGGGGCCGGGCGGGCGGGTGGAGGCGACGCTGGTCGCTGCCCGCCTCTCGCCATATGGGTCGCCGGGCCTGCTGCGGCGCCACCCCTTCGCGATCCTGTTCACGGCGCCGCCGGTGCCGGAGCTCGGTGCGCAGGTCTACAACATCCGGCACCCGGCCAAGGGGCTGATGGAGGGCGTCTTCATCAACCCTGTGGCGCCGGCACCGGCGGACGTGCTCAAAGCCCAGGGGCTCCGCTTCTACGAGGCGGTGTTCAGCTGAGCCGGGCGCGGTCGATCGCGGCCGGAACCCGGCTCCGTGCCGCGATCGATAACGCCTTCTTCCCGGTCACGCCGCCTCCCGCGCGGCCGCGGCGTCGAGATGGATCTCCGGATGCCGGCAGCGATGCAGGATGGTGGCCGGCCAGTCGGGCTCGAAGTCGCGGCTCTCCAGCAGCCGCCGCACCGCCTGCCGCTTGTGGGCGCCGTGCAGGATCATCAGCGCCGCCCGCGACAGCCCGGCGATGGTGCCCAGGCCGACGGACACGCCCCGGCGCGGCACCTCGGCGATGGCGGCGAAGCCCGGGAAGGTTGCCATGTTGTCGCGCCGCGTCTCCTCCGCCAGCGCGACGATGCTTGTGCCGCTCTCGGCCGGGCTGCCCGGCGGGTTGAAGGCGACATGGCCGTCGCTGGCGCCGCTGGCCAGCAGGAACAGGTCGATGCCGCCGGCATCGCGGATCCGCCGGTCATAGGCGTCGGGCCGCGCCGGGTCGGCGCACCAGATCCCCGCGGCCGGCAGCTGCCGCGGCGTCGGCAGCCTGGCGTTCACGACCGCGCGGATCTCCTGCTCGGCGAAGCGGCGGCAGCTGTAATGCGCCCGCGGGTCGCACAGCACCGGATGTCCAAGCTCCTTGGCCGGCCCCTCGACCAGATACTCGTCCATCAGCACCAGCACCAGCCGCGACAGGTCGAACCGGGTCATCCCGGCCAGCGTCCCGAGCGCGGCATAGACCGGCGCGGCCGAGCGGCCGGCCGGGCAGCCCAGCAGGTAGGGCCGGTTCTCCTCCGCCGCGCGCTCGATCCCGCCCAGGATGCGCTGGGCGACGGCGCGGCCCAGCGCGTCCGGCGTCGGATGGACGGTGACCGGGATGGCGATGGTGGATCGCATGAGCGGGTCCTGGCGGCCGGCCGGAAACAGGGAGTGTGCAGAGCCCCGCCCCGCGGCGCAATCGCGGCCGGCCATTCAGCACCGCTGGCGCTGAAAGTGATCTGATCTTTCCATTGGAACGCTGAAACCGGCGGGTCTAGGACTGGTCGACCCCAATACAGAGAGGCGCCGTCATGGAATACCGTCTGCTCGGCCGCTCCGGCCTCAAGGTCTCCGCCATCACCCTCGGCACCATGACCATGGGCGGGAAGGGCAATTTCGCCAAGGTCGGCAATGCCGGCGTCGACGAGGCGCGGCGCCAGATCGACCTGTGCCTGGACGCCGGCGTGAACCTGATCGACACGGCCGATGTCTATTCGACCGGCGGGTCGGAGGAGATCATCGGCGAGGTGCTGGGCGGCAGGCGCAAGGCCGGCGTGCTGATCGCCACCAAGGCGCGCTTCCCGATGGGCAATGGCCCGAACGACCGCGGCCTGTCGCGCCACCATTTGATCGAGGCCTGCGAGGCCAGCCTCAAGCGCCTGCGGACTGACGTGATCGACCTGTACCAGGTCCATCAATGGGACGGGCAGACCCCGCTGGAGGAGACGATCGACGCGCTCGACAGCCTCGTCCGCCAGGGCAAGGTCCGCTACATCGGCGCCTCGAACTATTCCGGCTGGCACCTGATGAAGGCGCTCGGTGTCAGCGACCGCACGCACCGCCAGCGCTTCGTCAGCCAGCAGATCCACTACACGCTGGAGGCGCGCGAAGCGGAGTACGAGCTGGTGCCGGTGTCGATCGACCAGGGCCTCGGCATCCTGGTGTGGAGCCCGCTGGCCGGCGGCCTCCTGTCCGGCAAGCATCGCCGCAACGTGACGCCGGAGGGCACCCGCCAGCTCGCCGGCTGGGACGAGCCGCCGATCCGCGACGAGGATCGGCTGTGGGCCATCGTCGACGCGCTGGTCGGCATCGCCGAGGCCCGCGGCGTCTCCGGCGCCCAGGTGGCGCTGGCCTGGCTGCTGGGCCGGCCGGCGGTCACCTCGGTGATCATCGGCGGCCGCACCGAGGCCCAGCTGAAGGACAACCTCGCCGCCGCCGACCTGGTGCTGACAGCGGAAGAGCGGGCGCGGCTGGACCAGGTCAGCGCGCCGCCGGTGCTGTATCCCTATTGGCACCAGCTGCGCACCGCCAAGGACCGGCTCGGCCCCGCCGACCTGTCGCTGCTCGGGCCGCATCTCTGAGAGGCAACGCGTAGGGTGGTCTCGCATCGCGAATCCAACCTACGATTGACCGAACGGCCGGTCAGGCTTCTACGGGCAAAGCCGCACCGGCCGGCGCCCGGCCGCGCAGCCAGCGCTGGCCCAGCAGAGCGATCGCCAGCGCCGTGGTCCCGGCCGCGACCGAGACTGAGAATCCGGCCGACGCTCCGAACTCGTCGATGATCCGGCCGGAGGCGGAGGAGCCGACGGCCATGCCGATGCCGATCCCGGTCATCACCCAGGTGATGCCCTCGGTCAGCTGCGACGGCGGCACCAGCCGCTCGATCAGCCCCATGGCGGTGATGATGGTGGGCGACACCGCGGCGCCGGCCAGGAACAGCACCAGCGCCAGCGCCGGGATGCTGTCGACGATCAGCAGCGGCAGGGTGGTCAGCGCCGCCAGGCCGATCGCCAGGGCGAACTGGGTGGCCAGCGAGATCCGCGGCTTGATTGCCCCGAACACCAGCCCGACGATCAGCGAGCCGAGGGCATAGGCGGCCAGCATCAGGCTGGCGGCGGCGGTGGCGCCATGCGCCTCGGCGAAGGCGACGGCGGTGACCTCGGCGGTGCCGAAGATGGCGCCGACCGCGACCATGGTCAGCGCGATCACCCGCACCGACCCCAGCCGGACGACGGAGCGGCCGCGGCCGGCCTCCGCCGCATGCACCGGCGGCTCGGTTGCCTTCAGCCCGCTGAACAGCGCCACGCCGGCGGCCAGCAGCAGGGTCGCGACCAGCGGCCCGGCCTCCGGGAAGACGGCGACGCTCAGCCCGATCGCGACGATCGGGCCGGTCATGAAGATTACCTCGTCGACCACGGATTCGAAGGCGAAGGCGGTGCGCAGCTGCGGCGTGTCGCGATACAGCTCGGTCCAGCGCGCCCGCACGAAGGCGCTCAGGCTCGGCATGGCGCCGGCGCCGATGGCGAACAGGAACAGGGTCCAGTCGGGCGCGCCGAACCGGGTGGCCAGCATCAGCCCGGCCATCGCCGCAACGGTGACGAGCGTGGCCGGGATCGCCACCCGGCCCTGGCCGCGCCGGTCGACCAGCCGCGAGATCTGCGGCGCGATCAGCGCGTTGGCCAGGGCGAAGGTGGCGGAGACGGCGCCGGCCAGCGCGTATTCGCCGCGCGCCTGCGACAGCATGGTGACAATGCCCAGCGTCATCATCGCCAGCGGCAGCCGGGCGATGAAGCCGGCGGCCGAGAAGGCCTTGGCGCCGGGGGCGCGAAAGATCTCGGCATAGGGGTTGGTCATGGCGCTCTCCCGCTGTGGGCAGCATCACTTGCATACGCCTCGTATGTGAAGCAGATAATTGCGTACGAGGCGTATGTCAATTACCATACGCTGCGTATGTGAAGGGAGGATCATGGCCACCCGCAGCGAAATGATCGCCGAGACTCGCGCCAAGCTGCTGCGTGCGGCCCGCCATGCCTTCGGCACCAAGGGGTATGCCGAGGCATCGATGGACGACTTCACCGCCGAGGCCGGGCTCACCCGCGGCGCCCTCTACCATCATTTCGGCGACAAGAAGGGCCTGCTGCGGGCGGTGATCGCCCAGATCGACGCCGAGATGAACGTCCGGCTGCGCGAGGTCTCGGGCCGCGCCGGTTCGCCCTGGCAGGCCTTCGCCGACGAATGCATCGCTTTTCTCGAGATGGCGCTGGAGCCGGAGATCCGGCGCATCGTCCTGCGCGATGGCCCCTCGGTGCTCGGCGATCCGTCGACCTGGGACGGCCAGTCCGAATGCATCGCCTCGATGAGCGGCAGCCTGCGCCGCCTGGCCGAGGACGGGGTGATCGTGCCGGTCGACCCGGAGACCACGGCGCGGCTGCTCAACGGCGCGATGCTGCATGCCGCCCAGTGGATCGCCAACGCCCCCGATCCGGAGGCCGCGGCCCGGCATGCGGTCAAGGCCTTCGGTGCGCTGCTGTCCGGCCTGCTGACGGACCGGGGCTAGCGCCTCGCGGGTGACGAAGCGTCCGATCCGCCGTTGTTCCTCGCAGCAGTCAGGAGAAGGAGGGCCGGATGAGCGACTATCCCGTGTTGCGGCCGGAGCCGCGGGCCGATGCCGGAGGCATGCGCCTGCGCCAGGGCGGCTGCAACTGCGGCGCGGTGCGCTTCACCCTGCGCGGCGAGCCGCTGGTGGTCGGCATCTGCCACTGCACCGAATGCCGCAAAGCCACCGGCGCGGTCGCCATGGCCTATGCCGACTGGCCGCGCGACGCCTTCACCACGACCGGCGAGGTGCGCACCTATCGCGGCCGCAGCTTCTGTCCGGTCTGCGGCTCGCGCCTGTTCCACCCGGCCGAGGGCGAGGACATGGTCGAGATTCTGCTCGGCGCGCTGGACGAGGCCCCGGGCGACCTGCGCCCGACCCGCGAAGGCTGGATCATCCGCCGCGAGCCCTGGCTGGCGCCGGTCGCCGGCGCCGGCCAGTTCGACCGGGACCCGGCGTAACCGCTACAGCTCCACGAACACCTCGAACCCGCCATAGATCATGCGCTTGCCGTCGAACGGCATGCCCGCGGGGGGCATCGTCAGGCGCGGGTCGGCCATCACCTTCTTCACGATCTCGTCGCGGGCGGCGCGCGACTCGTAGACGATCCAGGAGAAGATCACGACCTCGTCCTCCTTCGCCTGCACCGCGCGTGGGAAGGAGGTCAGCTCGCCATAGGGTACGTCGTCGCCGGTGCATTCGACATAGGCCAGCGCGCCGTGGTCCTTCCACACCGCGCCGGCATTCCGCGCCATCTCCTTGTACTCCTCCAGCCTGGCCTTCGGCACCGCCAGCACGAAACCGTCTGCATAGGACATCCCGGGCTCCTCCGTTAGTTGGGACCGAACATAGGACGATCGAGGAGGCGGGGAACCGACAAGGCCGGGCGGATTTTTCCGATCGCTCACCGCCGCGCCCCGATATATGCCGTCGTCCCCGGACGCAGCGTGTCGTGCACGAACTGGATGAAGGCGTGCAGCTTGGGCAGGGCCTGGGCCCGGCTGGGGTAGTACAGGAACAGGCCCGGGGTGCCGGCGCAGAATTCCTCCAGCACCGGCTCCAGCACTCCGGCGGCGACCTGCTCCTGCACCGCCGGCGCCGCAGTGTAGGCCAGGCCGACGCCCATCTCGGCCGCCATCACGTTCATCTCGCCGGTGTTGACGATCACCGGCCCGGCCACCGCCATGTCGAAGGCGCGGCTGCCGTCGACGAACTCCCAGCGATAGATCGGCCCCTGCGGCGTCCGCCTGGTGCCGATGCAGGCGTGGCGGTGCAGATCCTCCGGCCGCTGCGGCCGGCCGTGCCGGGCGAAATAGGCGGGCGATCCGACCACGCTGAACCGGAAGGGCGGGGTCAGCCGCACCGCCACCATGTCGGCCTCCACCAACTCGCCGAGGCGGATGCCGGCGTCGAAGCCCTCGGCGATGATGTTGGTCAGCCCATCCTCGGCGAAGATCTCGACCTGCAGCGCCGGATGGGCGGCGCGGAAGTCGATCAGGATCGGCTCGACCAGAAACGGCACTAGCGACCGCGGCATGTTCAGCCGCAGCAGGCCGGTCACCTCCTCGCCAAGGCTTCGGGCCGCGTCGAAGGCGGCCAACACCTCCGCAACCCCCGGCCGGGCGCGGTCGACGAAGCGTTGCCCGGCCTCGGTCAGCCCGACCTTGCGGGTGGTGCGGGTCAGGAGCGCCACGCCCAGCCGCGCCTCCAGCCCGCGGATGGTCTGGCTGATCGCCGAGGGCGACACCCCCAGCTCCTCCGCCGCGGCGCGGAAGCTGCGACGCTCGGCGACGCGCAGCACGGCGATCACGCCATCCAGCTGGTCGCGCTCGATTGTGAAGGGTTTCTTCATGGCCACTGCAGATTATTCCAGATGGCGAGACAAAGCGAAGCGCCATAGCCTTCCGTCGTCGCCGCGGCCGAGACTTGGGGCAATGGGGTGGCCGCGACGCAACGCCGCTGCCGCAACCTGCCGCCGACCCTCATATAAGCGGAGCGCGCCGCTAACGCGTTCCTCTGACCTTCTCGTTGCCGGTATGATAACAGGAGAGTCGGTCTTGGACCCGCTGGGAGACCTCATGCCCTGGATCGCCGTCTGCAGCGTCGCCGGTCTGTTCGGCATCATGCTGGTCGAGCGCCTGCTGCCGATCCTGCCGTCCTACGGCCTGCTGGTCGCTGTCGGGGTGGCGGTGGGTGAGGGCTATTGGTCGCTGCCGCTGGCCCTGGTGATGACGGTGATCGGTGGCACCGCCGGCTGCGCCCTGTTCTACGGGCTGGGCTGGGGCCTGGGCGAGGCACGGGCCGGGGCGTTGCTGCGCCGCACGGCCGGCTTCTTCGGCATGGCGCCGGCGCGGGTCGACCGCTGCATCGCCTGGGTCCGCGACCGCGGGGCGGTCTTCGCCCTGGTGGCGCAGCTGGTCCCGACCGTGCGGCTGGTGGTGCCCGGCATCGCCGGGCTGCTGCGGGCCCGCCCCATGATGTTCTTCACTGCGACCGCCCTCGGGATCGGGCTGTGGAACGGGCTGTTCATCGGCACCGGCTATGCCGCCGCGTCGCTGATCGAACCGAATCCGAACGCGTCTTCGATCGCGCTGATGGTGCTGGTCGCGCTGCTGTCTCTCGAGCTGATGGGCACGATGATGTGGCGTAGCTTCTCCCGCCGGCGGCAGGCCGTCGCCGTCTCCTCCGCCGGCGCGCCGCCGGTCCTGATGTCGGGCGCCGCGATGGCGCCGCGGCCCGGGACCGGCCCGACGCGACGCCAGGACGCGGCCGACGACTTCGCCTTTTTTCGCGCCTGGCTGAAGGCGCCGCTGCGGGTTGCCGCGGTGGTGCCCTCAGGGCGGGCCCTGGCCGCCGCGATCACCGCCGAGATCGGACCGGAGACCGGGCCGGTGATCGAGCTCGGGCCCGGCACCGGCGCCTTCACCCGAGCGCTGCTCGGCCGCGGCGTGCCGGAATCGCGGCTGGCGCTGGTCGAGGCCGGGCCGGATTTCGCGGCGCTGCTGCAGCGGCGCTTCCCGGCGGCTCAGGTGCTGTGCATGGACGCCGCCCGGCTCGGCACCGCCGACCCGTTCGACGGCGAGAAGGCCGGCGCCGTGGTCAGCGGCCTGCCGGTGCTGTCGATGCCGCCCAAGACGGTGATCGGCATCCTCGACGGCGCCTTCCGCCATCTGCGGCCGGACGGCGCCTTCTACCAGTTCACCTATGGGCCGCGCTGCCCGATCCCGCGCGCTATCCTGGACCGGCTCGGGCTCAAGGCGGTGAAGACCGGCCGGGCGGTGGCGAATGTCCCGCCGGCCTCGGTCTACCGCATCACCCGCCGCTGGCAGCGTCCGCCGGCGTAGCCGTCGCCACCATCGCATCCCACGCCGCCATGGCGTGGTCGATGATGGCGTGCATGTCGCGGCGGCCGGTGCCGTCGCGGGCCTTGATCGACAGGCCGGCCAGCACGGTCGAATAGAAGCCGGCCACCGGGCCCAGATCCACGCCCCGCGGCAGTTCGCCGGCCGCGGCGCCCTGTTCCAGCCGGCGCAGGATCAGGCCGCAGGCTTCCTTGTGCAGGTCCAAGAGATGGGCGCGCACGCCTTCGTGCCCGGGCGCCGTGTTGATGGCGCCGAGGATGACGAAGCAGCCATGCGGCAAGGCCGGGTCGGTGAAGGCGTCGGCATTGTCGCGCAGCATCGCCTCGATCGCCCCGCGCGCCGTGCGCTGGCAGTCCAGCGCCCGGCGGGTGGCCGAGCCGTTGGTGTCGCGGTAGAGATCGACCGCCTCGCGGAACAGTGCCTCCTTGCTGCCGAAGGCGGCGTAGAGGCTGGGCGCCGCGATGCCCATCGCCGCGGTCAGGTCGGCTATCGACACGCCCTCATAGCCGTGCCGCCAGAACAGCTCCATCGCCCGAAGCAAGGCGACATCCCGATCGAAACCGCGGGGTCGGCCGCGCTCCGCCATCTCCGTTTCCTTTCTTTAGCGATCCATAAATAATTCCCTTGACCGTCGGATGCAACTGCGCCAGCTATTTGTTTATCGATCATTAAAGATATGGACCATCCCATGGCCGACTTGTCCGGAACGGTGGCGCTGGTCACCGGCGCCAGCCGCGGCATCGGCGCCGCCATTGCCCGCCGCCTGGCGCGCCAGGGCGCCGACGTGGCTCTCACCTACAGTTCCTCGCCCGACAAGGTGGCGGAGGTGGCGCGCGACATCGAGTCGGCGGGCCGGCGTGCCCTGCTGATCCAGGCCGACAGCGCCGATCCGGTCGCGGCCGCCGCGGCGGTGGACCGGGCGGCGGCGGAACTCGGCCGGCTCGACATCCTGGTCGCCAATGCCGGCATCGCCCTCCACGGGCCGTTCGCCGAGATCCCGGTCGAGGCGTTCGACCGCACCATGGCGATCAATGTCCGCGGCGTCTTCGTCGCCGCCCAGGCCGCCGCCCGCCACCTGCCGGAGGGCGGGCGGATCATCGTCATCGGCAGCAACCTGGCCGAACGCGTGCCGGGCGCCGGGATCACGCTCTATACCCTGTCGAAGACGGCGCTGACCGGCCTGGTCAAGGGCGCGGCGCGGGACCTCGGGCCCCAGGGCATCACCGTCAACCTGGTGCAGCCGGGCCCGACCGACACCGACATGAACCCGGCCGACGGGCCGCGCGCCGACGTCCTGCGGTCGCTGATGGCGATCCCGCGCTACGGCAGCGGCGACGACATCGCCGGGCTGGTCGCCTGGGTGGCCTCGGCCGAGAGCCGCTTCGTCACCGGCGCCGCCCTGACCATCGATGGCGGCATGTCGATCTGACGCGAGGGAGAGCCGATATGACCGCACGCGCCGTTCCCGACGACAGCGCCAACGGGCTCTGGGTGCTGGGCGCCGTCTGCCTGGCCGGGCTGATGATGCCGCTCAGCTTCACCGGCCCGGCCGTGGCGCTGCCGGCGATCGGGCGCGAGCTCGGCGGCAGCCCGGTGGCCCTGGCCTGGGTGGTGAACGCCTTCGTGCTCAGCTTCGGCAGCTTCGTCATGGCCGCCGGCGCGCTGGCCGACCAGATCGGCCGCAAGCGCATGTTCGCGATCGGCGTGGCCGGCTTCGCGCTGCTGTCGCTGGTGCTGGGTTTCGCCCCGTCGGTGGTGGCGCTCGACCTGCTGCGCGGCGCCCAGGGCATCGCCGCCTCGATCGCCATGGCCGGCGGCGCCGCCTCGCTGGCGCAGGAGTTCGAAGGCCCGGCCCGCACCCGCGCCTTCAGCCTGCTCGGCACCAGCTTCGGCATCGGCCTGGCCTTCGGCCCGATCCTGGCCGGCGTGCTGGTCGAGACGCTGGGCTGGCGCGCCATCTTCCTGACCGGCACCGCGATCGGCGCTCTGGTCCTGCTGTTCGGCCTGCCGCGGATGCGGGAATCGCGCGACCCCGGCGCCACCGGCGTCGACTGGCCGGGACTGTTCAGCTTCACCGCCGCCCTCGGCCTGCTGACCTTCGGCATCATGCAGGGGCCGCAGGACGGCTGGGGCAGCCCCGTCGTGCTGGCCCTGCTGCTCGGCGCCGCGGCGATGCTGACGCTGTTCGTCGCGGTCGAGACCCGGGTGCGGCGGCCGATGCTGGACCTGTCGCTGTTCCGCTATCCGCGCTTCGTCGGGGCGCAGTTCCTGCCGATCGCCACGGCCGTCTGCTTCGTGGTGCCGCTGGTGCTGCTGCCGGTGCGCTTCATCGGCGCCGAGGGGATGAGCGAGATCGAGGCCGGTGGGCTGATGATCGCGCTGTCGGCGCCGATGGCGATGGTGCCGTTCCTGGCCGGGCTGCTGGCCCGCCGGATCCCGGCGGCGGTGCTGTCGGCGGTCGGCCTGGTGATCGCCGCGCTCGGCCTCGGCTGGCTCGCCGCCGTTCCGGTCGGCGCCGAGGTCATGACCTTGGCCCTGCCGATGCTGGTGATCGGCATCGGCACCGGCCTGCCCTGGGGGCTGATGGACGACCTGTCGGTCAGCGTGGTGCCGCGCGAGCGCGCCGGCATGGCCACCGGCATCTTCTCGACGATGCGGGTGGCGGGGGAGGCGGTGGCGATCGCCGCCGCCGGCGCCCTGGTGGTGGCGCTCGGCCAGTCCGGCCTGCACCGGGCCGCCGGCGGCGAGGCCGGGGGGGCGGACGCGGTCAACGCCCTGGCCGGCGGCGATATGGGCCGGGCCGAGGCGCTGCTGCCCGGCCTCGGCCGGGCGGCGCTGGCCCAGGCCTATGGCGCGGCCTTCCAGGCGATGCTGGCCGTACTGGTCGTCGCCACCCTGGCGGCGGCGCTGGTCGCCTACATCCTGCTGCGGCGGCGCGAGCGCGTGCTCAAGCCGGCCGAGGCTTGCGAGGCTCGATAGCGGACTGGTCTTTTTGCGTTGCCTCTCCCGCCTGGCGGGAGAGGTCGGGCTCGCGCAGCGAGACCGGGTGAGGGTTGGTCGCGGCCTCGACAAAATCCCCTCACCCGGAGCCGCTTCGCGTCTCCGACCTCTCCCGTAAACGGGAGAGGCAACACAATCGATTCAGTGGGTTACGACGCGTCCGGGATCAGCTTGGCGCGGAGTGACCGGCGCGCCTCGTGGTCCAGGCGCTGCAGCGCCTCACGAATCTGCTGGGTGATGGCGCCGGCCTCGGCGTCCGGGTTGCGGAAATAGGCCTGCGCCTCGGCGATCATGATCGGCAGCGCCGCGGCGGCGGCCTTGGCGGCAGCGGCCGGCGACGACGCCTTCGCCGCCATGCCGCGGATGCTGGTGGCCAACTCGGCGGCCGAGTTCTTCCAGCCGGCGGGGCCGGTGTCGGACAGGTCGGTCACCGCCTCCTCGACGATCTGGTCGATCAGCACGCCCGAATCCCGAGCCCCGGACCAGGAGGCGGCAAGGCGCCCGTCGCGGTCGCGCACTTCGGTCCAGCGGAAAGTCTGGCGTTCCTCGTCGGTCAGGATGCGTTCGACCCGCGCGAACATGCCGCTGACCGGCCGGGACCAGCCCGCCGGCAGGGCCGCAAGCTGCTCGCGCACCCTGGCATCCACGCGTGCGCCGCAACTCTTGAGCAACTGCTTCAACCGCTGGGGGCCCCGCTGCTTGATCGCCATCTCTCTTTGCTCTCCCTCGTCTCTACGCCCCGCCGCATTGCTCCCATCGTTCCGGGGCGCCACGACCTTCGGTGTTCCATTCAAATGGTCTTTACGCCACGGAATCAAGGCATAGGCGGCCAGGGATGGCGAGTCATTCCTTGGGGCAATCCGGACATCGGCGGAATCCCTGGGACGCACCGGCGAAAGCCGCGCACTTGAACAACTGATATTTTAGTATACGGTGAATATCAGTGCCATACGGGATATGCGGATGCGCGGTGCGACGGCGGAGGACGGACCGGCAGGGCGGCGGCGGATGCCGCGATCGCCGCGGCTCGACGCGTTGTCGCAGGGGCAGCCAACCACCGCCTCGGCCCTGATTCGGCGGGCGCTGCGCGGCGATATCGTCGCCTTGCGCCTCAAGCCGGGCATGCCGCTGGTGGAGAAGGAGATCGCCGAGCGCTACGGCGTCAGCCGCACCCCGGTGCGCGAGGCCGTGCTGCGCCTGGCCGATGAGGGGCTGGTCGACATCTTCCCGCAATCCGGCACCTTCGTGTCGCGCATCCCGGTCCACGCTCTGCCCGAAGCGATCATCATCCGCAAATCGCTGGAGGAGACGACGGCGCGGATGGCGGCCGAGCGGGCCAAGGCCAGCCAGGTTGCGGCGCTGCGGGCGGTGATGGAGCGGCTGCGCGAGACCGAAGAGGCGGGCGACCGCGAAGGCTTCCACCAGGCCGACGAGGCCTTCCATGCCGGCATCGCCGACGCGGCCGGATATCCCGGCATCTGGTCGCTGGTGCAGCAGGTCAAGCTGCAGGTCGACCGCTACCGTCGCCTCACCCTGCCCGAGGAGGGACGTCTGGCGCGGATCATTGCCGAGCACGGCGCCGTCCTCGACGGCATCGAGGCGCGTGACCCGGACCGCGCCGCGGCGGCGATGGGCGCCCATCTCGGGGCGCTGCTGGCCGATATCGGCAGCATCAAGGACCACAATCCGGACTATTTCGTCGACGCGCCGCCGCCGGGCTACTGAGCGGCGTCAGGACAGGCGAGAGCAGGGGAGGGGACGCGGGCCCGATGCGGTACGAGTTCGATTTCGACAGCCTGCGCGACTACTGGCCGTCCTTCCTGCACGGCGCGCTGATGACGCTGGAGATGACGGCGGTGGCGACCGTGCTGGGCCTCGCCATCGGCGTGGTCCTGGCGATCGGCCGGCGCGGCCGGTCGCGCTGGATCGCCGGGCTGTGCGGCGCCTATGTCGAGATCGTCCGCAACACCCCCTATCTGATCCAGATCTTCTTCCTATTCTTCGGCCTGTCCAGCATCGGTCTCAGGCTGCCGATCTTCGCCGCCGCGGTGCTGACCATGGTGATCAATGTCGGCGCCTACACGGCCGAGATCGTGCGCGCCGGCATGGACACGGTGCCGCCCGGCCAGGTCGAGGCGGCCCAGGCGCTGGGCCTGTCGACGCCGCAGATCTACTGGGACGTGATCCTGCGCCCGGCGCTGGAGCGAGTGTACCCCGCTTTGACCAGCCAGTTTGTGCTGATGATGCTGTCCTCCTCCGTCACCTCGCAGATCTCGGCGGAGGAGCTGACGGCGATCGCCAACAACATCCAGTCCGACACGTTCCGGCCGTTCGAGACCTACATCGTCGTGGCGCTCCTGTACCTGGCCATGGCGCTGCTGCTGAAGTTCGGCTTCCACCTGTTCGGCCAGGCGATCTTCCCGCGCCGCCGCCGGCTCGGCACCCCGCTCTGAGGAGGCCGGCATGGGCGGCGCCTTCACCCTTAACCACCTGGTCTACCTGCTGCAGGGCACGGCCTGGACCGTGGTGCTCTCGCTGCTGGCCTTCGCCCTGGGCGGCGTCGCCGGCTTCGGCGTCATGCTGCTGCGCATCGCGCGCGGCCGGATCCTGCGCCGCGCCGCCTTCGTCTATGTCCAGATCATCCAGGGCACGCCGCTGCTGATCCTGCTGTTCCTGGTCTATTTCGGCCTCGGCATCGTCGGCATCGAGGTGCCGCCGCTGCTCGCCGCCGGCGTGTCGCTGATGATCTATTGCAGCGCCTTCCTCGGCGAGATCTGGCGCGGCTGCGTCGAGGCGGTGCCGAAGACCCAGAGCGAGGCGGCAGAATGCCTGGCGCTGAACCGCTGGCAGGTGCTGACCGACGTCATCCTGCCCCAGGCGGCGCGCATCGCCACGCCGCCGACCGTGGGCTTCCTGGTGCAGGTGCTGAAGAGCACCTCGCTGGCCTCGGTGGTCGGCTTCATCGAGCTGACCCGTGCCGCCCAGGTCATCAACAACTCGCTGTTCCAGCCATTCCTCGTCTTCGGCATCGCCGGGCTGATCTATTTCGCCCTCTGCTACCCGCTGTCGCGCTGGAGCCGTTCCCTCGAAAGGAAGATGAATGTCGGCCGTCGTCACGCTGCGTGATGTCCACAAGCGCTTCGGCGAGCTCGAGGTGCTCAAGGGCGTGTCCTTCGAGGTCGAGAAGGGCGAGGTCGTGGCCGTCATCGGCCGCAGCGGCTCGGGCAAGAGCACGGCGCTGCGCTGCGTCAACCGGCTGGAGACGATCCAGTCGGGCAGCATCGAGGTCTGCGGCCACACGGTCGACGCCGCGAACCTGAACCTGCGCGCCCTGCGCCAGGACGTCGGCATGGTGTTCCAGAGCTACAACCTGTTCCCGCATCTGACGGTGGAGCAGAACATCACCCTGGCGCCGCGCCGGGTGCGCAAGATGCGCGGCGCCGAGGTCCGCGACCTGGCCCGCAGCGCGCTGGAACGGGTCGGCCTGGCCGACAAGATCGACGCCTATCCCGAACAGCTCTCGGGCGGCCAGCAGCAGCGGGTGGCGATCGCCCGGTCGCTGGCGATGACCCCGCAGGTGATGCTGTTCGACGAGGTCACCTCGGCGCTCGACCCGCATCTGACGGGCGAGGTGCTGAAGGTGATGGAGAGCCTGGCCCGCGGCGGCATGACCATGCTGGTGGTGACGCATGAGATGGCGTTCGCCCGCCGCGTCGCCGACCGGATCATCTTCATGCATCTCGGCAAGGTCTGGGAGACGGGGTCGGGCGACATGCTCGCAGCCCCGCAGACGGGGGAACTCCGCGACTTCCTGTCCAACGGGCTCTGACACGGAACGGCAGCCGGTCCTGCCGCAATCGAACCAAGGGTGGAGGAACGTTATGAGAGTGACAGGAGTGCTGAAGGTCGCGGCTGCCGCGGCGGTGCTGTGGATCGCGGCCGCGCCGCTGGCGCAGGCGGAATCGCTGGACGACATCCAGTCGACCAAGAAGGTGCGCATCGCCGTGGCCATGGGCGTGCCGCTGTTCGCTTTCGTCGACGACAAGCTGCAGCCCACCGGCTCGGACGTCGAGACGGCGAAGATGATCGCCAAGGCCCTCGGTGCCGAGCTCGAGCTGGTGCAGATCACCAACGCCGCCCGGGTGCCGACGATCCAGACCGGCAAGGCCGACCTGCTGGTCGCCGACCTGGCGATCACCGAGGAGCGCAAGAAGGCGGTCGACTTCACCATCCCCTACGCCACGCTGAACATCGAGGTCGCGGCCCCGGCCGGCGTCGCGGTCAAGGACTATGCCGACCTCGCCGGTAAGCGCGTCGGCGTGACCCGGGCGACGGTCAACGACACGCTGGTGACCAAGAACACCAAGGATGCCGAGATCGTCCGCTTCGAGGACGACGCGACGCTGATCACGGCCGCCGTCTCGGGCCAGGTCGACATCGTCTCGACCCAGAGCGCCGTGGTGGCGGAGATGAACAAGGGCCGGTCGGACAAACTGGAGACCAAGTTCGTGCAGCAGGAGCTGAACCTCGGTATCGCCCTGCCGAAAGGAGAGCCGAAGCTGAAGGCCTGGCTCGACGACTGGATCAAGGCGCATTTCGCCGATGGCAGCCTGAACGCCACCTTCAAGCAGTTCCACAACCGCGACCTGCCGGCGGACCTGATCACCCGCTAACCAGGCTTTTGGGACACTCATCCCTCGCTGTCATTGCGAGGCGAAGCCAACGAAGCAATCCGGGGGTCAGGCCGAGCGGCCCCGGATCGCTTCGCGGCGCTCGCAACGACGGTGCCAGATTCAAAGGATCTCTGAGTTCCGACGTCCTTGCCTGCGAGATGCTTCAAGCTTAAAGTATCTCGCAGGAGGGACGGCATGACGGTAGCTTCATCCCTGGGAGGGCGCCACGCCCTGGTCACCGGCGGCGGCAGCGGTATCGGAGCGGCGGTCGCGGCCGCCCTGACGGCGCGGGGCGCGGCGGTGACCGTGCTGGGCCGGACCGAATCCCGCCTCGTCGAGACCGTTGCCGCCGGCAAGGCCGGCGCCTACGCCGTCGCCGACGTGACCCAGCCGGAGCAGCTGGAGGCCGCCATCGCCCGGCTGGCCGCCGAGCGCGGCCCGGTCGACATCCTGGTCAACAATGCCGGCGCGGCGGAAAGCGCTCCCTTCGCCCGCACTGACCGGGCGCTGTGGGACCGGATGATCGGCCTCAATCTCGGCGCGGTGTACGAGGCCACGCGGCTGGTGCTGCCGGGCATGGCCGAGCGCGGCTGGGGGCGGGTGGTCAACATCGCCAGCATCGCCGGGTTGACCGGTTTCCCCTATGTCGCCGCCTATTGCGCCGCCAAGCACGGCGTCATCGGGCTGACCCGGGCGCTGGCCCGCGAATTCGCGACCAAGGGCGTCACCGTCAACGCCGTCTGCCCCGGCTACACCGACACAGACCTGGTGCAGGGCGCGGTTGCCCGGATCGAGGGCAAGACCGGCCGCAGCCCGGACGAGATCCGGGCCGAGCTGATCCGAGGCAATCCGCAGGGCCGCCTGATCCAACCGGAGGAGGTGGCGGCCGCCGTCGCCTGGCTGGCGGGGCCCGAGGCGGCGAGCGTCAACGGCATCGCGCTGCCGGTCGCCGGCGGTGAGGTCATGTGAGGCCGGAATGACCCAGACCCCTATCGCCCTGCCGCTCTCCGCCTACCAAGCCCAGCACGTCCTGTGGTCGGTCGAGGGCAAGGTGGCGACCATCACCCTGAACCGGCCGGAGCGGAAGAACCCGCTGACCTTCGACAGCTATGCCGAGCTGGTGGCGATCTTCCGGGCACTGGCCGCGGATGCCGGGATCAAGACGGTGCTGGTCACCGGGGCGGGCGGCAATTTCTGCTCCGGCGGCGATGTGTTCGAGATCATCGGCCCGCTGCTGGACCGCGACATGGCCGGCCTCCTGGAATTCACCCGCATGACCGGCGACCTGGTCAAGGCGATGCGCGCCTGCCCGCAGCCGATCGTGGCGGCGGTGGACGGCGTCTGCGCCGGGGCTGGGGCGATCCTGGCCATGGCGTCGGACCTGCGCCTCGGCACCGCGCGCAGCCGCACCGCCTTCCTGTTCACCCGCGTCGGCCTGGCGGGCTGCGACATGGGGGCCTGCGCGATCCTGCCCCGCATCATCGGCCAGGGCCGGGCGTCGGAACTGCTGTTCACCGGCCGCAGCATGGACGGGGCGGAGGCCGAGCGCTGGGGCTTCCTGAACCGGCTGGTCGAGCCCGAGGCGCTGCTGCCGGAGGCCATGGCGCTGGCCAAGTCGCTGGCCGACGGCCCGACCTTCGCCCATGCCATGACCAAGCGGATGCTGCACCAGGAATGGGACATGGGCGTCGACCAGGCGATCGAGGCCGAGGCCCAGGCCCAGGCGGTGTGCATGCAGACCCGCGACTTCCGCCGCGCCTATGAGGCCTTCGCCGCCAAGTCCCGGCCGGTGTTCGAGGGGAACTAGGCGATGCCCGACCGCAGCTTCCTCGACTGGCCCTTCTTCGAAGACCGCCATCGCGCCCTGGCGGCGGAGCTCGACGCCTGGGCCGGCGCCATCCTGCCCGGCCTGGTCGACCATCACGATGTCGACGGCTCCTGCCGCCGGTTGGTCGCGACTCTGGGCCGCGACGGCTGGCTGCGCCACGCGGTGCCGGCCAACCATGGCGGCGCGTCCGACCGGCTGGACGTCCGCAGCCTGTGTCTGATCCGCGAGACCCTGGCCCGGCATGACGGGCTGGCCGATTTTGCCTTCGCCATGCAGGGGCTGGGCACCGGTCCGGTCACTCTGTTCGGGTCGGACGCGCTGAAGGATCGGATCCTGCCGCCGGTGCGCGACGGCCGCGCCATCGCCGCCTTCGCCCTGTCGGAGCCCGAGGCCGGCTCCGATGTCGCCGCGACCGGCACCACGGCGGTGCCGGACGGGCCCGATGCGGTGCGGATCGACGGCGTGAAGACCTTCATCTCCAATGGCGGCATCGCCGACCATTACGTCGTCTTCGCCCGCACCGGCGAGGCGCCGGGCGCCCGTGGCCTGTCCGCCTTCCTGGTGCCGGCCACAGCACCTGGGCTGACGGTGGCGGAGCGGATCGAGGTGATCGCGCCGCATCCCCTGGCGACGCTGCGCTTCGAGGGCTGCCGGGTGCCGCTGGCCGACCGCATCGGCGGGGCGGGGGAGGGGTTCAAGGTGGCGATGGCCACGCTGGACGTGTTCCGTTCCACCGTCGGTGCCGCGGCGCTGGGCTTCGCCCGCCGGGCTCTGGACGAGGCGCTGGGCCGCGCCCGCGGCCGCCGGATGTTCGGCGGGGCGCTGGGCGACCTGCAGCTCAGCCAGGCGGCCCTGGCCGAGATGGCGACCGAGATCGACGCCAGCGCCCTCTTGGTCTATCGCGCTGCCTGGGCCAAGGACCGCGGCGCCGCGCGGGTCACGCGCGAGGCGGCGATGGCCAAGATGCACGCCACCGAGGCGGCGCAGCGCGTGATCGACCGGGCGGTGCAGCTGTTCGGCGGCCTCGGCGTCACCCGCGGCGTCAAGGTCGAGGAGCTGTATCGCGAGATCCGCGCCCTGCGCATCTATGAGGGCGCCACCGAGGTCCAGAAGATCGTCATCGCCCGCCAGCTGCTGGCGGAGTCGGAGTGACCGTCATGGTGCGAACCGTTTGCAATCCCAAACTATCATTGCCGGGCTTGACCCGGCAATCCAGGGGCAGCCAGAGCGGCTCTTCGCGGCCCCTGGATGCCCGGGCCAAGCCCGGGCATGACAATAAAAGCCGATAAGAAACGGACGGGAGAGGCGAGATGGCGACGAACAGCGCGCATGTCGACAGCTTCGCCGGCGACAACCTGCCGCCGCGGGAGCAGTGGCCGGAGTTCCGCTTCACCCTGCCGGCGCTGCAATATCCGGCGCGGCTGAACTGCGTCGCGGAACTCCTGGACCGCCACGTCGCCGACGGGCATGGCGACCGGCCCTGCCTGATCGCGCCGGGCATCGAATGGACCTATGCCGACCTGCTGGACCGGGTGGACCGCATCGCGCAGGTGCTGGTGCGCGATTTCGGGCTGGTGCCGGGCGACCGGGTGCTGCTGCGCTCGGCCAACAACCCGATGATGGTCGCCAGCTACTTGGCGGCGCTGAAGGCCGGGGCCGTGGTGGTGGCCACCATGCCGCTGCTGCGCGCCAAGGAGTTGGCCTTCATGATCGAGAAGGCCCGGGTTCGCCTCGCCATCTGCGACGCCCGGCTGCTGCCGGATTTGGAAACGGCGCAGGCCCAGGCCCCGGCCCCGGGGCTGCAGCATATCCTGACCTTCGGCGGCGGCACCGAGGCCGACCTCGATGCCCGCATGGCTACCGTGCCGGGCGGCTTCGCGGCGGTCGACACGGCGGCGGAGGACATCTGCCTGATCGGCTTCACCTCAGGCACCACCGGGGTGCCGAAGGGCACCATGCACAATCACCGCGACCTGCTGGCGATCTGTGACGCCTATTCCCGCCAGGTGCTGCAGCCGAACGAGTCCGACCGGTTCATCGGCAGCCCGCCCCTGGCCTTCACCTTCGGACTGGGCGGGCTGGTGCTGTTCCCGATGCGGGTCGGCGCCTCCACCGTGCTGCTGGAGCGCGCGTCGCCGGCGGAGCTGCTGGACGGCATCGAGCGCTTCCGCCCGACCATCTGCTTCACCGCCCCCACCGCCTACCGCGCCATGCTGGCGCAGAAGCCGGGGCGGGATCTCTCCAGCTTGCGTCGCTGCGTCTCGGCCGGCGAGGCGCTGCCCGCCGCCACCTACGAGGCCTGGCGCGACGCCACCGGCATCGAGATCACCGAGGGCATCGGCGCCACCGAGATGCTGCACATCTTCATCGCCTCCCGCCCCGGCGCGGTGCGGCCGGGATCGACCGGCACGGTGGTGCCGGGCTATGAGGCGAAGATCGTCGACGACGATTTCAACGAGCTGCCGGCAGGGGAGGCCGGGCGCCTCGCCGTGCGCGGCCCGACCGGCTGCCGCTACCTCGCCGATGACCGCCAGCGCGCCTATGTCCAGGACGGCTGGAACCTGACCGGCGACACCTACCGTCGCGACGCCGACGGCTATTTCTGGTACCAGGCGCGGTCGGACGACATGATCGTCTCCTCCGGCTACAACATCGCCGGGCCGGAGGTGGAAAACGCGCTGCTGACCCATCCGGCGGTGCAGGAATGCGGGGTGGTCGGCGTTCCCGACCCGGACCGCGGCCAGATCGTGAAGGCCTATGTCGTGCTGAAGCCGGGCCACGCGCCGGACGTTGCGACCCGCAAGGCGCTGCAGGACCATGTGAAGGCCGAGATCGCGCCCTACAAATACCCCCGCGCGGTCGAGTTCCTGGAGCGGCTGCCGCGCACCGAGACCGGCAAGCTGCAGCGCTTCCAGCTGCGCCGCATGGCGACCGAAGCTCCGGCGAAGGCCTCATGAACGGGACCCGCCTTGCGCCGCTGCCCGCCGCCGAACTGCCGGCCGCCGCCTTCGCCGCCCGGCAGCAGATCCGGTTCGAGCATTGCGATCCCGCCGGCATCGTCTTCTTCGCCCGCTACTTCACCATGATGCAGGGCGCGGTGGAGGCGTGGTTCGAGGCGGAGCTGGGCCTCGACTATGCCGACATCATCCAGCGCCGCCGGGTCGGGCTCGGCTATGTCCGGGCCGAATGCGATTACCTGACGCCGGGGCGGCTGGGCGAGGTGCTCAGCCTGACCCTGCTGGTCGAGCGGGTCGGCCGCAGCTCGATCGGCCTGGCCTTTCACGGCCATCGCGACGGCGCCCCGGCCCTGATCGGCCGGCTGGTGCTGGTGACCACGGATATCAACGAGATGGCGTCGATCCCGATCCCGGAGGACGTCCGGGACGCGGTGGAGTCCTATCAGCGGAGATGCGCGACGTGACGATGATCGATCAGCTCCCGGTGGCCGAAGGCGGCTTGGTGACGCTGCAGCCGGAAGGCTGGCCGGCGCCGAAGGGCTACGCCAACGGCATGATGGGGCGCGGCCGCGTGGTCTTCGTCGGCGGCCAGATCGGCTGGGACGCCGAAGGCCGCTTCGCCGATGGCATGGTCGGCCAGATCGCCCAGGCGCTGCGCAACATCCTGGCGGTGCTGGCTGCGGCCGGGGGTGGGCCGCAGCACATCGCCCGGCTGACCTGGTACGTCACCGACATGGAGGCCTACCGCTCCAACCTCAAGCCGCTCGGCCGCGCCTATCGCGAGGTGATGGGCGCGCATTACCCGGCCATGGCGGTGATGCGGGTGGTCGAGCTGGTGGAGCGCGAGGCGCTGGTCGAGATCGAAGCCACCGCCATGCTGCCGGAGTGATGGGGATGCTTGCCTCCCCCGCTTTCTCCTTCCTGTCATTGCCGGGCTCGACCCGGCAATCCAGGGGCAGCCAGAGCGGCTCTTCGTGGCCCCTGGATGCCCGGGTCAAGCCCGGGCATGACAGCAAAAAATGCGGGATGGCCGCCCCATGACCGCCCTCCGCTACGACGACCCGGACTGGTGCGAGCGCGAGTACAATCCGCGGGTCACGGTGCCGGACATGGCCGCCACCTTCGGCCGCTGGCTCGAAACCGCGGCGGCCACCCGGGCGCGGTTGCCGCACCGGGCCGGCATCGCCTATGGCGCCGATCCGCGCGAGACGCTGGACCTGTTCCGCGCCGACCGGCCGCGTGGCGCCGTGGTGTTCATCCATGGCGGCTACTGGCGCGCCTCCTCCAAAGACGAGGTGTCCTGGGCCGCCGCTTCGCTGGTGCCGGCCGGCTTCACCACCTTGGTGCTGAACTATCCGCTGTGCCCGCAGACCACCGTCTGCGGCATCGCCGGCAGCTGCCGCCGCGCCATCGCTTTCGCCTGGACGGAACTGCTGGGCGAGGCCGAGCGGCGCTGCCTGATCGTCAGCGGCCATTCCGCCGGCGGCTATCTGACCGTGGCGATGCTGGCGACCGACTGGGCTGCGCGCGGCCTGCCGGCGAACCCCTTCGCCGGCGGCCTGTCGATCTCCGGCGTGTTCGACCTGCGGCCGCTGTTGCGCACCAGCATGAACGAGCTGATCCGCCTGACGCCGGAGCAGGCCTCGGGCTGGAGCCTGCACGAGGCGCCGCAGCCGGCGCCGGGCGCGCCGCTGGAGCTGCTGGTCGGCGGCGACGAGCCGGCGGAGTTCCACCGCCAGTCGGCGCTGATGGCGACGGCCTGGCCGCACCTCGCCCGTGCCCCGGTCGCGGTGCCGGGTAAGCACCATTTCGACGTGGTCGAACAGATCGGCCACCACGGCACCCCGGTCTTCGACGCCGTGCTGCGGCTGGCGCAGACCCGATGACCATCGACCGCGCCCAGTGCGAGGCCCTGGACCGGGACGACCCGCTGCGCCACTGCCGCGACCGCTTCGCTCTGCCGGACGGCGTGCTCTATCTCGACGGCAACTCGCTCGGCGCCCTGCCGCGCGGCGTGGCCGAGCGGGTCGGGGCAACGGTGGCGGAGGAGTGGGGCCGGGGGCTGATCCGGTCGTGGAACAGCGCCGGCTGGTACGCCTCGCCGCAGCGCGCCGGGGCGAAGACGGCGCGCCTGATCGGCGCCGAAGCGCATGAGGTCACGGTCACCGACGCGATCTCGATCAACCTGTTCAAGCTGCTGGTCGCCGCCTGCCGGATGCGGCCGGGCCGCAGGGTGATCGTGGCCGAGGCCGGCAACTTCCCCTCAGACCTCTATGTCGTCGACAGCGTCGCCCGGCTGATGGGCTGCACGGTCCGTCGCGTCCGCGCCGGGCAGGTGGCCGGAGCGGTCGATGGCGACACCGCGGTCGCGACCCTGTCCGAGGTCAACTTCAAGAGCGCCGAGCGCCAGGACATGGCGGCGGTAACCGCGGCCGCTCATGCCCGCGGCGCGCTGATCCTGTGGGACCTGGCGCATTCCAGCGGCGCGGTCGACGTCCAGTTGAACCGGGCCGGTGCCGATTTCGCCGTCGGCTGCGGCTACAAGTTCCTCAATGGCGGTCCCGGCGCGCCCGGCCACCTCTTCGTCGCCGAGCGTCACCTGGCGGCGGTCGACCAGCCGCTGACCGGCTGGTTCGGCCATGCCGAGCCCTTCGCCTTCACTGAGGAGTTCGCCCGGGCCGAGGGCATCCGCCGGATGCTGTGCTCGACCCCGCCGATGCTGTCGATGGCGGCCTATGAGGCGGCGCTCGACGCCTATGATGGCGTCACGATGGACGCTGTCGAGGCCAAGGCGTGGGCGATGGGCGACCTGCTGATCGCGCTGTTCGACGAAAGGCTGCAGCGGCTCGGCTGCCGGCTGGAGAGCCCTCGCGACGGCGCCCGCCGCGGCAGCCATGTCTCGATCGGCCACGACCAGGGCTATGCGGTGACGCAGGCGCTGATCGCCCGCGGCGTGATCGGCGACTTCCGGGCGCCGGACGTGATGCGCTTCGGCCTGACCCCGCTCTATCTCGGCTATGCCGATGTGTTCGACGCGGTGGGGGCGGTCGAGCAGGTGATCGCGGACCGGATCTACGAGGCCCCGGAGTTCCAGCGGCGCCACGCAGTGACGTGAGCTGACACACCATGCTGACCCTGCTGCCATAACGGTGGCAGCAGGACCATGCGACAAGCTCCTGGCGGCCTGCGAGGCCGTCCATACAAGGAGACTGCGGTGAAGTTCGCATCGGTCAGGATCATTGCCGCCGACATCGGCTCGATGGTTGCCTTCTATGAGATGGTCACGGGGATCAAGGCGCAATGGCTTGCGCCGGTCTTTGCCGAGATCGTCATGCCCGGAGCAACCCTGGCCATCGGCGCTGCCGAGACCGTTGCGCTTTGGCAGGAAGGCAGTGCCGCACCGGCCGCCAATCGCAACCTTGTCATCGAGCTGCAGGTCGAGGACATCCAGTCCGAATATGCCCGCCTCAAAGACAGGGTCGTCCTTGTGCATGAGCTGAAGACCATGCCGTGGGGCAATACGACATTCCAGGTCCGGGATCCGGAGGGCAATGCCGTGTCCCTCTATATGCCGGCATTGGAGGAGGCAAAGCGCCGCTTCGCGTCACGGTCGGCGTAGGTTCGGGTGAGGGGGAGAACCGGCCCCTCCGCAAGAGCCTACTCCTCCGCCTCCAGCCAGCCGCGGTAGCGGACGATCAGGCCGGTCCAGGGATGGCGGATCTCGACATGGAAGCGGAACCGCCCATCCACCGCGCTCTCCCAGGCCTCGCCGCCGGGCGCCAGGCCCAGCGGCAGCGGCAGACCGAACAGGCTCCAGCGGCGCACGACCAGGCGCAGCCGGTCGCCGTCCAGCACCAGTGCCAGCCCGACCCGAATTGGGCCGAAGCGCTCCTCCAGCAGCCCGTCGGACCGGCCGCGACCGGCCTGCTGCGTGCTGGAGAAGGACCGGCCGGCGAAGCGGCGCCGCCAGGTCTCGACGCCATCCTGTACCCGGAAGGTCACCTCGACCGGTACGTCGTGCCCGGCCGCGGGGAAACCGATCACCGCCGCGACCAGCCGGGCGATAAGCCCGGTGCCGCGCTCAACCTCGGCCTGTCCGGCGACGCGCCTGTCGCCGGACAGGTCATGCATCGCCCGTACCGGCTCGGGCAGCTCGGTCCACGCCTCGCCCAGCATATGGCGGTACAGCGGCTGCTGCGCCGTCCCGGCCGTGATCTCACGGCAGCCATGGACGATCGCTCGCCCGGCGAACAGCGGCTGGTAATCCGCCAGCTCCAGCGCCTCGGTCGCGGCCCGGGCCCCGGGCTCGGGGCGCAGCCCCTGCAGCCGGCGCAGGATCACGGCGGCCGCGGCCATCGACGGGATCAGCGGCCCATCATCGCCCTCGGCCAGCATGTGCCAGGACCGCTCCACCGGCTGTCCCGCCGCGTCGCGGCCGCGGATGACGACGATCATGCCGCCGCGATGTTCGCCCCAGCGCAGCCGGTTGATGGCGGCGTGGAACAGCGGCGCCAGCGGCCGCAAGGTCGGGATAAGCTCGATCCGCACCAGCCCGGCCAGGGCGTTCAGGCCGCGATGCAGCACCGCCGGCACCGGGCCGGCGCCGATCCAGATGTCGCGCAGCCCCGGCCATAGCGCCGGCAGCAGCCGCAGGTCGGGCACGTCGACCAGCGAGAAGCGGGTGCTGCGCAACGGCAGCCGGCCCGGCGGCGCGACCGTCCAGCGCCGGGCCTCGACCAGCGCCCGGCCGGTGGCAGGCGCGCCGTCGCGCGTCAGCCGCACCTCCCGCCCGGCATATGAGGCGATGGCGCGGATCACGTTCAGCCCGACCCCGGCATAGGGCGATGGCGCGATGCCGCCCTCGATGCTCTCGACCCGGGCGAGGCCGCGGGCGAGGTGCCGCACCACCGCCGCGGTCAGCACCGGAAAGCTGCTGACGCCGGCCAGCGCGGCGACGCCGCGGGCCCGGGCAGCCTCGTCGAATCGGCCGATGCCTTCGACGAAATCGGCGCCGTCGGCCAGGTCCAGATAGTCGGCGCCGGCGGCGATGCAGGCCTCGACCACGCTGTAGGGCGCCTCGCCATAGGCCTGGAACGGGCCGGTGGCGTCGACCACGATATCGGCGGCGGCGATCCCTGAGTCCCTGTCGCGGTCGAAGGCCAGCGGCGCCGCCTCGGCCGCCCCGCCCAGCGCCCGGCAGAACGCCTCAGTCTTCACCTGCGACCGGCCGGCGATCAGCAGGGTCAGCCGCGGTTCATGGGCCAGCAGCCGCGCCAGCCGGCCGCCGAAGGTGCCGTAGCCGCCCAGGATCAGCACGCGCAGGCGGCCGTCGCTCATGTCAGGAAGCGGTCCTCCTGCCCCGGCACCGGCAGCATGCAGCTGTCGCTCCGGCCGAACAGGCGCAGGCGGTTGCGGGCCAGCAGCCCGTACAGCCGCTCGCGCCAGCCGAAGGGCAGCACCAGCAGCGCCGCCACCAGCGACCAGGGGAAGCCGAGGCCGAGCGCGGTTCGGATCACGCTTTCCGACTTCAGCCAGGCGACGCCGCCGGCCAGCAGGATGTTGGTCTCGTAATCCTCGGGGTCGAGCCCGTAATGCGCATACAGCGCGCGGCCGGTCCGGGATTGCGCCGGCAGCAGCCGGAACCGCTTCGCCGTATCGTGCTTCAGGATGAACCGGGCCCAGCCGGAGCACAGGACGCAATGGCCGTCGAAGACGATCACCGGCCGGTCGTCGGCGAAGGCGGGCACCGCCGGATCCTGCCGCCAGCTATAGGGTTCCCGCTCGATCATGCCGCTCCGGCCCGCCTGGTTGCTGCCGGATGCAAAGCCTAGGGCATCGGCCGGGCGGGCGCGCTGCGGCGGATTGTCGGCGGCTCGAAGCAGGACGCCCGGGACGGTATTTCCTTGATCCGAAGCGTCAGGCCGGGTCGACTGTCGGCAAAGCCGATCGGGAGGACCGCATGGCGACGTCGCTGGCCGATCATTTCCGCCAGATGGCCCGCAACAATGCCTGGGCCAATGCCCGGCTGCACGGCGCGTGCCTGCGGCTGACGCCGGAGGAATTCGCGGCGCCGCGCACCGGCTTCTTTCCGTCGCTGCGCCGTACGCTGAACCACATCCTGATCGTCGACCGTTCCTACCTGGCCGATCTCAAGGGCACCGGCCGGACGTATCCGATCGACCCGATCCCCTGTCCCGACGCGGTCGACCTGGCCGCGGCGCAGGCCGAGACCGACCGCGGCCTGGTCCGGTTCTGCGACGAGCTGGACGACGCCGGTGTCGACCGGGTGGTGCCGATCGACCGCCGCGACGGCGTCGCCTATCGCGAGACCGTCGCGGACATCCTGGCCCATCTGTTCCAGCACCAGATCCACCATCGCGGCCAGGCCCACGCCATGCTGTCCGGCACCCGGGTGGCGCCGCCGCAGCTCGACGAGTTCTTCCTCGCCTCCGACGCGCCGCGGCGGGATGCGGAGCTGAAGCGGCTGAAGCTGGAGCGGCGATAGGCCAGGTCAGGCGCTCCTGTCGCGCCCCAGCTGCGCCTCGACCAGCGCCTCGGCGGCCCAGACGATAGCGCGGCCGGGGCCGTCGCGGCCGGGCAGGGTCTGGCTGATCGCATAGGCGCCCTCGACCAGCAGCACCAGCCCGTCGGCCAGCGCCTTCGGGTCGGGGGCGCCCAGCGCCTCGGCCAGGCGCAGCAGGCGCTGCCGCAGCTCGCGCTTGTTCGCCTCGGCCACCCGGCGGCCGGGGTGGTTCGGATCCGGGAACTCGGTGGCGTCGTTGGTGAAAGGACAGCCGCGATAATCCGGCGCGGTGGTGCGGTCGGCCAGATACTCCATCATCACCCGCAGCTGAGCCCGCGGGTCGTCCTCGTGCCTGGCGAAGGCCCGGTCCCAGCGCCGCCAGTAATCGGCGTTGCGGTCCTCGAGATAGGCCACCACCAGGTCGTCCTTCGACGGGAAGGCGCGGTACAGGCTGATCTTGGCCACCCCCGCCTCCTTGGCGATGGCGTCGACCCCGACCGCGCGGATGCCCTGGCGATAGAACAGCTCGTCGGCCGCAGCGAAGATCCGGTCGCGCGCCCGCTTCGGCGCGGTCTCCTGGATCGGGGGGATGCTCGTCTCCGTCATCGCGGAACCCTTGACATGTAACCGATCGGTTCGTACCTCTTCACGATCAACGAACCGATCGGTTACATTTGGGCCGGAGCGCGGCCTTTGTCCACCCCGGATCCGGAAAGGGATCGTTCATGACAGCCCTTGTCGCCCGCCTGGTGTCGGGCCGCACGCATTACGGCTGGATCGCCGCCGCGGTCGCCTTCTTCGTCCTGCTCGCCGCCGCGGGTGTCCGGGCGACGCCCAGCGTGCTGATCGTGCCGCTGGAGCAGTCCTTCGGCTGGAGCCGCGAGACCATCTCCTTCGCCATCGGCGTGAACATCTTCCTTTACGGTCTGATGGGGCCCTTCGCCGCGGCGGCGATGCAGCGCTTCGGCATCCGGCCGGTGATCATCTTCGCCCTGGCGCTGCTGGCCGCGGCCGTCTCCGCCTCGACCCTGGTCACCCAGGAATGGCAGCTGGTGCTGACCTGGGGCATCCTGGTCGGCTTCGGCAGCGGCATCGCCGCGATGGTGTTCGGCGCCACCATCGTCAACCGCTGGTTCCAGGAGCGGCGCGGCCTGGTCATGGGCCTCCTGACCGCCAGCACCGCCACCGGGTCGCTGGTGTTCCTGCCGATCCTGGCCGCGGTGGCGGAGAACTACGGCTGGCAGCCGGTGGCCTGGGTGGTCGCCATCGCCGTGGCCGCGATGATCCCGGTGGTGTTCCTGCTGCTGCCCGAGCGGCCACAGGATGTCGGCCTGTCGCGTTTGGGCGAAGCGCCGGGTGCCGCGCCGGCCGTGGCCACCGGCAACCCGATCCTCACCGCTTTCCGCATCCTCGGCCGCGCCTCGAAGAAGCGCGACTTCTGGCTGCTGGCCGGCAGCTTCTTCGTCTGCGGCCTGACCACCAACGGGCTGATCGGCACCCATCTGATCGCCGCCTGTATGGACCAGGGCATCCCGGCCACCACCGGCGCCGCGCTCCTGGCCGCCATGGGCATCTTCGACCTGATCGGCACCACCGCCTCGGGCTGGCTGTCCGACCGCTACTCCAGCCGCAAGCTGTTGTTCTGGTATTACGGGCTGCGCGGCCTGTCGTTGATCTACCTGCCCTTCTCCGGCTTCAGCTTCTACGGCCTGTCGGTCTTCGCCGTGTTCTACGGGCTCGACTGGATCGCCACCGTGCCGCCGACGCTGAAGCTGACCAACGACGCCTTCGACAAGGACGATGCGCCGGTGGTGTTCGGCTGGATCGCCGCGTCGCACCAGGTGGGCGCCGCCACCGCCGCCTTCGGCGCCGGGGTGGTCCGCACCGCCATGGATGGCTATCTCCTGGCCTTCCTGGTCGCCGGGGTGATCTGCGTCGCCACCGCCTTCATGGTGCTGGCGATCGGCCGCGGCCAGCGCCCCGCCGCCGGCCGGCTGGTCGAAGCCGCCGCCTGACCCTGAACGCCGGGGCGGGGGAAGCCCTGCCCCGGCGGTTCCGGGGGTGGTCATCGGCGCAACCGCGCGGCAGTCTCTCCGGCAACGAATCGAGTTCGGGGAGAAGGTCTCATGGCGGACAACTGCGCCCAGGCGATCATCGACGCCTTCACCCGCAGCGGTGTCGACACCGCCTTCGGCATCCCCGGTGTGCACACGCTCGAACTGTACCGCGCTCTCGGACGCAACGGGCTGCGCCATGTCGCCGTGCGGCACGAGCAGGGCGCCGCCTTCATGGCGGACGGCTACGCCCGGGCCAGCGGCCGGCCGGCGATCTGCGTCCTGATCACCGGTCCCGGCCTGCTCAACGCCGCCACCGGCATCGGCCAGGCCTATTCCGACAGCGTGCCGATGGTGGTGCTGTCCACCGTCAACGCCCGCCCCGATCTCGGCCTCGGCCGCGGCGAGCTGCACGAGATGCGCAACCAGCGCCTGGCGATGGAGGGGCTGGTCGCCTCCGCCCTCACCGTGGTCGACCCGTCCCAGGCCCGCGCCGCGGCCGATCTCAGCTTGGCTCGGATGATCCTGGGCCGGCCGCGCCCGGTCTATATCGAGCTGCCGCTCGACATCGCCACCGCCGAGGCCCCGTCCGATGCCGGCGCGCTGCCGCCGCTGCCGCTGCCGGCCCCGAACCCGGCGGCGCTGGCGCAGGCGGCCGGGCTGCTGCGCGGGGCGAAGCGGCCGATGATCCTGCTGGGCGGCGGTGCCGTCGGAGCCTCCGCCGCCGCCCGGCGCCTGGCCGAGAGCCTGGGCGCGGTCGTCGCCTGCTCGATCGCCGGCAAGGGCATCGTGCCGGATGACGGGCCGCATTCGATCGGCTCCCGCATCGGTATGGCGGAGGGGCAGCGCCTGGTCGGCGAGGCCGATGTCGTGCTGGCCGTCGGCACCGAACTGGCGCTGAACGATCGCTGGTCGCCGCTGCGCCTGCCGCCAGCGCTCATCCGGGTCGACCTCGATCCCGACGTGCTGGTACGCGATCACCGGCCGGCGGTGCCGCTGCTCTGCGACGCCGGGTTGGCGCTGGAGGGGTTGGCCGCCGCCCTGTCCGTCCTCACCGGCCGCACGGTCTGGGCCGGCGACCTGGCGCCGGTGCGACAGGCCGCCGACGCGGCGGAGTTCGGCGACAAGCCCGGCCATCTGGCGTTCCTGGCCACGCTGCGTGATGCCCTGCCGGATGATGCCGTGGTGGTCACCGACATGACCCAGATCGCCTATACCGGCAATGTCGTGTTTGCGGCGCGGCAGCCGCGCGGCTGGCTGCACCCGGTCGGCTTCGGCACGCTCGGCTACGCCCTGCCGGCGGCGGTCGGGGCCAAGCTGGCGCGGCCGCAGGCGCAGGTGGTGGCGCTGGCCGGCGACTACGGGCTCGGCTTCACCTGCCAGGAGCTGGGCACGGCCGCCGATCTCGGCCTCGGCCTGCCGGTCGTGGTCTGGAACAACCGCGGCCTCGGCCAGATCGCCTACGGCATGGACAAGGCGGGGATCGACCGGCTCGGGGTCGACATCGACCCGCCGGCCTTTGACGCCATGGCCGCGACCTATGGCTGCGGCTACGCCGCGGTCGACGACCCGCGCCATCTGCCGCAGCGCCTGGCCGCCGCCTTCGAGGACAAGAAGCCGACCCTGATCGAGGTCGCGGCTGCATAAAACCGGAACCACCCCCCGTCGGGGGCCATTGCTCGGGAAGGCGGTCCGCGTCCTGGCGGCCGTCCTCTGACGAGGGAGAATGGCATGCCGGAACGTCTCGACGGACGCAGGATCGCCGTGCTCGTCGCCAACGGCTTCGAGCAGGTGGAGATGACCGAACCGGTCGAGGCTTTGAAGCGGGCCGGCGCCAAGGTCGAGATCGTCAGCCCGGAATCCGCGCAGGTGACCGGGCACAAGCATTTCGACAAGGGCGACAGCTTCGCGGTCGACGTGCCACTCGATCGCGCCAGGCCGGACGGCTATGACGGCCTCCTGATCCCGGGCGGACTGCACAGCCCGGACCGGTTGCGCACCGACCGAAAGGCGCTCGACTTCGTCCGCAGCTTCTTCGAAGCCGGCAAGCCGGTGGCCGCGATCTGCCACGGGCCGCAGCTGCTGATCAGCGCCGGGGTGGTCGAGGGCTGCGAGATGACCGGCTACAAGGCGATCCAGATCGATCTGCGCAACGCCGGCGCCACGGTCTATGACCGCGAGGTGGTGGTCGACCAGGGCGTGGTCACCAGCCGGTCGCCGGACGACATCCCGGCCTTCAACGAGAGGATGCTCGAGGAATTCGCCGAGGGCCAGCACAGCGACCGGCTGGCCAGCTGACCCTCAGCGCTGCCGCTCCCGGCGTATCGCGGCGAGGCGCGTGGCCACTTCGGGTTCGGCCAGCGCCGTGCCGGCCGGCCGGACCAGCCGCCGGCGCCAGTTCGGATATTCGTCGATCGTGCCGGGCAGGTTCGGCTGCTGCTCCAGCCCCAGCGCGTCCTCCAGCGGCACCAGCGCCAGCCGCGCCGGGCTCCGGGCGACGAAGCGCAGCGCGGCGTCGACCACCGGACCGGTCTCCTCCGGCACCGGGCCGGCGCCGACCGCCTGCCACAGCCGGCCGCGATCGGCCTCGCGTTGCGCCATCTCCCCGCTGCCGCCATCGGCGCATTGGCCCAGCTCCGCACGCGCCGCGATGTCGGTGCCGCGCCACCAGCCGGCCACCGGCGGCAGGTCGTGGGTCGAGCTCATCGCCACCGCGCCGGCATCCCAGCGCTCGGCCGGCTTGAAGCCGTCGCCCTCGCGCTCGAACCATAGCACCCGCATGCCGGCCACGGCGTGGTCGGCCAGCCGGCCGGCGAAGCCCCAGGGCAGGGTGCCCAGGTCCTCGCCGATCACCACGGCGCGGTGGCGATGCGATTCCAGCGCCACCAGCCGCAGCAGATCCTCCGCCGGATAGGACAGGTAGGCGCCCTCCGTCGGCGCCATCCCGTCCGGCACCAGCCATAGCCGGGCCAGCCCCATGACATGGTCGATGCGGATGCCGCCGGCATGGCGCAGCGTCGCCCGCAGCGTGTCCAGGAACGGGGCGAATCCGGTCTCGACCATCGCCCGCGGCGAGATGGCGGCCAGCGTCCAGTTCTGGCCGTCGGCGTTGAAGGCGTCGGGCGGCGACCCGATGCTGGCCCCGCCCAGCACGTCGGTCGGGCGGCTCCAGGCGTGGCTGCCGGTGGCGTCCATGCCGACCGCGAGATCGGCGATCAGGCCGATCCGCAGCCCGGCCGAGCGGGCCTCGGCCTGGGCGGCGGCGAAGGCGCGGTCGGCCAGCCATTGCAGGAACAGGTGGAAGCGGACCTCGCGCTCCTGCGCCGCCGCGAACTCCGCCACCGCGGCGCCGGCGGGGTCGCGCAGCGCCGCCGGCCAGCGTCGCCAGTCGCGGTCGGCAGGTTCGGCGGCCAGGCGGGCGGCCTGCAGCGCCTCGAACCGGGCGTGGTCCTGCAGCAGCGCCCCGCCGGCGCGGACGAAGCCGGCAAAGTCCTCCGCCAGGTCGCCGCCGGCCCCGGTCGCGGCGTCGAAGCCGTCGAACAGGGCGCGGAACAGCGCCAGCTTGGCCCGCGCCGCCTCCGGCCAGTCGATCAGCGCCACGCTCTCGCCCTGCCGCATCGCCTCGGTCACGCCTGCCGTCCGGATCGCGGCGGCGACGCGGCCCTGGCCGAACAGTGCGGCGGGGTCGGCCAGCAGCGGGTTCAGGAACAGCCGGCTGGACGGGGAATAAGGACCGAAGCGCTCCGGCTCCGCCGTGAACAGGGCGTGGGTCGGGCTCAGCGCCAGCGCGTCGGCGCCGGCGCGGCCGGCCGCCCGGGCCAGCTCGGCGATGCCGCGGCTGTCGCCGATGCCGCAGTCACCGGGGCGGCGCAGGCTGTAGATCTGCGCGGCCAGGCCCCACATCCGGCCGCCTCGCGCCACCTCGTCCAGGCTGAAGCAGCGCGGCGGCGCCACCGCCAGGGTGATCTCGCGGTCGCGCAGCTGCAGCCGGTAATAGCCGGGCCGGTCGATCGGCGGCACCCAGCAGCGCCCGTCATCGCCCGGATGCACGGTGATGTCGGCCCGCTCGCCCGATTCCAGTACCAGGATCGCGGCGCCGGTGCCGGCCTCGGGCGGCAGCGGGATCGCCTGGTGGACCACACCGGTGACCAGCGGCGGCACGGACGCGGTCGGCTCGTCGGCGCCGATCAGCGCCAGCAGCCGCTCCAGCGTCTCCGGCGCCACGCTGCGGGCCTGGCCGGTGACGTCGGTCCAGTCGGGCACGATGCCGGCCCGGCGGGTCCGGTCGCGCAGGGCGTCGTCCGCGAAATCCAATGCAAAGCCTTCCGCTCGGTCCCGCCGGTCCGGCGGCACGGCTGTGATCATATGGAGCCGGATCTCGGATGGGAAAGGCTATGCCGGTGGAAAGGGTCCGCCGGAATCAAAATCCCGCGCCCACAGCGGCGCTCGGCGCCGTGCAGGACACGGGATCGAAACTGTCGCCCGCCGCCGGACAGCGGCATGGGCGCCTGGTCGGTCGGATCAGGCCAGGGTCAGCGAGCGCGGCATCGCCACGCTGCGGGTGCGGCGGCGCTCCACCACCACGGCGCTGCCGGTGTTCGACCGGATGGTCGAGGTGATGCGCAGGGTCGACTTCTTCGCCATCTCCGCCGCCTGGGCGTCGGCCGCAGCGCGAACCTCGTCCAGCGACTGGCCGCTCAGCTCAGCGGCGATCTGCAGCCGCTCCTCGTAGTCGGCGGTCAGGCCTTCGGCGGCGTACAGCGCGTCTTCCATCGTCGGCAGTTCGCGCTTGGTGACGTAGCGGACATTCTTGGCTGCAGGCATTGGATCGCTCCCGTGGACCTTCACCTGTTGATCCGGATCATTCGATCACGGCCTTGTGTCGGAAGGCCGGACAAATGCCCGTAAAATGTGGTGCAAAGTGGGCGAGGACGCGTCCCCGATGGGGCTTCCCCGTCTCCCTGCACGCGATAAGTATGACCGTATCATTTTGCGCTGCAACATAGATTTGCAGGAAATGCTGCGGTGCAATGCAGTTCGCGAAGGGCTCGCCTCGTTCCGTCGGAATGTGTCGACAAATTAAATACAGACGGTATTCTGGACCGGCCGCAAGCGGTTCGGGCGGCGGAAACACAAGGGATGCAGGGCGATGGCGGGGCAGCGCTGGGCCGGGGTCTACACGGCGATCACCACCAAGATGGATGCGCGGCAGGAGGTCGACCTGGCCGCGGTGCGCGCGGATGTCGCGTTCCAGATCGAGAACGGGGTCGACGGCATCATCTGCTGCGGTTCGATCGGCGAGGCCAGCACCCTGACCGCGGACGAGAAGATGGCGATCGCCGGCGCGGTCAAGGAGGCGGCGGGCGGCCGCCCGGTGCTGCTGACCGTGGCCGAGGATTCGACCCGGGCCGCGGCGGCGCTGGCGGAACGGGCCGCGGCCGCCGGGATGGACGGGCTGATGCTGCTGCCGGCGATGCGCTACGTCTCCGACCGACGCGAGACCATCCAGCATTTCCGCACCGTGGCGCGCTCGTCCGGCCTGCCGATCATGGTCTACAACAACCCGCTCGCCTATTCGGTCGACGTCACGCCGGAGATGTTCGCCGAGATGGCGGATGAGCCGAACTTCGTCGCCATCAAGGAATCCTCGGGTGACGTCCGCCGCATCACCGACATCCTGAACACGGTCGGCAACCGCTACGCCATCTTTACCGGCGTCGACGACCTGGCGCTGGAAAGCCTGATGCTGGGCGCCGTCGGCTGGGTCGCCGGCCTGGTCTGTGCCTTCCCGCGTGAGACCGTGGCGATCCACAAGCTGGTCGCGGCCGGCCGGATCCCCGAGGCGCTCGAGATCTACCGCTGGTTCATGCCACTCCTGCATCTCGACGTGTCGCTGCGCTTCGTCCAGAACGTCAAGCTGGCCGAGGCGATCGTGCGCGGCACCTCGACCATGGTGCGCCAGCCGCGGCTGGAGCTGCAGGGGGCCGAGCGCGACCGGGTCGAGACCATCGTCCGCACCGCCCTGGCGAAGCGGCCGGATTTGGCGAAGTACGGGCTTTGAGCGTCACGTCGTAGGCTGGGTTCGCCTCTCGGCGAACCCAACAATCGTTCTCGCGGATGGATGTTGGGTTCGCGCCGCGAACCCAAACTACGCCGGCGGCCTCAGTGAGGCTCGCCCTCCAGCACCAGCACATCCTCCCGGCCGAAGGTGACGGTGACCGGCTGGCCGCGCTCGGGCGGGGCCAGGCTGGGGCTGTTGAAGGTGTCGAGCGAGACCGCGTTCTCCTGGAAGCGGACGCGCACCCGCACAACGGCGCCGAGGAAGTTCACATCCTCGATCGTGCCCTGCATGCGGTTGCGGTCGGCGCCGCGGTCCTCGGTCGACCCGGCCAGGGCGATGGCCTCCGGCCGCAGCGCCACCGAGCGGACCTCACCGTCCTTCGCGTCGGCGACGCCGCGCGCGGCGATGATGTCCTGCCCGTCGATGCGGATCCGCCCGCCGGCGGCGTCGACCACCTGCGCGCGCAGGATGTTCAGCGTACCGACGAAGGAGGCGACGAAGCGGGTGCGCGGATAGTTGTAGATCTCGAACGGCGTGCCGACCTGCTCGGCATAGCCCTCGTTCATCACCACGATCCGGTCCGACATCGACAGGGCTTCTTCCTGGTCGTGGGTGACGAAGATGGTGGTGATGCCCAGGTCGCGCTGCAGCGCCTTGATCTCGCTGCGCAATGACACCCGGATCTTGGCGTCGAGCGCCGACAGCGGTTCGTCCAGCAGCAGCACCTTCGGCTTGTTGGCCAGGGCCCGGGCCAGGGCGACGCGCTGCTGCTGTCCGCCGGACAGCTGGTAGGGGTAGCGCTCGGCCAGATGCGGCAGCTTGATCAGCTCCAGCATCTCCTTGACCCGCTGGGCGATCTCGGCGGCCGGCTTCTTCGCCACCTTCAGGCCGAAGGCGACGTTGTCCGCCACCGTCATGTTCGGGAACAGCGCATAGGCCTGGAACACCATGCCGACATTGCGCTGGTTGGGCCTGAGGCGGGTGACGTCGCGGCCGTCGACGCGGATCGACCCGCCGGTCGGGATCTCGAAGCCCGCCACCATGCGCAAGGTCGTGGTCTTGCCGCAGCCTGAGGGGCCGAGGAAGGAGATGAATTCGCCGCGCTTCACCGCCAGGTCGAAATTGTGGACCACGGTGTTCTGGCCGTAGCTCTTGCGCAGGCCGCTGATCTCGAGGAAGTCCGTGTCCATCACTTCACCTGCCTGCGGCGCGAAAGCGGTCGAATGGTTCATCGTGTGGCCGCCGAGGAGCCGCGGCGGCCGCGGCCGAAGATCTGCAGCAGGCCCATGCAGGCCCAGGTGACGACGAAGGCGATGATCGCCAGCGCCGCCGGCTCATAGGCGCGGTTGGCGCCGACCAGCTGCAGATAGGGGCCGAAGGCCGGCCGGTTCAGCAGGCTGGCGAAGGTGAACTCGCCGATGACGATGGCGAAGGTCAGGAAGGCGCCGCTCAGCACCGCCGAGCGGACATTCGGCAGGATCACCCGGAACAGGATCCGGGCCCGGCCGGCGCCCAGGCACTCCGCCGCCTCGGTCAGGGTGCGGACGTCGATCGCCTGCAGCCCGGTGTCGACCGCCCGGTACATGTAGGGCAGCGCCAGGGTGACGTAGCCGAAGGTCAACAGCAGGTCGGTGCCGCGCTCGCTGCCCAGCAGCGGCAGGATCGAGGAGGTGTTGAACAGCTGGATGTAGCCGAACACCAGCACGATCGCCGGGATCACCAGCGGCAGCAGGGTGATGAATTCGATGACCGGGCGCAGCCGTGGCAGGCGCAGCCGCACCCAGTAGGCGGTCGGCACCACCAGCAGCACCCCGACCGCGATGGTCGCCAGCGCCAGCACGCAGGAATACAGGAAGCTGGCCTGGAAGCCGGGGTCGGCCAGCACGATGCGATAGGCGTCGAAGCTGTATTCGCCGCGCCGCATGCGCAGCGAGAACTCCAGCGTGCCGATCAGCGGCACGATGAAGTACAGCGCGCCGATGATCAGGGCGATCCAGGCGCCGATGCGGTTCTGCTTCATCGCAGCCACCGTTCGCTGCGGGCGCGGAGGATCATGTAGAGGCCGTTGGACAGGCCGGTGATCAGGATCATGCCGAGCGCCAGGGCGTAGCCGAGATTGGGGTTGTGCAGCACGTCGCCGCGGATCTGGGCGTAGAGCAGGATCGGCACGATGTTCAGTGAGCTGCCGGTCAGCGCATAGGCGGTGGCGATGGCGCCGAAGGCGTTGGCGAACAGCAGCAGCGTGGTGCCGACGATGCTGGGCCACAGGATCGGCAGCGCCACCATGCGCCAGTATTGCGCGGTGGAGGCGCCGAGGATGGCCGAGGCCTCGCGCCATTCCTTCTTCAGCCCGTCCAGCGCCGGCGCCAGGATCAGCACCATCAGCGGGATCTGGAAGTACAGATAGGTCAGCGTCAGGCCCCAGAAGCTGAGCAGGTTGAAGCCGGTCTGGTACAGCCGGAAGCCCAGCACGGGGCTGACGAAGGTGTCGAACAGGATCGTCACCAGGCCGAGCCGCCCGAGGGTGGAGATGAAGGCGAAGGCCAGCGGCACGCCGGCGAAGTTCGAGGCGACGCCGCAGAAGGTCATCAGCGTCGGCCGGATCCAGCCCGGCAGCCCGCCCATCACCACGGCATAGGCCAGGAAGAAGCCGATCAGCGCGCCGAGCAGGGCGGAGGCGAGGCTGACCCGAATCGAGATCCAGTAGGCGTCGACGATCGACTGCTGGAACAGGTTGGCGATGTTGTCGAAGGTGAATGACCCGTCCGGCGTCTGGAAGCTGCCGACCAGCAGATAGACGGTCGGCAGGACCAGGAACAGAAGGGCGAACAGGAAGAAGGGCGCCACCCCGAGCCAGGCCCAGGAGAGCTTGCCGGGCTTGGTCGGCGCGGCGAGGGGGGCTGCGATCGTGGCCTGGGTCATCGGCGCCTGCTGACGGAAACCTGCCGCGGGGACGGAAGACGCGAGAGGCCGCGCCCTCCTCCGGCCCTAGCGTAGGGCAGGGGGCGGTGCGGCCTCAAGCGCATCGCTCGGCGTTACTTGACGTTGGCGCCGACCACGGAGTCCCACTGCTTGGTGATGATCTCCTTGGCCTTGTTCTGGTCATCGAGGCTCGGGAACACCGCCGTGGCATAGGCCGCCGCCGGTGGCAGGGCCTTCAGCAGGTCCTCGGGGATCTTCTTGGTGTCGGCCAGGTTCTGGAACCGGATCGGATGGCAGTAGCCCTTCAGGTAGCCGATCTGGCCCTCATCCGAATACAGGTGCTCCATCCACAGCTTGGCGGCGTTCGGATGGGGCGCGAAGGCGCTGATGGCCTGGACATAGACGCCGGCGACGACGCCCGACTTCGGCACCACCACCTCGATCTCCGGGTTGCCCTTCAGCGTGTCGCGGTCGCCGAGCGCGTTGTAGTCCCAGCGGATCACGATCGGGGTGGCGCCCTGAGCCACCGAGGCGGCCTTGCCGATGGTCGGCACGAAGTTGCCGGCCTTGTTCAGGTCGCCGAAGAACTTCAGCCCGGCCTCGGCGGCCTTGGTGGCGTCCTTCTCGGTCGACAGGCCGGCGGCCAGCACGGCCAGGATCGCCTGGTTCGAGGTCCGCGGGTCGCCGGCGAGGGCGACGGAGTTGGCGTAGTCGGAGGCCAGCAGGTCCTTCCAGTCGGTCGGGATCTTGCTGACGATGTCCTTGTTCACCTCGAAGGCCAGCACGCCGTAATAGTCGCCGTACCAGTAGCCCTCCGGGTCCTTGGCGCTGTCCGGGATCGAATCCCAGGTCGACACCTTGTACGGCGCGATCAGGCCCTCGGCCTTGGCCGACGGTCCGAAGGACAGGCCGACATCGATTACGTCGGGGGCCTGGGGGCCTTTGTTTCCCTTATTGGCCTTGATCGCCTCGACCTCGTCGCCCGAGCCGGCGTCCGGGTTCAGCTCGTTGACCTTCAGGCCGTATTTGGCCTTGAAGCTGTCGATGATGCCGCCGTAGCCGCACCAGTCATGGGGCAGGGCGATGGTGGTCAGCTCGCCCTCCGCCTTCGCCGCGGCGATCAGCTCGGCCGACGGCTCGGCCCGGGCGGCGGAGGCGGCAAGCGCCAGGGCCGAGATCGACAGCACGGAAGTCCACGTCGCCTTCATGTCACAAACCCCCGATGTTCAGCATTCTGTTTGACGGATTTTAGACAAATCCACGCATCCGAAGTCGAGCGCTCGGTCAAATCCGGGCTCAAGTGCGGATGCGGCGGGACTTTGTTGTGCGGCGCAGTCCTTGTCAAGGTGAATACAGAGCGATAGCCCGGCCACGACATGGCAGCTGCCACACTATTGTAGTTCAATTGTAATAATAACGTCATGAAATCACGACGCCGTCAACGACTCCCTGCACGGGCCTGTGTCCGGCCTTAGGATACAGAGTGACTCAAGGGCCGGCGGGAATCTGTTCCGGCTGCGGCATGATCCGTCGCGCTTCGGCCGAAGCGGGTCGGGGCCGGGCTTTCGCGGCCGGGCGGTGCTGGCTATGGTGCGGCCTTCGAGTCACCAGAGTGAACGGGAACCGACCCATGGCAGGAAGCATCGAGGCGCGGCTGCAGGAGAAGGGCGTCACCCTTCCGAACGTCGCGGCGCCGGCGGCGAACTACGTCCCCTCCGTGATCTCGGGGACCATGCTCTACATCTCCGGCCAGGTGCCGTTCGTCGACGGCAAGATCAGCCACACCGGCAAGCTCGGCGCCGAGTTCAAGGTCGAGGACGGCTATGCCTGCGCCCGGATCTGCGCCATCAACATCCTGGCGGCGGCCAAGGCGGCGCTGGGCGGCGACCTCGACCGGGTGGTCCGGGTGGTGAAGCTGGGCGGCTTCGTCAACTCGACGCCGGACTTCACCGACCAGCCGAAGGTGGTCAACGGTGCCTCCGACCTGATGGCCGAGGCCTTCGGCGAAGCCGGCAAGCACGCCCGCGCCGCGGTCGGCGTCGCCCAGTTGCCGCTCGGCTGTGCCGTCGAGGTCGAGGCGATCTTCGAGATCAGGTAGGCACCTCTTCCGGCAGGAGGGGCGATGGCCGAGCGCAGTATCGAGAGCCTGGACAATCCGCGCGCCAAGCTGTGGACGGCGCTGCTGGAGAGCCGCGGGCTGCGCAAGCATCGCCGTTTCCTGCTGGCCGGCCGCAAGACCGTGCGCGAGGCGCTGGCGCAGCACCCCGACCGCTTCGAGTCGCTGCTGCTGCCGCCCGGCGTCGGCGAGGATGATCTGGCGGCGCCGTCGGAGCTGGAGCGCATCCGCCTCGGCCGGGCCCTGTTCGACCGGCTCGACATCTCCGGCACCGGCCTGCCGATCCTGGTCGGGGTGGTGCCGGAGATGGCGGCGATCGACCTGGCCCGGCCGCCCGAGGGGCTGGAGCTGGTCTGCGCCCTCGGCGATCCGAGCAATCTCGGCGCCCTGCTGCGCAGTGCTGCCGCCTTCGCCGTGTCCCGCGTCATCCTGCTGGCCGACGCGGCCCACCCGTTCCACCCGAAATGCCTGCGCGCGGCGTCGAACGCGCAATTCGCGCTGGAGCTGCGGCGCGGCCCGGCCTGGGCCGGGCTGGCGCAGGCGGCGGGGCCGCTCTTGGCGCTGGACGGGCAGGGCGAGGATTTGTCGGGCTTCGCCTGGCCGCGCGACCTGCGCCTGGTGCTGGGCGAGGAAGGGCTGGGGTTGCCGCCCGGGCTGGAGCTGCGCCGCCTGGCGATCCCGACCACCGGCGCGGTCGAATCGCTCAACGCCACCGTCGCCGCCAGCCTGGCGCTGTACGGGCATTTTGTGGCGATGCGGACGGAGAGATAACGAGAGGCCGGGGCCACCCCCTCACCCGAAATCGCTGCGCGATTTCGACCTCTCCCCAAGGAGAGGTGAAGAAAGTGCTGCTCCGAAATCCCCTCTCCTCGGGGAGAGGGAGGGGCCCGGCCCGCTTGGGCCGGGAGGGTGAGGGGGGAGAGCCGCCGTCGAAGGAGGTCAGGCGACCGTGGCCGCGACCTCGTAGCGCACTGGGATTCTGTCGGCGCGGCCGATCATGCCGCGGGCGTTGGCCAGGGCGCCCGGCACCAGCTCGAGGCCGAGCAGACGGTCGTAGTCGACCGGCCCCGGCAGCATCAGGCCGAGGGTCAGGTCGCGGCGGAAGCCGAAGCGGCGGTAATAGGGCTCGTCGCCGACCAGGATGACGCTGCGATAGCCGAAGGCCGCCGCGCGCGACAGGCCGGCCCGCATCAGCCGCGAGCCGATGCCGCTCGAGCGCAGCCCCTCGGTCACCGCGAGCGGGCCCAAGAGGATGGTCTCGCCGACGCCGTCGACATGGATCGGCCAGAAGCGCAGCGTGCCGACCAGCTCGCCGTCCTCGAGCGCCACCAGGCCGAGCTCGTTGTTCGGCCGCACCCCGTCGCGCAGCCGGTAGACGGTCTTGCCGAAGCGCCCCTCGCCGAAGCAATCGACGACAAGGCTCTCGATGGCGGCCGCGTGGCGCGGCCGCTCCCGCATGATGTCCATGAACCCGATCCCCACCCGTATGAGGTTCAGATGTAATAGGCCTTGAGGGGGGCGAAGCCGTTGAAGGCGACCGCCGAATAGGTCGTCGTGTAGGCGCCGGTGCCGTGGATCAGCACCTTGTCGCCGATCGCGAGCGAAACCGGCATCGGGTAGGGCGTCTTCTCGTACAGCACGTCGGCGCTGTCGCAGGTCGGGCCGGCCAGGATCGCCGGCTCGGCCGCATCGCCGTCATGCACCGTGCTGATCGGGTAGCGGATCGCCTCGTCCATCGTCTCGGCCAGGCCGCCGAACTTGCCGATGTCGAGATAGACCCAGCGGGTGTTGTCGTTCGCCGACTTGTTCGAGATCAGCACCACCTCGGTCTGGATCACGCCGGCATTGCCGACCATGCCGCGGCCCGGCTCGATGATGGTCTCGGGCAGGCGGTTGCCGAAATGATTGCGCAGGCTGGCGTCGATGGCACGGCCATAGGCCTCCGCCGTCGGCACCTCCTTCAGGTACTTGGTCGGGAAGCCGCCGCCGAGATTGACCATCTTCAGCTCGATGCCCTGGGCCGCCAGGTCGCGGAAGATCGACGCGGCCGATTCCAGCGCCTGGTCCCAGGCGCCGGTGTCGCGCTGCTGCGACCCGACATGGAACGACACGCCATAGGCGTCGAGGCCGAGGCCCGGCGCCATCGCCAGCAGCTCGCGCGCCATGCTCGGCTCGCAGCCGAACTTGCGCGACAGCGGCCATTCGGCGCCCTCGCCCGAGGTCAGGATGCGGCAGAAGACGCGGGCGCCCGGCGCGACCTCGGCGATCTTGCGCAGCTCCGCCTCGCTGTCGAAGGCGAACAGGCGCACGCCCAGCGCATAGGCGGTGGCGATGTCGACCCGCTTCTTGATGGTGTTGCCGAAGGAGACGCGGTCCGGGGTGGCGCCGGCGGCCAGCGCGTCGCGGATCTCGACCACGCTGGCGGTGTCGAAGCACGAGCCCAGCGCGGCCAGCAGCGACAGGATCTCCGGCGCCGGGTTGGCCTTCACCGCGTAGAAGATGCGGCTGTCGGGCATGGCGGCGGCCAGCGCCTGGTAGTTGCCGGCCACGACGTCGAGGTCGAGCACCAGGCAAGGCGTCTCCGGACGTCGCTCTTCCAGGAAGGAGGCAATCTTGGTGTTCATGGGGACTGATCCCTCACGGCAAGCCAGTTCAAACCAAACCGTTGCCTGAGGCGCCCGCCTCTGCTCACCGGCGACGAAACCCGGCGGCACATGCGGATCCGGATCGCAGAGACGGGATCGCGGGACGACGCCAAGGGCGCCACCCGTCAACACCATCCAGACAATCACGGAAGAGGAACCCTCTCCGCACCTGCAACCGAAAAACTTCTCTTCAACCCAGCCGGCCGAAGCCGGACAGACCGAGGAGACGCGTGACGTCGTTGCTGTGCCCTCCGGGTTCAAACCGGCGGGCCGGGGCACGTGCGAATACGTTCCGAGAGGTCAAATACGGTCGGTGTCCCCGTGATGCAAGTGAAATTTTGTTGTCGAGAAATTTACTCCGTCACCGCGGCGCCACAGCCTCAGCCTATCTCTAAATTCCGCCTCATTCCGGCTTGATATTGCGGGATTCTCGCGAGATAAAGTTTACATTATGACGACCCGCTCTTCCGGCAAGCCTGCCTTGCGTGCCACCGGTGGCCGCTCCCGGACGAGCACGTCCGCCGGCAAGTCCCCGCCGCGCCGACCCAAATCGACGTCCAAATCGACTCAGAGGCCCCGCAAGTCCTCGGGCCGCCGGCACTGGCTGTGGGGCGTGGCGAAATGGGGCGCGGTGCTGTCGATCTGGGGCGTGATCGCGCTCGGCGTGGTCGTCGCCTATTTCGCCTATGACCTGCCCGACATCCGCCAGGTGGCGATGCCGGAGCGGCGGACGGCGATCACCGTGGTCGCCGACGATGGCGGCCAGATCGCCCGCTATGGCGACATGACCGGCGACATGGTCCAGGCCTCGGCCCTGCCGAAGCACCTGACCGAGGCGGTGCTGGCGATCGAGGACCGCCGCTACTACCACCATTACGGCATCGACCCGATCGGCGTGGCCCGGGCGCTGTGGGTGAACTACCGGGCCGGCCGCGCGGTGCAGGGCGGCTCCACCATCACCCAGCAGGCGGCCAAGAACCTGTTCCTGACGCCGGAGCGCACGGTCCGCCGCAAGATCCAAGAGGCGATCCTGGCGGTGTGGCTGGAGATGAACTTCTCCAAGGACCAGATCCTCACCGCCTATCTCAACCGGGTCTATTTCGGCTCCGGCACCTACGGCATCGACGCCGCCGCCCGCGCCTATTTCGGCGTGCCGGCCCAGGATGTGAACCTGGAGCAGGCGGCGATGCTGGCCGGCCTGCTGAAGGCGCCGTCGCGCTACGCGCCGGACCGCAACCCCGAGGCGGCGCGGCAGCGTGCCGATGTGGTGCTGGGGGCGATGGTCGATGCCGACTTCATCACCGACAAGGAGCGGGCGGCCGCCGCCGACCAGCCGCCGGTGCCGCCGCGCCGGCCGGGGGGCGGCTCGGGCAGCCGCTACTTCGCCGACTGGGTCGCCGACCAGGTGCCGGATTTCGTCAACACCGCCGCCCCGGCCCTCAGGGTCGAGACCACGCTGGTGCCGTCGCTGCAGCGCGCGGCCGAGAGCATCGTCGACGCCCGCATGGCGGAGGATGGCGGCAAGGTCGGCGCCAGCCAGGCGGCGCTGGTGGCGATGCGGCCGGACGGCGCAGTGGTCGCCATGGTCGGCGGCCGCGGCTACAGCCAGAGCCAGTTCAACCGCGCGGTGACGGCGCAGCGCCAGCCCGGCTCGTCGTTCAAGATGTTTGCCTATCTGTCGGCGGTGGAGCAGGGGCTGACGCCGGACAGCCTGGTGCTGGACGCGCCGATCACGATCAAGAATTGGTCGCCGGGCAACTATGACGGCAAGTTCCATGGCGAGGTGACGGCGCGCGAGGCGCTGGCGAAGTCCTACAACACCGCCGCGGTGCGCATGCTGCAGCGGGCCGGCATCAACCGGACGATCGAGCTGGCCCGCCGGCTCGGCATCGCCTCGCCGCTGCGGCCGGAGCTGTCGCTGGCGCTGGGCACCAGCGAGGTCAACCTCTTGGAGCTGACCGCGGCCTATGCCGCGCTGGCCAACCAGGGCAACGGCGTCTGGCCCTATGGCGTCGAGCGCATCGGCCCGCCGGGCGAGGCGGCGCTGTACACCCGCTTCGGCGGCGGCCCGGGCGAGGCGGTGCTGCCCTGGCATGTCGAGGCGATGAACCGGATGCTGGGGGCGACCATGACCATCGGCACCGGCCGCAGCGCCCGGCTGGACGACCGGCCCTCGGCGGGCAAGAGCGGCACGAGTCAAGGTTACCGCGACGCCTGGTTCATCGGCTTTACCGCCGATTACGTGGTCGGCGTCTGGGTCGGCAACGATGACGGCACGCCGATGGACAAGGTGACCGGCGGCAGCCTGCCGGCGAAGATCTGGCACGATTTCATGGTCGAGGCCGAGCGCGGCAAGCCGGCCCGGCCGCTCTTGGGCGTCGACGGGTCGCTGCCGGCCGCAGTGGCCACGGTGGGAGGGGGCGGCGGGGCCGCCGCGCCGGCCGCCATCGCGCCGACGGTCACGGTTACTCCGGGCGCGCCGAAGGTGCTGGTGCCGCCCACGGCGGTCACCGCTCCGACGGTGCAGCCGGCGAAGCAGGAACTCGACCAGGGCGGACTGGAGGGCCTGCTGGGGCGACTGGGGAACGGGTGAGGGGTTCGGCGCGGCTTGGCGGACGGAGCCGGGCGCGTTCTTTTTGACGACGGGCCGCCCGGTTCTGGGCAGCGCCTTATCGACCAGCAGTGTTCCGCAAAGGGTGAGATTCCGGACATTGCCCAATCGTCTCCGAAGCGGACGTCCAATGGCCCCGATGTATGCATCCGGCACCAATGCCATATATCAATCCTGGAGTGCGGTTTCGTCCGCTCTCCGCCAAGAGGCGCATGCCTCGAAATAGATGCCGGCACTGGCCGGCCAAGGAGGCCCGATGCCTTACAAGGATATCGTGGTATTCCTCGATGCAACGAGCGACACCCCGGCCCGGCTCGACCTCGCGATCTCCCTCGCCCAGGAACACGGGGCAAGACTGCTCGGCGTCGACGTTAGCACGTCGGCGGCGTTCGAGGGGCGATGGAAGGATCAGGCGACTGGCCTTCAGGCTCTGTTCCAATCCCGGCTGGACAGCGCCGATCTCGATGGCGAGTTCCGGGCTGCTGATCGCTCTGCCGACAGCTGGAAATCGCTCTATGCTCATTTCGCCGACCTGGTCATCGCCACCCAGCGTCACGAGACCAACGCGGAAGTCGTCTTGCCCGCGGTTCCTCAGGATGTCCTGCTCTCGGCGGGGGTGCCGCTCATCGTGCTCCCGCCCGACTGGCAACCAGAGCCCGTGGGCCGGAATATCGTTCTCGCCTGGAATGCAAGCCGCGAGGCAACTCGCGCCGTTCACGACGCGCTGCCGCTTTTGTCTCGTGCCGAAAAGGTGACACTGTTCGAGTTTGCGCCGCCAGCCGACCAGACAGAATCGGCGCCAGGTCTGATGGCGGACCATCTTCGCCGGCACGGTATCGATGCCGAGTTGTTCACTTGGCCGGATACAGGCGACAATTCCCTGCTCGACGCCCTATTTTCCTGCCTTGACCGGCAGCGGGCGGACCTCATCGTTGCCGGCGCCTACGGCCATTCCCCATTGTTTGAGCGCCTGCTCGGCGGCGTGAGCCAGGATCTGATCCACAATGTGTCGATGCCGGTTCTGATGTCGCATTAGCGGCGACTCGACCGTCCGGAAGCGGAAGTGTGTGGAGCGAACTCCGCTCTGGAAAGCGGACAAGGCTCGAATCGGCCCGGAGCGGTCACGAGGCTTGATCTTAATGGTCTTTCTTGCTCACACAACAACTATATCGTTCCGCCAAGATCTCCATAGAGACGAAATACGGGCCAATACTCCACATTCCTGCCGGGTTCGTAGTCTAAAAGTAGGAACGTGCTCGCGATGTTGGGATGCGGACCCATTTGGATATCGGCGAGCCAGTCGCGCACTTGGCCCGAACTCAACCAAGGTTCGGCGCAATGGATAAGAAGCACATCGATCGATTTTCCGTTCTTTTCATATTTGTTGCCCTTCTTCTGTATGACCTCGTTCAGTTTCGAGGCCAACCGGGGCTTCGACCACTGCATGTCATGGAAGAGCTGGCCGGCGTGAGGCGTTTCGTTCTTTGCAGCCCGCCTCTTGTGCTCAGATTCAATGAGTTGGACAAGCTCGACACCGAGGCGTTGCCCCCCAACGGAAACGTAGCAATCAGGCGGATCATCGTGATTGCGTTCAGGGTCGCCAACCGTCAGGCCGAATTCGGCCACGATTGACCTACACCACTCTCTGGCCGTGTTCAGTTCTACTGTGACCTTGTCATCCGCGTTCTCATAGTTAAAGACACCGGCGTAGCCGTGCGCTCTGTTCCCGATCTTAATCCAACGGTTGATCCATTGTCTGAGTTGATCCACTTCGTCAGAATCGATCACGCTCTGAACTCCCTAAGAAACGCCGTTTGATTCAAGTATAAGCGTTTTAGCTACTGGCGAACAAACGCCCCGTATCTCCGCGCCTGCGACCGCATTGGGCTCGGTCCTCCTTGGGCCGCCCTTCTCGGTCAGCCAAGCCCACGGCCGGCTGCCCCAGAGCCGACATCAACCTCCGCTCTGGAAAGCGGACAAGGCTCGAATCGACCCAAAGCGGTCACGGCTAGCGAATGCAACCCTGGTCGACAAGCTACGGATTGGAACGACCCTATTACTGCCATTTTCTTGGAGATCCAGAAGATGAAAGCCATATTTTTTGGCGCAATTATCCATCTCTGGATTAGCCATACGGCAGCCTTTGCCGAGCAAGGCGAGCCTTCGATCGTCATCCCGTCGAGCGACTTAAAGGTCAAGGCCGATATATTTATGGACCGGGAAAACAAAGAATTCGACATCTATCTTACGTCTCAAGACAGCAATGACCTATGCATCGATGAAACGCTATGGCCAGCGAATGGAACGGTCGATAACTGTGTGCCGATGGGAAAGGTGCGGTTGTTCCTACTTCAGGATGGCCGCGTCATTCCGTACGGCATCAATTTATGTTCTGAATGTAGCCCTTCCGTAGGGGTGCCAGGAGAGTGCAAGATTCGGATAGCTCCGGGGGAGACTATTTCTGGCTTTCTCCGATTCAAGGATTTCGCAGGAAGTATTGCAGAGGATGGTGCGGCGCGGCAGACCCTAGTGTTTCCAAATAGGGCATATTACTGCAAATGATTTCTAGATAGTCATTCGGGAAGATCGAGTCGCATTTTGCAGCGCAGCAACTCAGGAGCGAATTTCCCCTTTCCGCCCTTCTCGGCCGGCCAGGCCCAATCGAGGCCGTCCGAAAGCGGCCGTCGCGCCCGACGCCGGAGAGCGGACATGACCGCACGCGA
>NZ_VCCH02000299.1 GCF_005938675.2 Mycobacterium sp. KBS0706
TGAGGGCGGCGGCGCCAATCATCAGGCATCACGTCGAAGCATGCGGGTCCTTCCCGGACGGTCGTGTCCCCCCGGGTGGTGTAGGAGCTGTGGGTAAGAGGCCCGCCGCAGCGACCGCCGAGAGTTAGGCGGCGGTGGGCCCCTTATCCACAGCGGGCGGTCATCCGCGGTTCTCCGGTAGGGTTCGGTTGGTGACACCCAACCTGGAACCGAAGGAACCGAAGATGACCGATGACATGATGGCCCTGCGCGGGCTGATGGAGAAGAGCGCCGATGCGGATCTGCTGCGGGAGATGATCGGGTTCGCGGCCCAGCGGCTGATGGAGCTGGAGGTGACGGCGAAGACCGGCGCAGCCTTCGGCGAGAAGAGCCCGGAGCGGCTGGCCCAACGCAACGGCTACCGCGAGCGCGATTGGGAGACCCGGGCCGGGACGGTGGAGCTGCGCATCCCGAAGCTGCGGACGGGCAGCTACTTCCCCGGTTTCCTGGAGCCGCGGCGGTTGGCGGAGAAGGCGCTGGCGGCGTCCAGGAGGCCTACGTCCAAGGGATCTCGACCCGCTCGGTGGACGAGCTGGTCCGTGCCATGGGCGGTTCGGGGGTCTCCAAGAGCCAGGTGTCGCGGCTGTGCGAGGAGATCGACGAGAAGGTCCAGGCCTTCCTGACCCGCCCGATCGAGGGCGACTGGCCGTATCTCTGGATCGATGCCACCTACGTCAAGGTCCGCCAGGCCGGCCGGATCGTCTCGGTCGCGGTGATCGTGGCGGTCGGCGCCAACACCGACGGCCGCCGCGAAGTGCTGGGCCTGGATGTCGGCCCGTCGGAGGCCGAGACCTTCTGGACCGAGTTCCTGCGCGGCCTCGCCCGCCGCGGCCTGCGCGGCGTCAAGCTGGTGATCTCCGATGCGCATGAGGGGCTGAAGGCCGCC
>NZ_VCCH02000300.1 GCF_005938675.2 Mycobacterium sp. KBS0706
ATGGTCGCTCTGGCAGCACTCTCATCGCCTCCGAGGCTCGGTTCTCGGTCCGCTTTCCGCCCGTCGCGGACGGCCAGGCCGAACTGCGGGCTCCGGAAGCGGCCGTCGCCTCGGTGCCGAAAAGCCGATCCGACCCGATTCGAACCCAAAGCGATCCTGTCCGCTTCGGGGCAGAATTGGATCGCCGGAGATGTCCACTCCCACCTGTTGGAGACACGCGAACTGCGGCATAGGGTGAGATGATGAAGATCCAGCGAAGCACCATGGACCATGTTCAGCCGTGGGCGCGGTTACGTGCTGCACTTTGGCCGGACTATTCTGTCCAGCACCATCGGGACGACGTGGTTCGCACTTTCCTGGCCGGAGACGGCCGAGCTGTCGCGTTCATCTGTGAAACCGATGAAGGCGAAGTGATCGGATTTGCCGAAGCCACGCTGCGCAGTGATTACGTCAATGGATGCAAAACCTCTCCCGTTCTGTTCCTTGAAGGAATCTATGTTCTGCCCGGCCACAGGCAAAAGGGCGCGGCGCGACTGCTCTGCGATGCAATTGCCGAATGGGGCAAGTCTATCGGCTGTGCCGAGTTCGCCTCCGATGCCCTGTTGGACAATGGCGTGAGCCACAGGTTTCATGCGGCGCTGGGTTTCGAGGAGACAAGACGCGTCGTCTTCTTTCGTAAAGGCCTGTAGGACCACTCTCAACCGCCCCGCCTCCGACACGCTCCAGCCCGCAAATCGATATCGGCGGTCGGCCGCTTGGCCCTGCCCGCAAGGAGCGGGAAAATTGTAAACGCAATGTGCATAGCTTTATCTGCGAATCATGTTCATGATTCGTTCTATGAACACCGCGCAGACCGATCAGACATCAGAAGCCCCGGCCACTCCCGAGGAGGAGCGGGCCGCGCGGCATCTGCGCATGCT
>NZ_VCCH02000301.1 GCF_005938675.2 Mycobacterium sp. KBS0706
CCGCCTCGCCCCCTTATCGGGCCTTGGCTCAGCCCCGCCCAGATGTGCATCATCGACCGGGAGCTCGCCCACGCGGTCCCGGATCCGCCGTCGCTCAAACCGGAGGGATTTGCCGCGACGACGCCGACGCGGCCGAGGACTCCGCCGGATCCAGTCCACGCGGCTATGCGCTCAAAGACCTGAGACCTGGCTCCTTCGGCCTCACGAAAATCCGGCTGGATCCCGCGCAATCGGGCGACATCCGGCCGCCGGGCTTGATCGAAGGCCGGACCTCAGGCCTCCTTTTCCGGCGACGACGCGAAGAGATCAGACCTCGGTCGCCCGCCGTCCGTTCGCCCGGCCTTCTGCGCGAGGACAAAGGCGCGATCCCCCGCAAGAAAGCTCTCCAGCATGTAGGGGATGAGATCTGGTAACGGCTGCGCCTGGCCGTAGGTCTCGCGGTAAAGCGCGGCATAGGCCTGTAGCGACCGCGCGAGCTCCGGGCCGGCCCGGAACGAGATCCTGACGAAGGTGCGGTCCGGCAGCCGGCGAAGCTTGAGATCTGGCATGGCACACCTCCTCATCCCTGGTAGGGCTCGAGCACGAGATCCTTGTGCACAATGACGCGAAGCGGCCAGCCGGGCCGCACTTTCAGCGTCGGCTGGATGTCGAGCGCCCGCTCCGTGATCCGCTGACCGGCCTGGTTCAGGCTCTGCTGCGTCGATTGCCGGAGCGCGCGGACGAGATCGTCCTCGTCATCGCCAAAGGTGAGCTCGGTGCCAACGCCGAGAAGCGTCGAGAGGACGACACCCTTCACGAGCTCCCAGCCGTGGACGTCAACCTCGTCCTCGAGTCCGGCATAGCCGGCCGTGTCTGTCGCCGGCAGATTGACGAGCACGATCGATCTCCCGTTCGGCAGGACAAGGCGCTGCCAGACCA
>NZ_VCCH02000302.1 GCF_005938675.2 Mycobacterium sp. KBS0706
TTCGGCCTGAAGCTGCGCGGCATCGCCGCCCGGCCGCGCCGCCAGAAGGCGGAGGAGATCCTGGCCGTGGTCGGGCTGGCGCGCTGGGGCCAACACCTGCCGGGCGCGCTCAGCGGCGGCATGCGCCAGCGGGTCGGCCTGGCCCGGGCCTTGGCCACCGATGCCGACGTGCTGATCATGGACGAGGCGTTCAGCGCCCTCGACCCGCTGATCCGCACCGAGATGCAGGACGAGCTGCTGCGGCTGCAGCGCACGCTGCACAAGACCATCCTGTTCATCACCCATGATTTCCAGGAGGCGCTGAAGCTCGGCACCCGCATCGCCATCATGGCCGACGGCGCCGTGGTACGCGAGGGCACGCCGCAGGAGATCGTGACCGATCCGGGCAGCGACTATGTCGCCGCCTTCACCCGCGAGGTCGACCGGTCGCGGCTGTTCGATGCCCGCTCGGTGATGGTCGAGGCGCGGCCGATCGTGGCCCGCGCCGACGGCACGGTCGAGCTGGCCGGCGTATCCGGGCTCGGCCGGTCCTTCGTGGTTGACGATGCCGGCCGGCTGATCGGCACGGTCGCCGCCGCCGACCTGCCGCGGCTGCAGCAGGGCATCACCCTGCGTTCGCTCGCCTCGGCCGACTGCGCCACGGTGCCCGGCCATGCCCGCCTGGCCGACATCGCTGGCGCCTGCAGCGGCGACCAGCTGGTCGCCGTGATCGACGAGGACGGCCGGCTGCTCGGCCGCGTCGAGCCCGGCCGGATCCTCGCCCGCATCGCGGCCCCAGCCGCCCTCGCCCAGCCCTGATGGAGCCGACGGTCCCATGTTCAGCGCCGACGACCTCTATGTCCTGCCGGTCGACAAGTGGATCCAGGCCGGCGTCCAGTGGATGTCGCAGAATCTGCGGCCCTTCTTCCAGCTGGTGAA
>NZ_VCCH02000303.1 GCF_005938675.2 Mycobacterium sp. KBS0706
GGCGGCCCGACCCATGGGAGATCGCCCGGCCGCAGGAGCAGGTCGAGATCAAGCTCGGCTGCTCCTTCGAGGTGCGCGGCGGGACCCTCGCCGTCGTTACCGGCCGGCCGTCGAGCCTGCTAGGCATCCCCTTCGACCGCCCGGTGGTGGGCTATGGCGGCAAGACCATCAACACGCTCCGGCTCTGGGCCGCCGCGGCGCCCGATGTCTTCGACTTCCAGGCGTTCAGCGCCGGCGAATTCGTCGGCGCCCTGGCGGAGCGCCTGACGGCCGAATCCCTGACGCGCGTCCTCTATCCCGACGACTCCACGAGCCTGGGACAGGGGCTGCGCTTCGTTCAGGAGTATTTCCTCGTCAGCTGTTCGCTGGCCGACCTGGTGCGGCGTTTCCGGCGGAGCAACGCCGACTGGAACGCGCTGCCGGACAAGGTCGCCATCCAGCTCAACGACACCCATCCCAGCCTGGCCGTGCCGGAGCTGATGCGGATCCTGCTCGACGAAGCGCAGCTCGGATGGGACCTCGCCTGGATCCTGACCCAGCGGACGCTGGCCTACACCAACCACACGCTCCTGCCCGAGGCCTTGGAGAAATGGCCGCTGCGGTGGTTCGAACTGCTGCTGCCGCGCCACCTGGAGATCATCCTCGAGATCAACAGCCTCCTGCTGGCGGAGGTGCGGGCGCGTTTCCCCGGCGACGAGGGCCGGGTTCAGCGCGTCAGCCTCGTCGAGGAGGGCGGCGATCGCAAGATCCGCATGGCCAATCTCGCGATCGTCGGTTCGCACAGCACCAATGGCGTGGCGGCGATCCACTCCGACCTCCTGCGCACCGTGACGGTCAAGGATCTGGCGGAGACCTTCCCCGAGCGCTTCAGCAACAAGACCAACGGCGTCACGCCGCGGCGCTGGCTGCTGC
>NZ_VCCH02000304.1 GCF_005938675.2 Mycobacterium sp. KBS0706
GAGGCTGCTGGCACGGCACGCGAATCTGCGGGCGGCGTTCCGGCATGGCGGCCTGGAGCGGCCGGTGCAGGTGATCCTGCGCGCGGCGGAGCCGCCCTGGACGGAGCTGGACCTGTCGGGGCTCGGCGAGGCGGCGCTGGCGGAGGCTCTGGCGTCGGACCGCGGCCACCGCTTCGATCTCGGGCAAGGGCCGCTGATCCGCTTCATGCTGATCCGGCTGGGGCCGGAACGGCACCGGCTGGTGATCACCAACCACCACATTCTGCTGGACGGCTGGTCGACGCCGCTGCTGCTGCGGGAATTGTTCGCGTTGTACCGGGCGGGAGGCTCCGCGGAGGGGCTGCCGCGGGTGACGCCGTTCCGGGACTATCTGGGCTGGCTGCGGCGGCAGGACGGGCAAGCGGCGGAGGCGGCGTGGCGGGAGGCGCTGCAGGGTCTGGAGGAACCGACGCGGCTGGCGCCGAGGCGGTCGACGGCGGCGGCGATGCCGGAGACGGTGTCGGTGTCGCTGACGGCGGAGCGGACGGCGGCGCTGACGCGGCAGGCCCGTCGGCTCGGGCTGACGGTGAACACGCTGGTGCAAGGGGCCTGGGGCATCCTGCTGGGCCGCCTGACCGGACGGGACGACGTGGTGTTCGGGGTGACGGTGTCGGGTCGGCCGGCGGAGCTGCCGGGGATCGAGGCCATGGTGGGGCTGCTGATCAACACGCTGCCGCTGCGCCTGCGGCTGCGTCCGGCGGAGCCGCTGGCGGCGCTCCTGGCCCGGTTGCAGGAGGAACAGTCCCGCCTGCTCGCTCACCAGCATCTCGGCCTCACCCGCATCCAGCAGATCGCCGGCTTCGCCGATCTCTTCGACACCCTCCTCGTCTTCGAAAACT
>NZ_VCCH02000305.1 GCF_005938675.2 Mycobacterium sp. KBS0706
AGCGGTGGCCGGGATTGTCTGGACAGGGATCAGCGTTGGTTAAGTGGAATCGCTGCCGGTTGAGTTTGGCCGGGGTTGGTGGTCGAAATAGGCCTGGTCCGGCGTTCGGGCGCCCAGGCTCGAATGCGGGCGCTTGCGGTTGTAGAAGTCCAGGTAGCGGCCGATCGAGGCGCGGGCCTCGGCGACACTGTCGTAGGCCCGCAGATAGACCTCCTCGTATTTGACCGACCGCCACAGGCGTTCGACAAAGACGTTGTCGCGCCAGGCGCCCTTGCCGTCCATGCTGATCTTGACGCCGTTGGCGGCCAGCAGGCCGGTGAAGGCGGCGCTGGTGAACTGGCTGCCCTGGTCGGTGTTGAAGATGTCGGGTTTGCCGTGCCGGGCCATGGCCTCCTCGACGGCCTCAAGGCAAAAATCCACCTCCATGCTGATCGACACCCGCCAGGCCAGCACCCGGCGGGTGAACCAGTCGATCACGGCGGCCAGATAGACGAAGCCGCGCTTCATGGGGATGTAGCTGATGTCCATCGCCCACACCTGATCGGGCCGATCGAGGGGGCACCGCAAGGTTTTTCCGCCAGTGCACCTTTCGCCGGACAAAGCAAGAACATGGTCGCCCGGCGACGGGGATCGGTTGTCACGGAGGCGGAGGGCCGTCCCGCTCCAGGCGGTCCGTTGAGCGATGCTCTTGCGGACACGGGCGGATCATTCCCGCTGGACTCGCTTTCGGCGCTGAGGTGGTCTGACCCGATCGCTCTCTGCCGAGGGTCTCGATGGCGCGGTACAACCTGCTGACCGACGACGAGCGGCGTCGGCTCTTCGAGGCTTTGGTGCAGGTTCAAGTTCAGTGCGGCATACATCGGGGTCGACC
>NZ_VCCH02000306.1 GCF_005938675.2 Mycobacterium sp. KBS0706
CTAGGAGCTGTGGACTCTTAAGGATTCCCCTCGATCGAGGAACGTGATTCAAGACTGCTTTTGGGGAGGCGGTCTTGGGCGTGATGGAACGATTGGTGCTGAACGATGGTCAGTGGGAGCGGATGGCGCCGCTGATCATCGGCCGGCCGGACCAGAAGGGGTCGACGGGCCGGAACAACCGGATGTTCGTGGAAGGGGTGCTGTGGATCGTGCGGACGGGTTCGCCCTGGCGCGATCTGCCGGAGGTGTTCGGCGAGTGGAACAGTGTCTTCAGGCGGTTCAGCCGCTGGAGCCAAAAGGGCGTCTGGTGGCGCATCTTCGAGGCGCTGTCGGATGATCCGGACTTTGAGTACCTGATTGTCGATGCCACGATCATTCGCGCCCATCAGCACTCGGCCGGGGCTAAAAAGGGGGGTCTGAAGATCAGGCCCTTGGCCGGTCCCGCGGTGGCCTGAGCACCAAGATCCATCTCGCTGTGCGCGGCCTCGGCTGCCCGATACGGTTTGTCCTCACGGCCGGCCAGAAGGGTGATGCCCCGCAGGCCGACGCCCTGATCGAAGACCTGCCCGCCGAGGTCTTCATGGCGGATGCTGCCTATGACAGCGACCGCCTCCGCCAAGCGGTCGCCGCCAAGGGCGCCATCGCGGTCATCCCGAACAACCCCTCCCGAGCTCAGAAATATCCGCTCGACAAGCATCTCTATGCTCAGCGACACCTGATCGAGTGCTGCTTCTCCAAGCTGAAGCAGTTCCGACGCGTCGCCACCCGCTTCGAGAAAACCGCCAGAAATTACCGCGCCGTCGTCACCCTCGCCGCCATTGTCCTATGGCTCAGGTAACTGTCCACAGCTCCTAG
>NZ_VCCH02000307.1 GCF_005938675.2 Mycobacterium sp. KBS0706
ATGTTTAGGGCTTCGGATGCCGGCCCTGGCGCAGTGTGTTGGACCGGGAGCGGGGCCGGCGTCCGAAGGCCTTCAGAGGAGATGGTATGGGGCGGGCGGCGAGGGTGATCCAATAGCGCTGCCACACACCATGGAGGCAGCCCGTGCCACAGACGGATGACTTGAGCCGCTCCCTCGTCGCCCTGGAGCAAGACAATACGCTGATCGCCGTGATCGAGATGAGCGCGGCGAGCTGGTTGGTGGGCGGGTTGGTTCCCGGCCTCGCCCGCGAGCCGCAGAAGAAGCTCGAGGCGGATGCGCCGGCGCTCCTGAAGCTGATCCACCGCTGGCAAGATAAGGCCGGGAAAGCCGGACTGCGGATCAAGCGGATCGTTGTCGCCTACGAGGCCGGGCGGGACGGCTTCTGGCTCGCGCGCTGGCTGATCGCTCAAGGCGTGGAGGTCTATGTGATCCACTCCACGAGCGTGGCGGTCTCGCGCGAACACCGGCGGGCGAAGACCGACCGGCTGGACGTGGGCCTGTTGAAGCGTTCGCTGCTGGGCTGGCTTCGCGGTGAGGCCGGCCACTGCCGGATGGCGGCGATCGCCTCGGTGGAGGCGGAGGACGCGCGGCGGCCGAACCGCGAACGCGAGCGGCTGACGAAAGAGGCCACCCGTCCGGTCAACCGAACCAAGGCGGCGCTGGCCCGCCGGGGGGGTGCGGGGTTTCAACCCGAAGCTTCGAAAGGCCATCGACAAGCTGGAGGGGCTGTGCACGCCGGGAGGCACGCCCTTGCCGCCCAACAGCGTGGCCGAGCTCAGGCGGGACCTGGAGCGCTTGGCATTAATCCGCCGGCAG
>NZ_VCCH02000308.1 GCF_005938675.2 Mycobacterium sp. KBS0706
GCGCAACCAACGATTCTTGCGGCTGGTTCAGCGCCGGATTCCAAGAAGGGCGGCTTAACCGTCGGCCCGGGTGATCCGGACGCCCCGGGTGCGCACCGGATCGAGATCGCCCACAGCACTGCCGGGGGCGACGCGCAGTGTCAGCGACACCGGCCCCTCCCCACGCGCCGCCAGAGCCGCCCCGGCGCGGTCCGGGCCGGCGAGGCTGACGGACTGGCCGTTGCCGAGATCGATCGGCGCGCCCGGCTGCGTGCCGAGCAGGGCGCCGTAGCGCCAGGCGCTGACCTGCGTGTTCTCCACCGCGATCTCGATCCCGACAACGCCGAACGCGCCGTTGGCGTGGCGGCGGACATCGCCTTCCGGCACCCGCAGATGCCGCGGCGTGACGTCGCCGCACAGGAAGGGCAGGTCCGAGGTCGCCGCCCGCGCCGTGCGCCATTCCAGCCGCTGCCCGTCCGGCCGCAGCCGGCCGCCCTCGGTCGGTCCTTCGAGGTCGAGGCCGCGCGCCTTGGCCGCCACCACATCGGCCGCGATATCGCCGGGCAGCAGGGCGAAATCGACCAGCCCGTCGCCGGCCTCGCTGAGCACCCGCCACCAGCGGAACTCCGGGTTCGGGCGCCGGAAGGCGATCAGCTCGACATAGGCGCCGTCGGCGAAGACGATCAGCGCGTTGTGGCTGGCGCCGTGGGTGTGCTCCCCGCCCGGCACCACGGTGAAGCCGAGCGCCTCGTAGTCGGCGACCGCCCCCGCCAGGTCGCGGACGGCGATCACCACATGATCGAGCGACAGGCTCATGGTCGTCTCCTGTTTCGGTGGGACGCGGTCAGGCCTGGA
>NZ_VCCH02000031.1 GCF_005938675.2 Mycobacterium sp. KBS0706
CGCCTCCCTCGGCAAGACCATGCTCGCGGCGATGAAGGGCTGACCCTCCTTCGCGGACGAGATTCGGCCCCGACCGGTCCTGCCGGTCGGGGCTTTTTCATGTCCGGATCCCTCGATTCTGACCGCCCGTGCCGGTCACGATGTCGCGTTTGCGTTCTTTGCGTGGGAGATCTGTCGTAATGGCGCCGGAAATTGCTCGTTCCGCGCCCGACATACCTTTCATCTCTTGGACTTTCGGCGTAGGTTGCGCGCCACTTGGAGCCCCGTCCCGCGAGGGACCGCCCGGCCGCGGCGTCAACGCGGCCCACCGACCGCCAGGGAAGCGGCCTGAGACAGGCCGTTGGAAATGATGGGTAGCCCGTCGGAACAGAGCTCTTTCCTGTTCGCCCCGAATGCCGATTTCATCGCCGAGCTGCATGAGCGCTACCGGGCCGATCCGGCCGCGGTGGACGAGAGCTGGCGCGCCTTCTTCGCCGGCCTCGGCGAAGGCGAGGCGGAGGCCGACACCGGACCATCCTGGAGCCCGCAGAACGGCGCCGCCCCCGCGGTCAAGCTGAACGGCCTGGGCGAGGCTTTCGGGCTGGAGGCGCCGACCGAGGCGCCCCCGGCCAAGGGCGCCAAGCCCGGCAAGGCGCCCGCCGCCGCCCCGGATGCCGACGCGGTCCGACGCGCCGCCCATGACACGCTGCGGGCGATGCAGCTGATCCGCGCCTACCGCGTGCGCGGGCACCTGCTGGCCGATCTCGACCCGCTGGGCCTGACCGCGCACAAGCCGCACCCCGACCTCGACCCCGCCACCTACGGCTTCAGCGAAGCCGACATGGAGCGGCCGATCTACGTCGCCGGCCAGCTGGGCCTCGACACGCCGACGCTGCGCCAGATCGTGACCCGGCTGCGCGCCACCTATTGCGGCCCGATCGGCGTCGAGTACATGCACATCCAGGACCCGGCGATCCGCGCCTGGATCCAGGAGCGGATCGAGACGATCGAGAACCGCACCGAATTCACCCCCGAGGGCAAGCGCGCGATCTATGAGCGCCTGACCGCGGCCGAGAGCTTCGAGCGCTTCCTCAACGTCAAATACACCGGCACCAAGCGCTTCGGCCTGGATGGCGGCGAGGCGATGATTCCGGCGCTGGAGCAGGTGCTGAAGCGCGGCGGCCAGCTGGGCCTTGAGGAGATCATCGTCGGCATGGCCCATCGCGGCCGGCTGAACACGCTGGCGAACTTCCTGGGCAAGCCCTTCGCCGCGATCTTCTCCGAGTTCCAGGGCAACCCGGCCAACCCGGACGATGTCCAGGGCTCGGCCGACGTGAAGTACCATCTCGGCACCTCGTCGGATCGCGACTTCGACGGCCACACCGTCCATCTGTCGCTGACCGCGAACCCGTCGCATCTCGAATGCGTCAACCCGGTGGTGATCGGCAAGGTCCGCGCCAAGCAGACCCAGCGCCGCGACGAGGACCGCAACGCCGTCCTGCCGCTGCTGATCCATGGCGACGCCGCCTTTGCCGGCCAGGGCGTGGTGGCCGAGACGCTGATGATGTCCGACCTGAAGGGCTATCGCGTCGGCGGCACTGTCCATTTCGTCATCAACAACCAGATCGGCTTCACCACCGCGCCGGTCTATTCCCGCTCGGGCCCGTACTGCACCGACGTGGCGCGGACGGTCCAGGCGCCGATCTTCCACGTCAACGGCGACGACGCCGAGGCGGTGGTGCATGCCTCGCGCATCGCCATCGAGTTCCGGCAGAAGTTCGGCCATGACGTGGTGGTGGACATGTTCTGCTACCGCCGCTTCGGCCACAATGAGGGCGACGAGCCGGCCTTCACCCAGCCGCTGATGTACCGGACCATCGCCAAGCACCCGCCGGTGCGCGAGATCTATGCCCGGCAACTGGTCGCCGAGGGACTGCTGTCGGCCGAGGAGGCCGAGGGCGTCGTCCGCGACTTCCAGAAGCGGTTGGAGGAAGCGTTCGAAGGATCGACCACCTACAAGCCGAACAAGGCCGACTGGCTGGGCGGCGTCTGGTCGGGCTTCACCGCGGCCGACGGCGACGACCGCCGTGGCGCGACGACGGCCCCGGACGCGCTGCTGCGCGAGGTCGGCCGCGCCATCAGCACCGTGCCGCAGGGCATCGCCGTCAACCCCAAGGTCGCGCGCCAGCTGAAGGCCAAGGCGCAGATGGTCGAGACCGGCCGCGACATCGACTGGTCCACGGCCGAGGCGCTGGCCTTCGGCACGCTGGTGGCCGAGGGCATCCCGGTGCGGCTGTCCGGCCAGGATTCCGGCCGCGGCACCTTCAGCCAGCGCCATTCGGTGCTGGTCGACCAGGAGACCGAGGAGCGCTACGTCCCGCTGAACCACATCCGCGAGGGCCAGGCGACCTTCGAGGTGCATGACAGCCCGCTGTCGGAATTCGCGGTGCTGGGCTTCGAATACGGCTATTCCCTGGCCGAGCCGCGGGCCCTGACGCTGTGGGAGGCGCAGTTCGGCGACTTCGCCAACGGCGCCCAGACCATCATCGACCAGTTCATCTCGTCCGGCGAGCAGAAGTGGCTGCGCATGTCCGGCCTGGTGATGCTGCTGCCGCATGGCTATGAGGGCCAGGGGCCGGAGCATTCCTCGGCCCGTATCGAGCGCTACCTGCAGCAATCGGCCGAGGACAACTGGCAGGTGGTGAACCTGACCACCCCGGCCAACTACTTCCATGCGCTGCGGCGGCAGATCCACCGCGACTTCCGCAAGCCGCTGGTGGTGTTCACGCCGAAGTCGCTGCTGCGGCACAAGGACTGCGTCTCGACCCTGGCCGATTTCGGCAACGGCTCGGGCTTCCACCGCGTGCTGGGCGAGACGGCGGAGCTGGTGGCCGGCGAGTCGGTGCGGCGGGTCGTGATCTGCTCCGGCAAGGTCTATTACGACCTGCGCAAGGAACGCGAGGAGCGCGGCCTGAAGGACGTCGCCATCATCCGGCTGGAGCAGATGTTCCCGTTCCCGCGCAAGACGCTGGGCGCGGAGCTGGCCAAGTATCCGAATGCCGAGGTGGTGTGGTGCCAGGAGGAGCCCGAGAACCAGGGCGCCTGGTACTTCGTCGACCGCAAGATCGAGGCCGCGCTGGGCGAGATCAAGCATCGCAGCGCCCGGCCGCGCTACGCCGGCCGGCCCGAGGCCGCGGCCCCGGCCACCGGCCTGCTGCGCCGCCACAACCAGGAACAGGCCAAGCTGGTCGACGAGGCCCTGTCGGCCGGCTGATCCCGGCCAACTGACTCCAACTGGGCCGCCGCCCCGGTCGAAGGAATGGAAACTCTATGAGCGTCGAGATCAAGGTGCCCGCCCTGGGCGAATCGGTGTCCGAAGCCACCGTCGCCCGCTGGCTGAAGAAGCCGGGCGAGGCCGTGGCGGTGGATGAGCCGCTGGTCGAGCTCGAGACCGACAAGGTGACGCTCGAGGTCAATGCCACCGCGGCCGGCGTGCTTGAATCGGTGACCGCCGAGGAAGGTGCCAATGTCGAGGTCGGCGCCCTCTTGGGCAGCATCGGGGAGGGCAGCGGCGCCCCGGCCAAGCCGGCGGCCAAGGCCGAGGCGGCCAAGCCCGCCGCCGCGCCGGCCGCGGCTCCGGCCCCTGCCAAGGCCAATGGCGGCGACGCGCCGATCGCCATGCCGTCGGCGGCCAAGATCATCGCCGAGAACAACCTCGACGCCGGCGCCATCGCCGGCAGCGGCAAGGGCGGGCGCATCCTGAAGGAGGACGCGCAGGCCGCGGCTTCCGGCAGCGCCAAGCCGGCCGCCGCCCCCGCTTCGGGCAGCAGCGTGATCGAGGTCCCCGCCTTCACCCGTCCCGAGAGCGGCCCGCGGCCGAAGAAGGACCGGGAAGAGCGGGTGCGCATGACCAAGCTGCGCAAGACCATCGCCACCCGGCTGAAGCAGGCGCAGAACAACGCCGCCATGCTGACGACCTTCAACGAGGTCGACATGACGGCGCTGATGGCGCTGCGCAACCAGTACAAGGACAGCTTCGAGAAGAAGCACGGCGTGAAGCTGGGCTTCATGTCGTTCTTCCTGAAGGCCTGCATCGTCGCGCTGAAGGAGCTGCCGGCCGTCAACGCCGAGATCGATGGCGACGACCTAGTCTACAAGAACTACTACGACATCGGCGTCGCCGTCGGCACGCCGAACGGGCTGGTGGTGCCGGTGGTGCGCGACGCCGACGCCCTGTCCTTCGCCGAGGTCGAGAAGACCATCGGCGACCTGGGCCGCAAGGCGCGCGACGGCAAGCTGTCGATGGCCGACCTGACCGGCGGCACCTTCACCATCTCCAACGGCGGCGTCTACGGCTCGCTGATGTCGACGCCGATCCTGAACCCGCCGCAGTCGGGCATCCTGGGCATGCACAAGATCCAGGAGCGGCCGATGGCGGTCGGCGGCAAGGTCGAGATCCGGCCGATGATGTATCTGGCCCTGTCCTATGACCACCGCATCATCGACGGGCGCGAGGCCGTGACCTTCCTGGTCCGGGTCAAGGAGTGCCTGGAGGATCCGCAGCGCATCCTGCTCGACATGTGACCTGCAAGAAGGGCACGCTGGGCGTGCCCTTCTTCGTTTCGGAGCCCTGGTTTGATCCGCGCCGCTCTCCTCGCCTTGCCTGTCCTCGCCATCGCGGTACCGGCCTTGGCCCAGGAGGCCGAGGGCTGGGGCACCGGCTATCACATGGGCACGGCCTATGCCGGCCTGACCAATGCCGACGGCGCCCATCTCGGCGTCTATTGCGCCGAGGACATCGCGCCGCAAGGCGCCCAGGCGATCCGCAGCGGCGCCTATGTGCTGTTCTCGCTGCCGCGCAAGCTGGCGCTGGAGGCGAAATCGCTGCCGGTGACCTTCACCGTCGACGGCAAGGCCGTAGCGGTGCCGATGGCGGTGCAGGCCGAGGAGGTCGCGACCAGCTTCGACTGGGGCCCGTCCAAGGCCTTTACCACCGACCAGATGAAGGCGCTGGTCGAAACCCTGCGCCGCGGCAAGGCCCTGACCGTCGGCCTGGCGGAGCCCGCGGTGACCGCTGTGACCGAGCCCTTCACCCTCGCCGGCTCCGGCGCCGCGCTGGAGAACATCCTGGATTGCGCCAAGCGGTGATGCGCCCGTCAGATCGAGCCTCCGGCCTTTTTCGCTGTCATCCTCGGGCTTGACCCGAGGATCCAGTGGCTTTCAAGAGCCGCTCTCGGTGGCCCCTGGATTGCCGGGTCAAGCCCGGCAATGACAGGAGTGGTGGTACGGCACGTGATTCTTGACGTGAGCCCACCGGAGCGGCTAATCACTAGAACGAACGTTCGATCGAGTGCGATGTGTTCCCGGATACCGACAGCAAGCGGTGTGCGATCCTGAAGGCGACGCTGGAGCTGGTGGCGGAGCGTGGCTTCCATGACACGCCGATGTCCCAGGTCGCCAAACGGTCCGGCGCGAGCCCAGGCGTGATCTACCACTACTTCGCCAGCAAGGACGAGTTGATCCGCGACCTCTACAAGGAGGTCAAGGCGGTGAAGGCCCGGGCCATGCTGCAGGGCGATTTCGACGGTGCCTGCCCCAAGGATGCGTTCAAGCACACCTGGCGCAACGCCTACGACTTCTACCGCACCCACCGGCTGGAGGCCCGGTTCCTCGAGCAGTACGAGAACTCGCCCTATCACTGCCCGACCGACCTGCAGGAGCTGGCCAAGGAGGACCAGAACTTCGCCATCCTGGCCCGGCGGCTGGGCTTCGTCGACGGCGGCAGCCCGTTCAAGCCGCTGCCGACGGACATTGTCTACGACCTGTCCTTCGGCCTCGCCGCGCGCCTTGCCCGGCGGGCCCCGGACGAGCCGCTGGACGATGCGTCCCTGGACGACATCGCCGAGGGGTGCTGGCGCGCGATCGCCCGCAACCCGTGAAGTTTTAGCCGAATTAGATCGAACGTTCGATCTAGACCTGAGATCCGCGATCAACGCGGACTATGCCAGCCCCGGCGCGGTGCCCGGTTCCCCGCACCGCATCCAGATTGGGACATCGACCATGGTGAAGCTGAACATCAACGGCGCGGACCACGAGCTCGACATCGATCCGCAGATGCCGCTGCTCTGGGCGCTCCGCGACCATCTCGACATGACCGGCACCAAGTTCGGCTGCGGCCAGGCCCTGTGCGGCGCCTGCACCGTGCATCTGGACGGCCAGCCGGTGCGGTCCTGCCAGACCTTCGTCGGCGATGTCGGCGAGGGCAAGATCACCACCATCGAGGGCGTGTCGGGCAAGGTCGCCGAGGCCGTGCGCGCCGCCTGGACCAAGCTCGACGTGGTGCAGTGCGGCTACTGCCAGTCCGGCCAGATCATGTCGGCGATCGGCCTGTTGAGCCAGACGCCGAAGCCGACCGACGACGACATCGTCTCGGCGATGGACGGCAACATCTGCCGCTGCGGCACCTATCAGCGCATCCGCGCGGCGATCCACGACGCCGCCTCGCAGCTGGCCTGAACCGGGAGGACGAATCATGTTTGCTCAGCCAATCGTCACCCCGGCCGCAGCCGCCGACGACCTCGCCAGGCCGAACCGCCGGTCCTTCCTGAAGGGCGCCAGCGCCCTCGGCGGCGCGCTGGTGATCGCGGCCCATCTGCCGCTCGCCCGCCGCGCCATGGCCGCGACCGGCGACCTCGCCCCCAACGCCTTCGTCCGCGTCGCGCCGGACAGCACGGTCACCGTGCTGATCAAGCAATGCGAGATGGGCCAGGGCGTGACCACCGGCCTGACCACCATCGTCGCCGAGGAGATCGACGCCGACTGGGGCCAGATGCGCTTCGAATTCGCCCCGGCCGACGCCAAGCTCTACAACAACCTCGCCTTCGGCCCGATCCAGGGCACCGGCGGGTCGACCTCGATCGCCAATTCCTGGGACCAGCTGCGCCGCGCCGGCGCCATGGCCCGCGCCATGCTGGTGCAGGCGGCCGCGGCGGAATGGCAGGTTCCGGCCGGTGAGATCACCGTGCAGAAGGGCGTCGTTGCGCATGCCTCGGGCAAATCCGCCCGCTTCGGCGAGCTGGCCGGCAAGGCGGCGGCGCTGACGCCGCCGACGGATGTCGCGCTGAAGGATCCGAAGGCCTTCACCCTGGTCGGCGGGCACGTGCCGCGGCTGGATACCCCAGCCAAGATCACCGGCAAGGCCGGCTTCTCGATCGACGTCCGCCGCCCCGGCCAGCTGACCGCGCTGGTCGCCCATCCGCCGCGCTTCGGCGGCACGCCGAAGAGCGTCGACGACGCCGCGGCGAAGCAGGTGCCGGGCGTGGTCGACGTGGTCACCATCCCGACCGGCGTCGCCGTCGTGGCCAAGGACACCTGGTCGGCGATGCAGGGCCGCGAGGCGCTGAAGATCGACTGGGATTCGGCCGCGGGAGAAGGCCAGTCCACCGATGCGATCATGGCCGGATACAAGGCCATGGCGCAGACGCCCGGCCTGACCGCGGCCAAGCGCGGCGACGCCGCGGCGGCGCTGCAGAAGGCGGCCAAGCTGGTCGAGGTGGAGATCGAGTTCCCCTATCTGGCCCATGCGCCGATGGAGCCGCTGAACGGCGTGCTGGAGCCGACCAAGGACGGCGCCGTGTGGTGGGCCGGGTCGCAGTTCCAGACCATCGAGCAGGCGACGATCGCCGCCATCCTCGGCCTGAAGCCGGAGCAGGTGACGATCAACTCGACCTACACCGGCGGCTCCTTCGGCCGGCGCGCCACCCCGACCGCGGATTACGCGGCCGAGACGGCGATGATCGTCAAGGCCACCGGCGGCAGGGCGCCGATCCACCTGATGCGGACCCGCGAGGACGACATGAAGGCCGGCTACTACCGGCCGATGGCGTACCACAAGGTCCGCGCCGGGGTGGACGCGGCCGGCACTATCAGCGGCTGGGACCACACGGTGGTCGCCAAGTCGATCATGATCGGCACCTCCTTCGAGGCCTTCGCGGTCAAGGACGGCATCGACGCCACCAGCATCGAGGGCGCGTCGGACACCGCCTATGCCGTGGCCGACCTGACGGCAACGGTGCACAACGCCAAGGAGGGCGTGCCGGTGCTGTGGTGGCGCTCGGTCGGCCACACCCACACCGCCCATGCGGTCGAGACCGTGGTCGACGAGCTGGCCCATGCGGCCGGAAAGGACCCGGTCGCCTTCCGCGCCGCGCTGCTGAAGGACCAGCCGCGCCATGCCGGCGTGCTGGCGCTGGTGGCGGAGAAGGCGGGCTGGGGCCAGCCCCTGCCGGCCGGGTCGGGCCGCGGCGTCGCCGTGCACCAGTCCTTCGGCAGCTATGTCGCCACCGTGGCCGAGGTCTCGATCAAGGACGGCGCGCTGAAGGTGGACCGGGTGGTGGCGGCGGTGGATTGCGGCATCGCGGTCAACCCGGACGTGATCCGGGCCCAGGTCGAGGGATCGGTCGGCTTCGCCCTCTCCGTCGTCCTGCGCAACAAGATCACGCTCAAGGACGGCGAGGTCGAGCAGGCCAATTTCGACACCTATGAGCCGACCCGGATGTCGGAGATGCCGAAGGTCGAGGTGCATATCATGCCGTCGACCGAGGCGCCGACCGGCATCGGCGAGCCGGGCGTGCCCGGTCTGGCGCCGGCGATCGGCAACGCGGTCTTCGCCGCGACCGGCCAGCGCCTGCGCTCGCTGCCGCTCGACCTGTCGAAGCTGACCAGCACCTGATCCGTCCGGACTGGAAGGATCCCGAGGCCCGTGCCCACCGGCGCGGGCCTTTTTTTGTCCGCGGCAATTCGCGCCTGACCGGCGCGGCGAAACCGGCTAAAACCGCGCCGCGCGGCAACGGCCCCGCTGTGGGGCCGCCTGGAGCCACGCCGGACCAGCGTGATGGGCTACGTCGTCAAAGAAATCTTCAAGACCCTGCAGGGCGAGGGCCGCCATGCCGGGCGGGCCTCGGTGTTCTGCCGCTTCGTCGGCTGCAACCTGTGGACCGGCCGCGAGCAGGACCGGGCCGAGGCGGTGTGCCGCTTCTGCGACACCGATTTCCTGGGCACCGACGGGCCGGGGGGCGGCCGCTTCGACGGCGCCGAGGCGCTGGCCGCGGCGATCGAGGCCTGCTGGAACAGTCCGGCCGCGGACCGCTTCGTCGTCTTCACCGGCGGCGAGCCGCTGCTGCAGCTGGACCGCGCTTTGCTGGACGCCATCCATGCCCGTGGCTTCACCGCCGCGGTCGAGACCAACGGCACCATCGATCCGCCGGCCGAGCTGGACTGGGTCTGCGTCAGCCCCAAGGCCGGCGCACCCCTGGCCGCCCGCCGCGGCGACGAGCTGAAGCTGATCTATCCCCAGCCGGAGCTGCTGCCCGAGGCGGTGGCGGATCTCGACTTCACCCATTTCTGGCTGCAGCCGATGGACGGGCCGGACCGCATCGCCAACACCGAGGCGGCGGTCGCCTATTGCCTGTCGCACCCGCAATGGCGGCTGAGCCTGCAGACCCACAAGCTGATCGGGATTCCATGAGGATCACCCAGGCCTTCACCTTCGAGGCGGCGCACCGGTTGCCGAATGTGCCGGCGACGCATCGCTGCCACCGGATGCACGGCCATTCCTATCGCGTCGAGCTGCGGCTGGAGGGGCCGGTCGATCCCGAGACCGGCTTCGTCGTCGACTTCTTCGACGTCGAAGCTGCTTTTGCGCCGATCCTGGCCCGGCTGGACCACTACTGCCTGAACGAGATCGAGGGGTTGGAGAATCCGACGGCCGAGCACATCGCCATCTGGATCTGGGGCCGGGTGCGGCCGACGCTGCCGCTGCTGGCCGCCGTCGCCGTCTACGAGACCCCGAACTGCTGGGCCGAATATGATGGCCGGTGACCAGGGCGAGCGGGGCGCCGCCGAGGGCGCGCTGGTGCTGTTCTCCGGCGGCCAGGATTCGGCCACCTGCCTGGCCTGGGCGCTGGAGCGCTTCGGCCGGGTCGAGACCGTCGGCTTCGATTACGGCCAGCGCCACCGGGTCGAGCTGGACGTCCGTCCGGGCATCCTGGACGCGATGCGCCGCCGCTTCCCGGAATGGGCCGGGCGGCTGGGCGACGACCACGTGCTCGATCTCTCGGTGCTCGGCCAGGTCAGCGACACGGCGCTGACCCGCGACGTCGAGATCGCGATGCAGGACAACGGCCTGCCCAACACCTTCGTGCCCGGCCGCAACCTGGTATTCGTGACCTTTGCCGCCGCTTTGGCCTATCGTCGCGGCCTGCGCCACCTGGTCGCCGGGGTCTGCGAGACCGATTATTCCGGCTATCCGGACTGCCGCGACGACACCATGAAGGCGATGCAGCTGGCGCTGAACCTGGGCATGGAGACGCGTTTCGTGCTGCACACGCCGCTGATGTGGATCGACAAGGCCGAGACCTGGCGCCTGGCCGAGAGCCTGGGTGGCGAGGCACTGGTCGACCTGGTCCGCGACCAGACCCACAGCTGCTACCGCGGCGACCGCAGCCGGCGTCACGACTGGGGCCATGGCTGCGGCGAATGCCCCGCCTGCGCCCTGCGCGCCGAAGGCTGGCGCCGGTTCCGGGCCGCGCCCTAGGCCCGCTCGACGGCGCGGTCCGAGCCCCTCACCCTCCCGTCGCCAAACGCGACGGGCCCCTCCCTCTCCCCGAGGAGAGGGGAATCGGAGCCGCGACCCATTCACCTCTCCTTGGGGGAGAGGTCGAAATCGCATCGCGATTTCGGGTGAGGGGGCGGCTCCGGCCCATCCACTGATCTGGGATCAGCCCGGCCGGCGTCCCGCGGCCTCGGCCACCAGCCAGTCGCGGAAGGCGGCGCGCAGCGGGTCGGGGCGGTCGGCCAGGGGCTGGGCCAGGAAATAGCCGCGCTGGGTGCGGTACGGCGCCGGCAAACAGGCGACCAGCTGGCCCGCCGCCAGCAGGTCGTCGACCAGCGGCCGCCAGCCCAGCGCCACGCCCTGCCCGGCCAGGGCCGCCTGCAGCACCAGCGGGTAATTGTTGAGGCGCAGCGACCGGCCGCGGGCCGCGCCCTCCACCCCCTGCCCCCGGAACCAGCCGGCCCAGTCGAGCCAGCGCGCCGGGTCCGGGCTGTCGAGATGCAGCAGCGGCTGGTCCAGCAGGTCGGCCGGCGCGGCGAGGCGCGGCAGCCGCGCCAGCATCCCGGGGCTGCAGATCGGCACGACGCTCTCCGGGAACAGCCGGTCGACGGTGCAGCCGGGCCATCGCCCGGGCCCGAAGGCGATCACCGCGTCGACCGCGCGGTCGCGCGGGTCGATCACGTCCTGGCTGGCCAGGATGCGGATCTCGACCCCGCCCAGCGCCGCGCGCAGCTGCTCCAGCCGCGGCAACAGCCAGTAGGTGGCGAAGGCGAAATCGGTGGCGACGGTCAGTCCGCCCGGGTCGCGCGCCTGGCGGATCTCCGCCGCCGTGTCGGCGATGGCGTCGAGCGATCGGGTCACCACCTGCAACAGCCGCTCGCCCTCTGCGGTCAGGGCGACGCCGCGGTGCAGCCGCCGGAACAGGGCCGCGCCCAGCCGCGCCTCCAATGCGGCGATCTGATGGGAGACGGCCGGCTGGGTGGCCCCGAGCTCGCGCGCCGCGGCGCTGAAATTCGACAGCCGCCCCGCGGCCTCGAAGGCCAGGAGCGCCGGCATCGGCGGCAGGTCGCGACGGCGTGTTGCCATAAGCAGGGATAATACCTCTATGAACGGCCGCGGTCTTCACGATCCTGCCGGTCGCCGCCACGCTGTCCGCACAGACCTATAAAATGGGGAGAGGCCCATCGTGGCAGCGGCACGGCGACCGAACATCCTGATCCTGATGGCGGACCAGCTCACCCCCTTCGCCCTGCCGGCCTATGGCAATGCCGTGGTGCAGGCGCCGGTGATCGCCGGGCTGGCGCGGGACGGGGTGGTGTTCGACGCCGCCTATTGCAACAGCCCGCTGTGCGGCCCCTCGCGCGCGGTGTTCATGTCCGGCCGGCTGCCCTCGGCGATCGGCGCCTATGACAACGCCGCCGAGTTCCCCTCCGACATCCCGACCTTCGCCCATGCGCTGCGGGCCCTGGGCTACCGCACCATCCTGTCCGGCAAGATGCATTTCTGCGGCGCCGACCAGTTGCACGGCTTTGAGGAGCGGCTGACCACCGACATCTACCCGGCGGATTTCGGCTGGACCCCGGACTGGGACCGGCCGGAGGCGCGGCCGAGCTGGTACCACAACATGTCGTCGGTGATCGACGCCGGCCCCTGCATCCGCACCAACCAGCTGGATTTCGACGACGAGGTGGTGTTCGCGGCCGAGCGCCGGCTGTACGACATGGCGCGGACCGGCGACGGCCGGCCGTTCTGCCTGACCGTGTCGCTGACCCATCCGCACGACCCCTTCGCCGTGCCGGAGCGGTACTGGAACCTGCATCGCGACGAAGACATCCCGCTGCCCGAGGACGCGCCGGCCGACGACCCGCATTCCCGCCGGCTGCGCGCGGTGTGCGAGCTGGACCGGACGCCGATCACGCCGGAGCAGACCCGCCGCGCCCGGCGCGCCTATTACGGCGCCATCGCCTATGTCGACGAGCAGTTCGGCCGGGTGATGGAGGCGCTGCGCCGCACCGGCCTGGCCGAGGACACGGTCACCATCCTGATCTCCGACCATGGCGAGTTCCTGGGCGAGCGCGGCCTCTGGTACAAGATGAGCTTCCTGGAGGGCGGCAGCCGCATCCCGCTGATCGTGCATGCCCCCGGCCGCTTCGCGCCGGGCCGGGTCGGCGCCGCCGTGTCCTCCGCCGACCTGCTGCCGACCCTGGTCGACCTCGCCACCCCGGATGGCGCTCCGGCCCATCCGACGCCGCTGGACGGGCGCAGCCTGCTGCCGCATCTGGCCGGCACCGGCGGGCACGATCTGGTCCTGGGCGAATACCTGGCCGAGGGCGCGGTGGCGCCGATCGTGATGATCCGCCGCGGCAGCTGGAAGTTCATCCACAGCCCGGCCGACCCCGACCAGCTCTTCGACCTCGCCACCGATCCGGGCGAGCGGCTGAACCGCGCCGCCGACCCGGCCGAGGCCGCCCGAATCGCGGCCTTCCGGGCGGAGGTGGCGGCGCGCTGGGACCTGCCGCGTCTGCGCGACCAGGTCCTGGAAAGCCAACGGCGGCGGCACTTCGTCGATGCGGCGCTGCGCCGGGGCGCCCTGCATGGCTGGGACTGGCAGCCGCGGCAGGACGCCACCCGGCAATACATCCGCAACCACATGGATCTCGACGACCTGGAGGCCGCCGCCCGGTTCCCGCGCGTCACGCGCGGCCAAGACACCAATAAGGACGACAACAACAGGGAGACCGAACCATGGCGCGCCTCATCGCCCTTGCCCTGACCGGACTGCTGCTGGCGGCAACGCCGGCCGCGGCGGCCGATCCCGACGCTTGTGCCACCGTGCGCATGTCGGATCCGGGCTGGACCGACATCACCTCGACCAACGGCGTGCTGGGCACGCTCCTGGAGCCGCTGGGCTACACCCAGAAGGTGGAAACCCTGGCCCCGCCGGTCACCTTCGAAAGCCTGAAGAACAGCCAGATCGACGTCTTCCTCGGCAACTGGATGCCGGCGCAGAGTCGCTTCATCGAACCGCTGACGGCTGAGAAGGCGATCGAGGTGATCCGCCCGAATCTCGACGGCATCCGCTTCACTCTCGCGGTCCCGGCCTATGTCGCCGAGGCCGGGGTGAAGGATTTCGCCGATCTGGCCAAGCATGCCGACCAGTTCGGCCGCAAGATCTACGGCATCGGGCCGGGGGCGCCGGCCAACCAGAATATCCAGAAGATGATCGACACCAAGGATTTCGGCCTGGATGGCTGGACCCTGGTCGAATCGAGCGAGCAGGGCATGCTCAGCCAGGTCGACCGGGCGGTGCGGCGCAAGGAGTGGATCGCCTTTCTCGCCTGGGAGCCGCATCCGATGAACTCCCAGTTCCAGATCGCCTATCTCAGCGGCGGTGACGCCTATTTCGGCCCGAATTACGGCCGTGCCACCGTCTACACCGTGACGAGGCGAGACTTGTCGAAGAATTGCCCCAATCTCGCCCGGCTGCTGTCACAGCTGACGTTCACGGTCGATATGGAAAACCAGATCATGGGGATTCTGGGCGAGGGGTCGGACGGCAAGGCAGCCGCTGCGCAATACCTCAAGGCCCACCCCGATCTTCTGTCCGGCTGGCTGGCCGGCGTCACCACCCGCGACGGACAGGATGGCCTCGCCGCCGTTCGCGCCGCGCTCAACAAGGGCTGAAGGAGCCCGCGACGCATGTGGACCGTGATCCGGGGCTGGATCGATCAGCTGTTCAAGCCGCGCTACCGTCCGGAGCGGCACTACATGCGTGGGCGAACCTCCGGCAGCGGCTCGCGCTGAATCGTCGACAGGCTCGGCTTCGAAACGGGCGGCGGGGTCGGTGACCCCGCCGCCCGCACCGTTTCTCAGCCCTTGATGAAGGCCAGCAGGTCCGGGTTGAGCACCTCAGCATGGGTGGTCAGCATGCCGTGCGGGAAGCCCTTGTAGACCTTCAGCGTACCGTGCTTCAGCAGCTTGACCGAGAGCGGCGCCGAATCGGCGAACGGCACGATCTGGTCGTCGTCGCCATGCGCAACCAAGGTCGGCACCTCGATCGCCTTCAGGTCCTCGGTGAAATCGGTCTCCGAGAACGCCTTGATGCAGTCGTAATGGGCCTTGGCGCCGCCGATCATGCCCTGGCGCCACCAATTGTCGATCACGCCCGGATAGACCTTCGCGCCCGGGCGGTTGAAACCGTAGAACGGGCCTTCCGGCACGTCGCGGTAGAACTGCGCCCGGTTGTCGGCCAGGGCCTTGCGGAAGCCGTCGAACACCTCCAGCGGCAGGCCGCCGGGATTCTTCTCCGACTTCACCATCACCGGGGGCACCGCGCTGACCAGCACCGCCCTGGCCACGCGGCCGTTGCCGCCATGCCGGGCGACATAGCGCGCCACCTCGCCGCCGCCGGTCGAATGGCCGATATGGACGGCGCCCTTCAGGTCGAGATGCGCCACCAGCTGCGCCACGTCCGCGGCGTAGGTGTCCATCTCGTTGCCGGTGTCGGTCTGGCTGGACCGGCCATGGCCGCGTCGGTCATGGGCGATCACGCGGAAGCCCTGGCCCAGGAAGTACAGCATCTGGGCATCCCAGTCGTCGGCGCTGAGCGGCCAGCCATGATGGAACACGATCGGCTGCGCGTCGCGCGGGCCCCAATCCTTGTAGAAGATGTTGGTGCCGTCCTTGGTGGCGAACAATCCGCTGCTCATGGTGCTGTCTCCCGATGTTGGGCGTGAAGGCGCGGCGCCGGTCTGCGCCAGGGAAGAATGCGGCAGGGCCGCCGCGGCGGCGAGTCCAACCCCCGCCGCCAGGACGAGCCGGCGCGAAATTCCGTCCGTCCCGTGCTCGCTGTGGTCCATCTGCGGCTCCATGGATTATCGCGATATTCATTATCACGATAATGATATGAGTATCCGATCGCCTCGCCGACGTCCAGCTATATCTTAGCGTGATATCATTTTTCGTGATAAATGTGATCGCCCATCAGGAACAGGAGGGCGCCGCATGCCCCTGCCGAAGGACCGCCCGCTCGCGCTCGACGAGCAGATCTGCTTCACGCTGTACCGCACCAACATCGCCATCAACCGGACCTACAAGCCGATGCTGGACGCGATGGGCATCACCTATCCGCAATACCTCGTGCTGAACGTGCTGGGGGAGGAGGACGGCCGGACGATCGGCGCCATCGCCGCCCGCCTCGCCCTCGAGTCGAGCACGATCACGCCCCTGGTGAAGCGGATGGAGGCGGCCGGGCTGGTCAGCCGCCGGCGCAGCCCGGGCAATGAGCGCGAGGTCCAGGTCCGGCTGACCGGGGCGGGCCGCGCGCTGTTCGCCCGCAGCCAGTGCCTGGGCGAGGCGCTGCTGGGGCGCTCCGGCCTGACCTTGCCGCAGCTCGACGCCCTCAACCGCCAGATCCAGGCGCTGACCGCCGCCCTCGACGACCGGCTCGGCCGGCCGGAGTGACGCGCGGCCCGCGGCCCGCCGCCGATGGCAGCTGCCCGCTCGACGCAGTTGCAGCACGGCGCCGGCTCATGCAGTTTGCGGCCAACCTTCCGGCAAGCTGAGTGCGAGCGATGACCGAACCCACCGCCACCTATGACGTGATCGTGATCGGCTCCGGCCCCGGCGGCTATGTCGCCGCCATCCGCGCCACCCAGCTGGGGCTCAAGACCGCCTGCGTCGAGAAGATGCCGACGCTCGGCGGCACCTGCCTGAACATCGGCTGCATCCCGTCCAAGGCGCTGCTGCACGCGTCGGAGAAGTTCGAGGAGGCCGGGCACGCCCTGGCCGCCTTCGGCATCAAGGTGGCGGGGGTCGAGCTCGACCTGCCCGGCATGATGGGCCACAAGGACAAGGTGGTGAAGGCCAACACCGACGGCATCGACTTTCTGTTCAAGAAGAACAAGATCGATCGGCTGCTCGGCCACGCCCGCTTCACCGCCAAGGACCGGGTCGAGGTCGAGGGCAAGACCTACGCCGCGAAGAACTTCATCATCGCCACCGGCTCCGACTCGACGCCGCTGAAGGGCGTCGAGACCGATGAGACGCGGATCGTCACCTCGACCGGCGCGCTGTCGCTGCCGGAGGTGCCGAAGCATCTGGTGGTGATCGGCGGCGGCGTCATCGGGCTCGAGCTCGGCTCGGTCTGGTCCCGCCTCGGCGCCAAGGTGACGGTGGTGGAGTTCCTCGACCGCATCCTGCCGACCAATGACGGCGAGGTGTCGAAGCAGATGCAGCGCATCCTGGCCAAGCAGGGCATGGCGTTCAAGCTGAGCTCGAAGGTCACGGCTGCGCAGAAGACCGACACCGGCGTGACCCTGACGGTCGAGCCGGCCAAGGGCGGCGACGCCGAGACCATCGAGGCGGATTACGTGCTGCTGTCGATCGGCCGCCGGCCCTATGTCGAGGGCCTCGGCCTGGACGCGGCCGGCGTGGAGCTGGACGAGCGCGGCCGGATCAGGACCGACAAGCATTTCCGCACCAATGTCGAGGGCATCTACGCCATCGGCGACGTCATCGCCGGGGCGATGCTGGCGCACAAGGCCGAGGACGAAGGCGTGGCCGTGGCCGAGATCCTGGCCGGCCAGGCGGGCCATGTGAACTACGACGCGATCCCGAGCGTTGTCTACACCTGGCCCGAGGTGGCCTCGGTCGGCCGCAGCGAGGAGGAGCTGAAGCAGGCCGGCGTGGCCTACAAGGCCGGCAAGTTCCCGTTCCTGGCCAATGGCCGGGCCCGGGCGATGAACGCGACCGACGGCTTCGTCAAGATCCTGGCCGACGCCACGACCGACCGGGTGCTGGGCGTGCACATCATCGGCGCCGAGGCCGGCACCATCATCGCCGAATGCGTGCTGGCGATGGAATTCGGCGCCTCGGCCGAGGACATCGCCCGCACCTGCCACGCCCACCCGACCCTGAACGAGGTGGTCAAGGAAGCGGCGCTGGCGGTCGACGGCCGGCCGATCCACATCTGACGGCTGACGGCCACTCCTTTCACCGTCATGGCGAGCCCCGAAGGGGCGTGGCCATCCAGGGCCACTCGCACCGGCCCCCTGGATGGCCACGGCGCTGCGCGCCTCGCCATGACGGTTCAGGATTGGCGCGAGTCGTCGTCAGGCCCTGGAAGCGTCGGGACGCCCATCCTTGACGCTGCGACCATGATCGCGTTCCCATCGCTCATGACCCAGCCGCCGCCGAACCGCAGCGTCGCCGTGCTCGCCTATGACGGGCTGTGCACCTTCGAGTTCGGCGTCGCGGTCGAGGTGTTCGGCCTGCCGCGGCCGGAATTCGCCGACTGGTACCGCTTCACCGTCTGCGCCGCCGAGCCCGGGCCGCTGCGCGCCATCGGCGGCATCCAGGTCCAGGCCGAGGCCGGGCTGGAGGCGCTGGAGCAGGCCGGCACCATCGTCGTGCCCGGCTGGCGCGGTATCCGCAAGGCCCCGCCCGAGCCGCTGCTGGCCGCGCTGCGCCAGGCCCATGACCGCGGCGCCCGGCTGGTCTCGATCTGCTCCGGCGTCTTCGTGCTGGCCGCCGCCGGCGTGCTGGCCGGCCGCCGCGTCACCACCCATTGGCGCTATGCCGAGGCCCTGGCCGCGCAGTATCCGGACATCCGGATCGTGCCCGACGTGCTGTATGTCGACGAAGGCCAGGTGCTGACCTCGGCCGGCAGCGCCGCCGGGCTGGATCTATGCCTGCACATCGTGCGGCGCGACTGGGGCGCGCGGATCGCCAACCAGGTGGCGCGGCGCCTGGTGGTGCCGCCGCATCGCGAGGGCGGCCAGGCGCAATATGCCGACCGGCCGGTGCAGGTCGAGGAGCGGCCGCGCCTGGCCGCGCTGTTCGACTGGGCAAGGCGCCACCTGGCCGAGGACCTGCCGCTGGAGCGGCTGGCCGACCAAGCCGGGATGAGCCTGCGCACCTTCCTGCGCCGATTCCGCGATGCCACCGGCACCACCCCGGCGGAGTGGCTGGTCGGCGAACGCCTGGCGCTGGCCCGCGAGCTGCTGGAGACCACCGCCCTGCCGGTCGAGCGCATCGCCACCGAATGCGGCTTCGGCTCGGCCGACACGCTGCGCCACCATTTCCGCCGTCGCCTCGCCACCAGCCCGGCCCGCTACCGCGCCGGCTTTGCCCTCGGTTGAGCCGAGGATCGCCATGCTCCGCCTCTTCATCGCCATCGCCATCCCCGCCGCTTTGCGGCCCCGCCTGATCCTGCTGCAGGGCGGCGTGCCCGGGGCACGCTGGACCAACGCGGCCGATTTCCACCTGACCCTGCGCTTCATCGGCGAGGTCGACACGCTGGAGGCGGAGGAGATCGACCAGGCGCTGCACGCCATCGCCGCCCCCGGCTTCAGCCTGGCGCTGGACGGGGTCGGCCGGTTCGGCACCAAGCGCGCCGCCTCGACCCTGTGGGCCGGGGTGGCGGCAGAGCCGGCGCTGAATTTCCTGCACGCCAAGATCGACCGTGCCCTGGTCGCCGCCGGCCAGCCGCCGGACGACCGCAGCTACGCCCCGCACGTCACCCTGGCCCGGCTGCGCCAGGCCCCAGCCGAGCGCGTCGAGCGCTGGCTGCTGGAGCACGGCCCGTTCCGCGCCGAGCCCTTCCCGGTCGACGCCTTCCACCTGTACCAGAGCCATGTCGGCCGCGAGGGCGCGGTGTATGAGATCCTGGAGAGCTATCCTCTGACATAGCCCTTCGGATCGACGGCGGCAGGGATCGGAAATTGGACATGGACGACGTCATCCGGCTTTCTCTCTATCTGCCGGAGTACTTCTTCTCCTCGATCCGCTGGCCGTTCCTGCTGGGGTCGTTCACGGCCGTTCCCGCCCTGGGCGTGATCTGCCTCGCCGTGGGATCCGTCCTGGGGCTCGTCCGGCGAAATCCGCGCCTGCTCGTGTTCCTGATCCCGGTCGCGGTCAGCCAAGCCCTCGTCGTGGCCGCCGGCCTCTTGGGAGAGCCGGGATTCTGGGGAGCCGACGGGGGGATCTACACCATCTTCCTGGTGCTGCAGATCATCCTTGCCGGCGCTCTGTTCTCCCGCTCACAGGGCGCCATGCTGGCGGCGGCAGCCCTGGCCCTGTTTTCATTCGCCTACGCCTTCGCTGCGATCGTCGTCGCGGCGACGGCCTTCCACGTCCCCACGCCGTAGCGGATTTCAGGTCCCCCGCCGCGACCCCAGCCCCATCGCCTGGCGCATGAAGAAGCGCTTCACCGGCGGCAGGCGGCCGACGGCGGCGAGGCCGAGGTCGCGGGCCAACTGCACCGGGGCCAGGTCGGTCGAGAACAGCCGGTTCAGCCCGTCGGTCGCCAGGATCATGGCGACATTGTCCGGCCGCCGCGCCTGCTCGTAGCGCTGCAGCATCGTGGGATCGCCGAGGTCGAGGCCGAGCCGGCTGCGCTCGACCAGCAGCTCCGTCAGCACGGCGATGTCACGCAGCCCGAGATTGAGCCCCTGGCCGGCGATCGGGTGGATGCCGTGCGCCGCCTCGCCGATCAGCGCCGCCCGCCGGGCGCCGTAGCGCCGGGCATGGATCACCCCGAGCGGATAGGTGAAGCGCTTGCCAAGCAGCCGCACCGGCCCCAGCCAGTCGCCGACCGTGGCCTGCAGCGCCGCGTCGAAGGCGGCGACCGGCCGGTGCACCAGGTCGTCGGCGGTGTCCGGATGCTCGGTCCAGACGATCGAGGAGCGGTGGTTGCCCTCGGCATCGTCGGTCATCGGCAGCACGGCGAAAGGCCCGGCCGGCAGGAAATGCTCGACCGCCACGCCCTCATGCGGCTCGGCATGCGCCATGACGCAGACCACCGCCTTCTGCCGGTAGGCGAAGCTGCGCGCCGGGATGCCCAGCTGCTGCCGGGTGAAGGAGCCGCGGCCGTCGGCGCCGATCACCAGGTCGGCCCGCACCACCCTTCCGTCGGCCAGGGTCACCGCGGCGTGGCCGGTGCCGGTCTCGACCGCCACCATCTTGGCCGGGGCGACATGGCGCACCGCCGGCAGGGCGTCCAGCCGCTCGAACTGCGCCAGCCGCAGCAGCCGGTTCTCGACGATGTGGCCGAAGGGGGCGCCGTCCGACTCGCCGGCCATCTCCTGATGGTCGAAATGCAGGAACACCGGGGCGCGGCCGTCAGCGATGCGGATGTCGAGGATCGGCTCGGCCTGGTCCGCCACCGGGTCCCACAGCCCGGCCGAGGCGACGATCCGGCGCGAGCCGTAGGACAGCGCAGTGGTGCGGCCGTCGAATGTCGGCAGGGTGCGGGTCGCCGCCGGCTCCTGGTCCAGGATCACGGTGTCGATGCCGGCCTGGCCGAGGGCCGCCGCCATGGTCGCCCCAGCGAGGCCGCCGCCGACCACCACGACCTGGGCGCGCAGTGAAGTGCTGTCGTTCATGGCGCGCAGCATCGGAGCGCGGAGTCGCGCTGTCCAGTGGCGGCGTGTCACATCAGCCGATGCCAGGCCGCCGTTTCGTGTTAGGATTTCGGCATGGTTCGGATTCTTCTCCTATTCGCCCTGGTGCTGGCCGCGGGATGCTCCGAGCGGCGGGGCGTCGGCGTCGCCGCCGGCGGCAGCTGGGGCTCGTCCGGCGGCGCCGGCAGCATGATGTCGCTGTCGATCCCGTTCGGCCTCTGAGCCCCGGCAATATCGGGTCGCGCACCGATCCTGATTCGTTCATGATTCGTCCGAGCGTTCTCCAACCGTGCCGGACCGGCCACACCGTGGCCGGAAAAGCGCGCCGGACCGGCCGGCCGGCGACGCCGGATTTGACAGGAGAGGTCAGAAGACCGGATAAAGTAATTGGAATCTAAGAGCTGTTTCGCGGCGGCACCGGCCGCCGGAAGCGAGGGATGAGGCCGGCGACAGCTGGCCCGACGCGGCATAGGGTGTTGCAGAAGAGCATGCGGGGCGGCCGACTCAACGAGGCATTGGAACGGCTCGCGGACTATCCGTTCGCGCGGCTGGCGACGCTGTTGTCCGGGATCACCCCGCCCGAGGGGGTGGCGCCGCTGGCCATGTCGGTCGGCGAGCCGCAGCATCAGCCGCCGGCCTTCCTGGCCGAGATCCTGGCCGCCAATGCCGGCAGCTGGAACCGCTATCCGCCCGTCGGCGGCACCCCGGCCTTCCGCGAGGCCTGCGCCGGCTGGCTGCAGCGCCGCTTCAACCTGCCCGACGGGCTGGCCGACCCGGCCCATATCCTGCCGCTGTCCGGCACCCGCGAGGCGCTGTTCCTGGTCGCCGAGCTGGCGGTCGATCACCGGCCGGGCGCCAACCAGGTGCCGGCGGTGGCCCTGCCCGACCCGTTCTACGCCCCCTATGAGGGCGCCGCGGTGATGGCCGGGGCCGAGCCGGTGTTCCTGCCGGCCGGGCCCGCCACCGGCTTCCTGCCCGATCTCGACGCGCTGGAGACCGACTCGGCGCTGCTGGCACGGCTGAAGCTGCTGTATCTGTGCAACCCGACCAACCCGCAGGGCGCCGTCGCCCCCCGGGACTATCTCGATCGCGCCATAGGCCTGGCCCGGGCGCATGGCTTCATCCTGGCCGCCGACGAGTGCTACGCCGAGATCTACGACCGCGATCCCCCTGTCGGGGTGCTGGAGGTCGCTGCCGGCCGGGACGGCGGGTCGCTGGACAACCTGCTGGTGTTCCATTCGCTGTCGAAGCGGTCGAACGCGGCCGGGCTGCGCTCGGGCTTCGTCGCCGGCGACCCCGCGCTTGTCGCCGCCTTCCTGCGGCTTCGCAGCCATTCCGCCGCCGGCATGCCGCTGCCGATCCAGGCCGCTTCCGCCGCGCTGTGGGCCGATGACGCGCATGTCGTCGAGAACCGGGCGCTGTACCGGGCCAAGTTCGACGCCGCCGAGTCGGCGCTGGGCGGGCGCTTCGGCTTCCGCCGGCCGGAGGGAGGCTTCTTCCTGTGGCTCGATGTCGGCGACGGCGAGGCCGCCGCCCGCCGGCTGTGGACCGAGGCCGCGATCCGTACCCTGCCCGGCGGCTACATCACGCGCCTGGACCGGCCGGAGATCGGCCGGCGCTGGCTGCGCATCGCCGTGGTCCACGACACCGAGACGGTCGGGCGCGCCCTGACCCGGCTCGGCGAGATCCTGTCCCGATCCGAGGCGGCAGAATGACGATGGCCGGCACCTCCTCCCGTCGCACGGCGGTGACGCGCAGCTCCGGCCGCGCCGCCTCGAGCAAGCGCTCCTTCCTGCCGCCGGTGGTGCAGGAGTTCCTGCGCAACCGGGTGCGCGAGCTGAGCGGCTTCGCCATCGCCGTGTTCGGTTGCGCCCTCCTGGTCGCGCTGGTCAGCTACGCCCCGACCGACCCGTCCTGGAACACCGCCAAATCGGGACCTGCGGCCAACCTGCTGGGCCGGCCCGGCGCGATTTTCGCCGACCTCCTGATCCAGACCCTGGGCCTCGGCGCCTTCCTGCTGGCCGTGCTGCCGCTGTTCTGGGCCTGGCGGCTGATGCGGCACCAGCCGCTGGACCGGGTGTGGTGGCGCGTCACCAGCCTGCTGTTCGGCGTGCTGTTCCTGGCCGCCGGCCTGTCGCCGCTGCCGGCGATCGAAGGCTGGGCCGAGCGCAACACGCTAGGCGGCTCCGTCGGGTCGATGATCCTGAAACGGATCTCGGACACCGTGATCATGTCCGCCGGGCCGGTCGCCACCTTCTGGCTGGCGCTGGCCACCGGCGCCGTCGGCCTGTTGCTGGTGCTGGTCGCGCTCGGCCTGTCATCGACCGAATGGCACCGCGTCGGGTCCATCACCGGCGCCGGCGCCCGCACTGGCGCATCGCTCACGGGATCCGTGCTGCGCGCCTTCGGCCGGGTGCTGCAATGGCTGGGCCTGCGCACGCTGCACGGCGCCGGCACCGTCGCCTCCAGCATGATGCGGCGAGAGCCCGCGCCCGAGGCCCCGGCCGCCTTCGCCATGCCCGGGGCCGGCCCGGCAGCGCGACCGCGCTTCGCCCGCGCCAGCCCGCCCGGGCCGCGGATCGCCGATCCGGAGGCCGAGTCGGACGAGGATCATCCGCCGTCCCGCCCGCCGCTGATCATCGGCGGCGGCCGCACCGAACCCGATCTCGACCTGCCCGAGGAGGAGGACGACGACCTGATCGACCTGCCCTCGCTGCGCCCGGTCGAGGAGTCGCCGCGCCGTCCCGCCGGCCCGACTCCCGCCGCCGCGCCGCCCCAGATCTCGCCACAGCGCGTCGCCCCCGCGGCGATCGAGCCGCCGCCCCGCCGCCCCGCCACGCCGCCGCGCCAGACCAGCTTCGAGCTGGCGCCGCCCGACACCTATGAGCTGCCGTCGCTCGACCTCTTGACCATGCCGGACCCGACCAAGCGGCCGGCCGTGGCCGACCCGCGGGTGCTGGAGCAGAACGCCGCGGCACTGGAGCAGGTGCTGAGCGATTTCGGCGTCCGGGGCTCGATCGTGAAGGTCAATCCCGGCCCGGTGGTCACGCTGTACGAGCTGGAGCCGGCGCCCGGCACCAAGTCCAGCCGCGTCATCGGCCTGGCCGACGACATCGCCCGGTCGATGAGCGCCGTGTCGGTGCGCGTCGCAGTGGTGCCCGGACGCAACGTCATCGGCATCGAGCTGCCGAACCAGAAGCGCGAGATGGTGCTGCTGCGCGAGCTGCTCGGCTCCGACCAGATGGACAAGGCCGGCTCGAAGCTCGGCCTGGTGCTGGGCAAGGACATCGGCGGCGGCCCGATCATCGCCGACCTGGCGCGCATGCCCCACCTGCTGGTGGCCGGCACCACCGGCTCGGGCAAGTCCGTCGCCATCAACACCATGATCCTGTCGCTGCTGTTCCGGCTGCCGCCGGACAAGGTGCGCTTCATCATGGTCGACCCGAAGATGCTGGAACTGTCGATCTACGAGGGCATCCCGCACCTGCTGGCGCCCGTCGTCACCGACCCGAAGAAGTCGGTGGTGGCGCTGAAATGGGCGGTGCGCGAGATGGAGGACCGCTACCGGTCCATGTCCAAGGTCGGCGTCCGCAACATCGAGGGCTACAACCAGCGGCTGCGCGAGGCCAAGGCCAAGGGCGAGGTGCTGACCCGGCGGGTGCAGACCGGCTTCGACCCGGACACCGGCAAGCCGATCTTCGAGGACCAGCCGATCGACCTGACCGAGCTGCCCTACATCGTCATCATCGTCGACGAGATGGCCGACCTGATGCTGGTGGCGGGCAAGGACATCGAGGCGCTGATCCAGCGCCTGGCGCAGATGGCGCGCGCCGCCGGCATCCACCTGATCATGGCGACGCAGCGCCCCTCGGTCGACGTCATCACCGGCACGATCAAGGCGAACTTCCCGACCCGCATCAGCTTCCAGGTCACCTCCAAGATCGACAGCCGCACCATCCTCGGCGAGGGCGGGGCCGAGCAGCTGCTGGGCCAGGGCGACATGCTGTACATGGCCGGCGGCGGCCGCATCACCCGCGTGCACGGGCCCTTCGTCTCCGACGGCGAGGTCGAGGAGACGGTGCGCCACCTCAAGGCCCAGGGCGAGCCGGCCTACAACGACTCGGTGCTGGAGGACCAGGAGGACGGCGGCGGCTTCGATGCGCTGGCGCTGGACGGCGAGGGCGGCTCCGGCGACGACCTGTACGACCAGGCGGTGGCGCTGGTGGCGCGCGAGCGCAAGGCGTCGACCAGCTTCATCCAGCGCCATCTGCAGATCGGCTACAACCGCGCCGCCCGGCTGATCGACCGGATGGAGCAGGAGGGCGTGGTCAGCCCCGCCAACCATGTCGGCAAGCGCGAAGTGCTGGCCGGGAATCACTGAGGCGTAGGCTGGGTTCGCAGGGGCGAGCCCAAAGCCCCATCCACACTCCTACACTGTCATTCTCGGGCTTGACCCCCGAGGATCCAGGGGCTTTCAGGGCAGCTCTTGGCGGCCCCTGGATGACAGCAAGGGGGATGGCGTCGCCCCTGAGGCCCGCGGCGCCCGCCGCTTCGCTCGGCCCCGATCGTTACGTGGATTTCATCTCCCGCCCACCAGGGCGTTAGCTCCGGCGACGTAGGGTTCGTCTGTCGGAGCCAAGACGTGGCCTCCCGCCCGCCTCTCCTCCGATCTTCGTTGTCCCCTCGATGGAGATCGCACACATGCGCAGGAGCCTTCTGTTCGCCGTTCTCGCGGTGCCCGCCTTGGCCCTCACCCCCGCCTTGGCGATGGCGCAGACCCAGCCCGCCGCGGCGGCGCCGGCCGCTGCCGCGCCGATGAAGATGAAGACCCACCACACCGCCGGGGTTCATCACCGCAAGGTCACGGCGCATCGCAGCGCCAACAGCGAGCAGGACCAGACCCGCAAGCTGAACGAGGAGCAGCTGAACAAGAAGTAACCGGTTCGGGCCGCAACAGGCCCTCGCTTCCACCCCCCCTTCCGAGGCGAGGTCCGCGGTCCGCGAGGCCCGGCTGCACAGGCAGCCGGGCCTCTTTTTTCGTGCGCGTGGGGCGGGACCCGAGGATGTCGAGCCCCATCCCTATGCCGTCATTCCCGCGAAAGCGGGAATCTCTGTCCGATCACGGCGCGAGATCCCCGCTTTCGCGGGGATGACGAAATGGGGGATTCAAAATGGTCTCACAACGGAGAGCAACAACTCCCGTCCACCCCCAGGATTCGCCGTCAGACCGGCAGACGATCCTCCGGAAACATGAAATATCGTTCATGAAGGCATTTTCTTCGGATCGGTATCGCCGGTCCTGCCGTTGAGGGAGGGATCGGATCCCGTGCCGCGGCCGACTGTGCCGCCGGCCCCGATCTTCAGGCATCCCTCGATGGAGACCTTTATGCGCAGGAGTTTTGTCTTTACCGCCCTCGCCGTGTCGGCGCTGGCCGCCGCGCCCGCCCTGGCCCAGACCGGGACCGAGCCGGCGATGCCCGGGACGGCGCCGTCGGTCGAGGCTCCCGCCGCGAACATGCCGTCGGAGTCGACGCAGGGCACCCACCATCGCAAGCACATGCAGTCGTCGAATGCCGACGACCAGACCCAAGTCCCCCGCCGTCATCGCGGCAGCAAGAGCGCACAGAACGCGGCGGAGCAGGAGCAGACCCGCAATCTCAACCAGCAGCAGCTGAGCGCCGGCGCCACGCCGCAGCAGACGATGCCCGGCCAGATGGCCCCGGCGCAGCCGATGCAGCCCGGAACGATGGACCAGGCGCCGTCGATGCAGCAGGCCCCGACGGACCAGACCATGCCGTCGGACGAGGCGGCGCCGACCGAGTAATCGCCGCACCGTCAGCGATGGAACATGGGCCCGGCCGCAGCAGCGGCCGGGCCTTTTTTATGCCTCGGCGGGGCGATCGCTGCCCGAGGCGATGATCGTGTCGCGGAAAGCGGCCGCCGCCGGCGACAGCGTCCGGCCCGACCGGGTCAGCACGCCGATGTCGCGCGTCACCTCCGGCCCCTGCAGCAGGCGCGTGGTCAGGGCCGGATGGGCCAGCACCGGCAGGGTCAGTACCGGCAGCGCCGTCACGCCGAGCCCGGCCGCCACCAGCGCCCCGGCGGTGGCGAGATGCGACACCTCGAATTCCGGCTCGACCGCTACCCCGGCCTGGGCGAAGCCACGGTCGGTCAACGGGCGGACGCTGGTGATCCGCGACATGGCGACGAAGGGGAAGCCCGCCAGATCGGCCCAGGTCACGGCGGACAGGCGCGCCAGCGGATGGTCCTGGCGCAGGATGGCGACGAAGCGGTCGGACAGGATCCGGACGAACTCGATCCTGCCGTCGGACGTGGGGCGGCCGGCGATGCCGAGATCGGCCTCGCCGCGCAGCACCGCGCCGACCACGCCGTCGAGCAGCGTGTCGATGACGCCGACCGACACGCCCGGATGGCTGCGGCGGAAGCGGTCGATCACCGGCGGCAGCAGCCCGGCCGTCACCGAGGGCAGCCCGGCGACCGAGACGCGGCCGCGGGCTGAGCGGAAATAGTCGCCGAGATCGTCGAGCGAGCTGCGCAGGTCGCCGATCAGACGGCCGGCGATGGCGGCGAATTCCCGGCCCTGCGGCGTCGGCTCCACCGTCCTCGTGTTGCGGTCGAACAGGCGGACACCCAGCCGCGCCTCGGCCCGCGCCACCGCCCGGCTGACCGCCGGCTGCGACATGCCCAGCGCCTCCGCCGCGGCGCGGAAGCTGCGCAACCGGTCGACCTGCAGGAACACCTCGATCTCGAACAGCGACAGGTTGATACGTTTCATGCATCAATCGATGACACAAATTCACTTCCGGTTCCACCATCGCCATGGCGTCCTGGGGCCCGAGCGGTCGCCGACGGAAGGACGGCCGCCGCAACGGGAGGATGGTGGATGCTGGCGGCCCTGGGGTTCCTGACCATCGCGGTGTTCCTGGCGCTGATCCTCAGCGGCCGCGTCTCGGTGCTGGTGGCGCTGGTGCTGGTGCCGCTGGCCGGCGGCCTGCTGGGCGGCTTCGGCGCCGGCCTGGGTGCGATGATGCTGGACGGCATCGTCAAGGTTGCGCCGGTCGGCATCATGATCATGTTCGCCGTCCTCTATTTCGGGCTGATGCTCGACATCGGCATCTTCGAACGGCCGATCGGGTTTCTGCTGTCCCTGGTGCAGGGCGACCCGGTGCGGCTGTGCCTGATCACCGCCCTCCTCACCATGCTGGTCGCGCTGGACGGCGACGGCGCCACCACCTTCCTGATCACGGTCACCGCCCTGCTGCCGGTGCATCGCCGGCTGGGCATGAACCCGCTGGTTCTGCCCGGCATCATCTGCCTGGCCGCCGGCACCATGAACCTGCTGCCCTGGGGCGGGCCGACGGCGCGGGCCATGGCGGTGCTGAAGACCGACGCCTCGGCCCTGTTCAACCCGGTGATCCCGGCGATGGTCGCCGGCCTGGCCTGGGTGTTCGTCGCCGCCTGGCTGATCGGCCGCGGCGAGCGCAAGCGGCTGGGCATCGCCCATGGCGTCGACGCCGTCGCGCTGGTCGAGACGACCGAGGCCGAGCAGGCGGCGCGGCGGCCGCATCTGGCCTGGTTCAACGCCGCCTTGACCATCGCCCTGATCGTGGCGCTGCTGGCCGGGCTGTGGCCGCTGCCGGTGCTGTTCATCACCGCCTTCGCCATCGCGCTCCTGGTCAACTACCCGCGTTGGGAGCAGCAGCGCGAGCGGCTGGTGAAGCACGCCGACAGCGTCGTCACCGTCACCGCGATGATCTTCGCCGCCGGCATCTTCACCGGCATCCTGGGCGGCACCAAGATGATCGGTGCCATGGCCGAGGCGCTGGTGGCCGTCGTGCCCCCCGCCCTGGCGCCCTACCTGTCGCAGATCGTGGCGGTGACCGGCATGCCGCTGAGCCTCGTCTTCACCCCCGACGCCTACTATTACGGCATCCTGCCGGTGTTCGCCGGCACCGCCGGAGCGCTGGGCCAGGACCCGCTGGCGATCGGCCGGGCCGCGATCCTGGGCCAGATGACCACCGGCTTCCCGCTGAGCCCCCTCACCGCCTCGACCTTCATCCTGGTCGGGCTGACCGGGGTGCAGCTCGGCGCCCATCAGCGCTTCATCTTCAAATGGGCCTTTGCCTCGACCCTCGTCATGACGGCCGTCGCCTGGGCCACGGGAGCCATCTGAATGCCGAAGGCGATGCGGATCGGGGCCGGCGCCGGCTTCGCCGGCGATCGGCTGGAGCCGGCGGCGGAGCTGGTGGCGCGCGGCCGGCTGGACGCGCTGGTGTTCGAATGCCTGGCCGAGCGCACCATCGCTTTGGCCCATCGCCGCCGCCGGGCCGACCCCGATGCCGGCTTCGACCCGCTGCTGGAGCGCCGGTTGCGCCCGGTTCTGCCGGGCGTCGCCGCCCAGGGCATCCGGGTGCTGACCAATATGGGCGCCGCCGACCCCCAGGGCGCCGGCCGCCGCGCCGCCGTCTTGTGCCGCGAGCTCGGGCTGGCGATGCGGATCGCGGTGGTGACCGGCGACGACGTGCTCGACCGCATCGACCCGGCCGCACCCGCGCTGGAGGACGGAAGGCCGCTGGCCGCGCATGGCCCGCTGATCGCCGCCAACGCCTATCTCGGCGCCGACGCCATGCTGCCGGCGCTGGAGGCCGGGGCGCAGCTGGTGATCACCGGCCGGGTCGCCGACCCTTCCCTGTTCGTGGCGCCGCTGGCCTGGCGCTTCGGCTGGGCGCTGGACGATGCCGGCCGCATCGCCACGGCCACCCTGGCCGGCCACCTGATGGAATGCGCCGGCCAGGTCACCGGCGGCTATTTCGCCGATGCCGACGGCAGCGATGCGCCCGGTCTGGCCGATCTGGGCTTCCCGATCGCCGAGGTGACGGCGGCGGGCGGCATCGCCGTGACCAAGCTGCCCGGCACCGGCGGCCGGGTCAGCCGCGCCACGGTGACCGAGCAGCTGCTGTACGAGGTCACCGACCCCGGCGCCTATGTCACGCCGGACGTGGTGCTGGACGTCACCGGCGTGTCGGTGGCCGAGCAGGGCGCCGACCGGGTCGCGGTCGCTGGCGCGCGCGGGCGACCGCGGCCGGAATCGCTGAAGGTCAGCGTCGCCTATGAGGCGGGGTGGGAGGCCGAGGCCGGCATCTCCTATGGCGGGTCCGGCGCGGTCGAGCGCGGCCGGCGCGCCGCCGACATCCTGCGCGAGCGGCTGGAACGGCGCGGCGACATCACCGACCTCAAGCTCGACCTGGTCGGCGTCGATTCGCTGCTGCCCGGCCGGCTGCGCGGCGGAGCGCCCTCGGAGGTCCGGCTGCGGCTGTGCGCCCGCGCCGCCAGCGCCGAGGCCGCGGCCGATGCCGCGCGGGAGGTGGAGAGCCTTTACACCAACGGTCCCGCCGCTGGGGGTGGCGTGCGCAGCGCCCTGCGCCCGGTGGTCGGCATCGTCTCGACCCTGATCGACCGGCGGGACGTCAGCCCCGCGGTCGAGATCCTGGAGGCATGATGGTCCGCCTCGGCCAGCTCGCCCACGCCCGCGCCGGCGACAAGGGCGACACCACCACGCTGAGCGTGATCGCCCGCGACCCCGCCGATTACGACCGGCTGCGCCGCGCGGTGACGGCAGAGCGGGTGGAGGCGCATCTCTGCGGCGACATTGCCGGCCGCTTCACCCGCTTCGAGCTGCCCGGCCTGGCGGCGCTGCATTTCGTCGGCCGTGGCGTGCTGGGCAGCGGCGTCACCACCTCGCTGGCCCTGGACAGCCACGGCAAGTCGCTGTCCTCGGCGCTGCTGGACCTGGAGTTGCCGGAAGCCGGCTGAACCAACACGACAACGGGGGAACGCATGAGGGGTTGCATCATCCGCGCCGCGGCGCTGGCCGTCCTTGCCCTTTGCCTGCCGGACCTGGCCCAGGCCCGCCTGACCACCCTGACCGTGGAGCGGCAGGAGTCGGCGGCCCCGGCCAAGCCCGGCGCCCCGGCCTATGAGATCCTGCACGGCCGCTTCCGCGGCGAGCTGGACCCGGCCGACCCGGCCAACGCCATCATCACCGACCTGCGGCAGGCGCCGCGCAATTCCCGCGGCAAGGTCGAATATGCCGCCACCTTCACCATCGCCCTGCCGGCCGACCCGAAGCAGGCCAGCGGCGTGCTGGTCTATGACGTGCCGAACCGCGGCAATGGCGGCGTCGCCGCCGATCCGGACGGCCATATCCGCGTGGTCAGCGGCTGGCAGGGCGACATCCCGGCCACCGACGGGCTGCAGACCGCCGAGGTGCCGGTCGCGAGCGGCCTGACCGGGCCGGCCTTCGCCCGCTTCATGAACATGGCGCCGGGGACGCGCAGCCTGCCGATCCTGGTCGGCTTCTCGCGCACCGGCCCCGGGCCGGCGCCGGCGACGCTGGACACCCGCCGGGCGCGGCTGTTCCGGCAATCGGCCGACGACCGGCCGGCGATCCCGGTCCCGCCGCGCGACTGGGCCTTCGGCAATTGCAGCGACAGCGCCTTCCCCGGCACGCCGGACCCGGGATGGATCTGCCTGCGCGGCGGCTTCGACCCGCGCTTCGCCTATGGCTTGGCCTATACCGGCAAGAACCCGAAGGTGCTGGGCATCGGCTTCGCCGCCACCCGCGACCTCAACGCCTTCCTGCGCCACGCCACGGCGGACGATGCCGGCACGGCCAACCCGGCGGCCGGGCTGGTGCGCTGGACGGTGGCGACCGGCACCTCGCAATCCGGCAACTTCCTGAAGAGCTTCCTCAATCTCGGCTTCAATGCCGATGAGCAGGGCCGGATGGTGTTCGACGGGCTGAACCCGAACATCGCCGCCCGCCAGCTGCCGATGAACCTCCGCTTCGGCGTGCCCGGCGGCGCCGCCACCCTGTACGAGCTGGGCAGCGAAGGCACGCTGTGGTGGACGCGCTATGATGACCGAGCCCGCCGGCGCGGCCCCTCGAGCCTGCTGGACCGCTGCCAGGCCACCGGCACCTGCCCGAAGATCATGGAGACCTTCGGCGCGGCGGAGCTGTGGGGCCTGCGCCTGTCGCCGGGGCTGGTCGGCACCGATGCGCGCCGGGACCTGCCGTTGCCGGCCAATGTCCGCCGCTACTACTTCCCCGGCGTCACCCATGGCGGATCGGCGATCGGCGGCTTCTCGACCACCGGCGATCCGGCCTTTCCGGGCGCGCCCGCCTGCGTCCTGCCGGGCAACCCCAACCCGTCGTCGATGACCCTGCGGGCGCTGCGCCAGGCCCTGGTCGACTGGGTCCGGTCGGGCAAACAACCGCCGGCCAGCCGCTATCCGACCCTGGCCGCGGGCGAGCTGGTCGATCCGACGTCGCGGGCGATGGGCTGGCCCGCGATCCCGGACGCGCCGCGGCCGGACGGCAGGCTCAACGTCTTCCTCGACTACGATGTCGGCCGCGGCTTCGACTATCAGGACCTCAGCGGCGTCCCCGACTTTCTGCCCCCGCGGATCCGGCAGGCGCTGCCGTCGAAGGTCGTGCGCGTCGACCGCGACGGCAACGAGGTCGCCGGCGTGCCCTCGGTCCAGGCGCTGGTGCCGCTCGGCACCTATACCGGCTGGAACGTTCTGGCCCAGGGCTATGGCGCAGGCCTCGGCTGCTCCTTCCTCGGCGGCTTCATCCCCTTCGCCCGGACCCGGGCCGAGCGCATCGCCGCGCATGACCCGCGCCCGTCGCTGCAGGAGCGCTATCGCGACCATGCCGGCTTCGTCGCCCGGGTGAAGGCGGAAGCGGCGCAACAGGTCGCCGCCGGCTGGCTGTTGCCGGACGACGCCGCCACGCTGGCCGCCCAGGCGGAGGCCAGCGACGTGCTGACGGACTGAGCGGCAACTCGCCGCCCTGGATATGGCGGGGTCCGCGCCCTACTTGGAACACAGACCCCGTGTATCCGGACTGCCATGACCATCCCACGCTTCATCGCCGCGGCCCTGGCCGCACTGCTGATCGCCGCCGGGCCGGCCACGGCCGCGGTGCAACCCGCCCCGCTGACCGCCCAGGACCGGCAGGACTTGGCCCGGGTCGAGCAGTATCTGGGCAGCCTGACCACGGTGCAGGCGGATTTCGTCCAGACCACCAACAACACCGACCTGTATCGCGGCCGCTTCTACCTGAAGCGGCCGGGCAAGATGCGGCTCGAATACGACCCGCCGATCGACTACATGTACATCGCCGACGGCACCTGGCTGACCTATTACGATGCCGAGCTGCGGCAGCGGAAGGACGTGCCGCTGGGCTCGACCATCGCCGACTTCATCACCCGGTCGAATGTCCGGCTGTCGGGCGACGTCACCGTCGTCAAGGTCAGCCGCGGCAACAACCTGCTCAGCGTCCAGCTGGTGCAGACCGACAAGCCGGAGGAGGGCAGCCTGACCCTCAATCTCAGCACCAATCCGATGCTGCTGCAGAGCTGGGTCGCGGTCGACGCCCAGGGCACCGTCACCCAGGTCGATCTGACCGGCATGCAGCCCGGGGTGCAGCTGGACAACAAGCTGTTCGTCGTGCCGCGCAAGAAGAGCGACCGCTGAGCGGTGGCGGACACGGTGCTGGAATGGCGCGGTGCCTTCGCCAATGATGAGCTGAACGCCCTGCATGCCGATTGCTTCGAGCATGCCGTGCTGGGCGACGACTGGTGGGCGCAGGTCAACCGCTTCAGCCTGGGCTGGGTGTGCCTGCGCCAGGCCGGGCGCCTGATCGGCTTCGTCAATGTCGCCTGGGACGGCGGCGTGCACGCCTTCCTGCTGGACACGGCGGTGACGCCGGCGCTGCAGCGGCAGGGCCATGCGACGCGGCTGGTGCGGGAGGCGGTCGCGCAGGCCCGGACGGCCGGCTGCGAATGGCTGCATGCCGATTTCGACCCGCATCTCCGCGGCTTCTACCGCGATGCCTGCGGCTTCACGCCGACCGAGGCCGGCCTGGTCCGGCTGCGCTGACGCCCGGCCGTGCCCGTCCCGGGACGAGGCCGTCGAGCAGGAAGTCGAGGCCTTTGGTGAAGGCGCCGCCCCAATCATCGTCCAGCAGCAGGCGGGAGCGTTCGATCGTCGGGTAGCGTGCGCTGGAACGGGTCAGGCGCTGCTGCCCGGCGGCCCTGTCGTCGTCCGAGAGGTCGAAGCTGGTCCGGGTGATGGTGGCGCCCATCACATAGTTCCAGAGCGACCAGATCGCGACGTTCATCTCCGCATCCGCCACGCCGGCCCTGGACAGGCACTCGGCCAGCAGCTCCAGGCGGCCGAGGATGTTCGGGCCGAGCGCCCGGCCCGGCAGCAGCGATGCCGACCAGGGATGGCGCAGCATGGTGGCGCGCCAGTCTTCGAGCATATGAACGACGTCTTCGCGCCAGTCCCGAGATTCGCCGGTCTGCGGCGGCGGTCCGCGATATTCGAGCACCGAATCGAGCGCCAGATCGCAGACGCCCGCCTTGTTGTCGACATGCCAATACAGGCTCATCACGCCCGAGCCGAGGCGATCGGCCAGCCGGCGCATCGTCAATCCGTCGACGCCCCGTTCGTCCAGCAGTTCCACCGCCGTCGCCACGATGCGGTCCAGCGAGAGCGGGGTTTCACCATGCGGCGGCGGCGTGGGCTGCAGCGCCGCATCGATCGGCCGAGACCATTTGCTCCGGGTGCCGCTGCGTTTGGCTGCCATCCGTCTTTTCCCGCCAGTCAGGCCGCCGATCTTGGCCGCCGACGCGACGAATGTCGATCCTTGGCCGATTGACTCGTATGGCGTACGATGCGATCACTCGTACGGCGTACGGGCAATCGCGCCGACGACCCGCGGAGCCAAGAGAATCATGTCACGCGCAATCAAGCATTTGCTGATCGGAGGGTTGATCATCATGACCATGGGCGTTTCCGCTGCGGCGACGGCGAACGAGACCGGTCGCGGGCTGACCATCGTCAATCCGAAAACCCTCTACGACCCGTCGCCGAACGGCTACAGCACGGCGGTGATCACACCCCCGGGCGCCCGGGTGGCCTATATCTCCGGACAGGGCGGCCAGGATGGCACCGGGGCCCTGTCGTCCGATTTCGCGGTCCAGGTTCGGCAGGCCTATGCCAATCTGGGCGCCGCCCTCGAGGCGCTCGGCGCCAGGCCGGACCAGGTCGCCAAGCTCACGGTCTTCGTGGTCGACCACGACATGTCCAAGCTCGCGGTGCTGACCCAGGCCGTCACTGAGATGTTCGGTCCGGCGCTGCCGGCGCAGACCCTGATTCCCGTTCCGAAGCTCGCCATCGACCCCATGCTGTTCGAGGTCGAAGCCGTCGTAGTTCTGGAGTAGCGGCGACCGGATGAGTCCGGTCGGTTCCGAGGCGGCGCTTCAACCGTGACACACATGTGGGGCGAACCCGCCCTCCGGATCGACCCGGCGGTCAGCCCTTGACCATGATCACGGTCGGCAGGGCGATGCCGCCGGCCGTCAGCATGTCCTCGCGCCGGACCGGGCGGTAGCCGAGCCGGGCGTAGAAGGCCTCGGCATTGGCGTTGGCGCGCACCCGGAAGCGGTGGAAGCCGGCATCCCGTGCGGCCTGCTCCGACGCCTCGACCATGCGGCGGCCGAGGCCCTGGCCGGCCCGGCCCGGGGCGACGAAGACCTTGCGCAGCCGGGCCACGGCTGCGTCGTCCGGCACCCGGCACCAGCCGGCGGTGGCGACCAGCGCGCCGTCCGGCGCCTCGGCCACCAGCAGGTTGTTCGACAGCAGGTCCGCGGCATAGTCCGGCGCCATGATCAGCGCCACATGCGCCGCGATCTGCGCCGGGCTGTGGATGTCGCCGGCCAGGGCCGAGAACGAGTCGGCCTGCAGCCGGCGCACCGCGTCGAGATCGGCCTCGCGGATCGGGCGCAGCACCAGATCGGTCACGACTCCGCCGGTTCCAGCCGCCGCGCCAGCGGGCCGTCGCGCTCCTCCAGGCAGCAGACCAGGTAGTCGCAGGTGATCTCCTCGCCCGCCGCGATGTCGCGCGCCGCCAGGGTCACCGGCCCGGAATTGTCGGTGTTCGGGTCGTCGTCGTGGTTCAGGAAGCGGGCATCGTCGCCGTTCAGCACGAAGCCGCCCGGGAAGTCCGGCGACAGATAGGCGTAGGTCTCGAAGAAGCGGCGCGGCACCTCGGGCAGCGTGGCCACCACCTCCTCCGGCACCACCTTGTCGACCGCCGGCTCGAACCGCCAGATCGGCGTGCCCCGGGCGATCGGCGCCGTCGCGAACACGCCCAGGCCGTGGATCGCGCTGGGCGCGACATAGGTCGGAACCAGGAACATGGGGGCCCCCGCCGTCATTCGTTGAATCGCTTATAACCACGGATCGCGGCGGGCCGGAAGGGGGCAATCGAGGCATTGTCGCGACGGGCCGAGCCATGCGCCCGCCGCAGGGCCAGTCCCGCCCGTGCGGGGCTGGTCGAACCCGGCCTGCGCGGCGAAATATGAGGCATCGGTCCAGGAGCCTGCCCATGTCCGCATCCCGTCCCGTCGTCGGCATCCCGGCCTGCGTCAAGCCGCTCGGGGTCCACCCGTTCCACGTCGTCGGCGACAAATACATCCGCGCGGTGTCGGAGGGGGCGGATTGCCTGCCCTTCCTGATCCCGGCGCTGGGCGGCTGGCACGACATCGACGCGGTGCTGGACCGGCTGGACGGCCTCCTGATCACCGGCAGCCTGTCCAACGTCGAGCCCAAGCACTATGCCGGCGCGGCCAGCGAGCCCGGCACGGCGCACGACCCGGACCGCGACGCCACCACCCTGCCGCTGATCCGCCGGGCGATCGAGCGCGGCCTCCCGGTGCTGGCGATCTGCCGCGGCCTGCAGGAGCTGAACGTGGTTTGCGGCGGCACCCTGCACCAGCATGTCGAGCGCGTACCCGGCCGGGCCGACCACCGCGCCGACGAGACGAGGCCGGTCGAGGTGCAGTACGGCCCGGCCCATCCGGTGGGGCTGGCCGAGGGCGGCGTGTTGGCGGCGCTGTTCGGCAAGGCCGAGACCATCGTCAACACCATTCACGCCCAGGGCATCGACCGGCTCGGCGCCGGCCTGGCGGTCGAGGCGACGGCCCCGGATGGCCAGATCGAGGCGGTGCGGATCGAGGCCGCGCCCTATTTCGGCCTGGCCACCCAGTGGCACCCGGAGTGGAAGTTCCGCGACAACCCGGATTCGACGGCGCTGTTCGCGGCCTTCGGCGCCGCCGTCCGCCGCTACGCCGCCGACCGCGACGGCCGCCGCGCGGCGGCGGAGTAGCGCCTCGCCGGCCGCTTCGCGGTCGCGAAGGACGGACCCGGATCCGACGCCCCTTCGCACGACCATGTCCGGACGTCATTGACGCTGCGGACGCAGCGATCGACGTCGCCTTCGGTCATGGCCGTGTGCACCGGCAACCGGACCAGCCTCTTCCAGACGCCCTCCGCATTGGGCAAGGACACGGCATAGCCCATCTGCCGCGCCCGCGGCGAGAGGTGCAGCGGCACGTAATGGGCCCGGGCGTCGATGCCGCATCGCTGGAGATGCCGCATCAGCGCATCGGCGATCCGCTCGCTGTCCGCCACCGCGCCGATGAAGTGGTGGTTCCCGGCCGTGTGCGGGTCCGCCCGCAGCAGCCGCAGCGGCAGGCGCCTGACGTCGAGGGCCTGAAGGACGGCGTCGCCCAGCCGGCGGCGCAGGGCGAGCATCTCGTCGAACTCCTCGAACTGCGCCAGCAGCAAGGCCGCCTGCAGCTCGCCGAGCCGGAAGCTCGACCCTGGCGACGTCCATTCGTAGAACGCCTTGGCGCCCGATTTGACGAGGGAGAAGTCGGTTCCCCGCTCGATGATCTCATCGACCCGGTCCAGCAGGACGGGGTCGTCGGTGTTCACCAGCAGCGCTCCCCCCTGGCCGCACCCCACCACCTTGGTTTCGTGGAAGGAGAGGGCGCCGAAGGTACCGAAGGACCCGAGCGCACGGCCGTTCCAGGTCGAGCCGAAGCCCTGGGCGGCATCCTCGACGAGGTGGATCCCGCGGCGCTCCGCGATCGCGCCGAGCCGGCCGAGATCGGCGGCCGCGCCGCCATAATGCACCACCAGGATCACCCTGGTGCGGCTGGTGATCCGGCGCTCCACATCGGCGACATCCATCATCATCGTCGCCGGATCGATGTCGCAGAAGACGATCCGGGCGCCGGTCCGCTCGAACGCCGTGGCGGTGGCGCAGAAGGTGAAGGTCGGGACGATCACCTCATCGCCAGGCCCGACGCCGAGCGCGAGCGCCGCGATCTCGAGCCCCGCCGTGCAGGACCCGGTGAGGACGGCGCGCCGGCAACCGGCGCGGTCCACCAGCCACCGCTCAGCCTCGTTGGAGAACCATCCTCCGGACCCAAATTTTCCTGTAGCCAGGGCCCGGGTCACATAGGCCTCCTGCCGTGCGGCCTTGTGCGGCACATGGAACGGCAGTGGTTTCGTCGCTTCGAGCTCTTTGACCGACATGCTTGTTCTCCCCCCCTTTTCGGATGGCATCTGTCTTGTGCCATCTTCGAAATGAAAGAGTTTTTCGCAAACCCGCCGGTTCTGTGGCAAATGATATACCGCTGTTAACACCCCAGTCCGGCGATAGGAATTTAGACCGTCTCGCCCCGGCGCAGCAGCCGGGCGCGATCGATCTCCTCGCGCCGCAACTTCGCCCGCACCCGCAGCAGGTCCTTACGCGCCAGGATGCCGACCAGCACGCCGTCCTCGCGCCGGGTGACCGGGACGCGGCCGGCATCCCCTTCCGCCATCCGGTCCGCCAGCCGGCCGACCATCTCGTCCGGATGGCCCAGCACCAGCGGACCGCCGGCGACGGCGTCGGCCAAGCTGGTGCCGCGCGGCCAGCCGGAGACCATCCAGCGCAGCACATCCGCCCGCGCCACCATGCCGACCGGACGACCGGCCGCGTCGACCACCGGGTAGCTCTTGTGCCGGGGGCCGCCGCTTTCATCGGTGAAGAAGGCGACGGCGTCGTCGACCGGCATCGCCGCCGGCAGCGTATCGACCCGCGCCACCATGACGTCGCCGACGCGGGTCAGCTCGAACGGGTCGACGATGTATTCGCGCAGGATGTGATGGCCGCGCCGGGCGATCTTCTCGGTCAGGATCGACCGCTTCAGCAGCAGCACGGTGACGGCATAGGCGGCGATGCAGGCGGCCAGCAGCGCCGGCAGCATCGCCAGGTTGCCGGTCAGCTCGACCCCGAACACCGCGGCGGTCAGCGGCGAGCGCATGGTGCCGCCCATCATCGCCGCCATGCCGAGCAGAGCCCAGACGCCGCTGCCGCCGGGCAGCACCGTGCCCTCGAGCGCGCCGAGCGCCCCGCCCATGATCAGCAGCGGCGCCAGCACGCCGCCCGAGGTGCCGGAGCCGAGCGCGATCGACCAGATCAGCGCCTTGACCACCAGCAGGCGCAGCACGTCCCCCGGCGGCAGATGGCCGGCCAGCAGGGCGCGGATCGAATCATAGCCGACGCCGAGCGCCGCGGGCTCGATCAACCCGCCCACGCCGATGGCGATGCCGCCCAGCACCGGCCACCACATCCAGTGGATCGGCAGCCGTTCGAACAGGTCCTCGAAGCCGTAGACCAGCGCGGTGAGGATGCCGGAGCCGAAGCCGGCGGCGATGCCGACCCCGATCACCGCCAGCAGCGCCGGGCCGGACAGGTCGACCATGCCGCCGAAGGCGAACAGCGGCCCCGTCTCGAACAGCAGCGGGCGCCAGGCGGCGGCGACGATGGCGGCCGTGGCGACCGGGATCAGGCTGCGCGGCTTCCATTCGAACAGCAGCAGCTCGACCGCCAGCAGCACCGCGGCGACGGGCGTGCCGAAGATCGCGGTCATGCCGGCGGCCGCGCCGGCGACCAGCAGGGTCTTCCGCTCCGCTGCGGTCAGGTTGAACATCTGGGCGAACAGCGACCCCAGCGCGCCGCCGGTCATGATGATCGGGCCTTCGGCGCCGAACGGACCGCCGGTGCCGATCGAGACGGCGGAAGACAGCGGCTTCAGCACCGCCACCTTGGGCTGGATCCGGCTGCTGCCGATCAGGATCGCCTCGATCGCCTCCGGGATGCCGTGGCCGCGGATCTTCTCCGACCCGTAGCGGGCCATCAGGCCGATGATCAGGCAGCCGACCGGCGGCACCAGCGCTGCGGCGATGCCCCAGGGCGACTGGCCGAGATCGACCGCGGCGGTCGAAAGCCGGCCGAAATAGGCCAGGTTGGTGACCAGCGCGATCAGCTGCAGCAGCGCCCAGGCGGCGGCGGTGCCCGCCGTGGCGACCACCGGCGCCATGGCGATCAGCCGGAGGGCGCCGCGGTCGAAGGTGAAGTCGCCGAGCCTGGCGGATCGGGTGGAGATAGCGGTAGGCGCCGCCGGGGCTGCGGGTCTCGACATCTGGCTGGATTCCGGTGGATCAAGGAGCATCCGGCGCTGAGCCCGGACGCCGGATAAATATCGCAGTGCGATATAATTTCAAGTGCGAGGATGCGCGGCGCGATGACCCAGGCCCTGAGCAAGGTGGATTACGAGGCGCTGGCGGCGTTCCGCCACGCGCTGCGGCGCTTCCTGGATTTCAGCGGCGAGGCGGCGAAGGAGGCCGGGCTGACGCCGCAGCAGCACCAGGCGCTGCTGGCGATCAAGGGCTTCCCGGACCGCGACCGGGTGACGATCGGCGAGCTGGCGGAGCAGCTGGTGCAGCGCCACCACAGCACGGTCGGGCTGGTCGACCGGCTGGAGGCGCTGGGGCTGGTGCGGCGCGAGGCCGACCCGGCGGACCGGCGCCGCGCCTTGGTCGCGCTGACCGACCGGGCGGAGGCAGTGCTGGCCGGCCTGTCCGCCATCCACCGCGCCGAGCTGCGCCGCCTCGGCCCGTCCCTCGCCGCGCTGCTGCAACGGCTGGAGGGCCGGGACGAGGGATAAGACGGGCCTACTGCGCCGCCGGCACTTTCGACAGCAAAGGCCCGAGCCCCTCCGCGATCGTCAGATGCACGATCACGGCGTCGCGTAGCGTCTGGTAGGGCAGCCCGGCCAGCATCGCGGTCTGGATCGCGGCCAGCACCTCGCCGGCCTCGGAGCCGACCATGGTGAAGCCCGCGATGCGGTCGTCCGTTCCAACCAGCACCTTCATGAAGCCCCGGGTCTCGTCGGTCGCCGCGGTGCGCAGCACCTGGGCCATCGGCAGCGTGGCGACGCGGACGGGGACGCCCCGGCGCTGCGCCTCGGCCTCGCTGAGCCCGATGCGGGCGAGCGGCGGGTCGGTGAACATGACATAGGGCACCAGCCGGTCGCGGGTGCTGCGGCTGCCGCCGGCCATGTTCTCGCGGACGATCCTGTGGTCATCGACCGAGACATGGGTGAATTGCGGGCTGCCGGCGGCCTCGCCGATCGCCCAGACGCCGGCGGCGCTGGTCTCCAGCCGGTCGTTGACGCGGAGATAGCCGCGGTCGTCCAGCGCGATGCCGGCTAGGTCGAGCCCGATGCCGGCGGTGTTCGGCACGCGCCCGACCGCGACCAGCAGGTCGCTGCCCTCGACCGCCTGCTCGCCCTTTGCCGTGCGGACCGTGACGATGACCGCGTCGCCGGACAGGCCCTGGACCGCCACCGGCTCGGCGCCCGTCAGCACCTCGATGCCCTCCTCCTCGAGGATGCGCCGGATCTCCCCGGCGACGTCCGCATCCTCGCGGCCCATCAGCCGAGGGCCCGGCTCGATCAGCGTCACCCGGCTGCCGAAGCGGCGATAGGCTTGGGCCATCTCGATGCCGACATAGCCGCCGCCCAGCACGATCAGATGCGCCGGCAGCTCATCCAGCTCCAGCGCGCCGATATGGGTCAGCGGCCGGGCGGCCCCGAGGCCGGGGATGTCCGGCATGGCCGCATGGGTGCCGACATTGACCACCACCTTGTCACCGCTCAGCCGGCGGGTCCCACCGCCGTTCAGGGCGACCTCGATGGTCTTCGGCGCCACGAAGCGCCCGGTGCCCATGACCAGCTCGGCGCCGCTGTCCTTGTAGGCGCCGAGATGGAAGGCGATCTCGCGGTCGACCATGCCCTGCTTGCGGCCGCGGACCACCGCCATGTCGGTGCGGACCGGGCCGGTGGTCGTGCCGAACGGCGCCGCGTGCCGCGCCAGATGGGCGACCCGGGCGCTCCAGATCTCGTTCTTGCTGGGCAGGCAGGCCACGGCGGGGCAGGAGCCGCCGACCCATTGCCGCTCCACCACGGCGACCTTTTGGCCCGACCGGGCGAGGGTCCAGGCCAGCAGCTTGCCGCCCTGGCCGCTGCCGAGGATCAGGGTGTCGAAATGCTCGGACATCTGCGTTCTCCGGTTCCGGGGTTCCGCGGCAGAGGCTAGGGAGGACGGGAGGCGGCGGGTAGAAACAGCCCCGGACTAGGATCTATTCCTGCCGGGAATGAGAGTCCTTGCCCGGAGCCGCCATTTGCGCCTCGACGAAGGCGGCGAAGGCCCGGGCCTTGGCGCTGACGACGCGGCCGGCGGGAAAGACTGCCCACAGGTCGATCGGCGCGACGGTCCAGTCCGTCAGCACCGCCTTGACCCGGCCTGACGCCAGCTCGCGCGAGAACATCCATTCCGACGCCACCGCCAGCCCCAGCCCGGCAAGCACCGCCGAGCGGACGCCCTCCGCCGCCGACACGCGGAGACGGCCCGTCACCCGCACCGAGATCTCCGACGATTCCTTGCGGAACATCCAGGCGTCGCGGGCCGGCCCGCTGGTCTGGACGATGCATTGATGCGCGATCAGCTCGCCCGGGATGCGCGGCTCGCCGGCCCGCGCGAAATAGGCGGGCGTGCCGACCACCAGCCGCGGGGCCCGGGCGATCCGGCGTGCCGTCAGGCGAGAATTCGCCAGCTCGCCCATGCGCAGGGCGATATCGATCCCCTCCTCGACCAGGTCGATCTGGCGGTCGTCGAGCACGACCTCCAGCTCGAGCTCCGGATGGGCGTCGAGGAAGGTCTGCAGATGCGGGATGACATGCAGCCCGGCGAAGGTCGGGGCCGCACCGACGCGCAGCCGGCCGGACAGGCTGGCGCCGGCGCCGCGGGCGGCGAGGTCGGCCTCGTCCGCCTCCTCGATCGAGCGCTTGGCGCGATGGTAGAAGCTCTCCCCGGCCTCGGTCGGGGCCAGGCCGCGGGTCGAGCGCAGCAGCAGCCTGACGCCGAGCCGGTCCTCGAGCTGGGCGACGGTCTTGGACACCGCAGGCTGGCCGATCTGAAGCTGACGCGCCGTCTCCGAAAAGGAGCCCGTCTCCATCACCCGGACGAACACCGCCATCGCCGCCAGCCTGTCCATGCCCATGCTCCCGCGGAATGGATTGATGCCTTGCAACGATGAGATGATAGCCGGGACCATTCTTTGCGGGAATGAGTCCTATTCAGGCGGGCCGGCTACCTCGGCAGTGCAGCCACGGTCACCTTGGAGACGCGAACCGGGCCATCGCGGCCCGGACACCGAGGAGACCGATCATGTCGCTGCAAGCCAGGCTCGACGTCTTCAAGGCCGATTTCGAGGCCGGGAAGCCGCCCTACAACGTGCCGCCCGCGGTGATCGAGACCATGCACCGCGCCACCGCCGAGCTGATCGCCTCCGGCGCCGCCGACAAGGCCCTGAAGGCCGGCGACACGGCCCCCGCCTTCACCCTGAACGACCCCGACGGCCGGCCGGTCGCCTCGGCCGAGCTGCTGCGCAAGGGCCCCCTGGTACTCAGCTTCTACCGCGGCGTCTGGTGCCCGTATTGCAACATGGAGCTGCAGGCGCTGGAGGCGGCCCGGCCGGCCTTCGAGCAGCTCGGCGCCGCCCTGGTCGCGATCTCGCCGCAGACCGCCCCCAACAGCCGCAAATCCCTGCGCCAGAACAACCTGGGCTTCCCGATCCTGTCCGATGCCGGGGGCGCCGTGGCCGCCGCCTTCGGGCTGCGCTTCCGGCTGCCGGATTATCTGGTCGAGCTGTACAAGAGCCTGAAGAACGACCTGCCGAGCTTCAACGCCGACCCCTCCTGGACCCTGCCGATGCCGGGCCGCTACGTCGTCGCCCGGGACGGCACGATCCTCTACGCCGAGGTCAACCCCGACTACACCCGCCGGCCGGAGCCGGAGGACATGCTGCCGGCCCTGCGCCAGGCCGCGAGCCGCGCCGCCTGACCATCCCCTGCCGAGCTTCCGCGGGGACCCTATGCGGCCTTGCTGGTGACCAGGCTGCGATAGGCGGCCGTCTCGAAATCCATGGAACCGGTGAACGACACGGCATCGCCGAACGGCAGGATCTGCGTCGCCCAGAAGCCACCGATGCCGTTCTTGCGGTCGATCCAGTAGAACAGATTGGCGAGCCCCGCCCAGCAGAGCGCGCCGGCCGGACGACCGGTCGGCGCATCCTCGTCATTGATCATGAAGCTGTAGCCCCATGATTTCGGCATGCCGGGGAAGAACTCCGCGTCGTTCGATAGCGCCGGAATGACGCCTGGCAGCATCCTGATCTTCTTGTCGCCCAGGCCGTTCGCCGCCGCGGCGCGGACGGTTTCGGGCCGCAGCACCGGCCCGGCCTCTCCCGCCCCGTCGTTCAGCCACATGCGGATGAAGCGGCAATAATCGCCCACCGTCGCGTAGAGCCCGTGCCCGCCCATGTGGATTTCCGGGTCCTGCGGCAGCTCGAAATCGGGCATCGGGGTGAGCGAGCCGTCGGCCTCGCGCCGATGCATGCCCGCCAGCCTGGCGCGCATCGACGGCGTGAGGCGGAAGGCGGTGTCCGTCATGCCGAGCGGCTCGAAGATCCGTTCCCGCATGACGTCGCCCAGGCGCTGGCCGCGGATGGCTTCGACGACCTGGCCGCACCAATCGAGGTTGGAGCCGTATTCCCAGCGCTCCCCCGGATCAAACAGGAGCGGCGTCATGATCGACGCCTTCGACGCGGTGGTGACACTCGGTTGACCGTGTTCGCTGGCCAGCCGGTTGTAGTCCTCGTTGAAGATGTCATAGGCCAGGCCGGCCGTGTGCAGCATCAGCATGCGAGTGGTGATGTCGCGCTTCGGCGGCCGGAGCTTCGGCCGGCCCGCCGCGTCGAATCCATCCAGGACCTGCAGCTCGCCGATGTCGGGCACATAGGTCTTCGCCGGAGCGTCGAGGTCGAGCCTGCCCTCCTCGACGCATTGCAGCACGGCGGTGCCGGTGACGGCCTTGGTCGTCGAGAACATGGCGAAGACGCAGTCGGCCGTCATGCCGGCATCCTGGCCAAGCATGCGCTGGCCGGCCGCGCCCTCGTAGAGCGTCTCGCGCCGATCCGTGATCATGGCGACCACGCCCGGCACCCGCGGGCTGCCCGAGACCGTCCGATTCAGCACGTCATCGGCCGCGGCCTGCAATGCGCTGGTCATCGTTTCCTCCAGTCCTTGCACATTCTGCGGACGATGCCCGCCGACCGGCGGCCGGGTGCAAGCTCCGCTATTCCGGAAGATCGACCAGCATCTTCCGGTAGTCCTGCTCCGGGAACGTCTTCATCGTGGTGGTCCGGACGTTTCCGCGCGAACCGACGGCGAGCACGAACCTCGCAACCGTCTCGTCGTTCGGAGCGTCCACATGGATCATGATGTCGTATGGCCCGATGCAGAGGGACAGCTCCTTGAATTCGATGCCGAGACTCCGGGCGAGCTCCCGCCCGGCATCGATGCGCTTGGCGCCGTCACGGATGGTCCGAATTCCCTGGTCCGTGAAGTTGATCAGCAGACAATAGCCAGCCATCTTGACCTCCCATATGAGAGCGAAAGACCGAGATGTGCCGAAGAGGGTTGCGCCCAGCGGATTGCTGCCCGCCGCAGATTATAAGAAGAGGCCGACGCCCGTCACATCTCGTGCGAGGCGACCGAAAGAAGATCCTAGGCTTCCTTCGGGTATGCCGACCGACCTTCCCTGAAGATGATGATCATGGAATTCCTCCCCATGCTGTGATTTTTTACTTTTATCTACTGTAAATACTACGCTTCCTGATCGCGAATGTCATATGAAACCATCACAATTCAAGGATGGCGTCTGCCGGCAGAGCGGGAATGGGGGTTATGGCAAGGAGGGTCTTCCGGTCAGCGCGCCAGCGCCGCGTCGACCGCCTTGGTGACCTCCGGCCCGGTCGGCTCGGCGCCGCTCGGGAAGGCGGCCAGCAGGGTGCCGTCGCGGCCGATCAGCAGCTTGTGGAAGTTCCATTTCGGCACTGCCGCCGCATCCTGCTGCGCCGCCCAGCGGTACAGCGGATGGGCGTCGGCACCGACCACCGGCTGCTTTGCCAGCATCGGGAAGTCGATGCCGAAGGTGGTCTCGCAGAATTCCTTGATCTGGCCGGACGACCCCGGCTCCTGCGCCCCGAAATCGTTCGACGGCACGCCGAGCAGCACGAAGCCGCCGTCGCGGTGCCGGCTCCACAGCTCCTCCAGCCCGGCATATTGCCTGGTGAAGCCGCAGAAGGAGGCGGTGTTGACCACCAGCACCACCTTGCCGGCGAAGGCGTCGGGGGCGAAGGCGCCGCCTTCCAGCTTCGGCAGCGGCACGGCGGACCAGTCGAGCGGCCGGGCCGCGGCGGGAGTGGCGATCATGATCAGCACCAGGGCGATGAATCGGGCCAGCATCGGGGGACCTCCGACGGGATCTCCCCAGGCTGCGCCACAGCACCACGGGGCGCAAGACCCTGGTGCCCGCCGGCAACTCCCGTGCTAGGACGAAGTCCCGCCCGATGGCGATGGAACCCCGCCCGTGCCCGAAACAATCCTGCACCTCCATCCCGGCATGCCGGAGGCGTCGCTGCGCCCGATGCGCGAGCGCTACGACCTAGTCGAGCATTCGCGCGCCAGCGCCGAGGCCGACCCGCTGCCCCAGGCCGACCGCATCCGCGGCGTCGTCACCATCGGCGTGATCGGCATCGACCGCGTGCTGATCGACCGGCTGCCCAATCTCGGCATCATCGCCTGCTACGGCTCGGGCTATGAGCGGATCGACGTGGCGGCGGCCAAGGCGCGGGGCATCGCCGTCACCAGCAACACCGGCGCCAACGCCGCCTGCGTCGCCGATATGGCGCTGACCCTATTGCTGGCCAGCGTGCGCCGGCTGGGCGAGGGCGACCGCTTCGTCCGCGCCGGGCAATGGACCCGACCGGCCGCGCCGCCGTCGCTGATCTCGACCGGCCTGGCCGGGCGCCGGGTCGGCATCCTCGGCCTCGGCTCGATCGGCGAGAGGATCGCGCGCCGCGCCGCCGCCTTCGACATGGAGGTCGCCTACCACAACCGGCGGCCGAAGCCGGGCGTGCCCTGGGCGTATCACGACAGCCTGGCGGCGCTGGCGGAATGGGCCGACATCCTGGTCGTCTCCTGCCGCTCCGACGCCGGCACCCGCGGCATCGTCGACCGGTCGGTGCTGGAGGCGCTGGGGTCGCGCGGCCACGTGATCAACATCGCCCGCGGCGAGGTGCTGGACGAGCCGGCGCTGATCGCGGCGCTGGAAGCCGGCACCATCGCCGGCGCCGGCCTCGACGTGTTCGAGCACGAGCCGCAGGTGCCGGAGGCGCTGAAGCGGCTGGAGAATGTCGTGCTGGCGCCGCACATCGCCAGCATGACCGAGGCCGCCCATCGCGAGATGTGCCGCATGACGATCGACGCCCTGGACAATTTCTTCGCCGGGCGGCCGCTGACCAACGCGGTGTGACGCATTTGGCGGCTCAGGCCACGGGAACGGTGCCGCCGTCGATCACATGCTCGCTGCCGTGGATCGCGGCGGCGCGGTCGGACGCCAGGAACGTGACCAGCTCCGCCACCTCCTCCGGCCAGGCCGGGCGGCCGATCGGGATACCTCCCAGCGACGCCATCAGCGCCTGGCGGGCGCCATCGGCATCGGTGCCCAGCTTGGCCGCCAGCTCCTCGATCAGCCCGATGGCGCCGTCGGTCTGGACCCAGCCCGGCGCCACCCGGACGACGCGCACGCCTTTCGGCCCGACCTCCTTCGCCAGCGCCTTGCTGTAGGTCGACAACGCCGCCTTGGCTGCGGCATAGGCGATGGTCGCCTCCGGCAGCGGCAGCCGGCTCTGGATCGATCCGACATGGATGATCACGCCGGCGCCGCGGTCGAGCATCCCCGGCAGCAGCGCCCGGTCCAGCCGCACCGCCGGCAGCAGGTTCAGGTCGAGCGCACGCTGCCATTCGCCGTCGTCCAGCACCGCGAAGCCGCCGGCCGGGGCCTTCGAGCCACCGAGGACATGGACGAGGATGTCGGCCCCGCCGAGCCGGTCCTGCACTGCTTCGGCCACGACGGCGCAGCCTTCGGCCTCAGCCAGGTTCGCCGTCACGAAGGGCTCGGAATCGTCCAGATCGGCCGGCCGGCTGCGGGCGACGGCGAGGACATGAGCGCCGGCCCGCCGCAGCCGCGCCGCCACCGCGGCACCGATGCCGCGGCTGCCGCTGGTCACCAAAGCGCGCTTGCCCGCGAGCTCGCGCGGATCCGCCGGGAAAACGGGTCGGGCGGTCATCCATGGATCTCCAGCGTCTCGATGCGGCCGCCCTTCAGGCCGAAGACATAACGCAACTCGACCGGGCTGCCCGGAAACTGACCGGAGACCCGGCCGGTGAGCACCGCCCCGCCTTCCGCCTCGATCACGGCGATCGGCTCGACCGTATATTGGTATTTGCGCTTCGACTCGGCCTTCCAGGCCAGGATGGCGTCCAGGCCGCGGATGGTGCGGCCCTCGTCGCGGACCACGGCATCGGCGGCGAAGCAGGCGGCCAGCGCCGCATCATCCCCCGCATTGTCGGCGGCGACATAGGCGGCGATCGGGTCGGGGAGCTTGAGCGTCATGTGGATCCTCCGGTTGCAGGAGACCGAGGATGGGAATAGGGTTTCGCGATGGCAAGTACGCACGAAAAAGTAAGGTACTCACCCAAAGGTGAGCGCCCGATCTACACTCCAGGCTCTGCCGCCGCGGGCGTCGAGCAGGCGTTGAAGGTTCTGGAGGGGCGGTGGAAGCTGGTGATCCTGTTCCACCTGTTCGGCGGCAGGCTGCTGCGCTTCTCGGAGCTGGAGCGCGCCATTCCGGCGATCTCGCAGAAGATGCTGATCCAGCAGCTGCGGCAGATGGAGGCGGACGGCATCGTCCGCCGCATCGTCCACCACCAGGTGCCGCCCAAGGTCGAGTACGCGCTGACCGATTGGGGCCAGGCGCTGTGCCCGGCGCTGGACGCGATCCTGACCTGGGCGGAGCAGCGCCCGCCCGCCGAAGCCCAGAGCTGAACAGGGAGCAGACGATGGATGCGCTGACCGGGGTGAAGGCCTGCGTCTTCGACGCCTATGGCACGCTGTTCGACACCGCCTCCGCCGCCCGGCGCAGCGCCGAGTTCTTGGGCGACAAGGCCGGCCCGCTGGCCGCCCTGTGGCGCGAGAAGCAGCTGGCCTACACCTGGCTGCGGGCGGTGCAGGGCCGCCACGCCGATTTCTGGCAGGTCACCGGCGACGCGCTGGACTTCGCGCTGGAGGCGCTGGCCATCGAACGTCCCGGCCTGCGGGACCGGCTGATGCAGCTGTACCTGACGCTCGACCCCTATCCCGAAGTGCCCGAGGTGCTGCGCCGGCTGCGCGCGGCCGGGCTGAAGACCGCGATCCTGTCGAACGGCACGCCGCGGATGATCGAGGCGCTGGTCGCCGGCGCCGAGCTGGAGTTCGACGCCCTGCTGTCGGTGGAGCAGGCCGGCGCCTACAAGCCGCATGCCAGCGTCTACCAGCTGGCGCTCGACGCCTTCGGCCTGCCGGCCCGGGCGATCGCCTTCCAGTCGTCGAATGGCTGGGATGCCTATGGCGCCTCGGCCTTCGGCCTGCAGGTGGTCTGGTGCAACCGCAGCCGGCAGCCGCGCGAGCGCCTGCCCGGCGCGCCGAACCGCGAGGTCGACACGCTGGCGGCGCTGCCGGGCCTGGTCGGGGCCTGAGCTCTGATCAGACCGCGGGCTTCTCGGGCACCGGCGAATAGGCCTCGCCGAAATCGACGACGCAGGCCAGCCCATCGGGCGTGACGACCAGGATGGTGTAGGTCTCGCCGCCGGGGCTGGCCAGGATCTCGACCACATGACCACGGGTCGAGAGCATCCGGGCAACCGGCACCTCCTTGACCTGGTCTCGGAGGGCGGCGGCAAAGGCGTCGTAGGGCGCACAGACCGGAGCCGCCGGACCGGCCTGCGCTGTCGTTCCCGCCAGCGCGATGCCGGCGGCCAGAAGCAGGGTCCTCATGGCGACCTCCATACAATATATGGGGCGCGGCAAGGCCGCGGCCAAGGACGATGCGTCCCGCCGCGCTAGCCCTTCGCCGGGCCGGTCGAGGCGCGCAGAACCAGCTCGGTGCCGAAATGGATCTGGTCGCGGCCGCGCGGGTCGATCAGCAACTCCGCCGCCGCCCGGCCCTTCTCGACCAGCGGCTGGCGGATGGTGGTCAGCGGCGGGGTGGAGGTGGCGGCCGCGGCGATGTCGTCGAAGCCGATCACCGAGACGTCGCCCGGCACCGACAGGCCCTGCCGCGTCAGCCACGCCATGGCCCACAGCGCCAGCCGGTCGCAGGTGGCGAGGATCGCGGTCAGCCCCGGCCGGCGCCGCATCAGCCGCGGCATGCTGCGCTCGATCGACTCGGCCTCGAACAGGCATTCCTCGATCGCCACCTGCCCGGCCGGGATGCCGGCTTCGGCCAGCACGTCGAGATAACCGCAGAGCCGCTGCTGGCAGGCGTCGTAGATCGAGTCGCGGATGCGGCGCAGCGACACCGCGCCCTCCCGCGAATCCGGCATCAGCTCCATCGACAGCACGCCGATGCGGCGGTGGCCGAGTTCGAGCAGGTGCCGGGCCGAAGCCTCGGCGCCGCTACGGTCGGCGACGGTGACGGTGCGGCAGCCCTCGACCAGCGGCTGGTCGACCGTCACCACTGGCAGGCCGCGGCTGCGGATGATGTCGAGGACGCCCGGCTCCTCCTCCATGCAGTACATGATGAAGCCGTCGACCGCGGCCGAGCCGAGGGCCTTGCGCGCCGCCTCGACATCCGAGGCGGCATAGACCGAGATGCCGCGCCCGGTCTCGTCGCACACCGCGGCCACGCCCTGGATCAGCGCCAGCGCCGCCGGGTCGCCGAAGGCGTAGCTGAGACCTTCCGGGATCATCACCGCGATGGTGCCGATATGGCCGGTGCGCAGCATCCGGGCCAGCGGGTCGGGGCCCTGGTAGCCGAGCGTTTCGGCCGCTGCCATCACCTTGGCGCGGATGGCGTCGCTGACCCGCTCGGGATGGTTGAAGACGTTGGAGACGGTGCCCTGCGCCACCCCCGCCGCAATGGCGATGTCGCGCAGGCGGGCTTTCGGCTTCGGGGCGTCGGGCGTCGGGGCGTCGGGCGTCGGGGCGTCATCGGGCATGCCCCACCCTAGCCGGGATCTTGAACCGATTCAAAAAATCCTTGACGGAGGCATCTCGAGACGCAATTATGAATCGATTCAAAAAATCGATTCAAAGGAGGCCGTCATGTCCCTCATGACCGGATTCCCACTGGTCGCCCATCTGATGCAGATCCGGCTGGGCGGCCGCTTCAGCCACCTGCCGCCCTCGCTGGCGGCGGAGCTGGAGGCGTTCGCCGCCGAGCAGGATACGCCTCGGCCGGCCGCGACGCCGCCGAAGCCGGCCGCCCGCCGCAGCTCCTCGGTGCCGTCGCCGGCGCCGGCCTTCGCCCTCCGCAAGGCCTGCTGAGGGCGCGCAGCCTCGGGCGTCAGTCGATCCCCTCGCACTCGACCAGTTCGAGCCGACCCTTGCCCTTGAGCTCGTAAAGCCCCTGGCTGCGGGCGCGGCAGCGGTCCTGGATGGGCTGCCACAGCGCGGCGCTCAGGAACACGGAATTGGCGTTGGCGCAGGCGGTGATCCGCGCTGCCGTGTTCACCGTGTCGCCCCAGAGGTCGAACAGGAACTGCCGCCGGCCGATCACGCCCGCCACCACCGGGCCGTGATGGATGCCGACGCGGACGCCCCAGCCGGGCTTCGCCTGCCGGGCCGCCGCCACCAGGTCGAGGCCGCAGCGGATGCTGGCCGGCAGCGGCTCCTCGACCCCCTCCAGCAGCCCCGCCGTCGCCATCAGGGCGTCGCCGATGGTCTTGATCTTCTCCAGCCCGTGGCCGGCGACGACGACTTCGAACGCCTCCACCAGGCCCTGCAGCTCGGTCACCACCTGCTCCGGCGGGTTGCGGTCGCAATAGGCGGTAAAGTCGACGATGTCGCAGAACAGCACCGCCACGTTCTCGTAGCGCCGCGGCGCCACCCTGTCGGTTGCCTTGAGCTCGCCGATCGCGCCGGGCGGCAGGATGGCGTGCAGCAGCCGCTCGCTGCGCTCCTGCTCCTGCCGGATCTGGTCGAGATGCGCCGCCTCCTGGTCGCGCAACTGCTTCTTGTCCAGCGACGCGCCGACCCGGGCCCGCAGCAGGGTGGGGTTGAACGGCTTGGGCAGGTAGTCCTCGGCGCCCAGCTCGATGCAGCGCACGGCGCCATCGACCGCGTCGAGTGCCGAGATCATGATCACCGGGATGCCGCGCAGCGCCGGGTCCGACTTCAGGGTCCGCAGCACCTCGTAGCCGTTCATGCCCGGCATCATCACGTCGAGCAGCACCAGGTCGAAGGGTTGGCTGCGCAGCAGGGCCAGGGCGGCGATGCCGTCCGCCGCCTCGGTCAGGTCGTGATAGCCCTCCCGCCGCAGCCGGCGGGCCAGGGTGTAGCGGTTCATCTCGTCGTCGTCGACGATCAGGATGGCGGCCGCCGGGTCAGCCATCGCGCCGCGCCTTGTCCAGCACGGCCTCGATCTTGCGCAGCAGCCGCGGCAGGTCGACCGGCTTGGTATCGTAGTCGTCGCAGCCCGCCGCCAGGGCCTTCTCGCGGTCGCCCGCCATGGCGTGGGCCGACAATGCGATCACCGGGGTGCCGCTGGCCACGGCCTTGATCTGGCGCGTCGCCTCCCAGCCGTCGATCACCGGCAGGCTGAGATCCATCAGCACCAGGTCCGGGCGCTCGCGGCCGGCCATCGCGACCCCTTCCGCCCCGTCGCGGGCCACGATGATTTCGAAGCCGCGCCGCTGCAGGCGGGAGGACAGCATGTAGACATTGTCCTCGTTGTCCTCGACATAGAGGATCGTCGCCATGGTCAGGCCCTCCGCCGGGTCGCGGCGGTGGCGTAGCGGCCGACCAGCAGGCGGATCTGCGCCAGCAGCTCGTGCTGCTCGAAGGCCGCCTTCTGCAGGATGTGCTCGACACCGCCGTTCAGGCGGCGGTGGTCGTGGGCGGTGAGGTCGGCGGCGGTGACGATGATCACCGGGATGCCGCCGAATTCGGGCACCTTCCGGCAGGCGGCGAGGAATTCGAAGCCGTCCATCTCCGGCATCATCAGGTCGAGCAGGATGAGATCCGGCCTTTCGCGGCCCATCCGCGCCAGCGCCTCGCGGCCGTCGCCGGCCTCGGCGACCTTCCAGCCCTCGCCGATCAGCAGGCGGCGCATCATCAACCGGGTCGGCGCATCGTCCTCGACCACCAGCACGCGGCGCGTCGCCGCGACCGCGGACCGGTAGCGGGCCAGGATCGCGGCGAGGCGGGCGCGGTCGATCGGCTTGTTGAGGTAGTCCGACGCGCCGAGGGCGATGCCCTTATGCTTCTCGTCGACGATCGTGACCATGATCACGGGAATGCCCGCCAGCTCCGGGTCCGACTTCAGCTCCTGCAGCACGCTCCAGCCGTCCATGTCCGGCATCAGCACGTCGAGGGTGATGACCGACGGGCGCTGCATCCGGGCGGCCGCCAGCGCCTCGGCGCCGTTCCCGGCGGTGACGACGTCGAAGCCCTCGCGGCCGAGGAAGCGACGCATCAGGTCGCGCACCGTGGCGTCGTCATCGACCACCAGGACCCGGTCGGCGACGGCGCGCGTCGCGTCGGGAATGGCAGCGACGATGCCGACCGGCGCGGGAGCCGGCCCGGGGATCACCTCCGCCGTCACGACAGAGCCCGCCGGCAGGCGGACGGTGAAGCTGGTGCCGATTCCCGGCTCGCTCTCGACCGCGATGGTGCCGCCCATCAGCGCCGCCAGCCGCTGGCTGATCGCCAGCCCCAGCCCGGTGCCGCCATATTTGCGGGTGGTCGAGCTGTCGGCCTGGGTGAATTCCTGGAACAGCCGGCCGAGCTGGTCCCGGGTCATGCCGATGCCGGTGTCCGAGACGCGGAACCGGATCCAGCCCTCCTCGGCATCGCGCGCCACCGCCAGCGTCACCGTTCCGCCTTCGGTGAACTTGCAGGCATTGCTCAGCAGGTTGAGGATGATCTGCCGCAGGCGGGTCTGGTCGGTCCGCATGGCGCCGAGCCCGGCCGGCCGCTCGACCACCAGGCGGTTGCCGTTACGGTCGGCCAGCGGCTGCGCCGCGCCGGCCAGATCGGCGACCAGGGCGGCGAGGTCGATCTCCTCCTCATGCAGGTCGAGCCGCCCGGCCTCGATCTTCGACAGGTCCAGCACGTCGTTGATCAGCTCCAGCAGGTGCCGGCCGGCGCGCAGGATGCGGTCCAGCGGCTCGCCGAACTCCGTCAGCGCCTGGTCCGCGGCATCCTCCGCCAGCATCTCCGCCAGGCCGATGATGGCGTTGAGCGGGGTTCGCAGCTCGTGGCTCATATTCGCCAGGAAACGGCTTTTCGCCAGCGTCGCGTGGGTGGCCTGGTCGCGGGCATCGGCCAGCCGGTCGACCAGCTCGCCCAGCTGCGCCTCCCGCGCCTTCAGCTCGGTGATGTCGGTGAACACCCCGACGCAGCCGCCATCGGCGGTGATGCGCTCGCTGATCTTCAGCCAGCGGCCGCCGGCCCGCCGCTGCTCATAGGCGCCGCCCGGATGGTGATGCCGATCGAGCCGTGCCGTCAGCCAGGCGTCGAGATGGCCGTTGGCGTCCGGGATCATCCCGGCCTGTGCGGCGGCCTGGATCACCTCCTGGTAATGGATGCCCGGCGCGATCGCGACATCGACTCCGGCATACATCTCGCGATAGCGGCTGTTGCAGATCACCAGCCGGTCCTCGGCATCGTACAGGGCGAAGCCTTCGGAGATGGTCTCGATCGCCTCGCCGAGCTGGCGCCGGGCCCGCTGCGCCTCGGCCTCCGCCTCGCGGTGCTGCCGTTCCAGCCGGTCGCGCTCGACCAGGCTGCGCTGCAGCAGCCCGAGAGTCCGCGTCATCTCGCCGATCTCGTCATGCCCGGCCGGCGGCAGCGCGACGTCGAGCCGGCCGCTGGTGATCGCGGCCATGGCGTGCTCGAGCTGGCGCAGCGGCCCGATGATCGAGCGGACGATGACCGCGGTCAGCACCGCCGCGAGCAGGAAGGCGAGGACGCCGGTCGCCAGCGACAGCTGCACCGCCGTCTCGGCGTTCTGGGCGGCCGCGTCGCGCTTGGCCACGGCCTCGTCCTCGAGCCGATCGACCATCCCGGCCAGGGCGGCGTCGATCGCCAGGATGTGGTTGCGGGTCTGCGACATCAAGGCGTTGCCGACGACGCGCTGGTCGTCGGTGTAGGCGTCGACCGCCTTGAGCGCCTGGTCCATCAGCGGCCCGATCTCGGCCTGGATCGACCGGACGCCGTCGGGATCGTAGGGGTCCAGGGCGGCGAGGTCGGCCGCCAGCTGGTCCCTGGCGGCGCGGGCGTTCATCTCCGACCGCACGAGCAGGCTCACGGCCAGGTCGGTCAGCCAGTATTTGAGGTCGCCGAAATCCTTGTTCGCCTTGTTGGCCGTCTTCAGCACCGAGACCAGCCGCGCCTCGTCGGCCAGCGCCGCCGCTTCGGACGCCACCTGGCGGTTAAGATAGAGCGTGGTCAGGGTGAGGATCGCCAGCAGCAGGACCGCCAGGGAGACCAGCCGGGTACGGATCGAAAGCTGCGACATGCCGCTCCTCGGCGGCCGGCGGCCCACCGCCGGTCGGGCTCAGTCGAACAAGGTGACGCTGACGACGCCGCCCAGATCCCCCAGGCTCGCGCCTTCCTTCGGATAGCCGGTGATGTCGATCTCGCCCTTGGGCTTGCCGTGGCAGGAGAGGCAGTCGGCGCCGTAATATTCCGGCACCAGGACGCGGGTGGCAGGACGCCCGTTCACGGTGGTCGTCGCGGCGTAGACGGCATCCTTGGTCCAGCCGGGCGACTGGAACTTGGTGCGGATGACATCGGTCTCGAACGCGTCGGGTGAAGCCTTGCGGTTGCGCACCAGCTCCGGCGGCGCCGTCACCTTGATCTCGGCCCGGCCGCTCTGGTCCCGGCGGAACTGCTCGGTCGCCAGCCGGGCGAAGACGGCGGGAACGAAGCCTTTGAAGCCCGCCCCCTTCTCGTTGATCACGGGCTGGTTGGCGTCCATCACCTCCTTGACCGCCTGGGCCATGGCGGTGAGCAGCCGCCCCTTCTCCGACCCTGGATCGACCTTGCGCGGATCGACGCCGGTGGTCGCGATCATGTTCCGGATCGCCGCCTCGACGACCACGTCGCCGGTGAGCCCCTTGTCGCCGAGCGCGGGGTCGTTGATCCGGGCCTGGTTCCCCGAGATCACGGTGCGCGCGCTGCGCAGGAACTCGGCCAGGCTGAGCGCCGCGTCCACATCGTCCTGGCCTGCCGCGAGGATGGGGGGAAGTCCCCCCGCAAGCATGCCCAGCAGGACGAGAGACGCCAACGTCTTCCTCGCCCCGGAAATCCTAAGCCACGGCCGGCCATCCCAAATCATATCGACCCTTAGGCAAAATCGCAGTAATCGCTCAGCATTACCCAAAGATGGGAAAAGAAGTATCTCAACACCAGGATATCGTTATTGCCGGCGTGGCGCAAGCTTGGCCAGGACATCGGGCGAAGCGATCCGGCGATTACTCGGATGGCACCGTCCTAAGGCTTTTGGAGTACATGGGATCGCCGCATCGAGATGACTAATCCCCTATGCAGGGCTTGCCCGTGGCGATCGCCGTGTTGGAAATAAAATGTCTTCAGATCCGCATCCGGCACAACTCTGACATGAAATAGGTCAGTCTCATTGACATAAATCGACCGGCCATGGTTCGGTCGGGGAACGGCGCCGGGACAGACGCCGCGCCCAGGAAGACCGAGGACACCATGACCATCGGCGACACCCATTACGCCACACGCGCCGCGCGGATGCGCGCCTCCGAGATCCGCGAGCTGCTGAAGCTGCTGGACCGGCCGGGCGTGATCTCCTTCGCCGGCGGCATCCCCGACCCGGCGCTGTTCCCGGCCGAGACCATCCGCGCCGGCTACGAAGCCGCGCTGGCCGTCGGTGACACCGCGCTGCAGTATTCGGTCAGCGAGGGCTATGCCCCGCTGCGGCAATGGATCGCCCGGCACATGGCCTCGATCGGCGTGCCCTGCGGCGCCGACAACATCGTCGTCACCTCCGGCTCGCAGCAGGGGCTGGACTATCTCGGCAAGCTGTTCCTGTCGCCCGGCGACACCGCGCTGGTCGGCTGGCCGACCTATCTCGGCGCGCTGCAGGCCTTCAACGCCTATGAGCCGCGCTATGACCGGCTGGAGCCGGAGCACGGCAACGCCACGCCGGACATGTACCGTGCGGCGGCCGAAGCCGCCGGAGGACGGGTGGCGTTGGCCTATCTGACGCCGGACTTCGCCAACCCGTCGGGCGAGACGCTGAGCCGGGCCGCCCGCGAGCGCGCCTTGGCCCTGGCCGACGAGCTCGACATCCCGCTGGTCGAGGATTCGGCCTATCAGGCGCTGCGCTACGACGGCGAGGACGTGCCGCCGCTGCTGGCGCTGGACGTCGCGGCCAAGGGCGAGATCGACCGCAGCCGGGTGATCCATTGCGGCAGCTTCTCGAAGACCCTGGCGCCGGGCTTGCGCATCGGCTGGATCTGCGCCGCCCGCGGCGTGGTGCAGAAGCTGGTGCTGACCAAGCAGGCGGCCGACCTGCACACCCCGACCATCAACCAGATGGTGATGCATCACGCCGCCGAGCACGCCTATCCGGCCCAGGTGGCGAAGATCCGCGCCGCCTATCGCGACCGGCGCGACCGCATGCTGGCGGCGCTGGGGCGGCACATGCCGGCGGGGGTCAACTGGACCCGGCCGGAGGGCGGCATGTTCATCTGGGTGACGCTGCCCGAGAGCCTGGACGGCGCCGATCTGCTGGCCCGGGCGGTGGACCAGGGCGTCGCCTTCGTCCCCGGCCGCGCCTTCCACGCCGACGGCCGCCACGGCAACACGCTGCGCCTGTCCTTCTCCCTGGCCGACGGCGCGGCGATCGACGAGGGCATCGGCCGGCTGGGCGCACTGATCGCGGGTGCGGCGAAGGCGGCGGCCTGAGGCGGGCGGTTTACCCGCCGTTGGGCAGATGACCTTTTGCCTCTCCCGCTTGCGAGACCTTTTCAAAAAGGCTGAGGCCTAACCTTTCATAATCCCCCCTCCCCTTGCGGGAGGGGGCTGGGCGCGGCGTCTGGGCTGGACATGCCAATTGCGAGGCTCCCGCTCGGTTTCGGCAGGAACACTAAAGCCGAAAGTAGCTTCCACAGGAAAGGCCGCCCGCATTGACGGCCGCCTATGGTCGGAACAAGCTCAGCGGGCTTCTGAAGGGATTTGAATGGCCCGTCGTATCGCCGCCGCCGCTGCCATGGCACTCATTGCTTTGGCGGCGTGCAGCTATGAGGAAGCCGGGAACCACGACTTCGTGAACTTCGAAGTCGATCCGATCGCCGTCACGCCGTCCGCCGTGCAGCCGAAGGCGGATGCCCATTGCGCCCGGTATGGTCGACAGGCTGTGCTTGCCGACTTTTTCGGCACCCGAATGACCTTCAACTGCATCGAGCCGGCGAAAGCGGTGCCAACGTTCACTCCATAGAGGCGGCCGACACCGCTACTGCCGCGTCCCATCCAGGCGCAGTCGCTCCTCGCACCCCTCTGCAATGAGCCGCCAGGTCGCGGCCCCATCGCCGTCACCCAATGCCTCCAGCCGCTTCGCGCGGTCCGCTGCCGCCACTGGCGCGCGATCCGTGCAGGCGAACCATGATGCCAGCCGAGCGCCGGAGGTCTCGGTCGGAGGGGATAGTGATCACGAGTCCAGAAATTGATGTGGCCCGTACCCTAGCGCCAGTGCAGTGATGGGAGTATGCTCCCCGTCAAATTGATAGTTCGCAACCCGCATAGTCAACATATGGCATTAGAAAGGCAGATAGTTATGCCAACATTCGCGTTAATTCCTGGAATAATGGGAACTTACCTCAAGAGGAATGGAGCGGAGATCTGGCCCCTTTTTCACGGCAGCTCTGATGATCAGGCCCGACAACTCACAAAGGAGGACACAGAGACAGGAGATATCATCGGAAGCATTAGAGGATTCTATGACATATATGACCCCACAGTAAATTACATCAAGAAAGACACTAACTGGTCACTGAAGACGTTTCCGTACGATTGGCGCGTCGACCTGCTAACAACCGCCGTTCTGTTGCGAGATTTTCTTGACGGAATTCGAGGGCCGATCATTATCATCGCTCACAGCATGGGTGGTTTAATCACTCGGCATCTGCTGGAGAGTGGAAACTACCGAAACGCAAACATTACAGACGTCATATTTGCAGCGACCCCGCATCTCGGCGCGCCTGAAGCGCTGATGCGCATTTTGGGACAGACTGGGCTTGGGTGCCTCTCGCTCAATCCGGCGAATTTCGCCTATATGGCTGGCTTCGCTCAAACATTTCCGGCAGGGCATCAGCTACTTCCTGCGCCTGGCCGCAGCTTCTTCAGAACTCCACCAGGCTGGACAGTCGATCTATACAACGGGAAATTCAAGCCGAGCGATGCTGCATTTCAATATGGGGTTGGACGAGTTGCCGCACTTCACGCAGGACTGACAGGCCGGATTCCCGAAGGCACCAAATACCACTGCTTCTACGGAGATTCGATCGATCGCACGAGAATTGCCGTCGACCTTATTGAGAGCAAAGGAGGGCTACGCATCAATCCCGATCAACCGACAGATTGCTTCGCGCTGGGTGATGGAACAGTCCCGATTTGGAGTTCGTCCACACAAAGAATTGCTTGGTCAACAATCACCGGATGCCCATCCGATCACATCGGTGTTGCCAGCGATGGTCTTCTGCTGAAGTTCCTTGGCCAACTATCCGGCGCGACCGTCGCCGCGAGTACCGCCCCGACACTTGCGTTGAACAGCCGGGCCTTTCTGCCCGGCTCCCTTGCAAATGTGATTCTCGACCTCCGCGGATCTCCATCCAAGATTGGTGGTCATATAGCCATCTTTTCAGCCGACAACACGGAGGCCGCAGTTGGGGAGGTGTTGCCGGTAAGCACGGCGGCGGCAACGGATTTCCTTTCACTTTGGGTCCCGATGCCAAACAAAGCCGGCCAATACGTGGTCAAATTTGTCGATACGAACCAGAATGCAGTCCAGTCAAGCCCGTGCAATGTCGTGACACGCAAGTCTGCCGCCAGGGCGAGAAAGAGAACGGCAGAAACGGTGGTTGCATTCTAGTGGTCACAAAAGGACGCTTGGTACCCGCCTGATGAGTCGGCTTGGGGTCGACAGCGTTCCATGGGGAACGGGACCAGGCGTCAGATCTGAACCACTAGGTTTCACGCCGGCTCTGACGTCGAAAACCCCTTCCCCCTATCCCCCTTCCGCAAGGGGGGGGAATTCATTTTGCTTTCGGCCGATATCGTTGCGAGCATCTCACGCCGCTGCGCGGCCCGGAACGGAAAGAAAGTTTTAACTTCTTCAAGAGCCTCAGAGACAATCCGAAGGACATTCGGAAAAAGTCTCGCTTGCGGGAGAGGCAATGTAAACCCTGCGGCCACGCTCAGTAGAGTCCAGGAATCAAACGCCACGTACGACCACGATAGGCCTGGTATTCGGCGCCGAACTGGTGGGCCAGCAACCGCTCCTCGGCCCGGATGCGGGCCAGGAGCGGCAGCAGGTTGAGCAACGCCAGCATCACCCCGACGGCCGAGCGGAAGGCCAGCGCCCAGCCCAGAGCGCCGACCAACAGCCCGAGATAGCTGGGATGGCGGATCACGCCGTAGATGCCGGTCGTGACCAGCGTGTGCCCCGGCTGGATCGCCACCAGCCCGCTGAACCGCCGGCCGAGCACGAAGACCGGCCACAGCCGCACCACGCCGCCGAGGGCGAACAGCACGACCCCGAGCCAGCGGACCGTGTCGCCGTCGAGGGTCCAGGCCCCCATGCGGTCGGTCCAGGCCGGCACATAGGCTCCGAGCAACCCGAGCACGGCGAAGGCCGCCAGCACCCAGCGGTTGCCGCGGTCCTCGCGCTCGCCGGGGCTGAGATTGCCGCCGCTGAACAGACCGGCCGCGGTCAGCACCACGGTGATCACGACCAGGGCGGTGCGGGCCGGATGGGCGAAGAAGGCGGCGAACCCGCCCCAGCCGAGCACGGCCAGGCCGAGATAGACCAGGACGCCGAGCACGGCGACCAGCACCGTCCGCGGCGAAAGCATCGATCGATCCATCCGGCGCCTCCCGGGATCACGGATTCCCGAGGACTCAATGCCGGACGGCCGGCCGATGTTCCTGCGAGACCTCAAGCCTCCGGGGCGTCGTCCCGGAAATACGGCTCGACCGTGCCGGTCATCTTCATCGTCAGCGGGTTGCCGCGGCGGTCCAGCGCCTTGCCCATCGACAGGCGGACCCAGCCCTCGCTGACGCAATACTCCTCGACATTGGTGCGCTCGGCGCCGTTGAAGCGGATGCCGACGCCGCGGCGCAGCGCCGCCTCGTCGAAATGCGGGCTGTTCGGATTGTTCGACAGGCGGTCGGGCGGGGTGTCGGCCATCATCGGCTCCCGGCAGTGGCGGCGGATGGCGGGTGATAGCCGCACGCGGCGGCGCTGACAATGCGCGAGGCGGGTGCTATCCGATCCGGAAGAACCGACGGGGACAGGCGATGCTGATCTATATCTGCAGCTACACGGGCGCGTCCGGCAACGGCGACGGCATCACCCTGGCCCGGCTGGACCCGGAGACGGGTCGGCTGGAGGCGCTGCGCAGCGTCGCCGGGCCCAGCCCCTCCTGGCTCGCCTTCGCCCCGGACGGGGCGCATGCCTACGCCGTCAACGAGATCGACGAATTCGAAGGCGCGGCGCAGGGCGCCGTCACCGCCTACCGGGTCGAGCCGCGGAGCGGCGACCTGGTCGCGCTGAACACCGTCGGCTCCGGCGGCACCGTGCCGTGCCATGCCAGCGTCCATCCCGGCGGCCGGCATCTGCTGGTGGCGAATTACGGCGACGGCCGGCTGGCGGTGCTGCCGATCGCGGAGGACGGGTCGCTGGGCGCCGCCAGCGACGTGCAGGCGCCGGCGGGGCCGGTCGGCGCGGACCGGGCCGAGGCCGGGCCGCCCGGCAGCTTCGCCATCAGCGGCCATGACGGCTCGCACGCCCATGCCATCGAGACCGCCGGCCGCTTCGTGCTGAGCACCGATCTCGGCCAGGACCGCATCCATGTCTGGACCCTCGACGAGGCCGCCGGGGCGCTGCGCCCGGCCGATCCGTCCTTCTTCCCGGCCGCCTCGGCCGGCGCCGGGCCGCGGCACCTCGCCTTCCATCCGAACGGCCGCATCTTCTACACCACCTATGAGGAGGCGTCGCAGCTGGCCGTGCATGGCTGGGACCCGACGACCGGCCGCGCCCCGCTGAAGCAGCAGCTGAGCTCGCTGCCGCCGGGCTTCGCCGGCTCCAGCTTCGCCTCGGCGCTGGCGGTCAGCCGCGACGGCCGCTTCCTCTATTCCGGCAACCGGCTGCACAACAGCATCGCCATCTTCGGCATCCGCCCGGACGGGACGCTGCGCTGGCTGGACGCGGAATGGACCCGCGGCGACTACCCGAACCACGTGGCGCTGGACCCGACCGGGCGCTTCCTGCTGGCCTGCAACCGGCGCAGCGACAACGTCACCCTGTTCCGGGTCAACCCGCAATCCGGAGCGCTGGCCTTCACCGGCCGCTATCTGCCGATCGGCAGCCCGAACATGGTGGCGTTCCCGCCTTAGCCGATCTCGACCACGACCTTGCCCGCCGGTCCGGCCGCGACCGCCTGATGCGCGGCCTCGGCCGTGTCGAGGGTGAAGCGTCGCGGGTCCAGGATCGGAGCCAGCAGGCCGGCCTCGGCCAGGGCAGCGGCCCGGCGCATGATCTCACCATGGTGTGCCCGCCCCTGGCCGGTCAGCAGCGGCAGCAGGGTGAAGACGCCGGAATAGGTGGCGGCGCGGAACGACAGCGGCGCCAGGGCATGGCTGCCCCAGCCGAGGGCGCTGACGACATGGCCGAAGCGTCGCACCGCCTGGAAGGAGGCGTCGAGCACCGGCCCGCCGACCGTGTCGTAGACCAGGTCGAAGCCGCGGCCGCCGGTGTGGGCGGAGACGGTGGCCTCGACGGTCTCGGCACGGTCGATCGGCGTGGCGCCGAGGCGCCCTACCCGTTCCAGCTTCCCGGCCGAGGCGGTGGCGAAGACCCGGGCGCCGTAAGCGCGGGCCAGTTGCACCGCGACATGGCCGACGCCGCCGGCGCCGCCCTGGACCAGAACGGACTGCCCCTCCCGGACCCCGGCGCGGTCGACCAGCCCTTCCCAGGCGGTGATCGTGGCCAACGGCAGCGCCGCGGCCTCACGCATCGAGAGATTGGCCGGCTTCGGTGCCAGCAGCGCCGCATCGACCGCCGCGAATTCGGCCAGCGAACCCTGGCGGCCGCCGACGCCGCCCGTCATGCCGTAGACCTCGTCGCCCGGGCGGAAGTCGGTGATGCCCGGCCCGATCGCGGCGACGGTGCCGGCAAGGTCGATGCCGAGCACCGCCGGCAGCGGATGCTTCGCATGGGCCGCGGCGCCGGCGCGGATCTTGAGGTCGAGCGGGTTGACGCCGCTGGCGGCGATCCGCACCAGCACCTGGCCTTCGGCGGGCACCGGCCGCGCCAGTTCGGCCGGGCGCAGCGGCCCGTCCGGGCGATCGAGCACCAAAGCGCGCATCATCGGGAGATCGGTCATGGCTTGGTCCTTTCGGTGATGGACCGAGAGATGGGCCATGCCGGATCGTTCGGGAATGAACGAGAATGTTCGAGATCCATGCAGTTCTGTATGATGACCGCATGGAGTGGAACGACCTGAAGGTCTTCCTGGCGATCGCGCGGGCCGGCACGCTGGGGGCCGCGGCCCGGGCGCTGGGCCAGACCCAGCCGACCATGGGACGGCGGCTGCGGGCGCTGGAGCAGGCGGTCGGCCAGGCCCTGTTCCAGCGCACCCGCGACGGCTTCGTGCTGACCGCCGAGGGCGCGGCAGTGCTGGCCCATGCCGAGCGGGTGGAGGAGGAGGCGATCGCCTTCGAGCGCCGCCTGGCCGGCCAGGGTGGCGCGCTGGAGGGGATGCTGCGGGTCTCCGCCTCCGACTGGTTCGGCGCCCGGGTGCTGGCGCCGATCCTCGCCGGCTTCACCCGCGCCCATCCCGGCGTCACGGTCGAGCTGGTGACCGATTCCCGGCTGTTCAGCCTGGCCCGGCGCGAGGCCGACCTGGTGGTGCGCATCCGCCCCTTCGACGAGCCGGAGGTGGTGCAGCGCCGGCTGACCCATGTGCCCTATGCACTCTACGCTGTCGCCGGCACCACGGAGCCGGGCGACGGCACGGGCTGCGCCCTGGTCACCATGGACACGGCGTTCGAGGCGATGCCGGACGTGGCTTGGCTGGCCCGGGCACTGCCGCGTGCCCGCGTGGCCTTCCGCAGCAACAACCGCGAAGCCCAGGCCCGTGCCTGCGCCGCCGGGGCCGGTTTCGCGGTGCTGCCCCGGCCGCTGGGCGATGCCGAGCCGGGGCTGCAGCGGATCGATCTCGGCGAGGCGCCGCCGGGCCGCGACGTCTGGGTCGGCTTCCACCGCGACCTGCGCCGCCTGGCCCGGCTGCGGGCGCTGCTCGATGCCATGGTGGAGGGGGTGGCGGGGTAATGCTGACCGTGCAGAACACCGATCCGTCATGGCGAGCCCCGAAGGGGCGCGGCCATCCAACGGCACCGCCCTCTGGATGGCCACGTCGGCTTCGCCTCCTCGCCATGACGGCTAGGGGTGGTGAGTCAGCACCAGCCCTGGGGGATCGGTCAGCCCCGATAGATCGGTGCGCCCGAGGGCGAACCCGTGGCGCCGCCGTCGACGAAGAGGTCGACGCCCTGGACGTAGCTGGAGTCGTCCGAGGCCAGGAACAGCACCGCCTTCGCCACCTCGTCGGGCTCGCCGAAGCGGCCGGCCGGGATGCCGCGGCTGATGTGTTGCACCAGCGCCGCGCGACCCTCCGGCGACGGCGCCACGGCCGACCAGATGTCGGTGTCGGTGGCGCCGGGCGAGACCACGTTCACCCGGATGCCGCGCGGCGCCAGCTCCGACGCCAGCACCTTGCCCATCGACCGGATGCCGCCCTTGCTGGCGGCATAGGCCGACCAGCCGGCTGCGCCGAGCTCGCTGTGCACCGAGCTGGTGAGGATGATCGAGGCGCCCTCCTTCAGATGCGGCAGCGCCGCCTGCACCGCGAAGAACACGCCGGTCAGGTTGACGCGGACGATCTGCTCGAACTGCTCGAAGGAGGTCTGGCCCAGCGGCGTGGTGCCGCCGATGCCGGCATTGGCGAACACGATGTCGAGCCGGCCGAAGCGTTCCACCGCCTGGGCCGCCGCCCGCTCCATCGCCGCGGCATCGGCGGTGTCGGCCTGCAGCACCAGCACGGCATCGCCCAGCTCGCGCGCCGCGGCGTCCAGCGTCTCGCGGTTGCGGCCGGTGATCGCCACCTTCGCACCCTCGGCCACGAACCGGCGGGCCGTCGCCAGGCCGATGCCGGCATTGCCGCCGGTGATCAGCGCAACCTTGTCCTGCAACCTCATCTCGGTCTCCTGCGATCCGGGCTGGCGGCGACGGCCGGTCGAGCCCATATTCTGGATGACGGTTGTCATCTCGATTGAGGAGATGATAACCGTCATCCTGATTGTCAACGACCGGCCGAGGAGAAATTTGCGATGGGCCATTCGCGCCAGGACAAGGCGGCCAGCCATGATCGCATCGTGCGCATCGCCGCCGGCCGCTTCCGCGAGGCAGGAGTCGGCGGCCTCAGCGTCGCCGAGCTGATGCAGGAGGCCGGGCTGACCCATGGCGGCTTCTACCGCCATTTCGGCTCGCGCGACGACCTGGTGGCCGAAGCGCTGGAGGAGGCCCTGGCCCAGAGCCGGGCGACCGTCGCCGCCGCGCGGGAGGCCGGCGCCGGCTACGCCGGGATCGTCGCCGAGTATCTGAGCCCGCAGCATCGCGACGCGCCCGGGCTGGGCTGCGCCGTGGCGGCCCTGGCCAGCGAGGCCGGGCGGCTGCAGGACCGGCCTCGCGAAGCCTTCACCCGGCACGTCGAGGCCAGCGTGGAGACGTTCCTGGCCCTGCTGCGGGCGAAGAACCCGGCCGCCACCCGCGCCGACGCCCTGCTGGCCATCAGCGCCCTGGCCGGCGCCGTGGCCCTGGCCCGCGCCGTGTCCGACCCGGCGCTGTCGGACGAGATCCTGCAGGGGGTCGGGGAGAAGCTGGTTGCCCTGGCTGGGCGGGACGATGGGGCGGCGAAGGGGGATGCAGCCGCGTGAAGTGGCCTGCCCCCGCCGGAACACCGCGGAGTCCCTCGGGTTCCGCCGTAAACACAATGTTCATTGCGCGGACGGCTCGTTCTCGTTCATGATATGTTCTATGAACAAGCCGCACTCCGACTCCGACCCGCAGCCCGCCGCACCGGCCTCCGCCGATGCCGAGCAGGCGGCGCGCGTGCTCGACCGGCTGGCCGAGATGGCGATGGAGCGCGCCGAGGCCCTGCATGCCGCCTCCCTCGCCGCGATCAAGGCCGGCGACGCCGCCGCGGTCAAGGACCTGGAGATCTCCCTCGACCGCATCGCCCGCGGCATCCGCCGCACCCTGGCGCTGAAGCTCCACTTCGCCCAGAAGCGCCAGGAGATCGCGCAGAAGGCGGCCGCTCATGCCCGCGACCGGGCCGAGGAGAAGACCCAGCGCCGCCGCCAGGTGGCCCGCGCCGTTTCCTGCTCGATCGGCGGCGACGACTCGGTCGACGCCAAGAAGGGCGAGGCGCTGCTGGCCGATCTGTGGGAGCGGCTGATCGAGGATGAGGAGATCGACGCCGCCCTCGCTCTCGCCGGGCATCCGCTTGAGGAGATCGTCATCCATCTCTGCCGCGACATGGGCATCCATCCGGACCCGGCCTGGCTGAACCCCGACTATTCCGGCACCAACTGGTCCTATGGCCGCGAGGCGGAGGACGACGAGCCTGAACCGGAAGCGGAACCGAAACCGGGATCGGAATCGGGAATGTGGCCCGAGACCGGCCCGGAAGCGGGCAGGTACTTCTACTTCAAGGGCAGCCGGAAAATCCCTCCCGGCTGGATCGACCTCTTCACCGAGAAGCGGCTCGACCGCCCGCCCTGGGAGCTGAAACGGCGCGGCCGCTGAGGGCCGCCGCGCGCCCACCATCCTTTGCCGTCACCAGCCGGCCCAGCCTTCCACTCTCCCCCTCCCCTTGTGGGAGGGGGCAAGGGGGAGGGGTCTGCGCGCGTCCGCGCGACAGAGCCGGCGTCAGCCGCGCGCGCCCGCCTTCTCGGCCTCCGCCGGGGTCCGGGTGGTCAGCGACAGGGCGTGCACCCGGTCCTGCAGCTCGGCCGCCAGCAGGTCGTAGACCAGGCGCTGGCGCTCGACCCTGGACTTGCCGGCGAAGGCGTCGGCCACGATCAGCACCCGGAAATGGCTTTCGCCGCGGCCGTCATGCCCGGCGTGGCCGGCATGGCGGTGGCTGTCGTCGATGATCTCGAGCTGGGCCGGGGCCAGCGCCTGCTCGATCTTACGGCGCATGCTGTCGGCGATCTGCATCGGTCTGTCCTCCATCCGGCTCCCGGTGATAGCAGAGGCGGCGCCGCGGCGGGAGGCTTGGCATCCTATATTCGCGCGTGACGCAAGTCCCGATGCTGCGACACGAGGGCAGGGCAGATTTCCGCCGGCTCGGCTTGTCAGGCGAATGAGCCCTCCCCATACTCGCAGCATGGCCACCGCCAACCGCAGAGAGTACCGGGCATTTGAGGAGCCGGCGCCGGCAACGCGCCGCTGCGACCACCCGGACTGTGCCTGCGCCGGGGAGTTCCGGGCGCCGAAATCGCGGCAGCATCTGAACGACTACTGGTGGTTCTGCCTGGAGCATGTGCGGGAATACAACCGCGCCTGGAACTACTACCAGGGCATGAGCGCCGACCAGATCGAGCGCGAGGCCCGGCGCGACACGGTGTGGGACCGGCCGACCTGGCCGATGGGCAGCTGGCGGGCCGAGCAGCGGCTGCGCAGCCGGATCTATCGGAGCTTCGCCGAGGGCGTGGGCGACAACCCGTTCCACGCCGGCCGCGAGGCGCAGGAGGAGGCGAAGCAGGGCCGCCCCCTGACCGAGCATGAAAGCGCGATGAAGACGCTCGAGCTGGCCCATCCCTTGGATCTGAAAACCCTCAAGGCCCGTTACAAGGCCCTTGTCAAACTGCATCACCCGGACGCCAATGGCGGAAGCCGCGACGCCGAGGAGAAGTTCAAGACCATCAACCACGCCTACAGCGTGCTGAAGGCCGGCTTCGCCTCGTGACCCGATACTCTGGAACTTGGACTTCGACTGGATCATGAGCGCTGACACCTCCACGACGCTGCCCGACATCAAGGTGTCCGTCCGGCAGACCTTCGGCATCGACAGCGACCTGCAGGTGCCCGCCTTCTCCTCCGCGACGCCGCATGTGCCGGATGTCGACAGCGCCTACCGCTTCGACCGCGACACCACCATGGCCATCCTGGCCGGCTTCGCCCACAACCGGCGGGTGATGATCCAGGGCTATCACGGCACCGGCAAGTCGACCCATATCGAGCAGGTCGCGGCCCGGCTGAACTGGCCCTGCGTGCGCGTCAACCTGGACAGCCACATCAGCCGCATCGACCTGGTCGGCAAGGACGCCATCGTGCTGCGCGACGGCAAGCAGGTGACCGAGTTCCGCGAGGGCATCCTGCCCTGGGCGCTGCAGAACCCCTGCGCCATCGTGTTCGATGAATACGACGCCGGCCGGCCGGACGTGATGTTCGTGATCCAGCGCGTGCTGGAGGTCGAGGGCAAGCTGACCCTTCTCGACCAGAACCGGGTGATCAAGCCGCACCCGGCCTTCCGCATCTTCTCCACCGCCAACACCGTCGGCCTGGGCGACACCACCGGCCTGTATCACGGCACCCAGCAGATCAACCAGGGCCAGATGGACCGCTGGTCGATCGTCGCCACGCTGAACTACCTGCCGCATGACGCCGAGGTCGAGATCGTCCTGGCCAAGGTGCCGGACTTCGACACGGAGGAAGGCCGCACCAAGATCAACGCCATGGTCCGCCTGGCCGACCTGACCCGCGCCGGCTTCATCGGCGGCGACATCTCCACCGTGATGTCGCCGCGCACGGTGATCACCTGGGCCGAGAATGCGCGCATCTTCGGCGATGTCGGCTTCGCTTTCCGCCTGACCTTCCTGAACAAATGCGACGAGGTCGAGCGCTCGACCGTGGCCGAGTACTACCAGCGCTGCTTCGGCACCGAGCTGCCGGAAAGCGGCGTCCGCGCCCATCTGGCGTGACGGTTCGAGGGTGGCGGCGCCGGTTCCGCCCCCTCACCCGGAAATCCTGACGGATTTCCGACCTCTCCCCAAGGAGAGGTATAGAGCGGCGCCCCCTTCCCCTCTCCTCGGGGAGAGGGAGGGGCCCGGCCGAAGGCCGGGAGGGTGAGGGGGAGCCGCCCTGAGACTGAAGACGGAGCCGACCGGTCTGCCGGACGGCGGAGACGAAGCAGGCGATGCCCCAGGACGACAGCCCGATCGAGGTGTTCAAGCGCGCCACCACGGCGACGGTGCGGGCCATCGCCGAGCGGCCCGACATCACCGTGGCCTATTCCAGCGAGCCGGCCGGCGTCGCCGGCACCCGCGCCCGGCTGCCGCAGCCCTCGCGCCTGCTGACCTCGGCCGAGGTCGCCAAGGTGCGCGGCGCCGCCGATGCCGTGGCGCTGCGCCTGCGTCACCACAACGCCAAGGTCCATGCCGCCCGCATGCCGCAGGGCGACGTCGCCCGTGCCGCCTTCGAGGCGCTGGAGCAGGCGCGCTGCGAGGCGATCGGCGCCACCCAGATGGCCGGCGTCGCCGGCAACCTGGCGGCGGCGCTGGACGACCGCTTCAAGCGCCAGGGGCTGGACCGCGTCACCGAGCGCGAGCAGGTGCCGCTGGCCGAGGCGGTGCGGCTGGCCGCGCGCGAGGCGATGACCGGCGAGAAGCCGCCGCCCAATGCCCGCCACGCCGCCGAGCTGTGGCGGTCCTGGCTGGAGAGCCGCATCGGCCGCTCGCTGCACGAGCTGGCCGACGCCATGGACGACCAGGAATCCTACGCCCGCTGCGCCAAGCACCTGCTGGCCGAGCTCGACGTCGAGATCGGCCAGGAGGACGAGACGCAGGAGGACGAGGACGGCGAGGACGACGACAAGGCCGATGGCGAGCAGCCGGAGGAGCAGGGCCGCGAGGGCGAGCAGGTCAGCGCCGAGGCCGACGACAGCGACAGCGATCCGGAGAGCGGCGACGAGACCGACGCCGAGGGCGCCCAGCAGGAGGAGGCGTCGGACGACGCCGACGAGTTCTCGACCGAGGACACCGAGTCGCCGGGCCAGCCCTGGCGCGACGACCAGACCGGCGCGCTGGACCCGCACGGGCTGAACTACAAGGCCTTCACCACCCAGTTCGACGAGATGGTGGCGGCCGAGGACCTGTGCGACGCCGACGAGCTGTCGCGGCTGCGGCTGATGCTGGACCAGCAGCTGCAGCATTTGCAGGGCGTGATCGCCAAGCTGGCCAACCGGCTGCAGCGCAAGCTGATGGCCAAGCAGACCCGGTCCTGGGACTTCGATCTGGAGGAAGGCATCCTCGACGCCGCCCGCCTCGCCCGGGTGGTGATCAACCCGCTGACGCCGCTGTCCTTCAAGATGGAGCAGGACACCGATTTCCGCGACACGGTCGTGACCCTGCTGATCGACAATTCCGGATCGATGCGCGGCCGGCCGATCACCATCGCCGCGATCGCCGCCGACATCCTGGCGCGGACGCTGGAGCGCTGCGGCGTCAAGGTCGAGATCCTCGGCTTCACCACCCGCGCCTGGAAGGGCGGCATGGCGCGCGAGCGCTGGATCCAGCAGAGCAAGCCGCAGAATCCCGGCCGGCTGAACGACCTGCGCCACATCATCTACAAATCCGCCGACGCGCCGTGGCGCCGGGCCCGCAAGAATCTCGGCCTGATGCTGCGCGAGGGCGTGCTGAAGGAGAACATCGACGGCGAGGCGCTGCTGTGGGCGCACAACCGCATCGTCGGCCGGCAGGAGCAGCGGCGCATCCTGATGGTGATCTCCGACGGCGCCCCGGTCGACGATTCGACCCTGTCGGTCAATCCCGGCAACTATCTCGAGCGGCACCTGAAGCAGGTGATCGAATACATCGAGCGCTGGTCGCCGGTGGAGCTGGTGGCGATCGGCATCGGCCATGACGTGACCCGCTACTACCGCCGCGCCGTCACCATCGTCGATGCCGAGCAGCTGGGCGGCACCATGATCGACAAGCTGGCCGAGCTGTTCGACGAGGAGCCGAAGAAGGCCGTCACGATGCGCCGGGCCAGCTGAGTTCAGCCGGCCCGAGGTTTTCCGTCATCCGTTCGCGCCGAGCGCCCTGGCCTTGCCGCCACGTCTCCACACCGATGCCATAATAAAAGTGCTCTGATGGCATCGTGAAAAACACGGTATGATCCTTCCGAGCGAGGAAGACGTTCGCGGCATTGCCGCGATGTCGTCCTCGTGGGATCGGTGTTGTTTAAGAATCGGCGGCTCGACTAGCGGCGTATTTTCCTGTTCTAGGATATTTTGGAGCGCGGGAATGCCGGTGTTCCATGATCGACTTGTGGGCGGCACGCAGACGGGGGTTGGCTTCGATCCGTCGTACCATAGGAAAGGGTCGGCCGGGTGAGCGCGGGCGCGCAGGCGATCCTCCGGACCGTGCAGCGGATCTACGACGCTGCGATGGAGCCGCAGGACTGGCCGCACTGCCTGGACTCGGTGCGCGACCTGGTCGGCGGCTCGCACGCCGTGTTCACCACCACGACCGACGACCGGGTCCAGCTCTCCACCTGCTCCCGGATGGATGTGCTGCAGCATGGCGACCGCTGCGACCAGATCCTGCACAGCGATTTCTGGGCCGAGCAGATGCGGCGGTTCCCGACCGGCGCCACCCGCACCCAGTCTTCCATGGTGCCGGTCCAGGACTATGAGCGGACGGATTTCTATCAGCAGCTGATCCGGCCGATCGGCGGCGGCCTGGCGGCGGTGGCGGTGCCGTGGCGCGGCACGTCCGGCTGGTCGGCGATCCGCGTCTGCCGGCCGCTGGACGAGCGCGATTTCGGCGCCGAGGAGCTGAACCGGCTGCAGGCCCTGGTGCCGCATCTGGCCAAGGCCGGCAAGCTGAACCGCAGGCTGGCCAGCGTCGACCCCTGCGCCACCGGCGCCCTGGCCGCGATCGACGCGCTGGGCCTCGGCCTGATCCTGCTGGACCGGCACGGCCGGCCGGCCTATCGCAACGAGCGCGCCGAGGCGCTGATCGCGGCGCGCGACGGGCTGCTGGCCGACGCCTACGGCATCGCCACCACCCTGCCGGCGCAGACCCGGGCGCTGCACCAGGCGATCACCGCGGCGATGCTGCTGGCCGGCGGCCCGGACACCGCAGATGACGCGCTGAACCGTGCCGCCGCCGCGGTGCTGCGCATCCCGGTATCGCGGCGTCCTCCGAACGGACCGCTGATCCTGACCGTGATCCCGGCCCCCGCACCCGACCGCGGCGCGGTTCCCGGCGAGCCGGGCGCAGTGGCGGTGCTGATCTCCGACCCCGACCGGCGCAGCCGCATCGACACCGCCGGCCTTGCCAGCGCCTACGGCCTGACCCGGCGCGAATCCGACCTGGCGGCGCTGATCGCCGGCGGCCTCGGGCCGGCCGAGGCGGCGGAGAGCCTGGGCATCTCGATCGGCACCGCCCGCCACTATCTGAAGCAGGTGTTCGAGAAGACCGAGACGCACCGGCAGGCCGAGCTGGTGCGCCTGCTGCTGCACAGCTTCGCCGCCCCCGACATCGGCACCGCGGCGGAACGCTGAGCGGCCGGCTTGACCGGCCGGCCGGGATCGGGCCTGCTGCGCCCCTTCGCTTCAGGAGACGCGCGATGCCCGAACCGGTGCTGGAGACCGCCCGGCTGATCCTGCGCCCACCCCGGGCCGAGGATTTCGACGACTGGGCCGGCATGATGGCGGAGCCCGAGACCGCCCAGTTCCTCGGCGGCGTCCAACTGCGCACCGTGGCGTGGCGCGGCTTCGTCATGGTCGCGGGCGCCTGGGCGGTGCAGGGCTTTGCCATGTTCTCGGTGATCGAGAGGGCGACCGAGCGCTGGATCGGCCGCCTCGGCCCCTGGCAGCCGGAGGGCTGGCCCGGCACCGAGATCGGCTGGGGCCTATCCCGCGCCGCCTGGGGCAAGGGCTACGCCACCGAAGGCGCCGCGGCGACGATCGACTGGGCCTTCGACCGCCTCGGCTGGACCGAGGTGATCCACTGCATCGCGCCGGAGAACGAACCGTCCAAGGCGGTGGCGCGCCGGCTGGGCTCGCGCTTACGCGGCCTGGACCGGCTGCCGGCGCCGATCGACACCAAGGTCGAGATCTGGGGCCAGACCCGCGAGGAGTGGCACGGCCGGGCGCAGCCCCGTTAGGGCGGCGCGACGGGCTTGCTCAGGCGGCGGGTGGTCGGCGCGAAGCCGGCCGCCTCGTAGCAGGCGACCGCCCCGGCGTTGAACTCCCAGACGCCGAGCTCGAGGCTGGCGATGCCGCGGCCGCGCGCCCAGTCCTCGGCATGGCGCAGCAGCAGCCCGGCGATGCCGCGGCGGCGATGGCCCGGCATCACCACCAGATTGTCGACCTCGGCGATGCGGCGCTCCGGCCGGACCGGATTGGCCGCGACCGTCTTCTCGACCAGCGTGGCCAGGCCGGCCAGGGCGCCGCCATCCTCGGCGACCAGGATGGTGCTGTCCGGCCCCGCGATCAGTCCGGCGATCAGCTCCGGGCTGCGCGCCGGCCCTTCGGGCTCGACGAAGACATCGGGCCGGATCTCGCGGTGGAAGCGGTCGAGTTCGGCGAACAGGACGCAGAGCGCGCCGTGCTCGTCCGGGCGGGCCGGGCGGATGATGGGCATGTCGGGTCTCCTGGTGGCGCCGCGCGGCCCCGGAGACCCCACATGGAAATGCCGCCGGAACCGGCGGCATGGGATCGGCATGAAACATCGTCCCCGCCGCCTCAGAAGGGCGGGGCACCGTATCGCGGAGCGGGGCGAGGACGACGGATCATGCCGACAGGCTATCGGCGGGCCGGGTCGCGGTCAACGGCGCTGCAGCGCCTCGGCGATGGCGGCGGCCGCCTGGTCCGGGGTCAGCCCGGCATTGTCGAGGACGAGGTTGGAGAAGGCGGGGCCGGCATAACCTTCCGCATACATCTCGACGATCCGGTCGCGCTCCTCCGCCGACAGCGTCCGGCCGCCGCGATCGGCCAGCGCCACCGCGATCGGCGGCGCCAGCGTCGCCGTGAACAGCCGCGCCCCGCGCCGGCCCGCCGCCGCGGCCAGGCGGGCGTGATCCAGCGGCCGCAGCGGGTAGGCGATCACCAGGTCGCCCGTGGCGGCGGCGATCAGCGCCTCGATCCGCGCCAGGGCGGCGGCGATGGTGGCATCGAGGCCGATGCCATCCGGCGCGCCGTGATCGTCGCCCTCGACGAAGGCGGCGCCGGGCAGCAGGGCGGCGAGGCGCCGCCCCACCGTCGACTTGCCGGCGTTGATCGGCCCGTTGATGCAGATGATGTCCATAGCCTGCAGCCTGCCCGTTGCCTCGCGGTGTTACCCTCTGCCGGCCCGACGGCCAATTGCCTTGAGAATGCCCCCGAGATCCGGTACCGCCAGGACAGCGCCACGGGGATGCGGATGATCGGGGTTTTCGATTCGGGACATGGCGGGCTGACGGTGTTGCAGGCGCTGACCCGGCACCTGCCGCAGCAGCGCTTCCTCTATCTCGGCGACCACGGCCACGCCCCCTACGGCAACCGCGAGCCGGAGGAGATCTACCGCTTGACCGTCGCGGCGGTGGAGACGCTGTTCGGCCTCGGCTGCCGGCTGGTGGTCCTGGCCTGCAACACGGCCGCGGCCACCGGGCTGCGCCGGCTGCAGCAGGGCTGGCTGCCGCAGCACCATCCGGACCGGCGGGTGATCGGCGTGCTGGTGCCGATGGTGGAGGCGATCACCGGCGTGCCCTGGATGGCCGACATCCGCACCGGCCGGCATCGCGGCGAGCCGCGCACCGTCGCCATCTTCGCCACCCGCCACACGGTGCGGACCGGCGCCTTCGTCGAGGAGATCGGCAAGCGCGCGCCGGAGATCACCGTGGTGCAGCAAGCCTGCCCAGTGCTGGTGACGCTGATCGAGCGGGCGGCGCCGGAGGCGGTGCTGCGCCGCGCCGTGCGGCGCTATGCGGCGCTGCTGATGCGGCAGCTGCAAGGCGTGCCGCCGGATGCGGTGATCCTGGGCTGCACCCATTACCCCCTGGTCGCCGACCTGTTCGCCGAGGCCTTGCCGCAGGGGGTGGAGGTGCTGTCGCAGCCCGACATCACCGCCCGCAGCCTGAAGGCCTATCTGCAGCGCCACCCGGAATTCGACACCGCCGGCGGGGCGGAAGCATCGCCGCTGTTCTTCACCACCGGGGATGCGGGGCAGGTCTCCGCCCTCGCCACCCGCTTCTACGGCCGCCCGGCGCTGTTCCAGCCGAGCGGAGCGGAGGCGCTGGCTGTGGCGCGGTAGGGCCGCGCCGCCAGCCTAGAAGAACTCGATCCCATCCTCCCATGGGTTGTCCCGCATCGACTGCAGACGTGTCCGCCAGTCGCCATCGTGGATCTCGAGCTTGTGACCGTCCGGGTCGAGGAAATAGACCGACGGTCCCTCGGTCCGGTTGAGGCGCCAGATCGGAGCGCCGCGGTCCGCCAGCCGCTTGGAGCAGGCGGCGAAATCGGCGACGCTGAAAGCGATATGGGTGTAGTCGGGATGGGGCGACGACCGCGTCTTCTCGTCCACGCTGAGGCAGAACCAGAGATCCCCGGCCAGCAGATAGGCGCCGCGGCTCCATCTCGCCAAGGGCTTCAGCCCCAGTACATCGACATAGAACCGGAACGATCTCTCGACGTCGCTGATGGCAAGGGTGACGTGGTTGATGCCGGTGACCACGGGGCTCACCTCATCGAACATACGCCAGCGCGCAGCCGGGCTCCGGCCACTCCATCGCGGCCAGCCGCCCGGTGCCGGACAAGGTGATGTAGGCGGTCTTCCGATCCGGCCCGCCGAAGCAGATATTGGTCACGATCGGGTCGTCCGGCAGCATCACCTGGTCCAGCACGGTGCCGTCCGGGGCGATCACGGTGATGCAGCCGGTGATCAGCGTGGCGACGCAGATGTTGCCCCGGGCATCGACGGCCATGCTGTCGAAGCGCTGGTAGCCGGGCAGGCCGCAGACCAGACGGCCGCCATGCGGCGACGGGAACGGGTGGCGCGTCGGCCGCCCCGGTTCCTCCAGGTCGAAGGCCCACAGCCGCCCGGTCTCTGTCTCCGAGACGTATACGACTGAGTCGTCCGGCGACAGGCCGACGCCGTTCGGCATCTCCATCGGATAGGCAACCTCGACGATGCGCGAGCCGTCGAACAAGGCATAGTACAGCCCGCCATAGTCCCGCTCGCGCTCGCGATGCTTGCCGTAATCGGTGAAGTAGAAGCCGCCGGAGCGGTCGAAGACGATGTCGTTCGGGCCGCACAGCGGATGGTCGCCGCAACGGTCATAGAGAGTGCGGACCTCGCCGGTGGCAGGGTCGAGGCGTTCGATCCGGCCGCTGGTGTAGCGCGGATGCACGCCCCGGCGCATCCGGTTGTAGCCGCCGTCGTGGTGGAACAGGAAGCCGCCGTTGTTGCAGACATAGAGCGCGCCGTCCGGCCCGACCGCGAGCCCGTTCGGGCCGCCGCCGAGCTGCGCCACCACCTCGACCGCACCGTCCGGCCGGGCCCGGCTGACGGTCTCGCGCTGGATCTCGACCAGCAGGACGGAGCCGTCGGCCTCCGCCACCGGCCCCTCGGGGAACTGCAGCCCACTGGCGACGATGCGGATCTCGGGCATGGTTCCTCCGTCGGATCGGCCCGGACCGGGCGCGGCTTTTCGGTGCGCCACGATACCGCCGCAGCCGGTCCCGTCCAGGCCGATCTGGCCGGCTCAGACCAGGCCGCCATTGGCGCGCAGCACCTGGCCGTTGACCCAGCCGCCCTCCGGGCCGGCCAGGAAGGCCACGACACCGGCGATGTCCTCCGGCGTGCCCAGCCGCTCCAGCGGCACCATCTTGGCGAAGCGTTCGACCAGCTCCGGCGACTTGCCGTGGAAGAACAGCTCGGTGCCGACCGGGCCGGGGGCCACGGCGTTGACGGTGATCAACCGGCCGCGCAGCTCTTTCGCCAGGATGCCGGTCAGGGTCTCCACCGCGGCCTTGGTCGCGGTGTAGACGCCGTAGGTCTCCAGCCTGGTGCCGACGACGCTGGTCGAAATGCTGACGATCCGGCCGCCGTCGCGCAGCCGCTTCGCGGCCTCGCGCAGCACGTTGAAGGTGCCCTTCAGATTGATCGCGACCGTCCGGTCGAACAGCGCGTCGTCGGTGTCGGCGATCCGCGCCAGCTGCATGATGCCGGCATTGTTCACCACCACGTCGACGCCGCCGAGGGCGGTTTCGGCCGCCTCGAACATGCGGCGCACCGCGGCGGGGTCGGCGACGTCGGCCTGGGCGGTCAGGGCCCGGCCGCCCGCCTGCTCGATGCTGCGGGCCAGGGCCTCGGCGGCCTCGGCATTGCCGGCGTAGTTGACGACGACGGTGAAGCCGTCCCGGGCGAGCCGTTCGGCGATCGCGGCGCCGATGCCGCGCGAGGCGCCGGTGACGATCGCGACCTGGTTGTTCCGTTCGCCCATCTTGTCCTCCTCCTCGACCATCATGTCGGTGGCGGAAAGATGGACCTTATCGGTTTCCGGATAATCTGCTTTGATCAGGCATCATCGTTCGGAAATCAGGAACAACAGGCATGGACCGGCTGGATGCGATGCGGCTGTTCCTGCGGGTGGTCGAGCGGCGCAGCTTCTCGCTCGCGGCGCAGGATCTCGGCCTGCCACGCTCGACCGCCACCGAGGGGGTCAAGCAGCTGGAGGCACGGCTGGGCGTGCGGCTGTTGCAGCGGACCACCCGGCAGGTCCGCCCGACGCTGGACGGCGAGGCCTATTACCAGCGCTGCCTGTCGATCCTGGCGGATATCGAGGAGGCCGAGGCTGCCTTCACCGGCGCGAAGCCGAAGGGGCTGCTGCGGGTGAACGTGCACGGCATCCTGGCCCGGTCCTTCATGATGCCGGGCCTGCCGCGGTTCCTGGCGGACTACCCGGACATCAAGCTGCATTTCGGCGAGGGCGACCGCTTCGTCGACCTGGTGCGCGAGGGCGTGGACTGCGTGCTGCGGGTCGGTCAGCCGGCCGACAGCTCGCTGGTCGGGCGGCGGATCGCGGTGCTGGCCGAGAGCACCTTCGCCAGCCCGACCTATCTGGAACGGTTCGGCGTGCCGCGCAGTCCGGGCGACCTCGACGGCCACCGCATGGTCGGCTTCCTGTCCTCCGCCACCGGCGCACTGCTGCCGCTGGAGTTCACGGTCGACGGCGCCCGGCGCGAGGTGACGCTGCCGGTGACGGTGTCGGCGGCAGGCGCCGAGATCTACTTCGCCGCCGGCCGGCTGGGGCTGGGGCTGATCCAGCTGCCGCGCTACCGCCTGCTGGAGGACATGGCGGCCGGCACCATGATCGAGGTGCTGGCCGACACGCCGCCGGCCCCCGCACCGGTCTATGTGCTGTACCCGCACAGCCGGCAGCTGTCGCCCCGGGTCCGGGTGTTCATCGACTGGCTGGCGGCGGAGTTCGCGGCCCGCCTGCCGTCAGCGGTGGGCGGCTAGGACGGTTGGAGGCGGCTTACGCCGCCTCTCCGTCGATTGGAGGCGGCTTACGCCGCCTCCTGGCCGTCGATCAGCCCCATCGCCTGGTGCTCGAACAGCTCGCGATAATGGCCGCCCTCGCGCTTCACCAGCTCGGCATGGGTGCCCTGCTCGACGATCCGGCCGCGGTCGAACACCAGGATGCGGTCGACCTTCTGCACGGTCGACAGCCGGTGCGCGACGATGATCGTGGTGCGGCCGACGATCAGCTTCTCCACCGCCGCCTGGATCAGCGATTCCGACACGCTGTCCAGGCTGGACGTCGCCTCGTCCAGGATCAGGACCGGGGCGTCGGCCAGGATGGCGCGGGCCAGGGCGACGCGCTGGCGCTCGCCGCCAGACAGCTTCACCCCGCGCTCACCGACCAGTGTCTCGTAGCCCTGCGGCAGGCGGGCGATGAAATCGTGGGCATAGGCTTGGCGCGCCGCGTCGACGATCTGCTCCATCGTCGCGTCGGGCCGGCCATAGGCGATGTTCTCCGCCAGCGAGCGGTGGAACAGCACCGGCTCCTGCGGCACCAGGGCGATCTGGCGGCGCAGGCTCTCCTGCGTCACCCCGGCGACGTCCTGGCCGTCGATGCGGATGGCGCCGCCGTTCAGGTCGTACAGCCGCTGCACCAGCTTGACGAAGGTGCTCTTGCCGCTGCCGGAATGGCCGACCAGGCCGATCCGCTCGCCCGGGGCGATGGTCAGGGTGAAGCCGTCATAGATCGGCTCCCGCTGCCCCTGGTAGCGGAAGGTGACGGCGTCGAAGTCGATGCGGCCGGCCTCGACCGCGATCTCCGGCGCCGCCGGCCGGTCCTCGACCCCGAGCGGCTGGTCCATGAAGTCGACCAGCTCCTCCATGTCGTTGACCGCACGCTGCAGGTTGCGGACATGCATGCCGACGCCGCGCAGATAGCCGTGGATCAGGGCGTAAGTGCCGAGGATGTAGGTGATGTCGCCCGGCGTCGCCATGCCGCGGCCCCACAGCCACAGGCCGATGCCCAGCACCATGCCGTTCAGCGCCACCATCAGCAGGTTCTGGGTGGTGCCGGAATTGGTGCCGCGATGCCAGGTGCGGATGGTGCGCTGGCGCCAGATCTCGACCGTGCGGGCGATGAAGGCATCCTCGCGCCGCTCGGCGCCGAAGGTCTTCACCACCGCGTTGCAGCCGATCGAATCGGCCAGGTTGCCGCCCAGCTTCGAGTCCATCTCGTTGGCCAGCCGCGCCGCCGGGGCGACGTAGCGCAGCACCAGCACCAGGCTGACCAGCAGGAACAGGGCGACGCCGCACGCCACCGCCGCCCCCATCATCGGCCAGCGCGCCGCCAGGAGCGCGGTGGCGCCGAGCAGCACCAGGATCGATGGCAGCAGTTCGACCAGGATCACGTCGTTCAGCAGGTCCATCGCCCAGGTGCCGCGGTTGATCTTGCGGACGGTGGCGCCGGCGAAGCTGTTGGCGTGCCAGTCGGTGGAGAAGCGCTGGACGCGCCAGAACGCCTCCTGCGTCATCGCCTGCATGACCCGCGTGGTCAGCCGGATGATGGCGCGGAACACCGTGTCGCGCAGCGCCACATAGACGATGCCGAGCCCGACGATGGTCAGCAGCGCCTGCAGCGCCGCGTCGTAGCCGCCGGGGCCGGAGGCGATGGCGTCGACCATGTGGCCGGCGAACACCGGCAGCACGACGTCGATGCCGGTCGAGGCCAGCACGCCGCCGACCGCGGCCGTGATCGGCAGCGGGTGACGGCGCCAATGGCCGCAGCTGAAGCGCAGCACGCGCAGCAGAGGATTCTGGTTGTTGGTCTGGTCTGGCGCCACGGTCGTTCCGACACCGCCGAAGCGGCATCCTCCCGGCTGAACGGTTCAAGCGAATCGGCGAGGACGAGGCCCGGTGCCGACGGCGAACTGAGGGTTTCGGGGCGGGGCGCCCGGGCGGTGCAGGCCCGTTGGCGTCCTCGGCGAGGATCCGGCGGCCCCCGGGGCCAGACCAGCCGGGAGCGCGGAGGCGGACCTACCTAATGACGGAGGTCCGGGGAGCTGACGATGCGTGGCGATGTCACTGCAACTCCCCTCTGCCGTTGTTGGACGCCGTTCAACCCGCCACGACGGACGGGAGGTTCTTGATACCAGCGACAGAATGTTTCGGCAAGCCGCGATGGGAAGACTGTCGGGCCGACGAGGGCCTAA
>NZ_VCCH02000309.1 GCF_005938675.2 Mycobacterium sp. KBS0706
TGGCGAAGACGCGGCGCAACTGATCCGTTCGCAAGGCGCGCGGCAGCCGCTCGGGCTCGGAGACGCTCAGCACATTGGCGGCGACGACGCCGGGACGCAGCTCGAGGTGGCCCAGCATGGATTGGCGGCGCTGGCTGATCCTCACGTCGACGAAGTGGAACGGCAGGGCATCGATCCACCCACGGTCATGGGCCCAGCTGTAGAAGCGGCAGACGGTGCGCACTCGGTCGTTGATGGTCGAGCGCGCATAGGGCCGCTTGGTGTGCGGGCTCGGGCGCGCCAGCATCCGGTTGCGCCAAGCCGCGATCTCCGGCTCGCCGACGTCCCGCCACCCGATACCGGACTGTTCGAGGCTGTCGAGCCAGTCGTGGAGATGCTCGCCATAGGTGCGGATCGTCTCGACGGCATGCGAGCGGCCCGGGACGGTCGCCAGCTCGAACAGGAAGGCGAAGGCCGGCTCGACGATCGCCATCGCCTCGTCGACGATGATGGGGAGACCCGCCGGGATCTCGCCATATCCCGGCACGGCTCTCACGATGCGGGCCATCTGTCCTCCGTGGCGCGCTCCCCGCGCGGTGATCCAGGGCAGACAGTCCCCTTGGCAGCACAGCCCCTCGGCCAAAGAGGACGGATTCGCTTTCGTGACTTCGGGCGGAAACGGGTTTGCGCCGCATACCCCCCGCCCCGGACCCCACCCCCCGGGCTTGCCCAGGTGGGCAAACAGGCACCTCCCACGCGCGCCGCTCCGTCGCTCGTGGGGGCACTGCGCGTCGCGCGCGGGTCCCTCCTGTTCGCTACCTGGACAAGCCCAGTATGG
>NZ_VCCH02000310.1 GCF_005938675.2 Mycobacterium sp. KBS0706
GGGCTTGTCACGTTGTCGAGCCTGGCCGCGATGGGCCAACATCCGCCAGGCTCAGGCCGCGACGCCAGCCGCATCCCGCCATGCCGCAAACGCCTCGGCTCGGAACAGCCGGTGCGTGCAGGCAGTGGTGAGGTGACGGCAGATGTTGAACGTGTTGTAGGTCGCGGCGTGCATCGACAGGAACCGCTGCGCCGAGGCGGCAGACTTGAACCGTTGCAGCTTGCGCTCCCGTCGGCGAACCGGGACGTGCGAGCTTTCGGCCCGGTTGTTCAGCCGCTTGGCCCATAGGTGGGGGATGCCGTCGAGCTGCAGATCACGAAGCGCCGCGCCGTAGGCCGGACACTTGTCGGTGACCCAGGTGATTGGAGCAATGCCCTGCTTCCGGAGGAGCTTGCGCATCAGCTTGCGGGCTGCAGCCGCGTCCCGCCGGGCCTGAACCAGAACGTCGAGCACCTCACCGTCGGCATCGACGGCTCGCCAGAGATACATCTGCTCGCCGCCGATCCGGACGAACATCTCGTCGAGGTGCCAGCGCCAGTGCGGCGCCGGCCGCTGCGCGCGAAGACGCCTCGCGATCATCGGGCCGAACGCGCTGACCCACCGACGGATGGTCTCGTACGACACCTCGATCCCGCGTTCGGCGAGCAGGTCCTCGACGTCGCGGTAGCTCAGCGTGAAGCGAAGGTACATCCACACGGCGCGTTGGATCACGTCCGATGGAAAGCGATAACCGGCATAGTCAGGTGGGGTCATGGCCACAGCTACGCCGCTTGCCGGCCTTCCGCAAGGCCGCGAACGTGACAAGCCC
>NZ_VCCH02000311.1 GCF_005938675.2 Mycobacterium sp. KBS0706
TGAGCCAGTTGTCCGGCTGCTCCTGCTGCCAGCCATTGCGGATGGCCTGCCTGAAGATCCCGTACTCGTACCGGAGCCCATAGCCCATCGCCGGCAACTGCATCGTGGCCATGGAGTCGAGGAAGCAGGCCGCCAACCGGCCCAGCCCACCGTTCCCCAGCCCGGCATCGGGTTCCTGCTCGAGCGCAGCGAGCCAGTCGATGCCCTTCTCCCCGATCGCCCGCTGCGCAATCGGGGCGAGCAGGAGGTTCGCGATGTTGTTGGACAGGGAGCGCCCGATCAGGAACTCCATCGAAAGATAGTAGATGCGCTTGGGGTTCTCGCGATTGTAGGTCTGCTCCGTCCGCATCCACCGCTGCGAGAGGACGTCCCGCACGGACCGGGCGATCGCCTCATAGCGCTCTCGCGGCCCCACCGCCCCGGGATCGACGAGGCTGTCGAACAGAAGATGCCGTTCATAGAGGGCATCCCCCGCACCGGTAAACCGGATCGGACCGCATCCATATTGTTCGAGAATCTTGTCTTGATCGGTCGCCGATGCGCCTGGCGTTGCCAGCTTGGCCGTCTTCCTGTCGCTGCCCATGGCCTCGTTCCTCCCGGGACGCGGGTGCCGTCCCGGTCCCTGCTTTCGTCTCGCACGGCATCGAGCGGGATCGGCAGCGCTAGGTCCCGAGAGGTCCGTTCCAGATCCGCACGGCGGGTACGCCGCGATAGTCGCCGAGCACGCTGAGTGTCCCCGTGCCGAGGAGAAAGTGCTGTCCGGCCTGCGGCGGCAGGCCGAGCCAGCGCGCCGCCAGCACCCGAAGG
>NZ_VCCH02000312.1 GCF_005938675.2 Mycobacterium sp. KBS0706
GCAGCCAGTTGTCCGGCTGCTCCTGCTGCCAGCCATTGCGGATGGCCTGCCTGAAGATTCCGTACTCGTACCGGAGCCCATAGCCCATCGCAGGCAGCTGCAGCGTGGCCATCGACTCGATGAAGCAGGCCGCCAGCCGGCCCAGCCCCCCGTTTCCCAGCCCGGCGTCGGGTTCCTGCTCGAGTGCGGCCAGCCAGTCGATGCCCTTCTCCTCGACGAGCCGACGCGCGATCGAATCGAGCAGGAGGTTCGCGATGTTGTTGGACAGGGAGCGCCCGATCAGGAACTCCATCGAAAGATAGTAGACGCGCTTGGGGTTCTCGCAATCATAGGTCTGCTCCGTCCGCAGCCACCGCTGCGAGAGGACGTCCCGCACGGACCGGGCGATCGCCTCATAGCGCTCTCGCGGTCCCACCGCCGCGGGATCGACGAGGCTGTCGAACAGGAGATGCCGTTCGTAGAGGGCATCCCCCGTACCGGTAAACCGGATCGGACCGCATCCATATTGTTCGAGAATCTTGTCTTGATCGGTCGCCGGCGCGCCTGGCGTTGCCGGCTTCGCCGTCTTCCTGTCGCTGCCCATGGCCTCTCTCCTTCCCGTGGCGGGTGCCGTCCCGGCCCGGATTCCCGGCTCTCGTCCCATCGGGTGCGATCGGCTAGGTCCCCAGAGGTCCGTTCCAGATCCGCACGGCGGGTACGCCGCGATAGTCGTCGAGCACGCTGAGTGTCCCCGTGCCGAGGAGAAAGTGCTGCCCGGCCTGCGGAGGCAGGCCGAGCCAGCGCGCCGCCAGCACCCGCAGC
>NZ_VCCH02000313.1 GCF_005938675.2 Mycobacterium sp. KBS0706
GGATTGAACATTGCAGAGATTCACCGCCAGGACGTCAGGAGAGGGATTGAAGGCAACAGCAACGGAATAGTCCCGGTTCGCGGAAGGGCCGGGCGTGGTCGTAAAGCGGGTCTTCGGCCCGACCGGCGTGCTCGTCATAATGTCCGTGACCGCACCATCGAAGGCGGAGACTCCGAATGGATTGCCCAGGACGATGGTCCGTAGATCTCGCCCGTCCGCGGCGGCAAAGAATTCCGGTCTCGAGTAGAGCGGGTTCACGTCCTCGACGACGACACGAGGGCCCGAACAGCCGCTGGCGACCAATGCGGAGATGACAACAACGTTTCGGAGGCGGATTGTCATGTTCAATTTCCCGGACAAACGTGAATGCCGACGTCAAGAATGCCGCGTCGCAATTGCCTTCCTTAAGCACGGTCGCTCGTCAGCCGATCATGGGCAGCGTCAGGTGATCTGCACGCACGCCTTCACGACCTGCACGCAGCCTGGGCCGGAGCGAACACCACGGGTGTAGCCGCGGCGGCGCCAACGTCGACGGCGCGGCACGTGGTGCGCCTCGCCATCCCTAGCCACATCGACGGGAGCTTGCCCCGAGGCCATCGCCGATCAGCTTTCAAGACGGCGGAGACCAGGCACGCGCTTCGATTTCCGTCGCCAGCATGCGGGCGGCAGCGGCGCTTGCACAGGTAACGACGAGTAAATTTACCGTTGCAGCCGCCGATCCGGTCTCAGCGAAGCGGTCAGGGTCCAACCGAGAAACGTTGAGCCCGACCACCCGGCGACCGCCGACGACCGCG
>NZ_VCCH02000314.1 GCF_005938675.2 Mycobacterium sp. KBS0706
TTGTTCTGCAGGGTGAAGCCGATGCCCGCCGCCGCCCAGCCGGAGTAGCTGTTCAGCATCGACACCACCACCGGCATGTCCGCCCCGCCGATCGGCAGGATCAGCAGGAAGCCGAGCGCCAGCGCCACCAGGATCAGCAGCAGGAACGCAGCACCGGACTGCCCGGCGCACATCCACACGATCAGCAGGATGATGACGATGCCCAAGGCCGCGTTCAGCGGGTGCTGCATCGGGAACACCAGCGGCTTGCCCGAGACCAGACCCTGCAGCTTGGCGAAGGCCACCAGCGAGCCGGTGAAGGTGATCGCCCCGATCGCCGCCCCCAGCGCCATCTCGATCAGGCTGCCGACATGGATCGCCCCCGGCGTGCCGATGGCGTAGGCCGCGGGGTCGAGGAACGCCGCCGCCGCCACGCACACCGCCGCCAGGCCGACCAGGCTGTGGAATGCCGCCACCAGCTGCGGCAGCGCCGTCATCTGGATCCGCTGCGCCACGACGTAGCCGATGCCGCCGCCGATCGCGATCGCCGGCACGATCAGCCAGTAGTTCCGCACCTGCGGCAGCAGGATCAGCGTCGTCGCCACCGCGATCGCCATCCCGACCATGCCGTACAGGTTGCCCATCCGGCTCGTCACCGGGCTCGACAGGCCCCGCAGCGCCATGATGAAGCACACCGCCGCCACCAGATACGCCAGCACCGCCAGGCTCGTCATCGCGATCCCCTCGCCTTCATCTCTTGGATTGTCGCCTGAACGGCCGGTCAGGACTTCTTGCGGTACATCGCCAGCATCCG
>NZ_VCCH02000315.1 GCF_005938675.2 Mycobacterium sp. KBS0706
TGCGGTCGTCGGCGGTCGCCGTGTGGCCGGGCTCAACGTTTCTCGGTCGGACCCTGACCGCTTCGCTGAGACCGGATCGGCGGCTGCAACGGTAAATTTACCCGTCGTTACCTGTGCAAGCGCCGCTGCCGCCCGCATGCTGGCGACGGAAATCGAAGCGCGTGCCTGGTCTCACGCCGTCTTGAAAGCTGATTGGCGATGGCCTCGGGGCAAGTTCCCGTCGATGTGGCTCGGGACGGCGGGGCGCACCACGTGCCGCGCCGTCGACGTCGGCGCCGCCGCGGCGACACCCGTGGTGTTCGCTCCGGCCTGGGGTGCGGGCAGGTCGTGAAGGCTGCGTGCAGATCACTTGACGCTGCCCATGATCGGCTGACGAGCAACCGTGCTTAAGGAAGGCATTTGGGCCGCCGCATTCTTGACGTCGGCATTCACGATTGTTCGGGAATTGAACATGACAATGCGCCTCCGAAAAATTGTTGTCATCTCCGCATTGGTCGCCAGCGGTTGTTCGGGCCCTCGTGTCGTCGTCGAGGACGTGAACCCGCTCTACTCGCGAACGGAATTCTTTGCCGCCGCGGACGGGCGAGATCTACGAACCATAGTTCTGGGCAATCCATTCGGAGTCTCCGCCTTCGATGGTGCAGTCACGGGCATTATGACGAGCACGCCGGTCGGGCCGAAGACCCGCTTTACGACCAATCCTGGCCCTTCTGCGAACCGGGATTATTCCGTTGCTGTTGCCTTCAATCCCTCTCCCGACGTCCTGGCGGTGAATCTCTGCAATGTTCAGTCG
>NZ_VCCH02000316.1 GCF_005938675.2 Mycobacterium sp. KBS0706
AGTGAGCTGCGTCGCGGTAGGGCAGGGGCATGGAGCCGATTTCCTACGCCCGTCACCAGTTCCCGCCTGAGATCATCAGGCATGCCGTGTGGCTCTATCTGCGGTTCACCTTGAGCTACCGGGATGTCGAGGAGTTGCTGGCCGAACGCGGCCTCGACGTCTCCTATGAGACTATCCGCCGGTGGGTCGACAAGTTCGGATCGGCGTATGCCCGCAACCTGCGTCGACTGCGGCCCCGACCTGCGGACACCTGGCACCTGGACGAGATGGTCGTCTCGATCCAGGGCCGGCGCATGTTCCTGTGGCGAGCCGTTGACAGCGAGGGCGAGATCCTCGACCTGCTGGTACAGCCGAGACGCGACAAGGCCGCCGCGCTGCGGCTGATGCGCAAGCTGCTGAAGAAGCAGGGCTTCGCTCCCACGGTGCTCGTGACCGACAAGCTGCGCTCCTATGGTGCTGCCGGGCGAGAGCTCCGCCTCTCGGCGCTTCATGAGCAGGGCCTGCGCCGCAACAACCGAGCCGAGAACTCCCATCAAGTGGTGCGACGACGGGAACGGAAGATGCAGCGGTTCAAGTCACCCGGATCGTCCCAACGATTCCTCGCCACCCACGCCGCCGTCCACAACACCTTCAATCTCGAGCGCCATCTGATCTCCCGAAGGACGCAGCGCCTCTTCCGCGCTGCGGCCGCTCAACAATGGCAGATCGCGACCGCCGCCGCCTGAGCACAGCATCGAACCGAGCCAAAGTTCGGCTCGTTCAGGTTCCCGTGACAATGCCG
>NZ_VCCH02000317.1 GCF_005938675.2 Mycobacterium sp. KBS0706
CGTGGTGCCCGCGGTGGCCACCACCGCCGCGGTGGTCGAGCCGGAGCCCAGTGCCACGTCGCCGGCATTGGCCCCGGCGGTCGCGCCGTGGCCGACGGCGACGCCGTCCTGCACCGAGGCCACGGCCTCGGGCCCGGCAGCCGTGCTGTCCGTCCCCGTCGCCTGGCTGTCCGCCAGGGTCGAGGTGGCGTGGAAGTACTTGATGCCGCCGCCGGTGCTGATGTTGTCGACCTTGGTGTTCAGCGTGTCCACCGAGGTGTTGGTGGCAAAGAGCTGCGAGCCGTTCACCGCGTCGGTCGAGGTCGCCGAGACCCGGCCGGCCGCGACATTGGTGATGGTCCGCTCCGCCCCCGGTGCGCCGACGCTGACCGTGCTGGTCGGCGCCGTGCCGGCGAAGTTGTAGGTCGTGCCGGCGATCTTGGTGCTGGCCGTGCCGACCGCCGCCGCCGTGACCGAGCCGGAGCCCAGAGCCACCGCGCCGGCATCGCCGGCCGTGGCCCCGTTGCCCAGGGCGACCGCGTCCGCCGCCGTGGCCCTGGCGCCGACGCCCGCCGCCACCGCGTTGGTGCCGGTGGCGCCGTCATTGTCGTAGTTCGCGCCCTTCGTGCCGCCGTCGTTGACGCTGTAGTAGTGCGTCAGCTTGCCGGTGATGGTCGTGACCTCGCTGGCGACGCTGTCCACCGCCGTGTTGGTGGCGAAGAGCTGGCTGCCGTTCACCGCGTCGGTCGAGGTGTCCGAGAGCCGTCCCGCCGCCACG
>NZ_VCCH02000318.1 GCF_005938675.2 Mycobacterium sp. KBS0706
CCGATCTGGTCCGCGCCCCGTTTGGTCAGGTTCACCAGATACGGCACCAGGTCGCCCTCGACCTCGCTCGGGTTCACGAAATGGGTCATGCCGAAGCGCTCGCCCCATTCCTTCTTCGAGTTGTTCAGGTCGACGCCGATGATCATGTCGGCCCCGGCCAGACGCAGGCCCTGGATCACGTTCAGCCCGATGCCGCCGAGCCCGAACACGATCGCGGTCGCGCCCTCCTCGACCTTCGCCGTGTTGATCACAGCACCAATGCCGGTGGTCACGCCGCAGCCGATGTAGCAGATCTTGTCGAAGGGCGCGTCCGGGTTGACCTTCGCCAGCGCGATCTCCGGCAAGACCGTGAAGTTCGAGAAGGTCGAGCAGCCCATGTAGTGGAAGATCTTCTCCTTGCCGATCGAGAACCGGCTGGTGCCGTCCGGCATCAGCCCCTGGCCCTGGGTCGACCGGATCGCCGTGCACAGGTTGGTCTTGCGCGACAGGCAGGACGGGCATTGCCGGCATTCCGGCGTGTACAGCGGGATGACATGGTCGCCCTTCTGCAGGCCGGTCACCCCCAGCCCGACATCGACCACCACGCCCGCACCCTCATGCCCCAGGATCGACGGGAACAGACCTTCCGGATCCGCGCCAGACAGCGTGAACTCGTCGGTGTGGCAGATCCCGGTCGCCTTGATCTCGACCAAGACCTCGCCGAACTTCGGACCCTCCAGGTCCACCTCCAGGATCTCCAGAGGCTTCCCTGC
>NZ_VCCH02000032.1 GCF_005938675.2 Mycobacterium sp. KBS0706
AGCATGCGCAGATGCCGCGCGGCACGCTCCTCCTCGGGAGTGGCCGGGGCTTCTGAGGTCTGGTCGGTCTGCGCGTTGTTCATAGAACGTATCATGAACAAAAATCGCGGCTAAAGCTATGAACATTGCGTTTACGAATTCCCGCCCTTTGCCGACAGGCGCGGGAGCAGGCTGGATCGCCACGCCCCAATCAAATGATTCGGCCGGCTCACCCTCGCGGCCACGGCTTCGTCATTCCAGTGCCGACGGCCGGAAGGCGCGGCGGGATTTCGTGTTGCGCGAGAGCGAAGAAGTAGCTCAGCGCGAACACGCGGACGGCACTCGACATATTGCCGTCGACCGGCAGGGATCGCTCGATCCGCGTCAGGAGAACGTTGAGCGGCACATCTTCCCGGTCGGTGATGGCGTCCAGCGCCATCCAGAACGGCTGTTCCATTCGAACGCTGGTTCGCCGTCCGGCGATGACGACGTCGCGGGTCGTTGCATCATTCATTCAAGCACGCACCATCACCTGAGTATCGTAGAATCAGCCCCCACCCTGGTTGTGGCGCCTCCATGGCACACGACAAATGCGGACTCAATTGATGGCGTCGACCGAGCTGTCGCCAGCAATGCTGCGTTACAAAATTCCCTGATCCCGCAACGTCCGGAAATTCTTTGTTGATCGGCCGCGATTATATAGGCGGCGTGCTGATCGAATCCTCTCCCCCTCCCCTCCCGCCGGCCGACGCGATGTCGTCCGCCGGGACGCGCCGGCCGCGCCGCCGGATCATCCTCTTCGTTGCCGTGCTGGGCGGCCTCGCTTTGGCGGCGATGGCGGCCAGGCCATGGCTGTTCGCATCCCCGGCCGACGGCCTGATGACCGCCGCGGCCGTTATCGGCGATGTCGAGCAGACCGTGCTCGCGACCGGTACCCTGAAGCCGGCCCGGCTGGTCGCCGTCGGCGCCCAGGTCTCCGGCCGCATCACCTCGGTCAAGGTGGCGCTTGGCCAGACGGTGACCAAGGGCGACCTCGTCGCCGAGATCGACTCCGTGACCCAGCAGAACAGCCTGCGCACGGCCCAGGCCTCGCTCGCCAACCTCCAGGCCCAGCGCACGGAGAAGGAGGCGACGCTGACCCTCAACCAGCTGACCCTCGCCCGCCAGAAGGCGATGGCGGCGCAGCGGGCGGCCTCGCAGGCGGACCTGGAGAGCGCCGAGGCCAATGTCCAGGTGACGAGCGCCCAGATCGAGCAGCTCGACGCCCAGATCGCCGAGGGGCAGGTCGCGATCGAGACCGCGCAGGTCGACCTCGGCTACACCCGGATCACCGCCCCGATCGACGGCACCGTGCTGTCGATCGTCAGCCAGGAAGGGCAGACGGTCAACGCGACGCAGTCGGCGCCGACCATCATCATCCTCGGCGACCTGAGCGTGATGACGGTGCGCGCCGAGATCTCGGAGGCCGACATCGTCAAGGTCAGGCCCGGGCAGCCGGTCACCTTCACCATCCTGGGCGACCGCAGCCGCCGCATCGAGGCGGTGCTGGAGTCGATCGAGCCCGCCCCGGAATCGATCCGCAGCGATTCCAGCTTCAGCACCACCAGCACGAGTTCCTCGACCTCCAGCAGCTCGTCCTCCACCTCCTCGGAGGCGATCTACTACATCGGCGTCTTCAGCGTGCCGAACGGCGACAACTCTCTCCGCACCTACATGACGGCCGAGGTCCATATCGGGCTCGGCCAGGCGAAGGGCGTCCTGACGATCCCGTCGGCCGCGCTCGGGACACGCGGCGCCGACGGCACCGCCGCGGTGCGGGTCGTCGACGGCGCCGGCCAGGTCGCGGAGCGCAGGGTCGCGGTCGGGCTCGACAACGGCGTCGTGGCCGAGGTGCGGTCCGGCCTCAGCGAAGGCGAGCGGGTGGTGACCGGCGAGCAGACGGCGTCCGCCGGCACCGGCGGGTTCGGCCCGCCGCCGATGGGGCCCTGACGCCATGGCCGAACCGCTGATCACCCTGAGGCGACTGCGGCGCGAGTACCCGTCGGGCGACGGCAGGATCACGGCCCTCAAGGACATCGACCTCACCATCGAGGCCGGCGAGATGGTGGCAATCGTCGGGGCCTCCGGCTCCGGCAAGTCGACGCTGATGAACATCCTCGGCTGCCTCGACCGCCCGACCTCCGGCAGCTACCGGATCTCGGGGCGGGAGACCGCCGCGCTGGAGGCCGACGAGCTGGCGGCCCTGCGCCGCGAGCATTTCGGCTTCATCTTCCAGCGCTACCACCTGCTGGGCGAGCTGACGGCGGCCGGGAATGTGGAGATGCCGGCGATCTATGCCGGGCGCCGGCCGGGCGATCGCCAGGGCCGGGCCGCGGCGCTGCTCGGCCGCCTCGGCATGACCGACCGCACCGGCCACCGCCCGGGCCAGCTTTCGGGCGGGCAGCAGCAGCGCGTGTCGATCGCCCGGGCGCTGATGAACGGCGCCGAGGTGATCCTGGCCGACGAGCCGACGGGCGCGCTGGACCGGCACAGCGGCGACGAGGTGCTGCGCATCCTGGCCGAGCTGCAGGCCGAGGGGCGGACGGTCATCATCGTCACCCATGACATGGCGGTCGCCAGCCGCGCCCAGCGCATCATCGAGATCAGCGACGGCACCATCGTCTCCGACCGCCGTGTCGCCGCGCCGCCGGCTGCGGCACCCGCGGCCCGGTCGTCGCCGGCGGCCGCCCTCAGCCCGTGGCGGGCCTGGCTCAACCGCCTGCGCGAGGCCTTCCGCATGGCGCTCTTGACCATGCAGGCGCATCGGCTCCGCACCTTCCTGACCATGCTCGGCATCATCATCGGCATCGCCTCGGTGATCTCGGTGGTGGCGCTGGGCCAGGGGGCGCAGCAGAAGGTGCTGGCCAGCATCGCCAGCCTCGGCACCAACACGCTGGAGATCTTCGCCGGCAAGGATTTCGGCGACGTCCGCTCGGCCAAGGTCACCACCCTGGTCGTCGCCGACGCCGACGCGCTGGCCGGGCAGCCCTATGTCGCGGCCGTCACCCCGACGGTCTCGAGCAGCAGCACGGTGCGCCGCGGCGCGACGGAGGCGAGCGCCCTGATCAACGGCGTCGGCGTGCAGTATTTCGACGTCAAGGGCACCAAGGTCCTCCAGGGCCGCCTGTTCGGCACCGACGCCGTGCGCGGCATGGCGCAGGACGTCGTCATCGACGAGAACACGCGCAAGACGCTGTTCCCGGATTCGGCGGAGGACCCGATCGGCCAGGCCATCCTGGTCGGCAACGTGCTGTGCCGCGTGGTCGGCGTCACCGAGACGCAGCAGGGCGGCTTCGGCTCCAGCCAGAACCTGTCGCTGTACCTGCCCTACACCACGGTGCAGGCGCGGTTCCTCGGCAACACCTCGCTGCGCAGCATCACCGTCCGGGTCAGCGACGAGGTCGGCACGGACTTCGCCGCGCAGGCGGTCACGGCCTTCCTGACCAAGCGCCACGGCGCCAAGGACTTCTTCATCCTCAACACCGACGACATCCGCCGCACCATCACCAGCACGGCCGGCATCCTGACGCTGCTGGTCGCGGCGATCGCGGTGATCTCGCTGGTCGTCGGCGGGATCGGGGTGATGAACATCATGCTGGTCTCGGTGTCGGAGCGGATCTCCGAGATCGGCGTGCGCATGGCCGTCGGCGCGCGCCGGGGCGACATCCTGCAGCAGTTCCTGATCGAAGCGGTGCTGGTCTGCCTGATCGGCGGCGTGCTCGGCATCGGCGCGGCGCTGGGCCTCGGCGCGGCGGTCGGCGCCATCAGCTCCGACTTTTCCCTGATCTATTCGCCGGTCTCGATCGTCGCCGCCGTCCTCTGTTCCAGCCTGATCGGCGTCGGCTTCGGCTACCTGCCGGCCCGCAACGCCTCGCGGCTCGATCCGGTCGTGGCCCTGTCCCGGGACTAGCAAGCCGTTGGCGCGATCGGAGACGTCAGCCCGCCGCGAGGGCCCGGCGCAGGATCAGCGGAATGATCCCGCCGGCGCGCAGGATCTCGATCTCTAGCGTGGTCTCGACGGCGGCGGTGGCCAGCAGCGCCTCGGTCCCGCCCGCGGCGCGATGCAGCGTCACCGCGACCCGGGCCCGCGGCGCCAGCCGATCCGGATCGGCCTCGATCGCGAGGCGGTCGCCGGGCGCCAGCCCCAGCTCCGCCGGATGCCGGGCCAGCCGCAGCGGCAGGACGCCCATGCCGATCAGGTTGGAGCGGTGGATGCGCTCGAAGCCGAGCGCCAGCACCGCGCGGACGCCGAGCAGCGCCGCGCCCTTGGCCGCCCAGTCCCGCGACGACCCCATGCCATAGCGCTCGCCGGCGACGATGACGACGGCCTCTCCTTCGGCCTTGTAGCGCTCGGCGGCGCGCCAGAGCGGTAGCACCTCGCCTGACCCGGCGTGGATCGTGGCGCCGGCGGCGATCCACGGGGCCAGCAGGTTGCGGACGCTGCGGTTGGTGAACAGGCCGCGCAGCATCACCTGCCAGTTGCCGCGGCGCGCGGCGAAGACGTTGAGGTCGCGCCGATCCTCGCCGCACGCGGCCAGATGCTCCGCCGCGGCGCTGTCCGCCGGGATCTGCCCCGCCGGCGAGATGTGGTCGGTGGTGATGTCGTCGCCGAGCACGATCAGGGGATGGGCCCGGTAGGCGCCGAGCCGGGTGCCCGTGCCGAAGCCGGCGAAGGGCGGCCGGCGGATATAGGTCGAGGCCTCATCCCACGGGAACAGCGGCGACTCCGGGGCGTCGAGCCGCGCCCAGTCTACGCTCGCCTCGGCCTGGTCGTAGGCGGCGGCGTAATCGGCGGGGTCGACGGCGGCGGCGAGGGTCGCGTCGATCTCCTCCCCCGTTGGCCAGAGATCGGCGAGCCGGACCTCGGCCCCGCCGGCCGACCGGCCGATCGGATCGGCGAGGATGTCGCGGTTCACGTCGCCGGCCAGGGCGAAGGCGACGACCAGCGGCGGCGAGGCCAGGAACCCGGCCTCGAGCTGCGGATGGACCCGGCCCGGGAAGTTGCGGTTGCCGGAGAGGATTGCGACCGGGAGGATGCCGCGCCCGGCCATCGCCCGCTCGATCGCCGGCGTCAGCGGCCCGGAATTGCCGATGCAGGTGGTGCAGCCATAGCCGACGATGCCGAAGCCGAGGGCTTCGAGATCCTCCAGCAGGCCGGCCCGGCGCAGGATGCGCTCCGCCGTGGGCGATCCCGGCGCCAGCGATGTCTTCACCCAGGCCGGCGGCCTGAGGCCGAGGCGCCGCGCCTTGCGGGCCAGCAGCCCGGCGGCGACGAGGAGGCGCGGATCCGAGGTGTTGGTGCAACTGGTGATCGCCGCAACGGCGACCGCCCCGTCGCCCGGCTCGCCGGCCTGCGGTGCGGCGGATGGTGCCGGCAGCATCGGGGCCAGGGCCGGAACGGTCGCGCTGGCCGGGATCCGATCCTGCGGCCGGCGCGGGCCGGCCAGGCTGACCTCGATTTCGCCGAGGTCGAGCCCGACCGTCTCGCTGTAGCGCGGCGTCGCCGCCGGATCGAACCAGAGGCCCTGGCGGCGGGCATAGTCCTCGACCAGCCGGAGCTGCGCCTCCGTGCGCCCGGTGCCGCGCAGATAGCGCAGCGTCTGGTCGTCGATCGGAAAGTGGCCGGAATTGCCGCCGAACTCCGGCGCCATGTTGGCGACCACGGCGCGGTCGCCCGCCGACAGGCTGGAGACGCCGGGGCCGAAGAACTCGACGAAGCGGTCGGCAAGGTCGATCCGCCGCAGCCGTTCCGTGACAGTCAGCGCCAGGTCGGTGGCCAGCACGCCCGGCCTCAGGCAGCCGGTCAGCCGGACGCCGACGACATCGGGCACCCGCATCATCACCGGCATGCCGAAGCACACGCTCTCGGCCTCCAGCCCGCCGACGCCCCAGGCCAGCACGCCGATGCCGTTGATCATCGGCGTGTGGCTGTCGGTGCCGATCAGGGTGTCCGGCATGGCCCAGGCGACGCCGTCGCGCTCGGCCGTGGCCACCACCGTCGCCAGCCGCTCCAGGTTCAGCGTGTGCATGATGCCGGTGCCGGGCGGGTGCACGCGGACGCCGGTGAGCGCCTTGGTCGCCCATTTCATGAAGCGGTAGCGCTCGGCGTTACGGCCGAGCTCGCGCTCCATATTCCGGCGCATCGCGTCCGGTACGCCGAACACGTCGACGGCGAGGGAATGGTCGGTGGAGACATCGACCGGCAGGACCGGGTTCAGCCGGCGCGGGTCGCCGCCGGCCTCGGCGAGGGCCGAGCGCATCCCGGCGATGTCGACCAGTGCCGGGCCGCAGGTGGTGTCGTGCATCAGCACCCGGCCGGGCAGGAACGGGATCTCCTCACCGCTCGACCCGGTGCCGAGCCAGGCGAGGATCGCCGCGGCCGCGCGCGGCGCGTCCTCACCGGCATTGCGCAGCACGTTCTCCAGCAGGATGCGGTGGATGTGGGGCAACCGGTCGAGATCGGCGCCGGCCGCGTCCCGCAGATCGACGATGCGATATCGGCGGCCGCCGGAGGTCAGCGACGCGGCGGCCATGGCCATCCCTGGTGTTCCCCGAATGCGAAAGCGGCCGGGCCGGTCCGAACGTGGTATCGACCGGCCCGCGTGTCCGCCCTTAATTTGCTTTATATGGAGCAAAATGCAATTTAGATTCAAGGGCACCAGAGCTGCCGCCCCGTCAGCCGGGTTTGGAAGCCTGACGCCGCTGCCTGAAATATTGACCCGTCATGGCGAGCCCCGAAGGGGCTTGGCCATCCAGCGGCACCGGCCACTGGATGGCCACGGCGCTGCGCGCCTCGCCGTGACGAAAAGAGAACTGGGAACGATCTCAAAGGCCGCCAGAACAAGAAGCCGAAGCCGATGACCGAGCCGGGGATCCTCAGCGTGCGAGGAGATACGCCTCCATCGAATCGTCGAGCGCGTCCAGCCACGGCGTGTGGTGCGTCGGCGACATCGTGCCGGTCATCAGCGACCGATAGGCGTTGTTGCGGAAGCCCATGATGTCCTCCGCCTTGTGGTGCTCCCACTCCATGAAGGTCTTGTTCGTGCCCTCGATGTCGAAGCTCGGATAATCGGTCTCGGCCAGCAGCTCCTTCACATAGTCGCCCTGGAACCAGATCATCTGCTCGGCACCATCGAGGGTCTCCTCCCGCGCGCGCCATCTGGCGAAATTCGCCTTCAGCTCCTCTTCCGGCGGCAGCGTGATGCGGCCCATCATGACGTCGCGGGCCCACCAGGCCTGAACGTCGAACATGTTGAACGTATAGAACTGGTCCTGCATGCCGATGTAGAACAGCTGCGGATTCCGGTCGAAGACCACGCCCTTGTACAGGCTGTCGCTCCACAGCCGGTTGGCGGTCTTCAGGCGCAGGTCGTCCGGCAGGAACGGAAAGTGGTGCTGGTAGCCGGTACACAGGATCAGCGCGTCGACGTCCTTGGTCGACCCGTCCAGGAAATGCGCCGTGCGGTTCTCCAGCCTGACCAGCAGCGGCCGCTCCTCGAAATTCTGCGGCCATCTGAAGCCCATCGGCTTGGAGCGATAGCTGGTGGTCACCGACTTGGCGCCGTATTTCCAGCATTGCGAGCCGATGTCCTCGGCCGAGTAGCTGCGGCCGACGATCAGGATGTCCTTGCCCTTGAACTCGAGCGCGTCGCGGAAGTCGTGCGCGTGCAGCACCCGGCCGTTGAAGGTCTTCACGCCTTCGAACTGGGGGACGTTCGGCGTCGAGAAATGGCCGCTGGCGACGACGACGTAGTCGAACACCTCGTCATACATGCGGTCTTCGACGCGGTTGTGGGCGGTCACCGTGAATGTCTTGGCGTCGGCATCGAACCGGACCATGCGCACCGGCGTGTTGAAGCGCACCCAGGGGCGGACATTCGCCTTGTCGACCCGGCCCTTGATGTAGTCCCACAGCACGGCCCGCGGCGGGTAGGACGCGATCGGCTTGCCGAAATGCTCCTCGAAGGAATAGTCGGCGAACTCCAGGCATTCCTTCGGGCCGTTGGACCAGAGGTAGCGGTACATGCTGCCATGCACCGGCTCGCCGTATTCGTCCAGGCCGGTGCGCCAGGTGTAGTTCCACAGCCCGCCCCAATCGGCCTGCTTCTCGAAGCAGACGATCTCAGGGATCTCGGCGCCCTTCTGAGCGGCCGACTGGAAGGCCCGCAGCTGGGCGAGGCCGGACGGGCCGGCACCGATAACGGCCACTCTGGTCATGGATCATTCCCCTGTTGCAGGCATGGTGTTCTTCGTCGTTTCAATCCGGCCAGATCCCGGGGCTGGTCGGGGTGCCGTCATCATAGGCGGAGAGCCAGTTGATCGTGTCCTCGCGGTAGCGCGTCAGCCCCTTGTAGTCGACCAGCTCGGGCGGCAGGGTGCGCAGCACGCGCGGCAGGCGCCGCGCCCATTTCTGCACGGTCACCAGCTCGTTCATGCTGATCAGGTAGCAGCGGATGACGAACAGGATCGCGTTCGAGCGCGGCAGCCGCCACAGCGACTGCAGCTCGACCCGCAGATGCACCTTCTCGCCGACATTGGCCGGCGTCACCGTTGCCCGGTCCGGGCCCCATTTCGGATAGTTCTCGGGGCTGGTGTCGAGGCGCGGGTTGATCGTCATGGTCCAGTTGAACCGGCGCACCGGCTTGCCCTGCTGCAGGTTCAGCAGGAATTTCAGGGCGCGGTCGAATACCCCGATCTGATGCGCCAGCGGCACCGGCCCGTGCCATTCCATGAAGTTCATGCCGATGTCGAAATCGAGCGACCAGTCGGCCTGGGTCGTGACCATGCCGGCATCCATCCAGAGGTTGCCGTTGCGCTGGTCGACGATGCAGAAATCGCCCTGCGCCTGCCGGGTGATGTATTCGAACGGCTCACAGGGCAGCGTCGACGGGTTGCCGAAGGTGAAGCTGTCGTCGATGCCGAGCGGCCGGTTGATCCAGCGCCAGCGGTCGCCGTCCCGGGTCAGGCTGAAATGCTCGGGGTAGCCTTCGGCCTGCTGCTCCATCAGCAGCTCCAGCGTGTCCCATTGCGCGCTCATCATGTGCGGCAGGGCCTGGTAGCGCAGCGGGTCCTCGGCCAGCACCAGCTCGCGGTCGCGCATCTCGGCGACATAGTGCTCGTCGACGTCGATCAGGGTCTCGTAGACCGTGCCGGTCTCGCCGCGGACATGCGGCTCCATGTTGACGGCGTACATGTAGCTGTCTTCGTGGAACGGGAACGGGAAGCGGCGGATGGTCTCCGGGTTGTTGCGGTAGCTGAAATCGTCGCGGAAGGTCTCCTGCCTGAAGACGATCGCCATGTCCGGCCTCCTTGTCCCGCTCCGGTCACAGGTCGAGATGCAGCGTGGTCCCCTCGAAGCGGGACACGCAGACCATGACCTTGCGGCCGGACGCCTTTTCCTCGTCCGTCAGATAGACGTCGTGATGCAGCAGCGTGCCGTCGCAGGCGACGACCGCGGCCTCGCACTGGCCGCAGGCGCCGCCGCGGCACAGGAACGGCGCGTCGACGCCCGCCGCCTCGATCGCCTCCAGCATGCTTTCGTGGCGGCCGACCTGGACGGTCTTGCCGGAGCGCGTCAGCCGGATGGCGAAGGGCTTGCCGGGAAGCGATCCCAGGAAGCGCTCGGAGTGCAGGTTCTCGGCCGGCCAGCCAGCCTCCACCCCCGCCTTGAGCACGCCGTCGATCATCCCGGACGGACCGCAGACATAGAGATGCGTGCCGAGCGGCTGGCTGTCGAGCAGGCGGCCGAGCGGGATGGTCCCGCCCTCCGCATCGCAATACACCGAGACGCGGTGCGGGCCGTAGCGGTCGACCAGCTCGCGCCAGTAGGCGCCGCGATCGCGGCTGCGGATGGCATAGTGCAGCTCGAACTCCCGGCCCTCGCGGTCGAATTGCTGCATCATGGCGAGGAAGGGCGTGATGCCGATGCCGCCGGCGAGCAGCAGGTGCTTGCGGCCGCGCCAATCCGGCTGGAAAAGGTTGACCGGGTGGCTGATCTTCAGCTCGTCGCCTTCGCGCAGCCGCTCATGCAGGAAGGTCGACCCGCCGCGCGACTGCTCGACATGCAGCACGCTGACCTCATAGGCCGAGCAGTCATGCGGCGGCGACATCAGCGAATAGGCGTTGCGGCGCGTATGGCCGCCATCGTCCATGACCACGATGATGTGGGCGCCGCCGGAGAAATGCGGCAGGGGCGCGCCGTCCAGCCGCTCGAAGCGGAAGCGCTTGACCCGTTCGGCGACCGGGGTGATCCGGGCCACGCGGACGGGGATCTCGATGCCGCCGCTCACCGGAACACCTCCTCCGGCGCCGGGGCGCTGCCCGGCGCCTCCGCATCGACATTGACGCCCTGGAAGGCGGCGAGCCGGCGCGAATAGTGGTCGCGCACCAGCAGCGCCAGCCCGCAATGGCTGCAGGGGAAGACGCTGGTGGTCACCGCCTCGGTGATGCCCTTGCAGTGCACGCACTGGACACGCCGGGCCAGCGAGCCGCGATGCTCGGTGATCACCGAGGCGTGGTCGATGCCGTGGTCGAGGGCCACGGCCATCGCCTGGCCGATGAAGCCTTCGGTGCCCGCGAGGTAGAGGCGCGTGCCCATCCGCGCGGTCGCCAGCGTGCCGTTCAGCCGGAACAGCAGCGTCGGCACGGTGGGCGCCGTCCAGCACGCTTTGGCGCCGAGGCCGAGCAGGGCCTGGTCATGCCCCCTGCCCTGCGAGCCGCCGGGCGCATAGAGGATCTCGCTGCGGGACAGGATCGCGCCGTCGAGCGCCGCCCGCTGGTCGAGCAGGGCCAGGGCCCCCTCCCCTTCGAGGGCGAAGATGTGCCGCCGGGCGTGGGGTTGGAGGACGAGGCCCTTATAGACCGGCCGGCTCTTGATGCCCGCGACCAGCATGGCCGGCCCCTAGCCCACCGCGGTCCGCTTCTTCTTCTCCGGGTCGTCGAAGGGCAGCGTGTGGGCGATGGCGGACGCCTCCACCGCCTTGCCGCGGACTTCGAGCTTCGTGCCGTGCACCGCCTTGTCGACGTCGAGCCGGACGATCGCCATGGATTTCCGGGTCAACGACGAATAGCAGGGACAGGTGATCACGCCGACCTTGCGGCCGTCGGCCCAGACCTCGTCGCCGGCATCGGCCGGGCGGTCGGCGTCGATCAGCAGGCCGAAGATCCTGAAGCGCTCGCGGCCCTTCAGGCGGGCATGCTCCTCCGCGCCGCGGAAGCCGGTCTTGCCGGGGCTGACGGTGAAGTCGAGGCCGAGCTCCCACAGTGAATCCCCCGGGCCTTCATCGGCGAAGGGGTACATCTGCGAATTGTCGTAGGGGTAGAACAGCAGGTAGCTCTCGACCCGCAGCATGTCGAGCACGCTGAAGCAGCAGGGGATGATGCCCATGCCCTTGCCCTCGTCGAGGATGGTGTCCCAGACCAGCGGGGCGTCCTGGCCGCGGACGAAGATCTCGTAGCCGCGTTCGCCGGTATAGCCGGTGCGCGAGATCATCACCGGCGCGCCGAACAGCGTCGTCTGCATGTGGTGGAAATATTTGAGGTCCCGGATGCCGGGGACATGCCTGGCGAGATAATCGACCGCCAGCGGGCCCTGCAGCGACAGGTCGTGCAGGTCGTCGTCGAACAGCACGGCACAGTTGCGGCCGGCCGCCTGCTTGACCACCTCCTCATGGCCGGAGCCCGAGCCGTGCACCAGCATCCAGGAATTCGGCCCGGTGCGGTAGGTGATGCAATCCTCGGTGAAATAGCCGCGATCGTTCAGCATGCAGCCATAGACAGACCGGCCGGGGGTGATCTTGGCCATGTTGCGGGTGGTCACGTAGTCGAGCACGGCGATGGCGTGCGGCCCGACCAGATGGACCTTCTTCAGCCCCGACACGTCCATCAGGCCGGCCTTGGTGCGGACCGCCACATGCTCCTGCGACATGTCCTTGTCGTAGGTCCAGGCGGTTCCCATGCCGCTCCAGTCCTCGAGCTTCGACCCGAGAGCGCGATGACGATCCGCGAGAGCCGAAAAGCGCCATGATAGAGCCATGTCCGGTCCCCTGTTTTCACTGTATAGAATATTTGTTTCCTGAATATAAGCGCGGGTTTCTCGGCATGACAAGCCGTTCCTGCGCCCTCAGATGTCGAGGGTCGTGTCCTGCTCCCATTGGGTGAAGTGGGACGCATAGGCGTTCCATTCCTGATGCTTGAGCTTGAGATAGGCGGCGGAGAATTCCGGGCCGACCGCCTGCTTCAGGCCTTCGTCGGCATCATAGGCCCGCAGCGCATCGAGCAGGTTCAGCGGCAGGCGCGGCGCGTCCTTCACCAGATGGCCTTCGCTGTACATGTCGATGTCGTGATGCGGGCCGGGATCGCAGCGATGGCGCAGGCCGTCGAGGCCGGCGGCGATGATCACCGCCTGCAGCAGATAGGGGTTGGCGGCGCCGTCCGGCAGACGCAGCTCGAACCGCCCCGGGCCGGGCACGCGGACCATATGCGTGCGGTTGTTGCCGGTCCAGGTCACCGAGTTCGGCGACCAGGTCGCGCCCGAAATGGTGCGCGGCGCGTTGATCCGCTTGTAGGAATTGACCGTCGGGTTGGTGATCGCGGCCAGCGAGGAGGCATGCTTCATGATGCCGCCGAGGAAATGCCGCCCCTCCGCCGACAGCCCGAATTCGGCCGTCCTGTCGGCGAAGACGTTGACCCGGCCGTCATTGTCCCAGACCGAGATGTGGCAGTGGCAGCCATTGCCGGTCAGCCCCTTGAACGGCTTCGGCATGAAGGTGGCGCGCAGCCCGTGCTTCTCGGCGATGGACTTGACCATGAACTTGAAGAAGGAGTGCTTGTCGGCCGTCTGCAGCGCGTCGTCGTACTCCCAGTTCATCTCGAACTGGCCGTTGGCATCCTCATGGTCGTTCTGATAGGCGCGCCAGCCGAGCTCCAGCATGCAGTCGCAGATCTCGGTGATGACGTCGTAGCGGCGCATCACGGCCTGCTGGTCGTAGCAGGGCTTCGCCGCCGTATCGCGGTCGTCCGAGATCCGGCCGCCATCGGGCGTGATCAGGAAGAATTCGGCCTCGACGCCGGTCTTCACCCGCTTGCCCTCGGCCTCGGCCTCCTGGACCAGCCGCTTCAGCACGTTGCGCGGGGCCTGGGCGACGAGCTGGTCGTCCATCCTGCAGTCGCCTGCCACCCAGGCGACCTCCTTCTTCCAGGGCAGCTGGATGACCGAGGACGGATCCGGCACGGCGAACAGGTCGGGATGGGCCGGCGTCATGTCGAGCCAGGTGGCGAAGCCGGCAAAGGCCGCCCCCTCCTCCTGCATCGCCGTGATCGCCTGCGCCGGCACCAGCTTGGCCCGCTGGCCGGCAAACAGGTCGGTGTAGCTGATCATGAAATATTTGATGCCCTTGTCTTTGGCAAAGGCAGCAAGGTCCAGCGTCATTCTCGTCTCCCGTGAAGCTCCCAGAAACATTTTGTTCTTTTGCTTGGCCGGGCTGGTTCGCCCGGTTGCCCCTAGGTGCCTCCCTTGCCGGGAATCCAGTCCGTGCCCGCGAGCGGCACCTGCGCCATGGCGGCAGCGGCGACCGTCACAGCGCAGAGATCTTCGGGTTCCAGGTTGTGCACATGGTTCTTGCCGCAGGCGCGGGCGATGGTCTGGGCTTCCAGCGCCATGACCTTGAGGTAATTGGCGAGGCGGCGGCCGGCCACTTCCGGGTCGACCCGCTTCATCAGCTCCGGATCCTGCGTGGTGATGCCGGCCGGGTCCTTGCCCTCATGCCAATCGTCATAGGCGGCGGCCGTGGTGCCGAGCGCCGCGTAATCCGCCGCCCAGCGCGGATCGTTCTCGCCGATCGCGATCAGCGCCGCGGTGCCGATCGACACGGCATCGGCGCCGAGCGCCAGGGCCTTCGCCACATCGGCGCCGTTGCGAATGCCGCCCGAGATGATGAGCTGGACCTTGCGGTGCATGCCGAGGTCCTGCAGCGCCCGCACCGCCGGCCGGATGCAGGCCAGCGTCGGCATGCCGACATGCTCGATGAAGACCTCCTGCGTCGCCGCCGTGCCGCCCTGCATGCCGTCGACCACGACGACGTCGGCGCCGGCCTTGACCGCCAGCGCGGTGTCGTAATAGGGCCGCGCGCCGCCGACCTTCACATAGATCGGCTTTTCCCAGTCGGTCAGCTCGCGCAGCTCGAGGATCTTGATCTCGAGATCGTCCGGCCCGGTCCAGTCGGGATGGCGGCTGGCCGAGCGCTGGTCGATGCCCTTCGGCAAAGTCCGCATCTCCGCCACCCGGTCGGAGATCTTCTGGCCCAGCAGCATGCCGCCGCCGCCGGGCTTCGCCCCCTGGCCGATCACGATCTCGATGGCGTCGGCGCGGCGCAGGTCGCGCGGATTCATGCCATAGCGGGACGGCAGGTACTGGTAGACCAGCCGCTCCGAATGGCCGCGTTCCTCCTCGGTCATGCCGCCATCGCCGGTCGTGGTCGAGGTCCCGGCCATCGTCGCGCCACGGCCGAGCGCCTCCTTCGCCGGGCCGGACAGCGACCCGAAGCTCATGCCGGCGATGGTGATCGGGATCTTCAGCTCGATCGGCTTCTTCGCATGCCGCGCGCCGAGCACGACATCGGTGCCGCATCTCTCGCGATAGCCCTCCAGCGGGTAGCGCGAGATCGACGCGCCGAGGAACAGCAGGTCGTCGAAATGCGGCAGCTGGCGCTTGGCGCCGCCGCCGCGGATGTCATAGATGCCAGTGGCGGCGGCGCGCCGGATCTCCGACATCGTGTATTCGTCGAAAATGGCCGAGATCCGGGGCTGGGTGGGCGGGTTGTGATAGCTCATGACGGACCCCGATCAATAAGCGTCGGCATTGTCGACGTGGAAATTGTAGAGCTTGCGCGACGACCCGTAGCGGCTGAACTCCTGCGGCCGGACGTCGGTGACCCCGGCCTTGTCCAGAAGCCCGGCCAGCAGCTCGACATGCTCCGGCCGCATCTCCTTCTCGACGCAGTCGGCACCGAGGCTCTTGACCTTGCCGCGCACGAAGATCCGCGCCTCGTAGAGGGAATCGCCCAGGGCCTCGCCCGCATCCCCCAGCACCACCAGGTTGCCGGCCTGGCCCATGAAGGCGGACATGTGGCCGATGCTGCCGCGCACGACGATGTCGATGCCCTTCATCGAGATGCCGCAGCGCGACGAGGCGTTGCCTTCGATCACCAGGAGCCCGCCGCAGCCGGTGGCCCCGGCATACTGGCTGGCGTCGCCTTTGACGATGACCGTGCCGGACATCATGTTCTCGGCGACACCCGGCCCGGCGGAGCCGTGGATGGTGATCGTCGCCTCGTCATTCATGCTGCCGCAGTAATAGCCGACGCTGCCCATGACATCGATCGTCACCGGCGCGTGGACGCCGACGGCCACGGCATGGTGGCCGCGCGGATTGACGACGCTGAACTGCCGGTCGTTGTCGCCCGGGGCGATATTGTGCAGGGCCTGGTTGAGGTCGCGAAGCGGGGTCGCGGCAAGGTCGTAGGTTGGCATCGTGTCGCCCTGAAATGAAAGGAAGAAGGCGGCGCCTAGCGCTCCCAGAAATAGACGGTCGCCGGCTCGGGCTCCCAGACCCGCGCCGCATCGATGCCGGGCAGGCTGACCAGGGCCCGGTATTCGGACCCGAAGGCGACGTAGCGGTCGGTCTCGGCCATGATCGCGGGCTTGCAGGCGATGGCGTCGCGGACGACGCCGAAGCCGGATTTGGTGCCGACGACGAAGGTGAAGAAGCCGTCCAGGTCGTCGACCGCGCCTTCCAGCGCCTGGCCGAGATTCTTGCCCTTGGCCATCTCCGCGGTCAGGTAGGCGGCGGCGACCTCGGTGTCGTTCTCGGTCTCGAACGCCATGCCCCCGTGCTTCAGGGTGCGGCGGAGGTTGTTGTGGTTCGACAGCGAGCCGTTGTGCACCAGGCACTGGTCGGACCCGGTCGAGAACGGATGGGCGCCGAGGGTGGTGACGGCGGATTCCGTGGCCATCCGGGTGTGGCCGATGCCGTGCGTGCCGGACATCCCGGCGACGCCGAAGCGCTCCAGCACGTCCTTGGGCAGGCCGACTTCCTTGTAGATCTCGATCGCGTCGCCGCTGCTCATCACCCGGATGTCCGGGCGCAGCCGCGCGACGGCCGCCCGCCCCTCCTCCGCCTTGTCCTGCGGCAGCAGGATGACGGCGTGGGTGCTCTTCACCTGGATCGACACCGGGGCGTCGAGCGCCCCCTGCAGCTCGCCCGCGAGGCCGGCGAAGTCGCGCTTCGGGTCGGCGGACTGGACGGTCAGCTTGGCGTGGCGGTGGTCGGCATCGCCATAGATCGCGATCCCGGCGCTGTCCGGCCCGCGATCCGTCATCGTCACCAGCATGGAGGAGAGCATCGCCCCGAGCCGTGGCTCGAGGCTCCTGTCCTTCAGGAAGAGACCCACAATCCCGCACATGGCCGGACCCTCCGCTAGCGTTCGGATGACGAGCGGCAGGTCCCTCTCACCCGCCTCAATTATGAAGAATAAATTTTTCTCTTAAGGCAAGTCAACCCTTACCCGGCTTGTGCGGATAGCTGATGATCGAGAGATAGCGGGCCGGCAGCTTCACCAGCACCTCGGGCCCGTGCGGCGCATCGGCATCGAAGAACAGGCTGTCGCCCGGCTGCATCGGAAACAGCTGGTCGCCATGGCGATAGACCACCTCGCCCTCCAGCATGTAGAGGAACTCCATCCCCTCGTGCTGGAAGGTCGGGAACACGTCCGAATCCGCCGTCAGCGTGATCAGATAGGGTTCGACCACCACGCCGCTGGCGCCGCCGCCGATATAGCCGAGCAGGTTGTACTGGTGGCCGGCGCGCGTGCCGCGGCGCTCGAGCTCGACGCCCTGCCCGGATTTGACGAACACCGCATTGTGCGGCTCCTCATAGCCGCGGAAGAACGCCGTCAGCGGCACGCCCAGCGCCCGCGACAGCGATTGCAGCGTGGTTAGCGACGGCGAGATGTTGCCGTTCTCGATCTTCGACAGCATGCCGAGCGAGATGCCGGTGGCGGCGGCGAGATCCGTCACCGTGATCCCCAGCTTCTTGCGATAGGCCCGGACCTCGTGGCCGATCGCCATCTCGAGATTGTTGTCCTTCGGCTCGCGCACCGCATGCGGATCCTGGGAGAAAACGGCCTTGCCGCGTGCCGGCTTCTGCCCTGCGGAATCCTTGGTCTTGCCTGTCATCGATCGGTCCTGGCGAAGTGTCGCATCCGACGGCAACGCTATCGCCATGGTGAAATTCCCTCAACTCTGGAGAAAGTCGCGGCCGCCACCGCAGGCCTTGAGGACCATGCGGGACAGCGCGCTCCGAAGCCGCGTGAGGTGTTGCCTCTCCCGCTTGCGGGAGAGGTCGGAGACGCGAAGCTGCTCCGGGTGAGGGGAGTTTGTCGAGGCCTGGGCCAGCCCTCACCCGGTCTCGCTGCGCGAGCCCGACCTCTCCCGCCAGGCGGGAGAGGCAATGCGAAGACGCTCGACATCCTTGTCAGCCCCTGCCCGAATGCACTGACCTCACCCGACCTCAATCCGTTCCGCTCTACGCCCGCGGCCGCGTCTTCTGCGGATCGTAATGCGACAGCGGCACGATGACGGCCGGCAGGCGCTTCTGGTGGCCGTCGAGCTTGCCGATCTCGACCGCGGTGCCGACCGCGGCATGGGTCACGTCGATCCGCGCCAGGGCGATGGTCTTGCCCAGGATCGGCGAGCGTGTGGCGCTGGTCACCACGCCGATCTGCGCCCGGCCGATATGGATGCAGTCGCCATGGCCGACCGCGTCATTGGCCTGCACGTCCAGCCCGACCAGCCGATGGCGCGGATGCTCCTTGCGCTCGATCAGCGCCGTACGGCCGATAAAATCGTCGGTCTTCGACTTCAGCGGCACGGTGAAGCCGATGCCGGCCTCGAACGGGTCGGTCTGGTCGGTGAACTCGTGGTTGGCGAAGACCAGCCCGGCCTCGATGCGCAGCATGTCCAGCGCCTCCAGCCCCATCGGCATCAGGCCGTGCGGCTGCCCGGCCCGCCAGACCGCGTCGAACACCGCCACCGCGTCCTTCGGATGGCAGAACACCTCGTAGCCCAGCTCGCCGGTATAGCCGGTGCGCGACACCACCACCGGGGCGCCCTCGAAGCCGCCGATGCGGCCGACGCTGAAGCGGAACCATTCCAGCTCGGCGATCGTCGGCTGGCGCGGCGCGGTCCAGACGATGTCCTTGAGGATGTCGCGGCTGGCCGGCCCCTGCACGGCGATGTTGTGCAGCTGGTCGGTCGAGGAGCGGACCCAGGCCTTGAAGCCCTTCGCCTCGGCCTGCTGCCGCAGCCACAGGCCGCTGGCGTCGTCGCCGCCGATCCAGCGGAAGTTGCGGTCGCCCAGCCGGAACAGCGTGCCGTCGTCGATCATGCCGCCATGCTCGTAGCACATCGCGGAATAGACCACCTGGCCGGTCGACAGCCGGCGCACGTCGCGGGTCAGGCAATATTGCAGCAGGTCCTCGGCGTCGGGGCCTGTCACCTCGAACTTGCGCAGCGGCGACAGGTCGATCACCGCGGCCTTCTCGCGGCAGGCCCAGTATTCCGCCACCGGCCCCTCGCCGGCGAAGCGGTTCGGCAGCCAGTAGCCGCGATACTCCGCATAGTCCCGCGTCAGCGCGGAGAAGCGGGGATGAAAGGCGGTCTCGCGCGTCAGTTCGGGATCGGCGTCGGGCGTCATGCGAATGGCCACCGCTCGTGTGAAGGTCTCTCGGCCGGAAAAGGTGCGGACATGGATGTCGGTCGGGTCCCAGCCATTCGCCGCGTCGATGTCGTCCGGGCAGGACGAGGAGACGCAGACCAGATCCGTCAGCGCCCGCATCAGCACATAGTCGCCCGGCCGCGACCATGGCTCGTCGAGATACAGCTGGTTATTGTGGTCGATATTGGTGTTGTAGAAGTAGTTCAGCGCCTCCCAGCCCTTCCGGGCTGCAATGCCATAGGGGGCCAGGGCGGCGTTGAAGTTGTCGGTGCAGTTCACATGCCCCGGATAGCCCATGTCGTCGTAGTAGCGGGAGTTGCAGGCGGTGGCGAAGGCGTCGTGCCGGCCGACCGTGTCCTGGACGATCTCCACCAGCGGCTCGAAATCCCGGTCGAAGGCTTTCGACGGCAGGCCCGGCAGCGGATAGCTGCGGCCGAGCAGCGTGCGGGTGACGGTTGAATCCAGGGCGAGGTCGAGGCCCTTGTCGACCTTGCGGGCCGAGAAGGCCTGGAAGTCGGTGCATTGCCGGCCGAAGACGTCGATCACCTGGATGAACTCGCCGGCCCGGACGAGATAGGCGGAGGCCGTCCCGGCCCGGATCCGGATGTCCTCGATCGGGTCGGCCAGCGGCTCGGGCAGGGCCGCGGCATAGTCACGGACCGGGCGGGCGCGCCGGACCCGGATCTCGACCGGCGTCGCCGTGTCCTGGTCCTGCGGCAGCATGGCGACGGCCGGCACCGCCGCGATCAGCAGGCCGGCTCCGGCGATGGTGAGCTCCGCCTGCTCGCCCGGCCTGGAGCCTGCTCCGAAGATGCGGGCGGCGCCGGCGGCCGCGAGATCGGCGCCGCGCCGCGCCAGGGCGGCCCGGGTGCGCGCCGCGCCTTCCCCTCCGGCGGCGAGGCTGGCCAACAGGCCTTCGGCGGGTCCGGTGAAGGGGATGCCGAGGCCGGCGGCGAGAAAGCGCCCGCTTTCGTCCAGGAACGACAGCTCGCAGGCCTGGCCGCCCTCGGTGTCCGTCACCGTCACCCGGTCGCCGGCCTCGACCCGGATCACCAGCGAGCCGCCGCCGCGGATGCGATAGCGCTCGGTCCCCGGCGGCAGCGCCCGGATGCCGGGAGTCAGGACCAGGCTGGGAGAGGCGGGGCGCACGCCGGCCGTCATCGGACCGAGATCTCGCATGGGACCCTCGCGGGAGATGGCGCGGTCGAGCACGCATCGAAGGTTACAAAATGCGGGGGCAAAGTAAAGTTATATTGACCAAGGGGAAAAGTTCTTCACTATGCATAAAGGCCTTGGAGGAGGGTCCGCAGGGGGAGCGCGGATCACCAAGACACCGGCGCAGGCGGGTCGCGCCGAGGGAGGCACATCCAGGAAGACGTCCGAAGAAGCGTCCTGGACAAAGACAGGGGAGCATCACCAATGGCAGATGTGTTGGACGGTGCGATCTCGACCGGCACCGAAGGCAAGTTGATCCGCGCCCTGGACTGGAAGGGCGCGTTCTGGGTGGCCGCGGGCGTGCCGCCGCTCGTTCTCTTTTCCATCGGCGGCATCGCAGGCACGACGGGCAAGCTGGCCTTCGTCGTCTGGATCATCTCGATGGTCATGGGCTTCCTGCAATCCTTCACCTATGCGGAAGTCGCCGGCATGTTCGGCAACAAGTCCGGCGGCGCCTCGGTCTATGGCGCGACCGCCTGGCTGCGCTATTCGAAGTTCATCGCGCCGCTGTCGGTGTGGTGCAACTGGTTCGCCTGGTCGCCGGTGCTGTCGTTGGGCTGCGCCATCGCCGCCGGCTACATCCTCAACGCCTTCTTCCCGATCCCCGGCGCCGACTCTCAGCCGGTGCTGGACTGGATCGCCGCCCACGCGGCCTCGGTCACGGCCGACAGCCCGCGCGTCGCCGAATGGCTGGCGGCGCATGCCGGGTCGACGCCCGACGACGCCGTCAAGGCGCTGCTCGGCGCCGACGGCGTCGCCGCCCTGACGCCCGCGATCCGCACCTGGTCGCTGGCCAGCTTCGGCATCCCCTACCTGGCCACCGCCAACATCAACGCGACCTTCTTCATCGGCGCGATCCTGATGCTGATCATCTTCGGTATCCAGCATCGCGGCATCGCGCAGACCGCCAGCGTCCAGAAATGGCTCGCCATCATCGTGCTGGTGCCGCTGCTGCTGATCGGCCTCTACCCGATTTTCAGCGGCCAGATCCAATGGGCGAACGTGACCGGCCTGGTGCCGCCATCCGCGGCCTATTCCGCCGTGGAGGGCAGCTGGAGCAACGGCGGCTGGACGCTGTTCCTCGGCGGGCTCTACATCGCCGCCTGGTCGACCTACGGCTTCGAGACGGCGGTCTGCTACACCCGCGAGCTCAAGAACCCGAAGACCGACACGTTCAAGGCGATCTTCTATTCGGGCCTGGCCTGCTGCCTGTTCTTCTTCCTGATCCCCTTCACCTTCCAGGGCGTGCTCGGCCATGAAGGCATGCTGGCGACCGGGGTGGTCGACGGCACCGGCGTCGCCGAGGTGCTGGGCGGGCTGATCAGCGCCGGCCCGATCATCACCCAGATCCTGGTCGCGCTGATGATCCTGGCGCTGTTCCTGGCGATCATGACCGCCATGGCCGGCTCGTCGCGCACGCTGTACCAGGGGTCCAAGGACGGCTGGCTGCCGAAATATCTCGAGCATGTGAACGAGAAGGGCGCCCCGACCCGGGCGATGTGGACGGACTTCACCTTCAACCTGATCCTGCTGGCGATCGCGTCCGATGTCGGCGGCTACTTCTTCGTCCTGGCGGTGTCGAATGTCGGCTACATCGTCTTCAACTTCCTGAACCTGAACTCCGGCTGGATCCATCGGGTCGATTCCGGGCACATCGCGCGGCCGTGGAAGGCCCCGACCTGGCTGATCGGGCTGAACACAGTGCTGGCCTTCGTCAACGCGCTGTTCCTCGGCGCCGGCGCCAAGGTCTGGGGTTATGAGAACGCGCTGTGGGTCGGCTTCGCCTTCGCCGCCCTGATCCTGCCGGTGTTCGCCTTCCGCCACTATGTGCGCGACGGCGGCAAGTTCCCCGCCGGCGCGATGGAGGATCTCGGCCTGATCGGCCAGGATCTCGGGGTCAGGAAGGCCGGGATGCTGCCCTACCTGACATTGGCAGCAGGGTTGGCGATCGTGCTCATCGCCAACTGGGCGTTCCAGCTGCCGGCGTAACGGCCGGTAGGATCGGAGCCTGTGCACCGTGCGAAGAGGCCGGTGCACAGGGCCATCCGCCTATGACGGCAACGGCTTGCCGGCCTGCTCGCTGACGATGTACTCGGCGTACCAGTCCGGCCAGTTGGCGTCGTGCTGCCCGCCGTTCCGCTTCTCGTGTTCGCCATGCGCGGCCGCGGCCCGTCGCAGCGTAGCGGCGAGGTCGGTGGACGAGGCGAATGTCGTATCCCCCTGGACACGTCCGGGCAGCCGCGCCGTGATCTCCTGCAGGATCCAGACATTGCCGTCCGGATCGCTGAACGAGGCGAAGGACGCGTAGCTGCGCCGCTCCGGATCCGGGCCGCTGAGGCGGCCGGTCCGGCCGGCCTGGTGGAACACGCCGCCGGCATCGTGGAACACCTCGACCTCGGCGCCGCGGGCGACCAGGTCGGCGGACGCCGCCTCGATGTCCGACACCACGAGATAGAGCCCCTGGGCCGAGCCGGGCGCGGCCGAGGTGACGCCCTTGCCGAAGATCACCGAGGCCGGCGAACCGGGCGGCGTGAACTGGAGGACCCGGAAGCCGTCGTCGCGGACGAAATCGGCGTCGAGCCGCCAGCCCAGGCCGCCATAGAAGCGCTTGGCGCGATCGACGTCGGACACCGGGATGACGGCGATCTCGAGCTTCAGGTCGACCGGCCGCGCGGCCGGGGTCGCCGTTTCGCTGTGGGTCTGGGTGCTGCTCATGTCGAACTCCTAGGATTGATGGGTCGAGAGGGCGGCGGGCGTGTCAGGGCAGCCGGCGCAACGGCCGGAAGGCGGCCCGGACCTCGGCGGAGAACAGCGCCGGCTGCTCCCAGGCGGCGAAGTGTCCGCCTTTGTCGACCTCGTGGAAATACGTCAGGTTGGGGTAGGCGCGGCGGGCCCAGCTCTCCGGGGCCAGGTAGGTCTCGCCCGGGAACACGGTGACCGCCACCGGCAGCGCGATCTCGGCGGTCTTCTCCGCGGCGGCGGAGACGACGCTGCGGCCGCCGACCTCCCAGTACAGCCGCGCCGCCGAGGTCGCGGTGTTGGTCAGCCAGTAGAGGGTGATGTCGTCCAGCACCTCGTCCGGCGACTTCTCCGGATCGCTGCCGTCCCAGGTCCAGGACGAGAAGCCCGGATGACCGAGCAGGAAGGCCGCCAGGCCGGAGGGGGAATCCGCCAGGCCGTAGCCGATGGTCTGCGGCCGGGTGCCCATGATCGTGGCGTAGGACCGGTTGCCCTTCTTCGCGGCGGCGCTGAGCGCATCGAACGCCGCGCGCTCCTTGTCGGTCAGGCCGACCGGCGCGGGCCCGCCATCGGCCAGCGCCTTGATGATCTCCGGCGGCACCGTCGCCGGCAGGTTGATGTGGATGCCCAGCAGCCCCGCCGGCGCCAGCCTCGCCATGGCGCTGGAGACCGGCGAGCCCCAGTCGCCGCCCTGGGCGACGTAGCGGGTGTAGCCGAGGCGCTGCATCAGCACCGCCCAGGTCCGGGAGATGCGGTCGGGGCCCCAGCCGGTGTCGGTCGGCCGGCCGGAGAAGCCGTAGCCCGGCATGGACGGGATCACCACGTCGAAGGCGTCTTCGGCGGATCCGCCATGGGCGGTCGGGTCGGTCAGCGGGCCGATGATCTTGAGCTGCTCGAACACCGATCCCGGCCAGCCATGGGTGATGATCGCCGGCAGGGCGCCCGCATGCTTCGACCGGACATGGATGAAGTGGATGTTGAGGCCGTCGATCGTGGTGACGAACTGCGGGAGGGCGTTCAGCATCGCCTCGGCCCGCCGCCAGTCGTAGCCGCTGCCCCAGTGCTCGACCAGCGGCCGCAGCTTCGCCAGCGGGATGCCTTGCGACGGGTCGGTCTCCTGGTCGGGCCAGCGCGTCGCGGCGACGCGCCGGCGCAGGTCGGCCAGATCGGCCTCGGGGATGTCGACGCGGAACGGCCGAATGGCGTCGCCCGATGCCGCAGCCCCGGCTGCCGGACGGGCGGGGACCAGGCCGGCTGCGCCCGCGACGGCGATGCCCATCGCGATGGTGCCCAGGAATCGACGGCGATCGATTATCTGGCCGGTTGCTGCCGTGCGCATCGACACTCTCCTGCGTCAGCGGTGGAACGACGATTGGCTGACACGGAATATGCGCCGCGGCGGGACAATAGACCCGTTAGCTGCCGTGAGGCGCCGTTGGCTCTTGTCAGCCGGCGCGGGGTGAATGGGTAGGCCGGATCAAATGGCGGCGTTCTGAAAAGGTCTCGCACGCGGCGCAGAGCAATTCTGAGATGACACGCCGGTTCATTTTCGTCATGGCGAGGCGCGCAGCGCCGTGGCCATCCAGGGGGCCGGCGCAAGCGGCTCTGGATGGCCACGCCCCTACGGGGCTCGCCATGACGAATCAATATTCCGGGCCGGTTGTATCAGGCGGCGTCCTTCGCCGGCGCGTCCACCTCGTGCACGGCGCGAAGGCCGATCTGCGCGATGGTCAGGCGCGGGGTCATCTGTAGCTCTCCCTGAGGACAAGGCTGGTCGAACGGGCGTCGCGGATCGCCCAGAGGGTCAGGAGCACCCCGAGAGCCGCCGGGAGCGTGACGGCCGGAAAGTCGCGGATCAGCACCGACGGCCCGCAGATGCCGACGGCGACCTCCCAGTAGTGGAACAGGGCATGGCCGCCGAGCCATAGGGTAGGCGCTGCCCAGGAGATGACGCGGTACCGCGGCTCCATGACGCCGACCAGGTAGGCGGTGCCGACGAACAGGAAGATCAGGCCGATATCGCGGATGAAGTGCTGGTTGAACGGGCCGGTGTCGGTCACGCCGGGCACCGCGAAGTACCAGGCGTCCGGCGACACCAGCATGAACACGCCGTTCGCCAGGGCCAGGAACCCCATCAGCAGGGCCACGCCGATGCAGAGAGTCTTCAGCATCACTCAGTCCTTTCTTGCTGTCGGTGCCGCCGGCTACTTCTTCGGCGGCGGGGGAACGTTGGCCAGCCACCAGTCGATGCTGGTGGCGCCGAGGCGGGCGTCCGGGCCGGGCATCAGCGACCGGTCGTCCACCTTGATGCCGTAATACGACGCCGCCGGATCCGTGATCACCTGGCGCGGATCCTTGTCGAAGGCCAGGACCTTAGCGATCATGTCGTCGAGATGGACCGGGACGGGCCCGCCGACTTCCCGCATCCCGTTCACTGGCGCGGCCAGCGCCGCCTCGGCGACCGCGGCCGCGACGTCCTGCGCCGCCATCGGCTGGAACAGCGTGTGCGGCAGGCGCACGGCGCCATCCGCCATGGAAATATCCGCGATGGTGCGGATGAACTCGAAGAACTGGGTGGCGCGAACCAGGGTGTAGGGGATCGGCGACGCCTTGATCAGGCTTTCCTGCGCCAGCTTGGCGCGGAAATAGCCGCTGTCCTGCAGCCGCTCGGTGCCGACGACCGACAGCGCGACATGGTGCCGGACGCCGGCCTTCACCTCCGCCGCGGTGATGTTGCGGCCGGCGGTCTGGAAGAACTCCATCGCCGGCCCGGCCTCGAAGGACGGGGCGTTGGCGAGGTCGACGACGACATCGGCGCCCCTCAGCGCCTCGTCCAGTCCCTTGCCGGTGACGGTGTCGACACCGGTGCTCGGCGCGGCGGCGAGGGCCTGGTGGCCCTTCTGGGTCACCTTGGCGACGACCTTCGAACCGATCAGGCCGGTCCCGCCTATGACGACGATCTTCATGGCTTCACCTCGCGCGAAAGGGGCACCGGGCGTCGTCTCGGTCGAGGGCCTCCCCCTTCGCCGCACGACCAGTGCCTGGAAACCAGGATCGTGGATTTCACGTCCCTCCTCCATTGTGCCGACCGGTAGTCCGGCACACCGAAGGATGGGTCATCCTGTCCCTGGGGACAGGTCAGGCCGGGTCGGGCTCGGCCGGAAGCCAGAGCCGGAAGGACGCGCCGCCTTCGGGGCGGTTCGAGGCCGCGATGCCGCCGCCATGCGCCGTCATGATCGACTGGCAGATGGCGAGGCCGAGGCCCATGCCCTCGTCCTTGGTGGTGAAGAAGCCCTCGAAGATGCGGTCGAGATCCTCCTCCGGGATGCCGGGCCCGTTGTCCCGGATCACGAAGACGACCTCGCCGCCGGGGCCGAGCCCGGTGCTCAGCTCGACGCGGCCGTCCTTGGTGCCGGCCTGGGCGACGGCCTGGACGCTGTTGACCAGCAGGTTGACGATCACCTGCTGCAGCTGGACCCGGTCCCCGATCACGCGGGGCAGGCCGAGGCCGAGCCTGGTCGACAACCGGATCGAACGGGACTCGATGTCGTGGCGCAGGAACAGCAGCGCCTCGTCGACCACCTCGTTCAGATCCACCGGCAGGCATTCCGGCGCATGCTTCGCCGTCATCGCCCGGATGCGGTGGACGATCTCGTTGGCATGGCGGGCGCTGGCCACGATCCGGGTGGTCAGTTGCACCACCTTCGCCAGGTTCGGCTCGTCGCGCGACAGCCAGCGCAGGCTGGTCTCCGCATTGGTGAAGATGGCGGCCAGCGGCTGGTTCACCTCATGCGCGATCGAGGTGGCGAGCTCGCCGAGGGTCGAGATCCGGGCGGCGCGCGTGAAATCGGCCTGAAGCTGGCGCAGCTGCGCCTCGGTGCGAAGCCGGTCGGTGAGGTCTTCCAGGCCGACCACCGTCACATCCAGCTGCTCGGGCGGCGTCGGGAAGGTCACCGCGATCTGCACATCGAGCAGCCGGCCGTCGAGCGTGCGCAGCTTCATCACCTCGCTATGGCTGCGGCGCCCGTCGAAATGCGCGATCATGACCCGCCGGGCGGTCTCGGGGGACGCCTCGAACAGGCATTCCACCGACCCGACGAGATCCGCCGCGCTTCGCGCACCGAACAGCTGCGCCGCGGCCCGGTTGCCCTCGGTGATCCGCACGCTCTGCTCCGCGAAGGCGATCAGCTCCGGGTGGTCATCGAGGTAGGCGCCGATGTCGCAGACGCCCTCTGCCTTCAGCCGCGCGAACACCCGGCCCATCACCCTGGCGTCGACCCGGAGAAGCGGGTTGGGCATGTGGTGGATGAGCTTGCGGTAGCGCTCCTCGCTCGCCCGCAACGACCAGTAGGACCGGCGGTCGACCAACGCGCCCTTCACGGTCACGAACATCGCGTCGGCGCCGGTCTCCTGCGAGCGCCACACCGTCAGCACGGGGTCCTGCAGCAGCAGCGAGGTGATGTCGCGCGTCCGCGTCGCATCGGGCGACCGGTCGATCGCAACCGCGGCGATCAGCTCGGCGAGGTCGGCCTGGCTGTCCGGCGGCCAGAACTCCGCGATGGGCCGGCCGATCATGTCCTCGCGGCCGTCGAGAGCCCCCACCAGATGCACGGCCCGCTCGTTGACGTCCACGACACGCGAGCGCGCCAGCACCTCTCCCACCCAATTCGCCTGGCGCGGCTCGCCGCCCGGCGGGCCGGCACTGACGAATGTCCGGGCGTCCGCCGTGTCGAGCTCCCAATAGGGTGACCCGCGATATAGCGCATCGATCTCCAGGACGATCCTGGACTCAGGCTCTCTGGCCGAAGGCCGCGTCTTGGACATGTCAGCCTCCGGGTGAATCGTCTTCGTCCTGGCCCAGAGCCGACCTCAGGTGACCGAGCAGCGCGCAGTCATCCACCGGCTTGGCCAGATAGGCGCAGGCGCCGTCCGCCAGCGCCCGCGCCCGACCCGCCGGATCGGGGGCGGAGGTGATCATGACCACGGGCATGGCCGAGCCGAGGGCCCGCAGCCGGCGCTGCAGATCGATGCCGTCCATCCCCGGCATCCGCACGTCGGTGATCAGGCAATCGAACCGTCCGGGTGCGAGATCCGCAAGGAAGGCCGCCGCGCCATCGAACGCCTCGGTCGAGAAGCCCATCACCTGAACGAGCTCGGACAACGCGTCGCGCATGGCTTCGTCATCATCGACGATCGCGATAACGGGCACCTTGGACAAGCGATCGGCCTTCATTGACGCGGTTTGACGGCCATGACGCGCCATCCGCGGTCTCTTCGTAACTATCCCGTGGTCTAGGTCGGCTCGCCCTCGCGCAGCTCGGCGGGAAGGGCCTCCCATGCCCGGATCAGCTCACCGACCGAGCTTGCGTGCATCTTTCTCATCACGTTGCTGCGGTGCAGCTTGACCGTGACCTCGCTGATGCCGAGGTCGTAGGCGATCTGCTTGTTGAAGCGCCCGAGCGCCACGGCGTGCAGCACCTGGCGCTCGCGTGGGGTCAAGGTCTTGTGATGGTCGACATGCAGCCGGGCGACCCGGGCCTGGGCGCGCTGCGCGACGTCGCGCTCGATGCCGGCCGTGACGGCATCCAGCAGGGTCTGGTCGCGGACCGGCTTGGTCAGGAAATCGATGGCGCCGGCCTTCATGGCCTGGACCGTCATCGGGATGTCGCCATGGCCGGTCAGGAACACGATCGGCTTGGTCCTGCCGTTGGAGGCGAGCTGCTGCTGCAGGTCGAGGCCGCTGGTTCCGGGCAGGCGCACATCGAGCACCATGCATCCGGAGCGGTCCGGCAGAGTCGTGTCCAGGAGCTCGCGCGCCGAGGCGAAGCCGGCGGCATCGAGCCCCACCGAGAACATCAGCTCCTGGAGCGCCAGGCGGACGGCCTCGTCGTCATCGACGATCAGCACCAAGGGACGCTCGGGTATCGCGGCGGCCGGGTTCATGGGCAAATCCGATTCTATGAGGCGGTTGACGCAACGCCGGATCTGCGGCCGCGGCCATTGACCCGGTGGTCGATCCACTCCTGCAGCTCGTTCGCGAATTCGGGCGGCGCCTTGCGGTAGACGGTCGCCGCGACATCGGCCAGGGACTGGGCGGCCAGCGACTCCCGCATCGCCTTCTCCGCCCGCAGCATCACCGCATGGATCGAGCAGGTGCCGGCCATCGCCCAGCCGGGCGGGCTGTCCCCGAACACGGCGCAGCGGCCGCGGATTTCCTGGCAATCGAACAGCGGCTTGCGGCCCTCGATCGCATCCACGACCGCGAGGACGCTGATGTCCTCCGGCTTTTGGGCGAGCACGTAGCCGCCGCGCACGCCCTCCGTCGCGCGGACGATCCCGGCCTTTTCCAGCTTGGCGAAGATCTTGGCGAGGAAGGTCGGCGACAGGCCCTGGAGCTCGGCGAGGTCGCGGCAGCTCAGCGGGGTCTCACCCTTGTCGATGAGCCAGAGCAGGCAATGCATGCCGTATTCGACGCTTGCGGTGACGTGAGCCATAACGCGGACTCTATCAGTCCGAGTTGTGGCTCACAACGACAAACGCGGATAGATTGTATCTTAGTTTAAATTGAACCGCTCAGAGCAGCGCCATGCCGCCATCGACCCGCAGGTTGATGCCGGTGACGAAGCTGCTGGCATCGGAGGCGAGGAACAGCGCTGCCCGCGCCAGCTCGTCCGGTCCGCCCAGCCGGCCCAGCGCGATCCCCGCGGCCATCGCCGCGGTGAAGGAGGCGCGCTCCTCGGGCGGGACGCCCAGCTTCTCGAGAATGGCCGTGTCGACCGGGCCCGGGCTCAGAACGTTGACCCGGATGCCGCGGTCCTTCAGCTCGATCGCCCAGCTGCGGGCGAAGGCGCCGATCGCCGCCTTCGAGCCGGCATATACCGCGTGGCCAGCAAGGACCTTCTCGCTGGCGAGCGACCCCACCAGGATGATCGCCCCGCCGTCGCGCAGGATCGGGGCCATCTTCTGGACGCCGAAGAACACACCCCGGGCGTTGATGCCGAACTGCATGTCGTATTCGGCCTCGGAGACCTCGGCCGAATGCGTGATCTGGTTGACCCCGGCATTGGCCATGTAGATGTCGAGAGGGCCGAAGCGCCGGGTCACCTCCTCCGCGACATGGGCATGATGCGCCGGATCGGCGACATCGCCGTCGATGCCGAGCGCGCCGAACCCGATCTCCCGCACCGCCTGGTCGACCACGGCCCGGCGGCGGCCGGTGATCACGACCTGGGCGCCTTCGGCCGCGAAGGCCTTGGCGGCAGCCAGGCCGATCCCGCTGTTGCCGCCGGTCACCAGCGCGACCTTGTCCCTCAGCTTCTGCATCTGATCATCCTCGGAGTTGCCGTCGCGGCCGCACCGAGGGCCGCGCCGCAATCTCCGGCAACCAAGGATCCGGCCGACACTGTGCAGATGGCTGGTTTGGCACACCGATGGCGAGCCGACCCTGGACCTCGGCATGGGTTGCGTCAGCCTGCCGACCGCTTACGGAAGACGGTCTGGATGGCCCCCAGGAAGAAATGATGGCTGCGGCCATGCGCCGGCCCCTGGCCGGCGAGCGCCCGGGCTTTCTCGACACGCGCGGACAGGCTGTGGGCGAGATCCTCCGCCAGGGCCGGGCGGTTCTCGATCAGCGGTCCGAAGGCGGCCTGGTCGATCTCGTAGACGGTCACGCGGGTCAGGGCCTCCAGCGTGCAGGCCTCCCCCATGCCGGCCAGCAGCCCGGTCTCGCCGAAGAAGTCGCCGGGCGCGAGCCGGCCGGCCTCGCCGCCGCCGCGGCGCATGACGACGACGCCGGCGCGGACGATCATCAGGGAGGACAGCGCCTCTCCCTCGCGCACGATCACATCACCCTTGCGGTACTCCCGCGGGACGACGGTGTCGGCCAGCGCCCGCTTCTCCTCCGGCGTCAGCACGGCGAAGATCGCCATCGCCTCGATCAGCTCGACCGGAGAGACCTGCGGCGGACGGGCCGTCTCCTCCGCGGGCAGATCCTGGGGGGCGATCCCGACGCCCGGCGGCAGCGCCAGCAGCAGCCCGGCCGCCTTGCAATGGCGGTAGACCAGGTCGACGACCTCGTTCCGGGCCTGTGTCCGTTTCGCCGGGCTGGCGACCCGAAAGCTCAGCTCGATCTCCAGCGCCGTCGCATCCAGCCCCTTCAACGCGACGCTCGGCGGCGGCTCCTTCAGGGCGGTCTCCGAACTGAGCAGGGCCGCTTGCATGACGTCCGCGATGATCGCCGGCATGCGCGTCGGGGCGACGCGCATGATCAGCGACACCGAATGCGACTCGTCGGGTCGGCTGACATTGGTCAGGCCGAGCCCGGCCAGGACGCTGTTCGGCAGCACGACCTCGTTGTTCGAGCCGGTCAGGAGATGGGTCGACCGCCAGGTGCTCTCGACCACCCGTCCCTCGGTGCCGTCGCTGAGCACGATCCAGTCGCCGATCGCGAAGGGCCGGCCCAGCGTCATGGCGATGCCCGAGAAGACGTCGCCCAGCGTGTTCTGCAGGGCGAGGCCCAGGATGATGGCGATCACGCCCGAAGTGGCGACCAGGGTGCCGATCGGAATGCCGAAGACGAAGGCCAGGACCGACAGGGCCACGCCGAGATAGACGGTGCCGACGACCAGATCCTGCAGCAGCCGCGCCTCGCGGGGATGCCGATCGAGGACGAGATAGATCCGCACGAAGCCGATGATCGCCCAGGCCAGATGCACCCACCAGAGCAGCCGGGCGGAGACGACGAGCAGGGTGCTGTCGTCCGCGGTCCGGTGGCCCTCGAGGATGAAAGGCGAGACATTGCTGCGCAGGAGGATCGTGGTCATCACCGCGAAGAAGCCGATCTGCACCACGAGCCGGGTGTTCGACCGCCGCCTCGGGATCAGGTACCACGCCAGGATCCCGGCGAGCCCGGCCAGATCGAGATGCGCGAGCGGGGACGCCAAAAGCGCCGAGGCGGACATCTGATCCATCGCATGCCCTGTTCCGGCCGGCGACGAGAGAGCGGATGCTCACGCCGGTCGACAGGCAAGCCTATCCTGCGGCTGCGGCCCGGAGCGATCCGGACCGAGGGCGAGGTCGGCTCATACCGCGGGATAGGTGCCTGGCTTGGACAGGCGGTCTGGTCAGCGCTCCGCCAGCAGCCGCCGGGCCACCGGCACCAGCGCCTCGCCGATCGCCCGGGTGTTGGCGGCATCGAGATGCACGCCGTCGACCGGCGACGCCACCGCCACGCCCGCCGCGTCGAAGAAGGCGCAGCCGCAATGCTCCGCGGCGTCGCGGTAGCGCGGGGCCAGCTTCTGCGATTCGGCGATGCTGCGGCCGCCGGCCGGCTGCCAGTCGCCGGCCACGGTCTCGCCGAACAGCGGCGGCGCGACGATCAGCACCTGCGGGACGCGGCCATTTCCGCCATACGGATAGGTCCTGGCGATCTCGACCAGCCGCTCGATCCCGGAGCCGGCGCCCAGGGCGGTGCCGCAGAGATGCGGCTTCAGGTCGTTGGTGCCGAGCAGGATGACCACGAGGTCGAGGGGGGAGTGGCTGCCCAGCAGCGTCGGCAGGATGCGGGCGCCGTTGCGGTCGGCCGCCGCCCCGTGATCGTCGAACATGGTGGTGCGCCCGCCGAGGCCCTCGGCGATCACCCGGGCGGATCCCCCCAGCCCCGCCTCCAGCACGCTGGGCCAGCGGTCCTCGAAGCGGTGGCGCCCGCCGCTCACGGGGTCGGCGCCCCAGGTCAAGCTGTCGCCGAAGGCGAGGATGGTCTTCACGTCGCTCAAGCTCGTCGCTCCGTTGTAACGCCGCCCGCCCCAGCAGCGTCGGCCGCTCCAGCGGCCCGGCATTGGTGTTGACCCGGCGGTCCAGCCGGACGTCGCGGTCGCCGAAGGTCGGAGTCACCGTGTCACAGAACGCGGTCTCGACGAAGCGCCAGGTCATCTCCAGCCGCCATTCGTCGCGCCTGCCATCCCCGGTCTTCGCCGCCAAGGGGGCGCCGGCTTGGCCGCTTACCGGGGCCTTGTCGGCATCGCTGCGTTGAGAGCGGCCGCGTCCTGCGGGCGTCGACCATGATCGATAAATTGCATAATATATTAATATAAGTCAATTTTAATTTGCACACGAGGACGCCGCCAGCCCTCGCGGCACAGCTCGGGGCCTAGCCAAGAGTGCCGTCGGCTTTCAGCTTGAGGGCGTAGTCGAGGTGGAAGCGGATGAACTCGGCCGCCTTGGCGAAATCGCCGGCCTCGAGCAGGTCGAGGATGCGCAGATGCTCCAGCGACTGGCCGACCAGGCGGCTGCGGTCGACCGTCTTGCGGTACTCCGCCAGCCGCCGGCTGGCATTCACCCGCTTGATCGATTCGATGAAGTAGAGATTGCCCGAGCCGGCGACGATCATCTCGTGGAACTGCGAGTTGATCTCGAACAGCTTGGTGCGCGACAGCGTGCGGTAGTCGCCGTCCAGCAGGGCCTGCTGCTGCGCCCGCGCCCGGCGGAACGCCTCCTCGTCGACCGTGTAGCCCGGCTGCAGGATGGCGGCGGGCTCGATGGCGATGCGGAACTGATAGGCCATGCGATAGGCCTCGCTGGAGGTCAGCACCGGCAGGAAGCCCCAGCCCTTGCCGGGCAGGCGCTCGACCCACCCCTCGCGCGCCATCCGCGTCAGGATCCGGATCGCCTCGCTGCGCGACAGGTCGTAGCGCCGCATGATCTCGTTCTCGCTGACCCGGTCCGGCAGCCGGCCGGACAGCCGATCGTCGGCGAGCTGGAAATAGGCCTCCTCCCCCGCCTCCGGGCCGGCATCGGCGGCGATCTCGGCGGCGAGCGCCGCCGGATCCTGCGCCAGGAAGAAGCCGCGATTGGCCTCGCGCCGGACGACGCCGCGGGCCTCGAGCAGCTTCAGCGCGTCATTGACGGGGGACCGTGACACGCGAAACACGTCGGCCAGCTTCTGCGCCGGCAGATGGTCGTTCGCCCGCAGCGGCTGGTCGCGGGCGTAGTCGATGATGCGGGCGGCGATCTGCGGCGTCAGCGGCGATGGCGGCATCGGCCCCTCTGGTCAGGCCGGCCGGTACGGGCGATGACGGGCCGCGCTGATGCAATTGTACTTCGAGTCATCTTTGTGCAATAGGCCATATCGGCCTGTTCTTGGCAATTGCACGATGATGCCGCCGGCAACGCGCCCGCTCACCCCCAGGCGCGACGATAGAGGTCCTGGATCGCGGCGGCATCGGGCACCCGTGGGTTGTTGGCGGGCGAGCCCGAGGCCAGGGCCTGCTCCGCCATCAGCGGCAGCAGCCCGTCCCAGCGCCGCGGGTCGAGGCCATAGGCCCGCGGCGTCGGCACGTCGAGCTCGGCATTGATCCGGTGCAGGGCTTCGACCAGGCGGGCGACCGCGGCCTCCTCGCCCTCCTCCGCCCGCGCCAGCCCCATCGCCACGGCGCAGGCGGCGTAGCGCGGCAGGGCGGCCGGCGCCGACCATTCGGTCACCACCGGCAGCAGCATGGCGTTGGACAGGCCGTGGGCGACGTGGAAATGGGCGCCGATCGGCCGGCTCATGCCGTGCACCAGCGCCACCGAGGCGTTGGAGAAGGCGATGCCGGCCTGCAGCGAGCCCAGCATCATCCCTTCCCGAGCGGCGCGGTTGCCGGGGTCGTCGCAGGCGGTGCGCAGATGGGCCCAGATCGACCGCATGGCGGCCAGCGCCATGCCGTCGCTGAAGGACGAGGCGCGGCGCGACACATAGGCCTCGATCGCATGGGTCAGGGCGTCGATGCCGGTGTCGGCGGTCAGCCGGCGCGGCTTGCCCAGGGTCAGCTCGTAATCGACGATGGCGATGCTGGGCAGATAGGCCAGGCCGGCGCAGAGCATCTTCTCCTCCGTCGCCTCGTCGGTGACGATGGTGAAGCGCGTGGCCTCGGAGCCGGTGCCGGCAGTGGTCGGGATTGCGATGATCGGCAGGCCCGGCGCATCCTCCTGGTGCGGCGACTTCAGCGCCCGCATGGTGCCGCCCCGCACGCCGAGGACCGCGGCCGCCTTGGCGGTATCGATCGGGCTGCCGCCGCCGAAGCCGATGACGCAGTCATGGTCGCCTTCGCGGATGAACCCCACGGCGGCGTCGACCACGGCCGAGGTCGGGTCGGGAATGGTGTCGGTGAAGGCCCGCACCGGGATGCCGGCTTCGGCCAGCACGGCGCGGAGGCGGTCGAGCGCGCCGTTGCCGGCCAGGAACCGGTCGGTGACGACCGCCGGCCGCTTCAGCCCGAGCTGCGCCAGGGCCTGCGGCAGCTCGTCGAGGGCGCCGGCGCCGATCCGCATCAGGCGCGGCAAGGCGATCGCGGACATGGGGGTCTCCTGTCAGCGGGTTGCAAGAGTCGGGCTGAAGGGGCCGGTCAGGTCACGCCTGGCCGATGTCCCGAAGGGCCGCCCAATGTGGCGCCAGGCTTTTGCCGACCGCCTGCCACAGGGCGAAGCGGCGGCGATAGAAGCCGGCCAGGCCGGGATCCGGCACGATCTCCCGTGACGGCGCCACCATCGCGGCCGCGGCCTCGTCGAGGCCGGCGAAGCGGCCGGCGCCGACCGCGGCGGCCATGGCGGCGCCCAGCGCTCCCGTCTCCGCCTGCGCCGCGACCCTGACGGGCATCCGCAGCACGTCGGCGATCATCTGCGGCCAGACCGGGCTGCGGGCGCCGCCGCCGGAGATGGTGATGCCGCGCAGCCGGGCGCCGGCGGCGAGCAGCTTCTCGACATGGGCGAGATGGGCGAAAGCGACGCCCTCGAACACCGCCCGCACCATGTCGCCGCCGTCGTGCCAGCCGGCCAGGCCGAAGAAGCCGGCCCGCGCCGCGGGCTCGCCCGCCGCGCCGTAGAGATAGGGGTGGTACATCGGGCCGCCGGCCTTGGGCGGCGCCGCCGCGGCCAGGGCGTCGGCCAAAGCGAAGGCGCTGCCGCCGTCCCGCCGGGCATCCTGCGCCAGCAGGTGATGGGCCAGCCATTCGAGATTGGCCGCCGAGGTGGCGGAGTTCTCCATCGACAGGAAGCGGCCGGGCGCCATGCCGGCCGACATGAACACCCCGTCCAGCGGCGCGTCGACCACCACCTGGTTGATGCTCCAGGTGCCGAGGATGATCGAGGCCTGGCCCGGCCGGGTGACGCCGGCGCCGACGGCGCTGGCCACCACGTCGAAGAAGCCGGCCACCACCGGCGTGCCCTCGGCCAGGCCGGTGCGCGAAGCGGCCTCCGCCGACACCGTGCCGACCCGGTCGGTCGGCCAGTGCAGCGGCGGCAGCTTGGCGGCGACGCCGCCGAGGCCGTAGACCGCGAGCAGCCCGTCGTCGTAGCGGTTGTCGGGCAGGCGCAGCAGCCCGGCCCCGCCCATATCGGTGATGTCGGTCGACACCCGCCCGGTCAGGGCATGGACCACTAGGTCCTTGCACATCAGCACATGGGCGGCGCGGTCCAGCAGCTGCGGCCGGTGCCGCGCCATCCAGGCCAACAGCGCCGGGGTCTGCGACGGCCAGGGCCGCTGCAGGCAGATCGCCGCCGCCGCCTCCCCCACCCCGGCGGCCGTCCACTCCTCGACCAGCCCGGCGGTGCGGCTATCGAGCGACTGGATCGCCGCCAGCGGCCCGCCCTCGGAGTCGAGCAGGTAGAGGCCGTTGCCATGGCCCGAGGTGCCGATGCCGGCGATGTCGCGGCCGTGCAGGCCGCTCTTGTCCAGCAGCTCGCGGACGAGGTCGGCGAGGTCGGCGCGCAGGCGGCCGATGTCGCGCTCGACCATGCCCGGCTCCGGGCTGTGGCCGCCGGTGTCGCGATGGGCGCAAGCCAGCTCGCGCCCCGCATCGTCGAACAGCAGCGCCTTGACCCCGGTGTTGCCGGCGTCGATGCCCAGCCAGGCGCTCATCGCCCGCCCCCGTTGCGGTAGATCGCCCAGGCGGCGTCGCCGTCGGCGCCGTCATGGATCATCGCCATCAGCGCCGCCACCACGGCGCCCGGATTGTCGTGCTGGTAGATGTTGCGGCCATAGACCATGCCATGCGCGCCCTGGGCCATCAGCGCGGCGGAGGTGTCGAACACCCGCCGCAGGTCGGCCTTGCCGCCGCCGCGCACCAGCACCGGGCAGCGTGCCGCCTGGACCACATGGCGGAAATCGGCCGGGTCGTCGGTCGGGTCGGCCTTGACGATGTCGGCCCCCAGCTCGCGCGCCAGCCGGACCAGGGTGACGATCTTCTCGGCGTCGCCGTCGACCAGGTAGCCGCCGCGCTCGTTCGGCTGCATCACCAGCGGCTCGATCATCAGCGGCATGCCGTATCTCTCGCAGTCATTGCCGAGCCGGCTGATGTTCTGCACGCATTGCCGGAACAGCCCCGGCTCGTCCGGCAACATGAACAGGTTCACCACCACGCAGGCCGCGTCAAGCCGCAGCGCCGGCAGGATCGGGTCGGCCTCGTTCTGCAGCAGCGCCCACATCTCGCGATGGCGCTGGCGGTTGTAGGGGTTGCCCATATCGACCCGCATCACCAGCGCCGGCCGCCCCTGCCCCGGCATCGACTGCAGCAGGTCGGCCTGGCCGTAATTCATCTGGATCGCGTCCGGCCCGGCCTCGGCCAGCATGCGGACCACGCCGGCCATGTCCTCCAGCCCGGCCATGAAGGACGGCTCGTTGCAGACGCCGTGGTCGATGGCGACGTCGAGGCAGCGGCCGTTGCGCATCAGCCGGTTCAGGCGGACCTTCTTGGTCAGATACATCGGAGTTCCCTCAGTGTTGCCCGGCCTGCACGCGGTGGCGGCGGGCCATGATGTCGTCGAAGCGAGCGGCGGCGGCGGTGGTCTCGGCCTCGCTCCAGCCCAGGGCGGAGGCGACCAGATCGCCGGCCTCCGCCACCAGGGCCGAGGTGATCCGGCCTTCCATGCCCAGCAGGGTGCGGCGCAGCAGCAGATCGCCGATGTCGCGCACTCGTTCGGTCTCGATCAGGTATTGCAGCTCGCGCCGCGAGTAGTCGGGCGCGGCGGCGACCGGCGCGTCCTGCCCTTGCCCGAGGAAGCGGGCGACGGCGACGGCGCGGCTGCCGTAGCGCTCGCTCAGATCCCGGAAGCGGGCCAGCGGCAGGCCGGCGGCGGCGGCCTGGTCCCGCTGCCAGCGCGACCGGGCCTCGGCGTCGCGCGGGAAACCCCGGCCGCCGCCGATCGCCAAATCATGGGTGCCGACCCGGCGCGGCCGGCCGAGCTGGGCCAGGGCCAGGTCGGCGACCTCCTCGCCGAAGGCGCGGAAGGTGGTCCATTTGCCGCCGATCAGGGTCAGCACGGCGAAGGGCAGCCTGCCCGCCGCCTCGACCTCGACCGCATGGTCGCGGCTGATCCGCCCGGTCGCCTCGTCCTCGCTGACCGGCAGGGGCCGGACGCCGGTGAAGACATGGACGATCTCGTCCTCGCGCACCGCCAGCTCCGGGAAGATGCCACCGAGCGCTTCCAGCATGTAGCGCTTCTCATCGTCCAGGCAGACCGCGTCGTCGGGGTCGTCGACCCGGATGTCGGTGGACCCGACCATGGCGGCGCCGGCATGGTTGAAGGCGATGCAGATGCGGCCGTCGCCATTCTCGAAATAGATCATCCGGTCGCCCAGCGCCTCCTGCAGCGCCTGGTTGCGGATCATCAGATGCGAGCCCTTGGTGCCCTGGACCCGGCGGCGGTTGCTGGCCGGGCCGATGGCGCCGCCCACCACGTCGACCCAGGCGCCGGTGGCGTTGACCACCACCCGCGGCGCGATCCGCCCGCTGGCGCCGGTGATCCGGTCGCGCCAGGCCAGGCCGTCGCCGTCGCGGCCGGTGATCTCGGTGTAGGAGAAGGCGCGGGCGCCGGTCTCGGCCTCGGTGTCGAGCAGCAGCTCGATGCCCAGCCGCTCGGGGTGGGTGACGCGGGCGTCGTAGTACAGCACCCCCGCCACCGCCCGGCGGGTGATCCCCTTCGCCAGCCGCTGCAGCTTCGCCCGGCCGATGCCGCGATGCCGCGGCATGGTCCGGCTGCGCCAGGACAGGAGGTCGTAGAGGGCGAGGCCGGTGCGGATCATCAGCCCAGGCCGCGCCTGCGGCCGCTCGGCGATTCCCAGAAAGGCGCCGATCGTCGCCAGCGTGCCGCGCAGCCGGGCCGTCACCGGCACCAAAGTCGGCAGCGGCGAGACGTAGTGCGGCGCGTTGCGCAGCAGCCGGTCGCGCTCCTGCAGCGACTGGCGGACCAGCCGGAACTCCCCGTTCTCCAGGTAGCGCAGGCCGCCATGCACCATGCGGGACAGGGCGGCGCTGGCGCCGGAGCAGAAATCGTCGCGCTCGACCAGCACCACATCGATGCCCTGCAGCGCCAGCTCGCGGAAGGTGCTGATGCCGTTGATGCCGCCGCCGATCACCAGGACATCGGCCCGCTCGGGGATGGCCCGCTGGGGGATGGCCGAGCCATTGCCGGTCATCGTGTCGTGTCCTCACTCGCGGCGGGCTGATGGGGAACTCGGACGACCCATCCCGATTGCCTCTCCCGCCTGGCGGGAGAGGTCGGGCTCGCGCAGCGAGACCGGGTGAGGGCTGGTCCAGGCCTCGACAAAGGGCCCTCACCCGGAGCCGCTTCGCGTCTCCGACCTCTCCCGCAAGCGGGAGAGGCAATCTGAGCGTTGCCGAAGATCTGCAAAGTGGACATTCGCTGGAGCCAGTCCTACGCGGCCGCCGCGACCGGGCCGAGATGGGTGGCGATGGCGCGGTCGATCGCCGCCAGCTCGTCCGCCGCCAGGCGCAGTTCGCCCGCCCGCGCATTCGCCCGGGCCTGGTCGGCGTTGCGGGCGCCGCACAGGGCGAAGGTGATGCCGGGCTGCGCCAGGGTCCAGGCGATCACCACATCGGCGACCGCCACGCCATGGTCGCGGGCGATGCCGCCGAGATCGGCGGCGAAGGCGGCGACGAGCCGGCGGTTCTCGGCCGAGAAGCGCGGGTTGGTGCGGCGCAGATCGTCGCCGTCGAAGGCGCGCTCCGGCCCGATCCGGCCGGTCAGCAGGCCCAGCGCCAGGCTGGAATAGCTGATCACGGCGATGCCGGCGTCGCGGCAGGGTGGGAGCAGCGTCCGCTCCAGCCCGCGGTCGAGCATGTTGTACGCCTCCTGCACGCAGTCGACCGGCCCGGCGGCGCGGTAGGCGGCGAGGTCCTCGACGCTGGCGTTGCTGATGCCGATCGCCCTGGCCTTGCCCTCGGCCTTGAGCGCCAAGAGGGCCTCCATGGTCTCGGCGATCGGGGTCGTCGGGTCCTGCCAATGGGTGATCAGCAAGTCGACATGGTCGGTGCGCAGGCGGCGCAGGCTGGCCTCCAGCTCCTGCCGCACCGATTCCGCGCCGAGATAGCGGTGGATGGTCTTGTCGTCCTGGCCGACGAAGGGGCGGCCCTTGTCGGTGTCCCAGACCAGGCCGCATTTGGTCACCAGCACGACCTCGTCGCGCCGTCCCTCGATCGCCCGGCCGACCAGCTGCTCGGCCCGGCCCAACCCATAGGCCGGGGCGGTGTCGACCAGGGTGACGCCGGCGTCGAGCGCGGCGCGGATCGCCGCGACCGAGGCGTCGTCGTCGCCGCCGCCCCACAGCCAGCCGCCCATGGCCCACGTGCCCAGCCCCACCGCGCTGGCAGGGATCCCGCTGGCCCCGATCTCACGCTGCATCTGCATCCTTGCCCTCCAGCTTGTCGACGACCGCACGCGCCGTCCGGTCATCCGTGATCAAATGGCCCAGCGCGCCGCCGCGCAGCACCGCGGCGATGGCCTCGACCTTGCGTTCGCCCGAGGCGACGGCGATGCGCCGCGGGATCCCCGCCAGCTCGTCCAGCGTCAGCGCCACCAGCCGGCGGTTCGACGGGTGGTCGCAAGGCCGGCCATCATGGTCGAGCAGATGGGCCAGCAGCTCCGCCTCGGCCCCCACCCGCTCGATCGCGCCGCGGTCGGCGGTGTCCGACAGGGTCAGGTAGGTGGCGTGCTCGTCGCGCACCGAGCCGATGCCGAACAGCGCGACATCAGCGGACCGCGCCATGTCGAGCACGCCGCGGATGGTCGACACCGACAGCAGCGCCGCCCGCTCCGCCTCGTTCGCTGCGAAGATCGGGGCGTGCAGCTGGTAGGCCCTGCCGCCCAGCTTCTCCGCCAGGGCGACGGCGACATGGTTGACGTCGGTGCGGAACTTGCCCTGGACGCCGCCGGTGGCCGGCACCACGCGGACGTCATAGGCCCGCGGCGGGGCCAGCGCCTCGATCGTGGCGCAGAGGGCGACGCCGCCGGAGACGGCGATGGTCATGCCGTCGGCCAGGCCCTCCAGCAGCGTGGTCGCCGCCGCCTCGGCCGCCGCCTTCAGCACGATCGCCGGGTCGGTCGAGACCGCGGGCACCGCTACGGCCGAATCGAGGCCGCCGAGGCGACGCAAAGTGGCCGACAGCCCCTCCTCCGCGTCGAAGGGCGAGCGGATGCGGATGTCGACCAGCCCGCGCTCATGCCCCTCGCGGATCATGCGGTTGACGCTGGCCGGCGAAATGCCGATCTCCGCCGCGATATCCGCCTGGGAGCGGTGCTCCTGGTAGAACATGACCAGGACGCGGTGGATGTTTCGCAGTCTCTCGGATTCGCTGTAGAGCGGGCGCGGCATCGGTCTCAGCCCCGGGCTTTGTTCATGTTGAGGAGGTGATCGATCGTCACCGCCACCAGCAGGATGGCGCCGCGGATGATGTCCTGCCAGTACACCGGCACGTTGAGCAGGATCAGCGAGGAGGTGACCAGCGACAGCAAGGCCGCCCCCAGCACCGCGCCGGCGATGGTGCCGGCCCCGCCGTTCAGGCTGGCCCCGCCGATCACCGCGGCGGCGATCACGCTGAGCTCCATGCCGACGCCGAATTGCGGGGTGGCCGCGCCGAACCGGGCCATGTAGATCACGCCCGCGACGCCGGCCAGCGTGCTGCACAGCGTGGCGCAGATGATCTTGGTGCGCCTGGTGTCGATGCCGGAGAAGCGGGCCGCCTTCTCGTTGCTGCCGGTGTAGTAGACCCGCCGGAACAGCACCGACTTGCGCAGCAGCACGTCGAACACGGCGATCAGCACCAGGAAGATCAGGATCACGAAGGGCAGGCCGCCGACGCTGCCCTGGCCGACGAACTTGAACTCTTTCGGCAGCGAGAACAGCGACTGCGGCGTGCCCTGGGTCAGCAGCAGGCTGAGGCCGCGGGTGATCACCATGAAGGCCAGCGACACGATGAAGAAATGCAGCCCGATGCGAGTGACGCACAGCCCCATCAGGAAGCCGATGGCGCCGCAGCACGCGACCGCGATCAGGCTGGCCGACCAGGGGTCGAGCCCGGCCAGGAACAGCGTGCCGCCGATCACCATCGACAGGCACACCACCGACCCGACCGACAGGTCGATGCCGCCGACGATCAGGAGGATGGTCATGCCGATGACCACGATCCCCTCGATCGAGAAGGACAAGAGGATCGCCCGCATGTTCGACAGGGTCAGGAAATAGGGCGAGGCGAAGCTCATCGCCACGAACAGCAGGGCGATGATGGCCAGGAGGCCGAATTCGCGGACCCGGACGACGCGCATCATCGGCGTCACGGCGGCCATGCTCATCTGATGTCTCCCATGGCGGCACGGCGCGTCGCGCCCTGCCCGCTCTCTTGGAATCCGAGGCCCGAGGCCAAATGCATGATCGCCTCCTCGCTCATCTCGCCGGGCCCCAGCTCGCCCGCCAGGCGGCCTTCATGCAGGACCAGGATGCGGTCGCTGATGCCGATCAGCTCCGGTAGCTCGGACGAGATGGCGACGATGCCGGCGCCCTGGTCGGCGAGCTCGCGCAGGATGGCGTAGATCTGCGCCTTGGCGCCGATGTCGACGCCGCGCGTCGGCTCGTCGACGAACAGCACGCGGGGGTTGACCGCCAAGAGGCGGGCCAGCGCCACCTTCTGCTGATTGCCGCCGCTGAGCGTCGCCACCGGCTGCTGCACGCCGGCACAGCGGATGCCCAGGCGCTGGCGCATCGTCTCGGCCAACGCCGCCTCGCGCCGGCGGCTGACCATGACCCGGCCCGACACCAGACGCAGGTCGAGCGATGAGATGGTCTGGGCGATCGGCAGGTCGAGGAAGACGCCGTTGCCCTTCCTGTCCTCGCTGAGATAGGCCAGCCCCTGCCGCACCGCGGCGGGGTAGTCGCCCGCCGGCACCTCGGCGCCGTCGCACATGACCTTTCCGGCGGCGCGCCGGGCCAGGCCGCAGATCGCCTGCACCGTCTCGGTGCGGCCGGAACCGATCAGCCCGCCCAGGCCGACGATCTCGCCCGGCCGGACCTCGAAGCCGACATCGCGGACGATGCCGCCATCAGACAGGCCCTCGACCTTGAGCAGCGGGGCCGCGACGGCCGGCCCCCGGCGCGGCGGATACAGGTCGAGCAGCGGCCGGCCGACCATCTTGGCCGCCACCTGCTCCGGCGTCGTCGCCGCGGTCGGCAGCGTCTCGACATAGGCGCCGTCGCGGAACACGGTGATGCGGTCGGCGATGGCGAAGATCTCGGCCATGCGGTGGCTGATATAGATGATGCCGATCCCCCGCGCCTGCAGGCCGCGGATGATGGCGAACAGCGCCTCGGCCTCCGCCTCGGTCAGCGCCGCCGTCGGCTCGTCCAGGATCAGCACCCGGCAGTTCAGCGTCAGGGCCTTGGCGATCTCGACGATCTGCTGGCTGGCGATCGGCAGCTCGGCGGCCCGCACATCGACCGGCACCGGATGCAGGCTGGCCAGCACCGCCTCGGCCCGCCGCTTCAGGTCGCGCGTGTCCATCCACAGGCCGCGCCTGACGCCGCGGCGGCTATTGGTCTCCGCCATGAAGATGTTCTCGGCCACCGTGGCGTCGGGGCACAGCGCGATCTCCTGGTGCACCAGGCCGATGCCCAGCGCCTGGGCCGCGGCCGGGCTGGGGATCCGCACCGGCCTGCCGTCCAGGCTGACCGTGCCGCGGTCGGGCTGGTGCACGCCGCCCAGCACGTTCATCAGCGTCGACTTGCCGGCGCCGTTCTCGCCCATCAGGGCGTGCACCTCGCCGGCGCGCAGCTCGAACCGCACGCCGGACAGCGCGCGGACCGGGCCGAAGCTCTTGGCGATGTCGTGGACGGAGAGGAGCGGCGGTGCGGTCACGTCGACGGCTTTCCTGGGTCGCGGAGGCCGGCCAGGGCGGTCCCGGCCGGCGGTCGGGCAGCGGTTATTCCTCGATGCCCTTGGTGCCGCGGCGCTTCAGGTACTTGTCCCAGTAGAACTCGTCGGCATTGGCCGCCGTGACCACGGCGTAGCCATTGTCGATGAACGGGATCACCATCGGGTTGCGCCCGGCGCTCTTGGCGTCGTTCATCGGGTCGATCAGCTCCGGATGCGCGGCCATGTACAGCGCCATGAAGCCCATATAGCCCTGCATGCCCTGGTTCGGGTTGACCGAGCCGAAGACCTGGCCGGCCTTGATCATGTCGAGGATCTTGGCGTTCACGTCGGCGGTCATGACCTTGATCTTGCCGCCGAGCTCGACGCTGGCCTGGGCGGCGCCGAGGGCCGAGTTCGCCTCCGGCATGAACAGCGCGCCGAGATCGGGGTTGGCCTGGGCCATCGACAGCACGGCCTGGTAGGCCTTGTTCGGGTCCTGGTTCGAGGCGGCGCGGGCGACCAGCTTCATGTCCGGCCACTTCTCCTCCATCCGCTTGATGAAGGCGGCGACGCGGCGGTCGTGGTTGTCCTGGCCCGGATTCTCCAGCACGCCGTATTCGCCCTTGCCGCCCATCGCCTCGGCCACCGCATCGGCGGCGCCCTTGCCCTCGAGGTCGTTGTTCGAGGTGATGAAGGCGGTACGGTTCGAGTTCGGCGAATCCGCGGCGAAGGTGACGATCGCCGTGCCCTGCTCCATCGCCCGGTTGATCGGCTCGATGAACGGGTCGGAGTTCATCGGATGCACCAGGATGCCCTTGGGCTGGCGGGCCAGGATCTGGTCGAAGCTGGCGATCTGCTTGGTCACGTCATAGTCGGGCGTGCCGGTGTAGATGGTCTCGCAGCCCATCTGTTTGCCGGCCTGCTTGAACATCTCGTAGACCGGGAACCAGTACTCGACGCCCGAGACCATCACGTTCATGGCGTAGAGCTCGCCGGGCGCGCAGCGGAACGGCTCCGCGGCATTCGCCGGGGCCACCGACGCGCCGGACAGGGCCATCGCCAGGGCGGCGCCCGCCAGGAACCGTGCGCGAAGTGTCGTCATCATTCATCCTCCCCTGATCCCGGCGGCGTCCTGCACGGCCGGTTGTTGATGTATATTTCAATGACTGAAATTTCTTCCGTTCAAGAAAGCGGGGTTTGTGGACGGCGTCAAGCGCTTTGTCGGCGGGCAACGAAAAAGGGGCGCGCCGACGGAATCGGCGCGCCCCTTTGGCGACGATGGATTATCGACGGCCTTTGATCGACTCTCCGGCCCTACTTCCTTTCGTCATGGCGAAGCCCGTAGCGCCGTGGCCATCCAGGGCCGCTGGCACCGGCCCCTGGATGGCGACGCCCCTTCGGGGCTCGCCATGACGGGTCAATATCTCGCTGGCAGAGGACGGGCCGCGGGCGATCAGGCCGCCTGCGGGATGCGCGCGATGACCTTGATCTCGAAATCGAAGCCCGCCAGCCAGTTCACGCCCACCGCGGTCCAGTTCGGATAGGGCGGCTCGCCGATCGTCTTCAGCCGGATCGTATTGAACGTCTCCCACTGCGCGGCCGGGTCGGTGTGGAAGCTGGTGATATCGACGACGTCCTCGAAGCTGCAGCCGGCAGCCTTCAGCACGGCCGTGAGATTGTCGAAGGCGAGCTGGACCTGCTTGGCGAAATCCGGCTCGGGCGACCCGTCCTCGCGGCTGCCGACCTGGCCCGAGACGAACAGCAGATCGCCCGAGCGGATCGCCGCCGAATAGCGGTTGATCTCGTAGAGCGCCTGCCGCCCGGCAGGGAAAACCGCTTCGCGTCTGGCCATCGCTTTCACTCCTTTGAGACAGACCTGACCTTCCTGCCGTCGCGACGATCGCCGGGCTTCGGGTTCTGGTCCTGACTGGGACGAGCACTCAGATACGCCCCGTATGTCGCCATATCGGAACATACGCCGCGTATGTCAATGCGCATACGCGCGCAAATCTCTGAAAACGGAGTGGATCGAGGTCATTCGTTCGGCCAGGGCCGACGGGATTTCGAGCGAACATCCAGTCTTGAACCCTCCTGCCTACAGGAAATAACTCACATTTATTCCTACTTCCGGGTTGACGCTCCTATCGTTCTCAAGGAAGAATTAATTGCAACTCTGAATTCAAAATATGAAACAAACAGTCGCATTCTTGCTGCTTGCTCCGGCCAAGGGGTCGACAAAGGTTTCGGGGAGCCTTGTGCAAGAGTACGGGGCATTCTCGAAGCGTGCCTTCGTCGCCAGCCTGGCTGAGTGGGCAGCTCCCGTCCTCCCTGCCATTGTTGTGCTTGCCTTGGCAATTTCGCCCCCGGCCGCCAAGGCCGAGACCATCGAGGTTCAACTCCAGCCGAACCAGACTCTCCGACAGCTTTCCGAGCAGTATCTGGGCGACCCTGATCTCTGGCCCGAGATTCTCAAGGCTTCCGACATCGCTTCAGTCGCGCAGCTGCCGTCGGGCCAGCTGCTGCGGGTGCCGGTAGATCTGATCGCCGCCGCCGAACGCACCCTGACGCGCTGCGCCGACCAGATCAGGCTGGCGAACCTCGCCGGTGCGCAACTCTTCGCGCCGGATGAGATCAAGGACGCCATCGATCTCTACGACCGGGCGCTCGACCGTCGCGTTGAGCGCCTCTGGGGCGACGCCAAAGACCTCGCCCTCAAATCTCACTCGGAAGCTGCGAAGGCCCTCGCCCTGTCGAGAGAACGGCGCGACGAGGCGGCTGAGGCACTGCTGAGCGACAGGAACGGATGGGTCGAAGCCCAGAAGCCGAAGGACCTCGGATGGAACGATGCCCAACTCCGCGCCGTCCTGGTGGAGCAGGAAAAGGTTCGCACCCTGTCGGATTCGACGGCGCAGCTGACCTTCCGGGACGCCAGCCGGCTCAGGCTCAACGCCAACTCGAACGCCGTCATCCAGGAGATGCGCTACGACCCGCTGACCAAGCATGAGGAGGCGAAGGTCAGCCTGATCGAGGGCGATCTCTACGCCCTTCTGGCCGGAGAAAGCGACCGCACGAGCTTTGCCGTCGACATTCCCGAGGCCAAGGCCCGCATCGAGTCCGGCGACTTCTGGGTCAGCAGTGGCGATGCCGGTGCCAAGTTCGCCAACTATGACGATCGCCCCGTCTCGGTCGCGGCCAGCGGCGAGACGGTCGTGCTCGGGCGGAACGAGGGCCTCGTCCTCTCCGCGGATGGCGATATTACCGAGAAGCGCAATGTCCTCGGCGCGCCTCGGCTGTCGGCGCCCGCGGATGACGGCGTCGTCTACAACCCGCCATTCGATCTCGCTTGGTCCGGCTCCCCGGATGCCGGGGGCTACTGGCTCGAGATCGGGGCCGACCAGTCATTCGACGGCATGCTTGTTTCGGAGTTCGGCCTTGCGAAACCGACCTTCCGTGTCGAGGACCTGCCTCCCGGCACGTACTACTGGCGGGTCTCCGCCCTCGATGCCTTCGGCTTGCCAGGACAGCGGAGCGCTCCCTGGCGATTCAGCGTGGCGATGGACACTGCCCCGCCCTTCCTGAGGCTCGACGCACCGGGCGAGGGAGCGATCGAGCGCGACGCCGCGATCGAGATCCGGGGCGAGACGGAGCCCGGCGCAACCGTCGCGGTGAACGGCCGGCCGGTCGAAGTGGCCGCCTCGGGGCGGTTCGCCGGGCCGATGACGGCCAGCGAGGGGGAAAACCGGGTCGAGGTCGTGGCCGCCGACGCCGCCGGCAACGTCACCCGGCTGATGCGCGGGATCCGCTACATGCCGGACCGGTCCGAGGCGGTGGTCCTGGATGCGTCGGTGCCCCGGGATCCGGCAGGCCGGATCCTGAGCAGCGGCGATGTCGTGTCCCTCATCGGCCACACCACGCCGACGACCCGCATCGATGTCGTCGGCGCCGACGGCGCTCCCCGCGGATCGACAGCCAGCGATCCGGCCGGCCGCTTCGCCCTCAATATCGGCCTCGGCGCTGACACGGAAGCGCTCTCGGTGATCGTGACCGCCCCGTCGGGTTTCCGCACTTCGCACAGCTTCGACATCGTGGTCGACCGCGAGCGGCCGACCATCACGCTTGCGGAGGAGTTGCCCCGGCTCACCGCATCCGAAACGCTGCCCATCAGGGGGCGGATTGCCAAGACCGGGGCGACGCTCCGCCTCAACGGCGGCGCGGTCGGGCTGAGGGATGGCGCCTTCGCCGAGACAATCAGCCTGCGCGCCGGGGACAACCCGATCGAGCTCGTCGCCACCGACACGCTGGGCAACACCGACGTGGCCCGGTTCACGGTCACGCTCGACAAGGATCCGCCCCGGCTGGTGGCGGCGAAGCTCACCCCCGAAAAGGGCCCCGCCGGGACCTTTGCGGCGCTCGAGATCCGCGCCTCCGACGCTTCGGGGCTCGCGGCGACCGCGCTGGCGACCGTGGGCCATGGCGGGCAGGCGGCCAATGCGGTGCTCCGCTTCAACCGTGCCACGCAAACCTATCGGGGCTCGGTTCCCGTTTCCCGCCGAGAGCTGAAATCGGCGGCGGTCAGAACGGTGGAGCTCACGGATGCCGCCGGCAACCGGCAGTCATACCGGATGGATTGAGCCGGAGATGTTCGAGGAAAGGTCGGTCGGGGCAAGAGCATGAAGGCAGGTCACCCGAGGAGAGCACTGTTCGGCGTCGCCCTGGTCGTGCTGGCAGGCGCATGGACGTTGCCGGCGCATGCCGACGAGAGACCGGCTCTTGTCACCTACGGCGGGGACGCGCCCACCAGGGAGGGCGATTTCTACGGCGATCAAACGATCTACATCAGCGTGCCGGAGGACTCGACCGGGCGGCTGTGGATCAATGTGTTCGACCCCGGGATCGGCCCGGCGTACGACAAGCCCGCGGGTCCGGGCAGGACCCGCTACGCGGTGTTCGGCGGCCCCGCCGCCTTCTCGCTTCCCCCGGTCGCCCCGGCTGATCCGCCGCCCGAAGCCGCGGCCGCGGGCACGCTGATCGCGGAGCGGGTCTTCGGCAACGAGCCGGACGCGGTCGGGCAATGGAAGACGGTGGCCGTCGTCGATCCGAGCCAGGGCGACGCCGTCGATGGACGCAGGATCTTCCGCCTGCTGGTGCAGGGGTTGGAGGGGGCGGCGGGCAACGTCTTCGATGTCGCCGTCAGCGCCCGCGGGACGGAGCCCATCGAGCCCGAGGGGCTGGAGATCTTCGCCTATCGGCTGACCGTCCGCGCCCCCGATCCGAAATCCTTCGCGGAGCTGCGGTTCCACCCGCCCGCAGGAGCCGACCGGCTGGTCGTCCATGGCTTCGACCTGGCCTATGGCACCCTCGATCTGACGACCGCGTTCTCTTCGGTCCCGCTCAAGGCGTCGGGCCAGGACAGGTGGCGGGCGACCGAGATCGCTCTCGACCCGCGCGCGGGGGGAGCGATGGCCGCTCTCGACTTCGGCCGCGGCGTAGAAACGCCGAACGACGCCACCTTCATGATTGCCGATGCCGCAGGCAAGCCGGTGCGGTTCGAGCTCCCGGTGCGACTCTGGCCGGCCCTGGTCCGGCCGAAGCCTGCGGTCGACCGGTCCGACCTGGCGGCCTGCGGATCGGTGTCGTTCGACGCCGGCCGGTCCGTGGATCCGAAGGGCGGGCATCTCACCTACCGATGGGATTTCGGCGACGGCTCCGCCGCCGAGGGGCCGCTCGTCCGCCACGACTACAGGGCGCCGGGCCGGTACAAGGCCCGCCTGGAGGTTCTCGGCTCCTCCGCCAAGATCGGCGACGGCGCCGCGACCGATTTCACCGTCGACGTGAAAACGCCCCCGGACGCCCGGATCGCATCCCCCGCATCCGCGGCAACCGGCGCCGAGGTGGCATTCGACGGCAGCGGCTCGGTCGCCGACAGATCGCCGATCCGGCACCGGACCTGGCGCTTCAGCGACGGGACCACGCTCAAGGGCGCCAAGGTCAGCCGGCGCTTCGACGCGCCGGGCCGCTATCTCGCCAGCCTGACGGTCGACGACGGCTCCGGCCGGCCTTGCGGCACCGACACCACGGAAGCCTCGATCCTCGTCAACACGACACCGGTCGCCGTGCTCGGCCCCGACCGCCGCGCCTCGGTGGGCGAGGATGTCGCCTTCGACGCCCGCCGGTCCTTTGATGCCGATGGCCGGATCACGGCCTATGCCTGGGATTTCGACGACGGCACGCGAAGCGACGCCGCCCGGCCGGCCCATGCCTATGATCGGCCCGGAACCTACATCGTCCGGCTGACCGTGGCGGACGATGCGGGGCTGCCCAATTCGATGGCGTCGGCCACGACCTCGATCACCGTCAATGCCCCGCCGACGTCGGTGGCCGGCGCCGATCAATCGGCGGCCGTCGGCGAGCCGCTGGTGTTCGACGGCTCCGCCTCCAGCGACCCGGACGGCCGCCTCCTGGCCTGGGACTGGGATTTCGGCGATGGCCAGGGAGGGGCTGGGGAACAGGCGACCCATGCCTTCAGCCGGCCCGGCATCTATCGGGTCAGGCTCACCGTGCGCGATGATTCCGGAACCAGCTCGGCGACCGGCGAAAGCACGCTCAGGGTGCGCGTGAACGATCCGCCGGTCGCGGTCGCCGGACCCGATCTGGTGGTGACCGCCAGCGCGGTCGCCTTCGACGGCATCGGCTCCTTCGATCGCGACGACGCGATCGCGGAGTATGCCTGGGATTTCGGCGACGGCGGCACCGGCACCGGATCCAGGCCGACCCATGTCTACGAGACCCCCGGCCGCTATCCGGTCCGCCTGACGGTGACCGATCGATCGGGGACGAAACGCAATTCGGCGAGCGACACCATGACCGTGGTGGTCAACGCCCGGCCAGTGGCCGATCCCGGGCCCGACAGGATCGTCGCGCCCGGGGAGAAGGTGGTGTTCGACGGCAGCCGCTCGCTCGACCCGGACGGCGACATCGCCGACTATCGCTGGGACTTCCGCGACGGCAGCGAGGGCAAAGGCCGCATCGCCTCGCACGGCTTTGCCAGGCCGGGGGTCTACGATGTCAGGCTGGCGGTGACCGACGACAGCGGCGATGCCGATGCCGTCGACTACAAGGAGGCCAGGATCACCGTCAACGCCGCGCCGGTCGCGGACCTGGGCGGAGACCTTATCGCTGCGCCGGGCGACATCGTCAGGCTGAGCGCCGCGAGCTCCTATGATCCGGACGGCCGGATCGTGAGCTATCGCTGGGACTTCGGCGACGACGCCCCCCCCATCTCCACTGCGCAGGTCGAACGGACATTCAGCGCGCCAGGGCTCTACACCGCCCGCCTCACCGTGGCGGACGACAGCGGCGCGTCCAACGGCTTCGACTCCCGGGAGATCAAGATCGCCGTCAATCACGCGCCTGTCGCCGATGCCGGTCCTGAGATGATGACCGAAAGCCTGATCGTGTCCTTCGATGGCACTGCCTCGACCGACCCCGATGGCGACGCCCTGACCTATCGCTGGGATTTCGGCGACGGGACGTCGGCGATCGGCGCCCGGGCGCAGCACACCTATGCGGCCGCCGGCACCTATCCGATCATCCTCGTCGTCGATGACGGCAAGGGGCTCGGGAACTCCATCGGCCGGATCGCCCGATCCCTCGTCATCCACCAGCCGCCGATCGCGAATGCCGGCGGCAATCGTGAGGTCTGCACCGGGGACGCGATCACCTTCGACGGGTCGAAATCCCTCGACCCCCAGGGCGGCGCCCTGCGCTATGCCTGGGATTTCGGCGACGGGACGGCCTCCGACATCGTCAACCCGACCAAGACCTATCGGAAGGCGGGGGTCTATCCGGTCACCCTGGCCGTGAAAGACAGCGCGAACCTGCCGAACAGCGCCCATGCCGACCGGGTCTCGATCAAGGTCGATCAGGGCGCCTCCGCGAATGCCGGCCCGGATATCGAGGCCTGCGCGATGTCGCCGGTCGATTTCGACGCCTCGCGCTCCTTCGATCCCAACGGGACGATCAAGCGCTACGACTGGGATTTCGGCGACGGCAAGGTCGCGGTCGGCGAGAAGCCAAGCCATGCCTATGAACGCCCCGGCGACTACCGGGTGTTCCTGAAGATCGAAGGCCAGCGTGCCGGCCGATGCGATCCGCATTCAACCGACGAGATGTCGGTCAGGATCCTGGCGGGGCCGGTGGTCAAGATCGATGCCCGCAACGCGGCGCCGCTCGGGGAGATCGCCTTCGACGGCTCCGGCTCGGATATGCAGGGCGGCAAGATCACCGGCTGGCATTGGGACTTCGGGGATGGCGGCACCGCCGAGGGCGCGACCGTCAGGCACGTCTTCACCGAGCCCGGCCGCAAGACGGTCACCCTGACTCTGGCGAGCGACTCGGCCTCGCCCACCTGCCGGCGCGTGAGCGGCACGCATGTCCTGGACATCAATGCCCCGCCCATCGCGGTGATGACGGCACCCGAGAGCCTTTCGGAGGGTGAGGAGCTGCTCCTCGATGCCGGCCGATCGCATGATCCGGACGGGGCGATCGCGGCCTACAGCTGGGACTTCGGCGACGGCGGCACGGCGACGGGCGTCCAGGTCAACCACCGCTTCACCGCCGCCGGGACCTACAAGGTTCGCCTGACGGTCACCGACGATGCCGGCGTGGAGAACTCCTCCGCGACGGTCGAGCAGATACTGATCGTGCGCCCGCCGCCCACGCCCGACATCGACCTGCCGGTCGCCGCCTGCACCGGCGAGGATGTCCATCTCGTCGTCGACGCTGCCGCGAAGCCTGCGGATGGCGGCTGGCGCGATGCCGGCGAGACGGATGGGGGCCACACCTTCGTCAGGCGCTTCGAGCAGCCGGGCCGTTACGACGTGACGGTCATCACGGATGACGGACGTGACCTGGCCGGCAGCCGCCGGCCGAAGACCCGAATTCTCCACGTCAACCGGCCGCCGGTGGCGATGCCAGGTCCGCAGCGCACCGTCTGTCCGATGACCGAGGTCGCCTTCGACGGCACCTCCTCCTATGACGCCGATGGCCGCATCGTCCGCTATCAGTGGGACTTCGGTGATGGCAACGCTGCCCAGGGCCCGAAGGTCACCCATGTCTTCGAGACGCCCGGGACCTACGACATCGCGCTGACCGTGACGGACGATACGGAGTCGAGCTGTGCCGCGACCCGCAGATCGGCGCGGATCGTGGTCAACGCACCGCCGGTCGCCGATGCCGGACCGCCGTTCGAGGCCTTCGTGGGCGGTGCCGCGGACGCAGTGCTCCTCGACGGCACGCGGTCCAGGGACCCCGACGGAGGCGCCCTCACGCATGTGTGGCGAGTCGGCGACGGCACTATCGAATCTGGGGAGCGCGTCCGCCACCTGTTCCGGCAGACCGGCGACGTCCCGGTGGAGCTGACGGTCACCGACAGCTCGGGTCTGTCCTGCGGCCAGGCCACCGACCGCACCGTCGTCACGGTCCGTCGGCGCTCACCGATGCTGGTGACCGAGACGCCTGCGGCCGGACCTCGGGAATGAGCCCGGTCTCCTGGCCCATGTCGCTGAGTCTCCGCCGCAAGCTGCTGCTGTTCTCAGCGCTGATCGCGGCGCTGCCGCTCCTCTTTGCCGGCCAGTCCCTGATCCGGATCGCCCGCGACGAGATGAAAAGCTCCGCCAATGAGCGGCTGGTTCGGACGGTCCGCGAGGTGACAGGCCAGATCGACGATATCTATGAGCGCGCCTGGCTGCCGCCCCTGCTGATGATCCGCAGCACGCTCGACAGCGAAAAGGTGGGCGTCGGAGAGAAGGTCGCGGTCCTCACCCACGGAATTGCCGAGCTGCCGGACATCGTCGCGCTGCAGATCACCCTCGATGGCGGCCGCCTGCCGCTGGTGATCTCGCAGGACCGCTTCAGCGCGAAGCTCACGGAGGCGGGCATCCAGCCCTTGAGCGTGCTCAGGGTGTCGCCGGAAACGATCATGGCCGCGGCGGGCACGGAGGCAGCGCCGCCCGTGCGGGTCAGCGCCGTCGACTACGAGCCGAAGACCGGGGCTTGGCTCGCGACCGTGATCCTGCCGCTCCAAAACCCGGTCAGCGGGGCGCGTGCGGTACTCTCCGCCAGGATCGATCTCGGCCGGATCCGGGACTTCATCAGGGACCAGCCGTTTCGCCAGGTCGGCATGATCACCACGGTCGACGCGCAGGGGCGGACGCTGTTCGATCCCGAGCAGGCCGGGTCCGGCGAGACCGAGCCGCCGAGCCAGGGCGAGATCGTGACCGAGGCCCTTGCCGCACGGAAGGAAGGCCGCTCCCGCGTGGTCAGCGTCGACACCTATTCGCGGCCGGACGGAACCCCGATGCTCGGCACCTTCGCCCCGGTCCGCAACTTCGACTGGACCGTCATGGTCGAGCAGAAGGAGGCGGACGCCTACTATGCCGCCGGGGTCATGATGAACAGCCTGTCCCTCTGGACGATCGGCGGGCTTGTCATCGCCGTCCTGGGGTCGGTGGCGTTCTCTCTCGGCATCAGCCGCCCGATTCTCGCGATCGGCGAGGCCGCGAACGAGGTGGCCAAGGGGAACTACAAGGTCCAGGTCAAGACCGTGCGCTCCCGGGACGAGATCGGCGAGCTGGCAAAGCGCATCAACAACATGATCGTACAGATCAACGAACGCTTCGAGCTCGCCAAATTCGTGTCCCACGGCACCATCAGCGCCATCCAGCGTTCGGAAGAGACCGGCGTCGCGCTGGGCGGAAGCCGCTGCGAGGTTGCAATCCTTTTCGTCGATATTCGCGGCTACACGGCATTTGCCGAGAGCCGCGACCCGGAGACAGTCGTCGAGACGCTGAACTTCTATCTCGCCAGGCAGGCCGACCTGGTCGCCAGTCACAATGGCGACGTCGACAAATTCGTCGGCGACCAGGTCATGGCCGTGTTCCAGGGGCCCGCCATGGCCGCCAACGCCCTCCGCTGCGCCCTCGCCATGCAGAAGCACATGACCGATGCGTCGGCCAACCGCCCCGACCGCACACTTGCGATCGGAATCGGCATCGATATGGGCGAGGTCGTCATGGGCGCGATCGGCGCCAGGGATCGCATGGACTTCACGGTGCTGGGCGATCACGTCAACATCGCCGCGCGCCTTTGCTCGGCCGCGAAACCCCGGCAGACGCTCGCAACGGCCGTGGTGATCCAGGCCGCGATGGGGTCGCACCCGGATTTGCCACTCACCTCCCACGCGCTCGACCCGATCACCGTCAAAGGCAAGAGCGCGCCGCTCAGGGTCTATGACATCCAGCCGGCGCGGCAAAACAGTCAACTCAAGCGAGCAGGCGGTGGGGCGGCGGAGCTATGACCGGTTCCGGCGCCCTGGGCCGAACCATCCTCGCCGTGATGTTCCATAAAGAGCTCCCGGACAGAAACGAGGGGCGCACCGGATGGCACGCCCCTCGATTGCTCAGCCGCTGAGTTCAGGCAGCAGGTGCGCCTACTTCATCGTCGGCATCACGAACTCCGCGCCGGCACGGATGCCGGTCGGCCAGCGGGTGGTGATGGTCTTCATCCGGGTGTAGAAGCGCACCCCTTCCGGCCCGTGCATGTGGTGGTCGCCGAACAGCGACGACTTCCAGCCGCCGAAGGAGTGGAAGGCCATCGGCACCGGGATCGGCACGTTGATGCCGATCATGCCGACCTGGATCTGGCTGGCGAACTCACGCGCGGCGTCGCCGTCGCGGGTGAAGATCGCCGTGCCGTTGGCGAATTCGTGGCGGTTGATCCAGCCGGCCGCGGTCTCGTAGTCCGGCGCCCGGGCGATCGACAGCACCGGCCCGAAGATCTCCTCGCGGTAGATCTTCATGTCGGTGGTGACATGGTCAAACAGCGTGCCGCCGATGAAATAGCCGTCCTCATAGCCCTGGCGGCGGAAGTCGCGCCCGTCGACCACCAGCTTGGCCCCCTCGGCGACGCCGGAGTCGATATAGCCGCGCACCTTGTCGAGATGCTGGCGGGTGACCAGCGGCCCCATCTCGGCCTCCGGGTCGGTGCCCGGGCCGATCGCCACGGCGCGGACCCGCGGCTCCAGCCGCGCCAGCAGCGCCTCGGCGGTCTTCTCGCCGACCGGCACCGCGACCGAGATCGCCATGCAGCGCTCGCCGGCCGAGCCGTAGGCGGCGCCCATCAGCGCGTCGACCGCCTGGTCGAGATCGGCGTCCGGCATCACGATCATGTGGTTCTTGGCGCCGCCCAGCGCCTGGCAGCGCTTGCCGGTGCGCGCCGCGGTCTCGTAGATGTAGCGGGCGATCGGGGTCGAGCCGACGAAGCTGATCGCCGAGATGTCGGGGTCGAACAGCAGCGCGTCTACCGCCTGCTTGTCGCCATGCACGACGTTGAACACGCCGTCGGGCAGCCCGGCCTCCTTCAGCCATTCGGCCAGCAGCAGAGAGGCCGAGGGGTCGCGCTCCGACGGCTTCAGGATGAAGCAGTTGCCGCAGGCCAGCGCCACCGGGAACATCCACATCGGCACCATGGCCGGGAAGTTGAACGGGGTGATGCCGGCGACGATGCCGAGCGGCTGGCGCAGCGAGTGGCTGTCGACGCGGGTGCCGACATTCTCCGTGATCTCGCCCTTCAGCAGCTGCGGCGCGGCGGTGGCGAACTCGACCACCTCCATGCCGCGCTGGACCTCGCCGCGGGCGTCGCTCAGCACCTTGCCGTGCTCGGCGGTGATGGCGGCGGCCAGCTCGTCGGTGCGCTCCTCCAGGATGCGCAGGAAGCGGTTCAGGATGCGGGCGCGGCGTAGCGGCGTGGTGCCGGCCCAGTCCGGAAACGCCTGCTTCGCCGCGGCGACGGCGGCGCGGACATCGTCGACCGAGGCCAGGGCGACGCTGCCGCTCTGCTGGCCGGTGGCCGGGTTGAAGACCGGGGCGCTGCGCCCGCTGACGCCCGGAACTCGGCGGCCGCCGATGAAATGATGGATCTCGGTGGGCATGGTCGTCTCCTCCTCTGCTGCCGGCACCTTCCCGCTTTACCCGGCGCGCATCAACGCACAGGATCGAGCAACCGTTGTGCGGGATTTCAAGCCATGGACTGGGACCATCTGCGCGTCTTCCTGGCGGTCGCCCGGCACGGCCAGTTGCTGGCTGCGTCGCGCAAGCTCGCCCTGAACCACGCCACCGTGGCGCGCCGGCTGGACGCGCTGGAGGCCGATCTGGGCACGGTGCTGTTCGACCGCCGGCCGGCCGGGTCGGTGCTGACCCAGGCCGGCGAGCGGCTGCTGCCGGTGGCCGAGGGCATCGAGACGGCGCTGCTGGGCGCGGCGGAAGGGCTGCGGGATGACGAGGCGGAGGTGTCGGGCACCGTGCGTATCGGCGCGCCGGACGGCCTCGGCAACCACTTCCTGGCGCGGGAGCTGGGACGCTTCGCCCGGCAGTATCCGAGCCTGACGGTCGAACTGGTGCCCCTGCCCCGCAGCTTCTCCCTGTCCCGCCGCGAGGCCGACCTGGCGATCGGGCTGGACCGGCCGGTGGAGGGGCGGCTGATCGTGTCGCGGCTGACCGATTACAGCCTCGGGGTCTATGCCGCGGCCGACTATCTCGCGGCGGCGGGCACGCCAAAGGATGCGGACGAGTTAGCGGATCATGTCGTGGTGACGGGGGTCGAGGACTACGCCTATGCCCCGGCGCTGGACTATGCCTGGGCGCTGGAGGACCGGTCGGCCCGGCGCTTCCGCTGCGCCAGCGTCACCGGGCAGATGGAGGCGGTGCGGGCCGGAATCGGCATCGGCGTGCTGCACGACTTCGCCGCCGCCGATCTGCCCGGGCTGGTGCGGATCCTGCCGGAGATGGGGTTCCGCCGCAGCTACTTCATGCTGTCGCATCCAGACAGCGCCGGGCTGCGGCGGGTGGCGCTGTGCCGCCAGTTCATCGCCCGCCGCTTCGAGGAGGAGCGCCGGCGCTTCCTGCCGGGGTGACCGGAAACAGCTCCGGACAGGCTGCCCCACCGCAGCCTGTCCGGAAGCCTGGGATGGCGGGGCCGACTAGCGGCTGGCCACCCCAGGGCAGGCGTTCTGCCCGTCCAGCGACCGCAGATAGGCGGTCACGGCCGCGATATTGCCGACACCAACCTTGCCGCCATGAACCGCGCTGAGATTGGGACGGAACACATCCGCCAGCGTCGCCGCCTGGCCGTTGTGGAAGTACGAGGACGACTGCCACAGGCCGGTGAGCGTCGGGGTGTCGAAGCCGATCCCGGCCAGCGGCTGGCCCGACCCCGTGCCGGACGACGGCTGGACGGTGCCGACATCGTGCCGCTGGTTGTCCTGGCTGACGGCAGTGCCGTGGCAGGTCGTGCAGCTGGCCGCCTGGACCACCTGCTGGCCCCGCTGCGCCTCTGCGGTCAGGCAGCCCTGCGCCGTGCGGTACGGGCTGCGCTGGAAGGTGCTGAGCGACGTGACATAGGCCGCGAGGTTGTCGAGATCAGCGCTCTTGCCGGCCTTCTTTGGGCCCAGCGGATTGATGGTGGCGGCATAATCAGCGTCGGTCATGAAGCCGGCGCCCTCGAACTCGTCGCGGATGTCCTTCTCGAAATCCTGCTGCTCGTCGAAATTGGCGGTCCAGTGCAGCTTGCCCATGGCCGGCCCGATGCCTTGCCGCCCCTGCAGCGAGATGGTGCGGCGCAGGCCCTCGCCGCGCTGGGTGAAGTCCCAGACCATGCCGTCGCTGTCGCCGTCGACATGGCAGCTGGCGCAGGAGATGTAGCTCTCGCTGCTCATCCGCGGATCGGCGGCGTTGTAGAAGATCCGCTTGCCGGCCAGCACCGCGGTCGGCAGCGGCTCGGTCGCCACGGTGGCGATCACGGTCGGGGCCGGCGTAATGAAATCCTCGCCGGTCAGCACCTTGCCGATGTCGTGCACGGTGACGCCGCGGTCGAGGAAGGCGTTAACGAACAGGCGCTTCCGGCTGGCGTCGAGATACAGGCCATGCGGCGTCCGGGCCATGCCGGCAACCGACCCGACCACCGCGCGGCGATAGGGGTCGACGATCTCGACGCTGTTCGATTCCATCTCGGCGACGAAGAGGTAGTTGCCGGAGGGGGCGAAGATCGCGGCGCGGGCCGGCCCCCGGTTGTTGAAGTCGATCTGCTCGGCAAAGACCTCCTTGCCTTGGGCCAGGTCGAGCTGGGACAGGATCGAGCGCACGGTGGTGTCGGCCTTCAGATCGATGGCCTTGCGGTAGCGGCCCTGGACGATGTTGTCCTTCTTCGACGGCAGGACGGCGCGCCGCCCGTCCGGCGAGATCACGACCTGATTCATGTAGTTGGCGACGCCGGGCGCGGCGGCCTCGGTGGCCGGGGTCGTGGTGTCGACCGGCAGCGCGATCACGGTCGGCCCGGCGGTGGTGGCGAGGCTGACCTTGTAGACCTCGCCCTGCGTCATCTTCGAGCGGAAGCGGGTGACATAGGCCGTCTTCGAATCCGCGCTGACGGCGATGCCGCGCAGGTCGCCGCCGTCCGGCAGCGTCACCCGGCGGGTGATGGCGCCGGTCGACGGGTTGAACACCGCCAAAACCGACTTGCCGGCCAAAGTCAGCAGGCCCTTGGTGCCGTCCGGCGTGAACGCCACGCCATAGGGCGCACTGCCATAGTCCAGGGTAAAGCTGCTGACCGCCTTGGTCAGGGGGTCGATGCGCAGCAGCTTGTCGTCGCCCTGCACCGCGACCCACAGCTTGCCGCCGGGCCCGAGGGCCAGGGTCTTCGGCTCCTTGCCGACCGGCAGCTGCCAGCTCTTGGCCAGGGTGGCAGCGTCGATCGCGGCGAGGGTGCCGGCATCGGGGTCGAGGGCATAGACCGCCGTGGCGTTGCCGACGATGTTGCTGGTATGGGTCGGGGCCGCGGCCGTGACCGGATGGATCACGCTCTGCAGGAAGGAGAACGAGGTCTCCGTCCCATCCTCTGTCACCACCGTCACCGACACGGTGTAGTTGCCCGGCGTCGGGTAGGTGTAGCGTGCGATCGGGCTGGCCGCGGTGGTGGTGACCGGCGCGCTGCCGTCGCCGAAATTCCAGATGTATTTCGCGCCGCTCAGGCCCAGCGCCGCCGGGTCGAGCGCGACCGCCTTGGCGACCTGCTGCTGCGGCAGCACCGCCGGGCGCGGGTTGAAGATGCCGTCGACCTCGGCATCGGTCAGCACCCGCTTGTAGACCCGGACATCGGCCAGGATGCCCTTGAAGGCAACCGGGTTGCCCTGGATCTGGCCCAGCATCTGCAGCTTGTCGAACAAGCCCAGCACCCCGGCGATGCCGGTCGAGGCGACCTTGGCGCCGTCGATGAACATGGCCTGCGCGCCGGTCACGGCGTCGCGGGTCATGGCGACCTGGTGCCATTGCCCGTCATTGATCGGCGCCGCGGACCGGGTGACCGGATTGGTGGCGCTGCGGTCGCCGACCGACAGATTCAGATGGCCGGCATTGTCGATCCAGCCCCAGAACACGTCATTGGCGCCGCCGACCTGGTCGCGCCCGAAGATGCCCGGCGCCTGCCACGGATTGCTGTTGCCGATCTGGCTGGTCTTCATCCGGAAGCTGACGGTCGCGGTGCCGCCGAGCACTTCGGCGATGCTGCTGCTCTCCAGCTCGACGCCGGTGGTGCGTGGCGTGAAGTCCAGCCCGCCCTCGGCGTAGCTGTCCTGGCTGCCGGCCTTGCCGTCATTGCTGCCGGCCACGTCGGTCAGGGTGCTGGCCAGCGGCCAGCGGTTGACATAAGAGGTCGGCACCGCCTGGCTGCCGGTGGTGAAGCTGGAGGTGAATTCCTGGGCCAGGGCGTTGCCGGCATAATCCTTCACCCCGCCGGCCGTCAGCACCACCTCGTATTCGGTGTTGAGCTGCAGCGGCTGGGTCGGGGAGAAGTTGACGATGCCGAGCTGGACGCTGTAGGTGCCGGCCAGCGCCGTCCCGCCCTTGGGCCGGACGATGAAGGTGCCGGCATTGACCGTCTCCGGCAGGATGCTGTCGGACAAGGCCAGGCCGACGCGCGACGTCGTCGCCTGGCGCAGCACGCCGCTGGCGGGCGAGACCGTCAGGATCGCCGGCGGCGTCGTGTCCGGCGCCTTCTGATGCGGCCGGAACGCCGTGTTGGAGCCGTGGTCGCTGCCGACGAAGACCAGGTTGCCGAACATCGCCACCTGGCCGAGATCCGGGTCGCGGTTGCCGCGCGGCGGCACCGTGACGTTGTCCGGCACCCGCTCGGACCGGCCGATCTCCAGATAGGAGCCGGGATTGGTGATGTCGAGCTTGAAGATGTAGCGCTGCGCCCCGACGATCAGATGGTCGTCCTGGGCGGCGCAGTACAGACCCTCCTCGATCGGCGTGGTCTCGTTCTCGATCTTGACCTCGCGCAGGTTCGAGAGGTCGTAGCCGGCCATCTTGCCGTCGCCGTTCCGGCCCGAGGTGTAGAGCTTCCGGCCGTTGAAGCAGGTGGCGTAGTAGTTCGGCAGGGTGGTCTTGCCGCCGATCAGCGTCGGGTTCAGCGGGTCGGAGATGTCGAGGCTGGCGAAGCCCGACGTGGTCTCCATCGAGGTCAGCACCATCTCGTTACCCATGGCGAAGACCGGTCCGGCGCGGAAGCCGCCCAGCTCGCCCAGCGGCACCGGGTTGGCCCGGCCGTTGCCGCGGTCGGCGATCCTGGCATTGGCCGGATCGCCGGCATCGACGATGAACATGCCGCGGCTGGCCGAGGCGACATAGAGATACGGGGCCTGCCAGTACATCTGCCAGTTGACGTTCTCGTAGTCGCCGGCATTGACACCCGGCAATACAAGCTTTTTCACCTGTTTGATGTCGTTGATGTCAGTGAAGTCCCAGAACTCCACGCCGTAGATGCTGGGCAGGGCGATGTAGTCCTTGCCGCCGATGGTGGCCTGGCCGAAGGCGTGCGGCTCGCGGAACTCCTTGGTGCGGCCGTCCGGCTCGTAGATGGTCTTGACCAGCTTGATGTCGCGCGGATTGCTGACGTCGTAGATCAGGAAGCCGCCCGTCGCCTCGCCGCTGTCCGGCGCGAACAGGGTCACGAAATAGCCGTTGTGCATGACACCGACATTGGTGCCGTAAGGCTTCTGCGGGCTGGTGTTGCCGGGGATGGTGTACTGGATGACCGGGATGCCGTTCTGGTAGGTCCCGTTGTTCCAGTCGATCACCGAGATCTCCCGCAACAGCTCGGCATCGGTGTAGGTGAGGTTGCCGAGTCCCGGCCCTTCGAGAGGAAGGGGATCCTGGGCGGAAGCCGGCAGGCCGGGAGCCAGAGACACGGAGACCAAGCCGGCCAGGAGGGCCAGTCGACAGGCGTTCATTTTCTCCCCCTTCTTCCTTGTTCCGGCTCTACCGTCGAAGCAGCGGCCCCCCGGGCGAGCGGATATACGCGTCCATTCCTATTGACGATGAAGCGTCCCGGTTGCGGTGTCAATAAATCTCAAATATTGAAATATCTTTCAAATACCGTCTTCTCGGCAGAGGCCGGATGCGGCTGGCGGAGAGCCAACAGCGTCTAACAACGGCTAACGGGCGGTGGCCGGGGCGATTGCCTACATGCCTCGTCAGGACCTCCACCCCCTGGCGGCTCCAGCCCCGGAGACCCAAGATGCTGCTGTTTGTGCTGGCCTATCTCGGCGGCGTGCTGACCATCGTCAGCCCTTGCATCCTGCCCGTCCTGCCCTTCGTCTTCGCCCGGGCGGACCGGCCGTTCCTGAGCAACGGGCTGCCGATGCTGGTCGGCATGGCCGTGACCTTCGCCGCCGTCGCCACCCTGGCCGCGGTGGCCGGCGGCTGGGCCGTCGCCGCCAATGAATGGGGCCGCATCGCCGCGGTCGCGCTGCTGGCGCTGTTCGGGGCGACGCTGCTGGTACCCCGCCTGGCCGACCGGCTGACCCGGCCCCTGGTCGTGCTCGGCGGCCGGCTGTCGGAGGCCGCCGAAGACGTCGGCACCCGGCGCTCCCCGGTGCCGGCGTCGCTGCTGCTGGGCGTCGCCACCGGCCTGCTCTGGGCGCCCTGCGCCGGGCCGGTGCTGGGGCTGATCCTGACCGGCGCCGCCCTGAACGGCGCCAATCCCCAGACCTCGCTGCTGCTGCTGGCCTATGCCCTGGGCGCGGCCACCTCCCTGGCCCTGGCGCTGCGGGCCTTCGGCCGGATCTTCGCGGCGGTGAAGCGGTCGCTCGGCGCTGGCGAATGGATCCGCCGCGGCCTGGGCGTGGCGGTGCTGGCCGCCGTCGCGACCATCGTCCTGGGGCTCGACACCGGCCTGCTGACGCGGGTGTCGCTGGCCGGCACGACATCGATCGAGCACGGGCTGATCGACCGCCTGCACCCCGTGACCAGGATCGCCGGCCAGCCGGCCCCGCTGCCGGTCGTCGGCTTCTTCCCGCCTTTGGCCGGCGCGGTGGACTGGCTGAACTCACCGCCGCTGACGCGGGAGAGCCTGAAGGGCAAGGTCGTGCTGGTGCAGTTCTGGACCTATTCCTGCATCAACTGCCTGCGCACCATCCCCTATGTCCGCGCCTGGGCCGAAAAGTACAAGGACCAGGGGCTGGTGGTGATCGGCGTGCACTCGCCCGAATTCGCCTTCGAGCGCAATATCGACAATGTGCGCAAGGCGATCGCCGACCTGAAGATCGGCTACCCGGTGGCGATCGACAACAATTACGCGGTCTGGCAGGCCTTCGGGAACCAGTACTGGCCAGCACAATACATCATCGAGACCCAGGGCCGGATCCGGCACGAGCATTTCGGCGAAGAGGGCTATGACGAGTCGGAGCGGGTGATCCAGCAGCTGCTGGCCGAGGCCGGGCACAAGGACGTCGCCGGGCTGGTCGTGGTCAGCCCCGCCGGCGTCGAGGCGGCCTCGGACACCGACGATGTCGGGTCGCCCGAGACCTATGTCGGCTTCCGGCAGGCGGAGAGGTTTGTCTCGCCCGGCGGCGCAGTGCCGAATGCCAGCCACGTCTACGAGTCAGGCCAGCCGCGGCTCAACCAATGGGGCCTGGCCGGAGACTGGACGGTCGGCGGCGAGCGGGCCTCACTGAACCAGGCGGGCGGCGGCATCGTCTACCGCTTCCATGCCCGCGACCTGCATCTGGTGCTGGGGCCGGGGCCGGACGGCAGGCCGGTGCGGTTCCGCGTCACCATCGACGGCGCCGCGCTGGGCGGCAGCCACGGCACCGACACCGATGCCAACGGCCAGGGCACGGTGACGGAGCACCGCCTGTACCAGCTGGTGCGGCAGGACGGCCGGGTCGCCGACCGCACCTTCGAGATCCGGTTCCTGGATCCCGGCGTCCAGGCCTATGCCTTCACCTTCGGATAGGCTTTCAATAATCGTGCACGATCCATGATGCATGATTGACTCCAGGGCGACCTCACCGCTATCAACCGAAGGGCTTGGGAGGTCGCCCGTGGTGCAGAAAGCCGGCATTTCCCGCGTCGTTTTGGCCGACCAGGTCGTGCAGGTGCTGCAGGAGCGCATCCTCGACCGGGTCTATGAGCCGGGCGCGCGGCTGAACATCGATGCGCTGTCGCGCGAGCTGCAGGTCAGCTCGTCGCCGATCCGCGAGGCCCTGATGCGCCTCGCCGCCGACGGGCTGGTCGCCGCCTCCTCCTTCGCCGGCTTCTCGGTGGCGCCGGTGCCGTCGCGCGACTGGTTCGAGCAGCTGCTGGCCTACCGGGTCCTGGCCGAGGGCTGGGCGGCCCGGCAGATGGCGCGGCGCCGGCCGGACGCGGCGATCGAGCGGATGCGGCGGAGCTTGGCGGCGATGGAAGGCGGCCGGATGGGCCGCAAGGCGCGCGACTACCTGACCGCCAACCAGGCCGACCAGGCCTTCCACGAGGCCATGCTGGACGGCGCCGGCAACGAGATCCTGGCTCGCAGCGTGCGCGACCTGCATCCCCACCTGCACCACGCCCGGCTGTTCGCCCGGGTGCCGCAGGACATCGCCCCGGCGATCGCCGAGCACCGGGCGATCCTGGCCGCCATCGCAGCGGGCGACGAGGAGGCGGCCGCCGCCGCCCTGGAGCGGCACCTGCGCGCCTCCTGGCACCGCTATGACGGCTGGACCGCCGACGAGCCGGCCTGACCCTTCACCGCAGAGGACATCCCCGTGGCCAAGATCGTTTCCGTCGAGATCCTGCAGGCCGACCTGAAGCCCAAGGTCAAGCGCACCGACGCGGTGCAGGCCTTCGAGCTGCAGGAGACGCCGATGGTCCGCATCACCGACGCGGACGGCGCCACCGGCACCGGCTACAGCTACACCATCGGCACGGGCGGCTCCTCCGTCGCCAAGCTGCTGGACGACCATCTGGCGCCGCTGTTGATCGGCCGGGAGGCGGACGAGATCGAGCGGATCTGGCGCGACCTGTTCTACCGGGTCCATGCCACCACGGTCGGCGCGCTGACCTCGATCGCGCTGGCCGCCATCGACACCGCGCTGTGGGACCTGCGCAGCCGCCGCACCGGGATCCCGCTGCACCGGCTGGCCGGCGGCGCCAAGGACAGCATCCAGCTCTACTACACCGAGGGCGGCTGGCTGCACCTGGACCAGGCGGCGCTGGTCGAGGAGGCGCTGCAGGCCAAGGAGAGGGGCTTCGGCGGCACCAAGGTGAAGGTCGGCCGGCCGCATGTGGCCGAGGACATGGCCCGCCTGACGGCGGTGCGCGAGCAGGTCGGCGACGCCTGGGAGATCATGACCGACGCCAACCAGGGCTTCACCCTGGACGAGGCGGTGCGCCGGGTGCGCAGCTTCCAGGAGGTCGGCATCGCCTGGTTCGAGGAGCCGATCCACGCCGACGACGTCCGCGCCCATCAGCGGCTGGTGGCGTCGACCAGCGTGCCGATCGCGGTCGGCGAGTCAATGTACAGCATCTCGCAATTCAAGGACTACCTGCAGAGCGATGCCTGCTCGATCGTCCAGGTCGATGTCGGCCGGATCGGCGGCATCACCCCCTGGCTGAAGGTCGCGCACATGGCCGAAGCCTTCAACGTGCCGGTCTGCCCGCATTTCCTGATGGAGCTGCACCTGCCGTTGTGCTGCGCCGTGCCGAACAGCCGATGGCTGGAATACATCCCGCAGCTCGACCTCGTCACCACCGATGAGATCCGGATCGAGAACGGCCGCGCGATCCCGTCGGAGAAGCCCGGGTTGGGCATCGAGTGGGACTGGGAGGCGCTGGACCGCGTCATCGTCCACCGCAACCGGCACGGCGGCTGATGGCGGCGCTGTACGACGCCACAGCGCTGACCGGCTTCGCCCGCGCTTTGCTGGGCGGGGCCGGCATGCCGGCCGACAAGGCGGCGGATGTCGCCGAGGTACTGGTCGAGGGCGACTGCCTGGGCAAGACCACCCACGGCCTGGCCCTGCTGCCGCACTATCTGCGCGAGATCGAGTCCGGCGGCATGCGGCTGGACGGCGACCCCGCCGTGGTCAACGACCTGGGCGCCTGCCTGACCTGGGACGGGCGCAAGCTGCCCGGCCCCTGGCTGATGCGGCGGGCGGTGGACGAGGCGGTGGGCCGTGCCGGGCGCCTCGGCCTCGGCGCCGTGGCGATGCAGCGCAGCCACCACACCGCCTGCCTCGGCGCGTATCTGCGTCGGGCCACCGACCGCGGCGTCCTGCTGCTGGTGGCCCTGACCGACCCGGCCCATGCCAGCGTGGCGCCGTTCGGCGGCATCACCCCGGTGTTGACCTCGAACCCCATTGCCTTCGGCGCGCCGATGGAGGGCGACCCGGTGCTGGTCGACATGGCGACGGCGATGCTGACCAACGGCACGGTCGCCGAGCACCGGCGGCGCGGTGAGCCCCTGCCCGCCCCCGACCTGCTGGACAACCAGGGCCGCCCGTCGACCGACCCGAATGTCATCGCCGCCACGCCGCCGGGGTCGATCCTGCCGCTCGGCGGGCTGGCGGCCGGGCACAAGGGCTTCGCCCTCGGGCTGATGGTCGAGTTGCTGTCCGGCTGCCTCAGCGGCCATGGCCGCGCCTCGCCGTCCGAGGGCTGGAGCGCGGCGGTGCTGCTGCTGGCGATCGATCCCGCCGCTTTCGGAGGGCGCGAGGAATACCGGCGCCAGGTCGATCGGTTGGCCGAAGCCTGCCGCGCCTCGGCCCCGCGTCCCGGCTTCGACCGGGTGGTGCTGCCGGGCGAGGCGGCACAGCAGCGTCGGCGGCAGCGGTTGCGGGACGGCGTGCCGGTGTCCGCGGAGTTGATGGCGGATCTGGCCGCGCGTGCGGCCCGGGCCGGGATCGCGGTCCCGGCCGGCCGCGACGGACCGGTCTGACGACAAGACAAAGGAAGTGGGAGGAACACGGGAATGAGCGAAGCGGCCATCAACGCGCGGCCCGCCGAGGCGCGGCCGGTGGACAAGGCGGGCATCCGCAAGGCGATCACCGCCGCCACCATCGGCACCGTCATCGAGTGGTTCGACTACGCGCTGTACGGCGCCGCCTCGGGCCTGGTCATCGGCAAGCTGTTCTTCCCGGACCTGACCGGCGTCGGCGGCCAGCTGGCGGCCTTCGCCACCTTCGCCGTCGGCTTCTTCTTCCGGCCGCTCGGCGGCATCGTCATCTCGCATTTCGGCGACCGCTTCGGCCGCAAGCCGGCGCTGATCTTCACCATCGCGCTGATGGGGCTGGCCACCGTGGCCATGGGGCTGCTGCCGACCTTCGGCCAGATCGGCATCGCCGCGCCGATTCTGCTGGTCCTGTTCCGCGTGCTGCAGGGCTTCGGCGCCGGCGCCGAATATGCCGGAGCCGTGACCCTGGTGTCGGAATACGCCCCGCCGGGCCAGCGCGGCTTCTACACCGCCTTCCTGCAATCGGCGACCGTGGTCGGCATCATGCTGGCGACCTTGTGCTTCCTGGCCGTCTCGGCCCTGCCGGACGAGGTGCTGATGGGCTGGGGCTGGCGGGTGCCGTTCCTGCTGTCGGCCCTGCTGTTCGGCGTCGCCCTCTACATCCGCAAGCGGCTGGACGAGACGCCGGAATATGTCGCGGCGGTGGAGCGCGCGGCGCAGCAGAAGCGCGAGGCGCATGTGCCGATCGGTGAGCTGCTGCGCCATTCGCCGAGGGAGGTGGTGTTCGGCTTCCTGTCGGTCACCGGCCACAACGCCAACGCCTATATCCTCAGCGCCTTCAGCCTGAGCTACATGACCAACACGCTGCACATGCCGAAGACGCAGGCGCTGACCGCGGTGGTCATCGCCTCCTTCACCGGGGTGGTGCTGACGCCGCTGGCGGGCGCCATCGCCGACCGCATCGGCAACGCCAGGGTCTATGCCTTCGGCGCGCTGTTCACTGGGGCCTTCGCCTTCCCGCTTTTCGCCCTGATCGACACCGGCGACGTGGTCCTGGCAACGCTGGCGATGAGCATCGGCTACGGCATCGGCTTCGGCGGCCTGGCCGGCGCTCAGGGTGCCTTCCTGGCCAATCTGTTCCCGACCCGCACCCGCTTTTCCGGCATCGCCCTGACGCGAGAGCTGAACAGCATGCTGATCGCCGGCCCGACGCCCTTCATCGCCTCGGCCCTGGTCGCGGCAGCGGGCGGCACGCCGGAGTATGTCGCGATGTACCTGGTGGCCTGCTGCGCCATCACCTTCATCGCCGTGCTGGCGATCCGCAACCGGTCGGCGGCCGGCGAGGCCTGAACGCCGTGGCGACGGTCCTAGTCGACGACGTAGCGGCGATAGCGCTCGGGCAGCTGGTCGAGCAGCACGAAGGCGCGGTCGACGTGATAGACCAGCCGTGCCTCGGCCTCCGCCGCATCGCCTTCGTCCAGGGCGTCGATCACGGCGAGGTGCTCCTCGATCACCAGCGGCAGCCGGTCCGAGCTGCCGAACAGCCGCATGAAGCGGGCCAGCCGGGTCCAGGCGGTCTGGATCGTGGTCCAGACGCCCTCGCGGTTGGCGAAGCTCATCAGCAGGTGGTGGAACTCTGCATCCGCGGCGTGGAAGCCGTCCGAATCGCCGGCCTCCAGCAGCAGCCGCTGCTTCGCCGGCACCGCCCGGGCCGCGGCGCTCATCGCCGGGGTCCAGATCTTTGCCGTCTCGCGCAGCACCGCCACCTCCAGCGCCCGGCGGACGAAATGCGCGTCGCCGATGCCGCTGAGCCGGATCGGGGCGACGAAGCTGCCCTGCTGCGGATAGACATCGATCAGCCCCTCCTCCGCCAGCCGCTGGATCGCGGCGCGGATCGGCGTGCGCGACACGCCGAAGTGCCGGCTGATGCTGTTCTCGCTGATCGGGGTGCCGGGCAGCAGGTGGACGCCGACGATGGCCGCCCGCAGCGCCTCATGCACTTGGTCGGCGACCGGCAGGCGGCGGTCGAGGCGGAGGCGAATCGCCTGCAGCCCGCCCGGCTCCTCGTCCGGCTCGGCGGCGATGGGCGGCGCTTCGGTTGGTGCGGCGATCGGCATCTCTCCCTCCCCGACAGCGCAGCCCTCGGCCATTTGTCCGACCTGTTCGGTCGCACGAGCCACAATTCGATTGCGCCTTGCACACTTGGATACTAGCGTTCCACCGCGCCGTTCAAGTGCGCTGACGCCTTGACGGCACCCGACAAGAAACCTTGGGGAGGAATCCGATGTCCCGACATGTCCGGAAGGCCGCCGTTCTGGCCGGCCTGGCGCTGCTGGCGGGAGCCGGCACGGCTGCCGCCGACGACACCCGCGTCGCCCTGGTGCCCGGGGGCCCGCACCCGTATTTCTCGGCCTGGGAGCAGGCCGGCAAGGATGCCGCCCGCGACTTCAAGCTCGCCGCCGCGGACTACAAGGTTCCCCAGAAATGGGAGCTGAGCACCCAGAACCAGCTGCTCGAGAGCCTGGTGACCCAGGGATACAACGCCTTCCTGGTCTTCCCCGGCGACCCGGTCGGCAGCGTCAGCACCGTGGCCGAGCTGGCGGATAGCGGCGCCCCGGTGATCGCCACCGCCGGCTGCCTGAAGGACCCGTCCGAAGCGCAGTTCTGCCTCGGCACCGATGTCGGCAACTCCGCCTATCTCGGCACCAAGGAGCTCTTGAAGGCGATGGCCGGCAAGAAGCGGATTCTGCATGTCACCGGCTTCCTGGTCGACCCCAACACCCAGCTGCGCATCGACGCGGTGGAGAAGGCGGCGAAGGAAGAGGGCGCGCAGGTCGTGCAGGTGATCGCCGACATCGACGCGCCGGAGCCGGCGGAAGAGAAGATCAACGCCTATCTCGCCGCCCATGCCGCCGATGTCGACGGCATCGTCAGCACCGCCTGGGTGCCGTCGGTGGTGGCCGCCAACGCGCTGCGCCGGATCGGCGACAAGCGCATCCAGATGGTCGCGATCGACCATGACGAGGTGGTGCTGAAGGCGATCAAGGACGGCTTCCTGCACGGCACCATGCTGCAGAACCCGTACGGCCAAGCCTATATCGGCTCCCATGTCGTCGACCGGCTGCGCAACGGCTGCACGATCAAGGCCGACGCGCCGTGGAAGACCAACGCGCTGACCAATCACTTCGTCGATTCCGGCACCGTCTTCGTCGGCGCCGACAAGGTCGACACCTATGTCAGCGCCATGCAGGACATCACCAAGAACCTGCTGGCCAGCTTCGACGCGACCTACCTGAACTGCAAGTCCTGAGCGGCCTTGCCCGGCCGGGCCCTCGCGGTCCGGCCGGGTCCCGCAGACCGTTTCCCAGAGCCAGACCGATGCATGCCGAAGACAGCGCCGCGCCCCCGTCCCATGCCGGGTCCCCGCAGGCGACGCCAAGCGCGGCGTCCGGCCGGCCGCGCTTCTGGCTGACCAACGAGTTCGGCCTGATCGTCCTGATCGCGGTGTTCGTCACCGCCTTCGGCCTGCTGACCCCCGGCTTCCTGTCGCCCTTCAACCTGTTCACGCTGGGCCGCACCGCCGCGATCAACGTCATGATCGGCCTGTCGATGATGGTGGTGATCGTCACCGGCGGGCTGAACCTGGCGGTCGGCGCCATCGGCGTCAGCGCCGCCATGGCCTGCGGCTGGCTGATCCAGGATGCCGGGCTGCCCTGGCCGCTGGGCATCATCGGCGGGTTGGCGCTGGGAGCCGCACTCGGGGTGGTCAATGGCTGGACGATCGTCCGCTCCGGCCTGCACAGCTTCATCATCACCCTCGCCAGCATGAGCATCTTCTTCGGGCTGATGATCTTCCTGACCCGGGGCGAGTCCTATCGCGAGCTGCCGGCGGTGTTCTCCGGCTTCGGCCGGCTGAAATTCCTGGGCAACACGCTGTCGCCGCTGCTGCTGGTGGCCATCGTCGTGGCCGTGCTGCTGGTGGTGCTGTACCGCTTCACCGTGGTCGGGCGCGAGATGCTGGCCGCCGGCGCGAAGCCGGAGGCCGCGGCCCTGTCCGGCATCCGGGTCGACCGCGTCTTCATCGCCTGCCACGCGCTGTCGGGCCTGCTGGCCGGCATCGCCGCGCTGATGCTGGTGGCGCGCAACGGCGCCGCCCTGCCCTCGATGGCCGGGCAGCTGGGGCAGGACTGGCTGCTGCCCGCCTTCCTGGGCCCGGTGCTGGGCGGCACGCTGCTGTCCGGCGGCCGGGTGTCGGTGGCGGGCACCTTCCTCGGCGCCTTCCTGGTGACGCTGCTGACCAGCGGCCTGCTGCTGCTGCAGGTCGGCGAATTCTGGGTCCAGGCCTTCCTGGGCCTGCTGCTGCTCCTGGCCGTGCTGATGGACATGGCGCGCCGCTCGTTCCTGGCGCGCCGGAGGATGGTGTGATGGGTGCCCTCTCCCGCTACGCTCGGACCGACTGGTTCGGCCCGCTGCTGGTCACGGTGCTGGCGGTCGTCATCGTCGGCGGCTTCAACCCGTCCTTCCTGTCGCCGCTGAACATCCAGGTGCTGCTGCTGGCGATCTCGATCAATGCGCTGATCGCCTTCTCGCAGATGATCATCATCGCGGTCGGGCAGATGAACCTGTCGGTCGGCGCCATCGGCGGGCTGGCGGCGATCAGCTTCGCCGGGATGATGCAGGTCTGGGGCCTGCCGGCGCCGATCGCCGCCGTGCTGGCGCTGCTGATCGGCCTCCTCGCCGGCATGGTCAACGGCGTGTTCATCGCCTGGACCGGGATCAGCGCCTTCGTCATCACCCTGGCCAGCCTGTCGATGTTCAAGGGCATCAATCTCGGCATCACCCAGGCGCAGCCCTTCTACGGCATCCCGGATGCGGTGAAGGCCTTCGGCAACACCACCTTCATCGACCCCCTGCCCTGGCTGGTGCTGCCCACGGCGCTCGTGGCGGTCGGCCTGTGGTTCCTGCTGAACCGCCAGGCGTTGGGCCGCTTCATCCTGGCGGTCGGCGGCAATGCGCATGCGGCGGAGCTGTCGGGCATCTCGGTCGGCTTCACGGTGGTGGCGGCCCATGCCATCTCCGGCCTGCTGGCCGCCCTGGCCGGGATCCTGCTGGTGGCGCGGCTGCAGATCGGCCAGCCGACGATCGGCGACGACTGGCTGATCCTGTCCTTCGCAGCACCTGTGATCGGCGGGGCTGTGCTGTCGGGCGGCCATGTCAGCGTGTCGGCGACGCTCTTGGGCGTCGTCATCGTCGCGATCATCACCCAGGCCCTGGTGCTGTTCAACATCGACCCCTTCCTGGTCCAGGTCGTGCTCGGCGTCCTGATCCTGTGGGCGGTCGGCATCAACCGCCTGCGCGAGCTGCGGCTGCGCAAGGCCGTGGCGGGGGTCTGACCATGGCCGTGTTCGAAGCGCTCGGCGTCAGCAAATTCTTCCCCGGCGTCAAGGCGCTGCAGGGCGTCTCCCTGACCCTGGAGCCGGGATCGATCCACGCCCTCCTGGGCGAGAACGGCGCCGGCAAGTCGACGCTGATCAAGATCATCACCGGCGTGCACCGGCCCGACGAGGGGCACCTGCTGCTCGACGGCAAGCCGGTCGAGTTCGGCGGCCCGCGCGACGCCACCGCCCACCGGATCGGCGTGGTGCATCAGGAGCGCAACCTGATCCCGCGCTTCTCGGTCGGCGAGAACATCGCGCTGGAGCAGCTGGCGGGGCATCCGCTGCGCCGGGTCGACTACGCCAAGGTCAACGAGACGGCGCGGCACTGGCTGCGCGTGCTGGATCTCGAGATCGACCCGCGCATCCCGGTGTCGCAGCTCAGCGTCGCCAAGATGCAGCTGGTCGAGATCGCCAAGGCGCTGTCGCTGAAGTCCCGCGTGCTGCTGCTGGACGAGCCGACCGCGGCCCTGACCCCGCACGAGACCGACATCCTGTTCGGCCTGTTGCGCCGGCTGCGCGACGAGGGCGTCAGCATGCTGTTCGTCAGCCACAAGCTGGAGGAGGTGCAGGCGATCTGCGACCGGGTGACGGTGCTGCGCGACGGCCGCAACGCCTGCGAGAGCCGGTCGATGCAGGGCTTGGGCCGGCCGGACCTGGTGCGGCTGATGATCGGCCGGGGCGAGCTGATCGCCGACTGGCCGGCGCGCGACCATTCCCAGGCCCCGGCGGCGCTCAAGCTGCAGGGCGTGTCGACCGGCCTCGGCCATCGCGGCGTCGACCTGACCTTGCGCCGCGGCGAGATCGTCGGCCTGTACGGGCTGGTCGGGGCCGGGCGGACCGAGCTGGCGAAATGCATCCTGGGCCAGTTCCCGGTGACCGCCGGCACGGTCGAGGTCGAGGGCAAGCCGGCGAAGATCCGCGACGTCGCCGACGCCATCCACCGCGTCGGCATCGGCTATGTCAGCGAGGACCGGAAGCAGGAAGGCCTCGTGCTGATGCATTCGGTGCTGGAGAATGCCGGCATCACCGTCTGGCGCCGGCTGGCCCGCCGCTTCGGCTTCCTGACCGACGGCATGGTGCGGGCGAAGACCGAGCCCTTCATCCGGCGGCTGGCGGTCCGCACCCCGTCGCTGGGCCAGCTGGTCGGCAACCTGTCGGGCGGCAACCAGCAGAAGATCAGCGTCGCCAAATGGCTGGCCGCCGGGGTCAAGGTGCTGATCGTCGACGAGCCGTCGGTCGGCATCGACATCAAGACCAAGGCCGAACTGCACGAATTGCTGCGCGAGCTGTCAGAGACCGGCACGGCGATCCTGCTGATCACCAGCGACATGCCGGAGATGATCACGCTCGCCGACCGCATCGTGGTGATGAACGCCTACCGGATCGAGGGCGAGATCACCAACACCCGCGACTACCGGGCGATGAGCGAGGGGATCATGAACCTGATCCACCGGGTGGAAGCTGCTTAGAGACCATTTGTAAATGCTACTGGCGCGGCCGTCTGACGGCGGACTCGAAGCTTCCGGTGCTCACGGACCAATGTCCGCTGCGCTCCGGTTCTCGAAACCACCGCCATCCGACTCACGCCAGCGCATTTCCAAACGGTCTCTGACGACGGCAGCGTCGCCGGCCGCCCGCCTGAAGCGTCAGCCCCTGGTGTCGAGGTCGATCAGCTCGACCTTGTAGCCGTCCGGATCCTCGATGAAGGCGATGTGCGTGGTGCCATGCTTCATCGGGCCGGGCTTGCGCGGGATGTTCGCGCCGGCCTGCTCCAGCGCCGCGCAGACGCCGTAGATGTCGCGCACGCCGAGCGCGAGATGGCCGAAGCCGGTGCCGATCTCATAGGGCGTCGCCTGGTCCCAATTGTGGGTCAGCTCGACCACCGTGCTGCTGTCCTCCGGCCCGTAGCCGACGAAGGCCAGGGTAAAGCGGCCCTCCGGGAAATCCTCGCGGCGCAGCAGCTGCATGCCGAGCAGCTTGGTGTAGAAGGCGATCGACTTCTCCAGGTCGAACACACGGATCATCGTGTGCATCATCTGAAAGCGGCTCATCGGGTCATCTCCTGGACGGGGTTCCGTCGCCGGCAGGGTGCCGGCATTGATCGACATGTCATCACGGCTTGAAGGCCGCGCCAACTTGTATGATAACAGGACGACAGTGTTTGTTGTCCAGCCACAAGATCAGGGGCCGCAATTGACCACATCCTCCTCCGAGACGCACGCGGATGCGATCGCCGCGCTGAGGGCCATCCTGCCCGGCGACGCGCTGCTGACCGGGGAGGAGGAGACGGCGCGCTACAGCCGCGACTGGTCCGGCGACCATTTCGGCCGGCCGCTGGCGGTGGCAAGACCGCGGTCGGTCGAGGAGGTCTCGGCGCTGATGCGGCAGTGCTGGCAGGCCGGGCTGCGGGCGGTGCCGCAGGGCGGGCTGACCGGGCTGGTCGGGGCCGCGGTGGCGGCGCCGGGCGAGGTGGTGGTGAGCCTGGAGCGGATGACCGCGGTGCGCCAGATCAGCCCGATCGACTTCGCCATGGTGGTCGAGGCCGGCTGCATTCTGGAGGAGGCGAAGAATGCCGCCGACGCGGTCGACTGCCTGTTGCCGATCACCTTCGGGGCCCAGGGCACCTGCCGGGTCGGCGGGAACGTCTCGACCAATGCCGGCGGCTTCAACGTGCTGCGCTACGGCATGACCCGCGACCTAGTGCTGGGGCTGGAGGTGGTGCTGGCCGACGGCCGCGTCTGGAACGGGCTGAAGGTGCTGCGCAAGGACAATCGCGGCTATGACCTGAAGCAGCTGTTCATCGGCGCCGAGGGCACGCTGGGCATCGTCACCGCGGTCGCCTTCAAGCTGTTTCCGAAGCCGACCCAGGTCGAGACCGCGCTGGTCGGCCTGGCCTCGGTCGAGGACGCGATGGAGCTGTATGCCCGCGCCCGGCGGGGCTGCAGCGACCTCTTGACCGCCTTCGAGCTGATCCTGCGCGACGGCATCGAGGTGACGCTGCGCGCCCGGCCGGACTTCCCCGACCCGCTGTCGGAGGCCTACCCCGCCTATGTGCTGATCGAGGCCGCGTGCGGCGGCACGGTCGACCTGCGCGGGCTGGTGGAAAGCTTCCTGGGCGGCGCCGACGACATCGTCCGCGACGGCGTCATCGCCTCCAGCCGGGCTCAGGGCGAGCGGTTGTGGCTGTACCGCGAGACCATGGTCGAATCCCAGGGCCGCGGCGGCCGCTACCTGCGCACCGACGTGTCGGTGCCGATCTCCAGCATCGCCGACTTCATCGCCGCGGCGCTGCAGGCGGTGCGCGGCAAGCATCCTGAGGCGATGGCCCTGGCTTATGGCCATGTCGGCGATGGCAATGTGCATTTCAACATCATCCCGCCCCAGGGCCAGGACCCGGCGGCGATGGACGCCCTGTTCCACAGCGCCGAGGAACTGATCTTCGGCGCGGTCGACCGGCTGGGCGGCAGCATCAGCGCCGAGCACGGCATCGGCCGCCTCAAGCAGCACGCCTTCCTGGAGCGGATCGACCCCGTGTCGCTGGACCTCGCCACCCGGCTGAAGCAGGCGCTGGATCCCAAGCATATCCTCAGCAAGGGGCGTATCCTGCCGGAAGACTTAAAAGTCCAGAACGGGTGAGGCGATGGTGCTGAAGCTCGACAAGGTCAGCCGCGGACCGCATCTGCCGACGCTGGTCGCCAGCTCGATCTCGCGCGAGATCGCCCGCGGCCGGCTGAAGCCGGGCGACCAGCTGCCCACCGTGCAGGCGCTGGCGGAGACCTTCGGCGTCAGCCGCAACGTGGTGCGCGAGGCGATCGCCCGGCTGGGGTCGGAGGGGCTGGTGTGGTCGCAGCAAGGCCGCGGCGCCTTCGTCGCGGAGGCGCCCAAATCGACCGTGCTGAAGATCGACCACGCCACGCTGGGACAGGATGGCGACGCCTTCCGCAGCCTGTTCGAGCTGCGCGGCGCGCTGGAGGTCCGGGCTGCGTCCCTGGCCGCCGACCGGCGCACGGACGAGGATTTCGAGGCCATGCGCCGGGCGCTGACGACCATGACCGCCTCGCCCTATGGCAGCGTCGCCTGGCTGGAGGCCGACCTCGACTTCCACCGCGCCATCGCCGCGGCGACGCGCAACGACTATCTGGTGCAGTTCATCGGCTTCGTCGCCGAGCGGGTGCGCGAGAGCATCCTGGCGGCCGGCGACCAGCACCCGTCCGAGGACATGGCCCAGGCGACGCTGAGCGAGCACGGCCGCATCCTGGCGGCGATCGAGGCGCAGGATGGGGTCGAGGCGCAATGGGCGATGCAGGCGCATCTGAACGGCGCCGCCGAGCGCGTCGGCCTGCCCCCGGACGAGACCGCCCTGCCCGCACGGGCGAAGGCTACGCCCGCTCCCGCAGCCGGCGGGCGGCGTTGAGCAGGCGCAGCGCGGCACAGGCGGCGCCGTAGCCGTTGTCGATGTTGCAGACCGACAGGCCCGGCGCGCAGCTGGCCAGCATCGCGTCCAGCGCCGCCCGGCCGCCCGCGGCGACGCCGTAGCCGACCGAGGTCGGGACGCAGATCACCGGCCCGGCCACCAGCCCGCCGACCACGCTGGCCAGCGCCGCATCCATGCCGGCGGCGACGATCACCACCGGATGGGCGCGGATCTCGTCCAGCCGGTCGGTCAGCCGCCACAGCCCGGCCACGCCGATATCGCTGAACAGGCTGGCCTGCTGCCCGGCATGGCGCAGCGTCCGCTCCGCCTCGCGCGCCACCGGGATGTCGGAGGTGCCGGCCGACAGGATCGCCACCTGGCCCGCGGCCGCGACCGGCCGCAGCGGGCCGAAGAAGCCGGTGCGCGACACCGGGCAGTAGTCGATGCCGCCGCGATGGCCGGCCGGCAGGGCCTCCAGCTTGGCCGCGTCCAGCCGGGTCAGCAGCAACCCGGCCCCGGCCGCCTCGGCAAGGTCCAGGATCGTGGCGATCTGAACGGCGGATTTCTCGCCGCAATAGATCGCCTCGTCCTGGCCGATCCGGCCGCCGCGGGCGAAATCGAGCGTGACCTCATCCCGGCTCATCCCGGTACCCCGACGAAGGCGCTGCCGACCCGGTAGGGGGCGAAGGCCAGCGGCCGCGCCGCGGCGGCGGCGGGCAGCACGGCGCGGATCGACGCCTCCAGCTCCGCTGCCCCCTCCTCGCCCAGCCCGGCCAGGCTGCCGGGGTCGAGCTCCACCACCAGCCCGGCGGCGCGGACCCGGCAACGCACCGTGCGCGGCCGCAAGCGGCTGGCCACCAGCTGCTCCACCGCATCGATGGTGCGCAGCATCTCCGGCTCGATCGGGATCAGGGTCTCGACCCGGCTCGACAGGCAGGGCGAGGACGGCAGCTCGGCGAGGTCGCCGAGGCCGAGGTCGCGCGCCAGGGCCCGCAGCCCGGCCTTGCCGATCCCGGCCTCGACATAGGGATGGCGCACGCCGTGCTCGCGCGCCGCGTCGAGGCCCGGCCGGTACTCGCCGAGATCGTCGCGGTTGGTGCCGGAGACGATGGTGCCGGCGACCCGCCCGGCGATCGCGCCATACAGGTTGGTCTTGCAGAAGTAGCAGCGGTTCACCGGGTTCTCGCGATAGCGCGGATCGGCGAACTCGCCGGCATCGAGCACGGTCAGGGCCCAGCCCTCGCGCCCGGCCCAGTCGCGCACCCGCGCCGTGGCCAGCGGCGGCACCGCGGGGGAGACGGCGTGGACCATGGTCACGGCATCGGGGCGCCGGCGATGCGCCAGCACCGCCAGGGTCATGCTGTCGACGCCGCCGCTGACCGCCACCGCGACCGGGCCGAGGCCGTCCAGCACGTCCTCAAGCTGGGTTCGATCCGTACTCATGACTCTTCCACCGCATCCTCTGCCGCCCGCCGCCGGGCCCTGCGCGCCTTGTGCCCGTCCAGGTCGGCCACGTCATCCGCCTCGGCCTTGGCCGTGCGCCCGCCGGGCCGGTCGACCGCCTTGACCCGCACCGTCCGCCCCCCGGCCTCCACCTCGACCATGCGCCGCGGCAGCACCGCCCGGGCCTGCACCGAATGCCGCAGGCCGATGGTCGTGGTCTCGGCGAAGCACAGGCGCAGGACCTCGTCGCGCGCCTCCGGCAGCGCGAGCAGGCGCAGCTGCGCCATCATCCGCCCCTTCTTGCCGAAGACCGGGGCCTGGACCACGTCGAGCACCGCCGGATGGGCGCGCAGCCGGTCCAGCGCCAGGGCCAGCTCCTCGCCGGACTGGTCGTCGATCTCGCACTCCACCACCAGCACCGCGTCGGTGTCGAAGGCCGGCGCCGATTCCGCCGCATCGAAGCGCAGCACCCGTGCGCAGTTGCTGAGGCCGGGCAGGATGCGGGTGCCGAAGCCGATGCCGGTGCCGCCCAGGATCCGCGGCCGCGGCGCCTGCGGGACCGTGTCGCCGCAGAGATGGCGCAGGATGGCGGCGCCGGTCGGGGTGACGCGCTCGCCGCCGACGCCATCATCGATCACGGCGAAGCCCTGCAGCAGCAGCGCCGTGGCCGGGGCCGGCACCGGCAGCGGACCATGCGCGCTGCGCACCCGGCCGGAGCCGAGCGGAATGGCGCCCACGGTCCAGCGGGCCGCCCTGGCGGCGGCGATCAGATGCGCGGCACCGACGATGTCGGCGATCGAATCCCAGGCGCCGACCTCGTGGAAGCTCACCGCCTCGACCGGCACGCCATGCACACGCGCCTCGGCCTCGGCCAGGTGCCGGAAGATGGCGATGGCGTGATCGCGTACCGCTGGTTTCAGTTCCGACGCCTCCAGCCCCTCGCGGATCCGGCGCCAGGCGACATGGTCGTGTCTATCTCCGTTTCTGGCCCCTGCCCCGCCCGGCCGCTCGACCAGGAAGCGCTTGCCGGCCAGCACGCCGTCATTGTGCGGCACCAGCCGGGCGGTGACGCCGGCCAGCAGCCCGCCGGTCCGGGCCAGGCTGTCGTGCAGCCCCGCCTCGTGCTCCGGGAACAGGTCGAGCAGCGCGGCGATGAACATGTCGCCCGCCAGGCCACCGACGAGATCGAGATGAAGCTCCATGCCCGGACTGTTCCAGATTGCCGGCGGGTTCACAATGCGGCGGCCGTGGCACCAGCCTTGCGCCGAGCCACCGGCGCTGCGATCCTGCCTGTCGCGAGGCGTGAGGATTGAAGGACGATATGAGCGCGCATTCCTCGGCTTTCGCTGCGATCCGGAAAGCCCCCAACCTCACCGCCGGCCTGGTCGAGACGCTGGAGGCGCAGATCGCGTCCGGCGACCTCGGCCCCGGCCAGCGCCTGCCGACCGAACAGGCCATCGTCAACGCCACCGGGGTCAGCCGCACCGTGGTGCGCGAGGCCCTGGCCTCGCTGCGCGCCCGCGGCCTGATCACCACCCGCCAGGGGCTCGGCGCCTTCGTGGCCGAGACCGTGCCCGCCCGCTCCTTCGCCATCGATGCGGAGAAGCTGGAATCGATCGGCGACGTGCTGCAGGTGCTGGAGCTGCGGCTGAGCATCGAGGTCGAGGCCGCCGGCCTGGCCGCCGAGCGGCGCAGCCCGGAGGAGCTGGCGCGGATCGAGGCGGCGCAGGCGGCGTTCCTGGCGGCGATCTCGGCGCCGGGGGCCGATGCCGAGACGGTCGGGCTGGGCGAGGATCTGGCGGTGCACCGGGCCATCCTGGCCGCCACCGGCAACGCCTATTTCGCCAAGGTGTTCGACGTCTTCAATGTGGTGATCCCGCGCCAGCGCATCCCGGTTGCGGCGCTGTCGCAGGGCGAGCGCGAGCGCCATCTGCGCCGGGTCGGGCAGGAGCACGAGGCGATCCTGGCCGCGATCCGCGCCGGCGACGCCGCCGCAGCCCGCCGGGCGATGCGTGTCCACCTGACCCGCGCAAGAGACCGCTACGCCGCCCTGCGGTCCGAGGCGAAGGCGGGGTAAATCCAGGCCGAACGCAAAACGAGCAAAATGAGTCCCCCCTCCCCTCGCGGGAGGGGGATAGGGGGAGGGGGTTGGCGACGCCAGACCAGCCCCCGAGGGCGCCAACTCTTGCTGCACGAACCCCCTCCCCCTGCCCCCCTCCCCCTGCCCCCCTCCCCTTGCGGG
>NZ_VCCH02000319.1 GCF_005938675.2 Mycobacterium sp. KBS0706
CGGTAAGTTTGCAGCAGGGTTGGGGCCGCAGATCTGCCACGGCACTCGCCGCGACAGCCCGTATCAGGCGCCCGCACTTCGAATGATTTAGGGGGTTAGTTAACCCAAAGCTACCCGTCGGCAACTTCGCCAGGTTCCCGACTTTAGGCAAGGTGGGGGTGTCGAGGTATCGAGACCTCGATCCACGATCACCCAATTGCCTGCAGGGGAGGTTCATATGGTCGCGTCACGGGCCCATGCGCGCATGGTGAGCGGATTCGCCGCCTGCCTGCTATGTCTGTTCGCTGGCGGTGCCTCGCCTGTCGTCGCTCAGGAAGGTGCCGGCGCGAGTGTGTTGATGACGGGGACCGCCACGGTGCAGACGATCGATCTCGAGAGCCGGATGGTGACGCTCAAGGAAAGCGACGGCCGCCTCCTGACAATCCACGCTGGGCCGCAGGTGGTCAATCTCCCCCAGGTCAAGCCCCGGCGACCGCGTTAACGTCAGCCGCCATGAAGCCGTGGCCATCGATGTGACCAAGGCGGCGGCGGGTTCGGTGCCGATGGTGATGCAGACGGCAGATATCGCCCGGGCCGAACCAGGGGAACTCCCCGCCGGCGAAGCGTCGATCGTGACGAAGGTCACGGCCCAGGTCGTCGGCGTCAGCCCCGCTGAGCACAAGGTCATGTTCATCGGTCCGGCCGGCGTCGTCCGCACGGTCATCGTCAAGAGGCCGCAGGTCCAGCAGTTGCTAAATCAGCTGCAGGT
>NZ_VCCH02000320.1 GCF_005938675.2 Mycobacterium sp. KBS0706
GCCCGGCCGTCCGAGAAGGGCGGTAACCGGCCATCGCACTCGGATCCCGATAACGGAAATGGCCGCGGGCGCCTCAAGGCCGCCTAGCCTGCGGTGGAGCGATCGACCTCATCTAGAATATTGATGCGTCGCAGGATCGACCACACCCGAGCAGCTAGGTCCCCGCCTTCGGTATAGCGAGACCGGCTTTGCGGAGGCCCTCGACAAGGGCCTGAATGATCTCCGGCGCCACGTTGCGGGCCTGCAGATCGGCCACGACGTGATCCCCGTAGTCCGGGTCGGCTTTGAGCAGAAGCTTGATTGCGGCAGCGGCGTCTTCGCTCCGTCCGAGCTGAGCGTAAGCCGTCGCGCGGGCGATCTGCGTGAGTCGGTTTTCCGGCAGGTCGATCTTCAGGGCCTCGTCCAGCGCGTCCTGGTATCGGGCGTCCATGTAGTCGGCGACGAAGAAGCCGAGGCGATAGAAGGTGGACTGGCCGGGGTTGCGGGAGAAGGCCTCGGTCAGGAGCGGCAGGCCTTCGGCGAACTCTCCCCTCAGGCACAGCCGGCCGCCGAGATCGGCCAGGAGCTCCGGGTTGTTCGGGTCGCGTGCCAGGCCGGCGCGGGCCGCGGCGAAGCTCTGCTCGACGTCGCGCCGCAGCCAGAACACCAGATGCAGCGCCTGGTAGCCAAGCGGCGCATCGGGGTCCACGGTC
>NZ_VCCH02000321.1 GCF_005938675.2 Mycobacterium sp. KBS0706
GGAGAGCGCGGCTGCGGCCGGGGCACCCGGCCTATGTGATCTACACCTCCGGCTCCACCGGCCGCCCCAAGGGCGTGGTCGTCACCCATGCCGGGCTGCGGAATTATGCGGCCTGGGCCTTGGAGGCCTACCCGCTGGAGCGGGGCACGGGCGCGCCCGTGAACACGCCGCTGGCGTTCGACGCGACGGTGACCAGCCTGATGTTGCCGCTGCTGGCGGGGCGTGCGTTGACGCTGCTGCCGGAGGTGGAGCAACTGGAGCATCTGGCGGCGGGGACTGGCTTCAGCCTGCTGAAGGTGACGCCGGCGCATGTCGAGATCCTGACGCAGCTGGTGCCGCCGGAGCGGCTGGAAGGGCTGAGCGGCTGCCTGGTGATCGGCGGCGAAGGGCTGGGGGCAGGGACGATCGCGGCATGGCGGCGGCATGCTGCCGGGACCCGGCTGATCAACGAATACGGCCCGACCGAGACGGTGGTGGGCTGCACGACCTACGAGGTGAAGCCAGGGGATCCAACCGAAGGGCCGGTGCCGATCGGTCGACCGATCTGGAACACGCGGGTCTATGTGCTGGACGGGAGCCTGCGTCCGGTCCCTGTGGGGGTGTCGGGAGAGCTGTACATCGCGGGGGCGGGTCTGGCGCGGGGGTATCTGGGCCGTGCCGGTCTGACGTCGGAGCGGTTCGTGGCC
>NZ_VCCH02000322.1 GCF_005938675.2 Mycobacterium sp. KBS0706
GCACCCTACACAGACATCGCGATCACGCCGCTGCCTCCCGAAGACGAGGAGGCGCTGGACCTCCTGAAGACCCGACAACAGCGCGTGGCTGCCGTCGCGCGCTGACGCGATACCGCCCAAGCTTGGTGCTCGGGCTTGCAGGGCGTAGGTGTTGCCGGACTTCCTCGGTCGCCATTCGCCTCGATGGAAAGGAAGGAGGCGCTATGGCCTCGCGGGCGTCCGCGGCGAGCAGGGTGCTGGCTGGCCAGGTCATCCGCGGTGGGCCTGTCACGTTCGCGGCCTTGCGTGGCGCCCGTGAGGGGCTTAGCGGTCGTTATGACCCCGCCTGACTATTCTGGTTATCGCTTCCCATCCGACGTGATCCAGCTCGCCGTCTGGATGTATCTCCGCTTCACTCTGAGCTACCGCGACGTCGAGGACCTGCTCACCGAGCGCGGCATCGAGGTGTCGTACGAGACGGTCCGTCGATGGGTGAGTGCGTTCGGCCCGGTGATCGCCCGGCGCCTCCGCGCGCAGCGGCCGGTGCCGCACCGGCGATGGCACCTCGACGAGATGTTCGTCCGGATCGGCGGCAAGCCGATGTACCTCTGGCGCACTGTCGATGCCGAGGGTGAGGTGCTCGAGGTCCTGGTTCAGGCACGGCGGGACGCGGCTGCCGCCCGTAGGCTGATGCGCAA
>NZ_VCCH02000323.1 GCF_005938675.2 Mycobacterium sp. KBS0706
CAGGCTTGCTCTTGAAGGAAACCGTCGCCGGTACCCGAGCCTTGGCCCGTCGGTCGGCATCCGCCGCCCAGTCTTCCGGCAGATAGAGCCGATACGCCACCGGCAGGCTGGCCGCGTGGTTGGCGACCGACAGCGTCACCGCGATGTGGCAGTTGTCCTGCTTGCCGAGTTGCCCGCAATACTGCCGCGTCACCCCGACCGAATGCCGCCCCTTCTTGGGAAATCCTGTGTCGTCGATGATCCAGGCCTCGATCGGCCCGTGCCGCTCAATCGAGGGCAAGACCAGGTCGCGCACCTTGGCCAGAACCCGCTCGTTCGACCACGGCGCCTGACCCACGAAATGCAGCAGCGACTGGTGCTGCGCCGGGACCCGCGCCGGCGCCGTCACCGCCGCCAGCGGCTCCGCGCTCTTGCGCTCCGCCGGCATCAAAAGCCCCAGGCAGTAATCCCGCAACGGTCCCACCCGATCCGCATGACCGATCGCGCCCGATAACGCCGCGACATAGGCCGCAAACCGCCCTTCGCTGTCCTCACTCGCCGTGACGTCCATCTCCCTTCGCCTCGCTGCAGACCTCCCAACAATCTACAGCCTATGGTATCTCTCTATCCCACAATCAACCACATCCTGTGACTTTGTGACTCAGTAAGATTAGGTCGGCAGCCTT
>NZ_VCCH02000324.1 GCF_005938675.2 Mycobacterium sp. KBS0706
AGGCGATGTGGCTGATGCTTCGGCTCGCGCCTGACTCCAAGACGATCGCCGATTTCCGGCGCGACAACGGAGCGGCAATCGTCGGTGCCTGCCGGGCGTTCGTGCTGCTGTGCCGGGACGGGGTTGCTCTCGGCGCGTCTGGTCGCGCTGGACGGCCCGAAGTTCCGGGCGGTGGCCAGTGCGAGGAAGGTCGTCGGCCGCAGGGAGATCGCGAAGGAAGCCGCCCGTCTCGACGCTCAGATCGCTGTCCATCTCGCTGGACTGGACGAGGCGGATGCAGCCGAGCCCGGCGATGCGCCGGAAGCTGTCGAGACTGCGCTTGCCGTCCTTCGCACCCGTCGCAGCGAGCTGGACCGGCCGGCGGCGAGGCTCGACGACGAAGGTCGCGCAACCCTCGTGGACGGCGAGGAGGACGCTCGCCCGATGGGGCTGGGGCATGGTCCCAAGCCGCCATCCTACAACGCGCAGACCGCCGACGCTGCTACGTGCAGGCCTTTCGCCACGAGCGGCAGTCAGCATGGTTCGACGGGGTCGAAGGGGCGTTTGTGCCCTTCGACGGAATCCCGCAGGAGGTCCTGCTCGACAACGCCCGCGCGCTGGTGGACCACCATGACGCCGCGACGCGCGAGGTTCGGTTCAATGCGCGGTTCCAAGCCTTCGCCAA
>NZ_VCCH02000325.1 GCF_005938675.2 Mycobacterium sp. KBS0706
GGACCCGGAGAAGACGCCGGTGTCGCCGGCCATGGTCGGCCGCGCCGACCCGGACGTGATCAAGAGCCAGTTCTACCCGTCGAACCGTGACGTGCTGCGGCAGAAAGGCGGCGCCAGCACCAAGGTGAAGAGCTTCGTCGACGACACGCTCAACGGCCTGCTGGTGGCGCTGTCCTCCGAGCCGGACAAGGCCAAGCGGCTGCAGATCGTCGCCGAGGTCCAGGCCTACATCCTCGACCAGGCCTATGCGATTCCGATCTTCGAGGAGCCGCAGGCCTATGCCGGCGCGCCCTACCTCAAAGGCATCGCCTTCGAGGCGGTCGGACGGCCGTTCTTCTACAACACCTGGCTGGCCGAGCACTGAGGCCGACCGATGAGCAACGGCGCCGCCCGCTTCCCCCTCAGCCTCCCGGCTCAAGCGGGCCGGGCCCCTCCCTCTCCCCCGGGGAGAGGCCGGAATCGCGCAGCGATTCCGGGTGAGGGCGCGGCACCGGCCTCGACGGTCTGCGCATCATGACCCGCTATCTCCTCGGCCGGGTCGGGCAGGCGGTGCTGGTGCTGTGGGCCGCCTTCACGGCCGCCTTCATCCTGCTGCAGGCGCTGCCAGGCGACGCGATCCTGATCAAGTTCCAGAACCCGGAGCTGGGGCTGAGT
>NZ_VCCH02000326.1 GCF_005938675.2 Mycobacterium sp. KBS0706
AAGCTATCAAGCGACATTCGGAACTGGACCCTTGTCGTCAGGGAGAACTGGCCCCCCTCGTCATGGCTTGTTTCGGCTCATCCTCGGAGTCCACAGGAGGAACCCGCGCGCAGCGGAGCGCTTCGGCGCGGCTGAGCATGTCGAGGAACTCATCGTGGTCGACCATCACCAGCCTCCCCCGACCAGCTGCTCGTACTCCGCAAGCGGGCCTGAGCAGCGCCGCTGGCTGCGGCGCCTCGCGCGCGGCGCGGCGGAGCGCAGGAGACCCGAGACCGGTGACATGCCGCTGAAGTGCGCGGGCTCGATCAGCCGCTGACGACGGCCGGCGCACTCGGGATGGACCGCCACCTCCTGGTCGCCGTGCGGGATGCTGATCCGGCCGCCGGCGACTACCGCGCGCACCGTCTCGCCGATCAGCCGCCAGGGCACGCTGTACGCGTTGGTGTCCACCTCGATGCAGCAGTCCGACTGCACCCGGCGCATCAGATCCCGCACTTGACGGAAGGGCGGCCGGCCATCGAGCGGGCGCAGTGCTGAGGCCTCCTCGCGCCGGAACCGGTAGATCGGCGGCTCGCCCGTCGTGCCGTGAACGCGCCGGTCGACGATCTCGCGCATCCACCAGACTAGGTGCGCCTCCAATGCGGCCCAGT
>NZ_VCCH02000327.1 GCF_005938675.2 Mycobacterium sp. KBS0706
ACCGCGCGCTGGGCCAGTTCCAGCGCTCGTTCGAGCGGATCGAATGGAAGCGGATCGGACTGAACGCCGAAGCGCACGATATCGGCATAGACCAGAGCGAGAGCGGCCCAGGCATCGGCATAGGCAGGGTCCTCGGCGGTCGCCCGCTCGAGGCAGTCACGGGTTGCCGGGCCGGCGGAACTCCCGGTGCGACGCCAGTCAGCGTAGAAGAGCAGCAGGCACTCGTAGGAGCTGAACCGCTCCGGCGAGGTGGTGGTCAGTCCCGCAAGCTTGTCGTCGTAGATGACGCCATAGGGACGTGCCAGGCTGTCGACCACCCGCTGCGCGATCTCGGCCCTGGTGTCGACGATCCGGGCGGGGACGAACGGGCTCTCATAGGGGTGTGACCAGAGATGGCGTCCGGTGCGCCCGTCGATCAGGGACACCAGCAGCCGGATGCGGTCGGAGGTCGTGCTGACGGTTCCCGACAGCACGTAGTCGGCGGACAATCGCTGGGCCAGGGCCTCGGCGCGGTTCTCGCCGGTGGCGGTGAGGCTGGTGTCGGCGCCGAAGACGTAGAGCTCGCGATAGCGGGTCAGCGCAGCGATGATCTCGCGGGTCAGCCCGGGCCCGAGATGGAGGCGCATGGCCTCGGCGTCGC
>NZ_VCCH02000328.1 GCF_005938675.2 Mycobacterium sp. KBS0706
AGACCGTGCGGGAGACCGCCTTCGCCATGCCGCTGACCAGCCCGGCCTTCCCGCCGGGGCCGTACCGCTTCGTCGACCGCCAGTACTTCATCATCCGCTACCGCACCGACCCCGAGGCGCTGCGCCGGGTGGTGCCGGAGCCGCTGGAGATCGTCGAGCCGGTGGTCAACTACGAGTTCATCCGCATGCCGGATTCGACCGGCTTCGGCGACTACACCGAGAGCGGCCAGGTGATCCCGGTGCGCTACCAGGGCCAGGTCGGCGGCTACACCCACCAGATGTTCCTGAACGACCATCCGCCGATCGCCGGCGGGCGCGAGCTGTGGGGCTTTCCGAAGAAGCTGGCGCAGCCGACCCTGGCGGTCGAGACCGACACGCTGGTCGGCACGCTGAACTACGGGTCGATCCGCATCGCCACCGGCACCATGGGCTACAAGCACCGCACCCTGGATCTCGCCGCCGAGGCCAAGGGCCTGGGGGCGCCGAACTTCCTCCTGAAGATCATCCCGCATGTCGATGGCAGCCCGCGGATCTGCGAGCTGGTGCGCTATTATCTCGAGGACGTCACCGTGAAGGGCGCCTGGGCCGGCCCGGCGGCGCTGGACCTGTACCCGCACGCCTTGGCGCCGGTCGCCGAG
>NZ_VCCH02000033.1 GCF_005938675.2 Mycobacterium sp. KBS0706
AACATTCGACGCCGATCCGGGGTCAATCTTGTGCGCCGATTGACACTCTGTTGCCGCCTCACCGAGGCAGACGCGCTCGCCTGCATCCAGTTGCACCGCCAGGCGCGTCGCCGTGGCGCGACCTGGGCGCCCGGTGGCCCGCGAGCGGTCGCCTATCTCGGGGGCCCGACCCAGGCGATCCGACACGTCATAGTCGCCCATGACGCCTCGATCCGTTTCCGCGCGCTCCGCCAGAGCCATCTTCGCCGAGACCGAGATCGCCCCGCGCCGCGGAACTTCGCCGGCGAGTCCTGACCTCGCCATTTCCTCAGTCACACCAAGGAGCGTTGCCATGGACCACACCCGGTCTGCATCGTCGCGACTTCGCCCGGACGACATCGTCAAAAACCCCGTGCTGGCGCTTCCCTCGCTCCAACGGCTCCTCGATCTCCCCGCGCACACCCGCGCCGAGATCGAGGCTCTGCTCCGAGATCTCGCCTACGATGCCCGCATTCGTGCCGAACAATCCTGGCGCACCCGCAAGGCGCCCACGGCTGCCTACTGGCACGTCATCGCCGTCTACTCCCGGCACATTGCCAGGGCCGTGAGTCCGGGTCGGCGTAAGTCGTCGCGGCGACGGCCCGCGGCAGCTCCAGAAGGATCGAAGTCGGGCGCAGCTCAACCCCCCTCAGTTCTCCTCCCATTCCCGAAGAGGCCGGTGCCATGACCTGTCACCCCTGCAGCGTCGCGGCGCCAGACCGCGGGGCCCATGGACGGGACAGGATCCAAGGGTCGTCGCTCCAACTCTCGACATCGCCGGCAGCCTGGACGCCGCGGACCCATTGTCGGAAGCACCCATCCAACCTGGCCTTCGGTCACCGATGGATCCAACTGCTGCGCCGGGCCGAGCGTCTCCCCGGGATGGAATTTCTCGCGACTGTCGCCTGGCAGAGCGGCCCGCTTCCTCGCGCAACCGGAATAACGGTTTCCGCCGTGCGGACCCTCCGCGATTCCGGTTGCGCGCGCGTTCCGCCCTGCCTCTTCGGCGCCATCGAAATACCAACCGAGGAGACCTCAAATGTACGGCGAAGCCACCTTCAGCATCATCGGCAACGTCGGCCAGATCCGCCAGGCCGGCTCCACCCTCAAGGTCAGCCTCTGCGCCAACTACAGCCGCAAGGACAATCGCGGCAATTGGGCCGACGACCCCCACTGGAACACCGTCACGGTCTTCCACGAGCCGACCCAGAAGTTCATCCGCGAATACGTCCGCAAGGGCGATATGGTCCGGGTCACCGGCGTCATGCGGGAAGGGCGGTACGACAAGGACGGCGAGACAGTCTTCACCCACGACCTCATCTCCCTCCGCTTCTCCCGCCTCGGTCCCAAGCGCGAAGACAGCGAGGCCGAGCCGCAGCCGCCAGCCCCCGCCGGCGACGATCTCGACGACAAGATCCCCTTCTGAACGCGACCTCGATCGGGCGCCTTTTCCGGGAGGCGCCCATTCACTTTGCCCGTTCCGATAAAGCTTCCCGAGACCTCGTCTCCAGGACGTCGCTGCCGCGGCGCCTCCGCAGCCGGCCGTCCGCGGCCGGCCCGTCCGGAAACCTAAGGTTTCCCTTGGCGCCAGGGGCAGGCGCCGGCCTGCGGCCGTCTTGTCGACCCGGGCCTGGTCCTCGCCATCCTCCCCATGCTCGGCCTGCGGCCTCCGCGTGGGTCCGGGTGGCTCCGGCCTCGGGGCTTCGCCCGTCCCGCGTCCGACCCCTGAGAGGGCGCCAATTCCTTTCCTCGCCCCTTCGGCAGGCGCTTTCGGTGGCATGCGCCACCGAAGCTCTCAACAGGAAGGGGAGGGAAGGGGGCGCACCCGGCTTCAATGGAGATACCGCCATGCGCATCCCCACCCTCGGCGAGCCCCTGGTGCCCGAAGGTGCCGTAAAGGTCACCGATAAGGCGAGCGGCGCGGTCGCCTACCTGTTCACCAACGCCAGGGGACAGGCCTGCGCAATCGCCTTCCAGCGGCCGGGCGCCAGGCCTACCTGGTGCCACGCCTTCCCGTCTGCCAAGGCGCGCGAGGCCCGGATCCGCAGCTTGTTCGAAGCCTGCGCCCAGGCGATCGCGGCGAAGGCGGATCGCAAGGCCACGCGGCTCAAGCCGCACCGCCTGCAGCAAGGACACATCCTCTGCTCGATGTGGGGCTACGAGCAGACCAACGTCAACTTCTACCAAGTCATCCGCCTGATCGGCCGAAACACGGTCGAGCTGCGGGAGCTCTGCCAGGTGATCCAGGGCGGCGAGCATTGGGCCACCGGCAAGGCCATGCCGAGCGACGAATTCAAAGGCGATTCCTTCACCCGACGCGTCCACGGCGGCAGCCAGTCCGTCCGCGTCAAATCGTACAGGTCAGCCACCCTTTGGGATGGCAAGGCGCTGGCCTGGACGGCCTATCACTGACCGGCCCGATCGGGCCGGCCCTACATCATGGTGCCCGGACCAAGAGGACGATTGTCCACAGGGATCGAGGCGCGTTGCGCCGAGAGGGCGGAGGGGCAGGTTCGGCCCCAAGCCAAGGGAATGCCTCTCCGCCCGTTTCCCTGTGGGCAATCCGGCCCAGGTTGGCGATATCCCGCTCACGGTTATTTCCGTAGCCTGACCCTGGGAATGTGCACAGACCCCGCCCGAGCAGACGTTCCGGACTCATCTTGTATTGTCCATCATTTGGTGCCACACTATGCCTCAAATGAGGTGAAGCCATGACCTTTCTCGCTGAGACGCCGTCCGGCCGGAGGCCTCGGCCGCAGATCCAGACGTTTTCCAACGACGAGGACCGGACTCGGTTGACGCCGACGGCACTGACTGCCATCCGGAATCTCGCTGCCGCCTGGAACGCCACCGTAGACCAGATCGCTGCGTTGCTCGGCGTCTCGACCAGCACGTGGGATCGGATCCGGGCTGGATCGTGGCACCAGTCGCTGTCGCAGGACCAACTGACCCGCGTGTCCGCTCTCGTGGGCATCCACAAGGGTCTGCACCTCCTGTTCGCCGACGACATGGCCGATCGGTGGCCGCAGCTGCCGAATTCGGGCCCCCTGTTCGAAAACCTGACTCCGGTGGAGACAATGCGGGAAGGCGGCATCCCCGTGATGTTGGAAGTCCGCAGATATGTCGACGCCCTGCGCGGTGGCCTTTAAGCGTCCGCGCCCGTCACCGCTGGAGCAGATAGTTGCCGGACCCAACTTATCCAGTCGAGCGGCTCGCCCTTCAGCGGACCGTTCGACTGGTCTCTACCGCACGCCTTCGCGATCCCGTCCTTCTCCGTCTGGTAGACGCTGACCAACTGGATGACCTGGCCGAGATCGAAGGAGCGACGAGTGCCCGAATGGCGGCAAAACGGCATGGTGCGGAAGGGATCGCTGCCGACGAGTTTGTCGGGGTCCACCCCAATGCCAGCTTCATTAATGCAGCATTTGCCTATTTCAGGCCCCGAGAGCTGAACCGCTTCAATGGCCCGGGCCGGGGTGCCTGGTACGCCGCGTTCGAGACGTGCACATGCCTCCGCGAGGTGGTCTGGCACATCACGCGGGAGCTCGATCGCGTTCGCGACTACCGGGCCGTTGTCGAGTATGCCGAACTGTTCGCCAGCTTCGCCGGCGAATTCATCGACATCCGCGGAGTGGACCCGCCTCCCGAGTGCCTCGATCCTGACCCGGCCGTCGGCTATCCTAATGGCAACGCCTTGGCCGATGCAGCCAGGGCCCGCGGCTACAACGGCATCATCTATCCGTCCGTCCGAGATCCCGAGGGCACATGCCTCGTAGCTTTGTGGCCCCACGCCGTGCAGTCCGTTGCACAAGGGGCCGTTTGGCGCGTGTCCTGGTCGGGCACCCCGGAACCGACGGTGGAAAGAGTGGCGGGCTAGGAGGCGAGGCGGAAGCGCGCGTGTTTAACCTAGTGAAACAGAAATGGAGCGAGGCCATTTACGCCGTGCGCGGACTGCTCGCGCAAGACTGACGACACGATGACTGATGACTACCTGGCCAAGCGCCCCACGACGACCGATCTTGGTTTCCAGATTCGCGTGCGGCACAATCCGAGTGCGCATCACCGATGTTGACAAGGCGCCCGTGAACGCAGGCAACCACTCGATCGGTCCGACAGTGATGGAATAATTTAGGGTTCGTCCACGCCTACAGAATCGGTTTGCTTCACACTGAGACGTGCGGTACCCCAAGCAGGATCGTAAAGGGTGAATATTTGTAAGCGCTTCTTTTTTTCTCCGCATTCCATGTGCTTGGCCCGATCGAACGGTCCGCCGACTTCATGATGAAACTTGCAACTTGGAATTTCGCACTGGTCAACCAGCTGATCCATCACTACTATGGATCCGTACTTCGAGGTATCGCTGCCTATTGGCTCGATTCCGAGGCCGGAGACTTCACCGTATACGCCACCTGTCCACGTGCATGTCCTTCTTCTTGAGCTATCAGTGGTTCGGCCGCATTGCGGGTTGAACATAATGTCACTGATCGAAGGCCCAAATGAATCAATTGGCCAAGCGTTTGTGTCGATAGGAGAGGATCCGTTTTCACCAAGGGCACCGGAAACCATCGACATAACCAATGGACAAAAATGTTCTTTGATATTTTCGTTTTCTGCCGAACTTAGCGCTGGTTTAAGCGGAACTACGTTTTCAGACCTAGAAATATTAGAGGAACCGGACACTTGATTCCACGTTGGGAAATTGAAGTCCTCCGAGTAATTTGGTGAGGATGATGTGACGTCTGCGATTTTCTGTATTTTAGATACAATATCTAGGATATATCTCGCATTATTAATCTGATCAGCCGCCAATGCATAGGATATATGGCATGACGTCAAAGTAAGAACAGTCAAAACGATGATCTTCACGCGACCAACTCCCGATGACTGCTCAAGGCGCAGGCGCAGTTAGGGCTGTCAGGACGACTACCAAGTCTCAATGCCACTTCGAAACTAAAGCATTGCACTGTACTGCCGCTACCTGACCGAGCGCGAGATTTCGATCTATTAGTATGCATCAGAATCGCAACCCCAAAAATACCATACATGCCGCTGCCGATCAATCTCGAGCTGCTCCGGTCTCCTTACCGGGAAAGGCCTGGGCGGCAGCCACATTTCGTTCCGTTGGCGAAGGTGATCTCGGTCCGGCCGTTGGGCACGATTGTGGGCGAGTTGGCGGTCAGTTAGGGACCCGAGATCGTGTGTACCGCGCACTGCTTCAGGGTAGCATCAGGCGAGGAAAGCAGGGCGATCTATCCCACTCAGTGCCTGGTGGCAGCGCCGCTGCTTTGCGGTGCTAGCCGCGAAGATGAGTGCCGCCTTGGCAAAACAACTGCGGGTAGCTCACACGAAATCAACTTTTCCTGGGTATATCCGCAATATTAACAGCAGAATACGAGATTGGGTTAAAAGCTTTCTCAGTTAACCGGCAGTAACTTGTCAATATTATGACCAATATCTCGGAGGTGACGATTAAGATTACTATCGGTCAACGGCGTTGCTCGATCAATTCTATTTCGAAGGTCAGTATATAGAGGAGCGGCTTCGAGAATCTCTGGGTCGGTATATGCCTCTTCGCGTGCCGGCAGGAGATAGCGGGGCGCGTCTCCCGAACCTATCGCCGGTACGAGCAGCATCCGGTATGTTTCCACCTCCATCATGAATCGGACAAATTTCTCCGCGTCCATGCGAGTTGACGATGAAGCATTAGCGTCAACAATTAACATATCTACCCACGCGATCGGGCTGGATCCACGATCGGACATAGGCCATTCCGCGACTTGCAAATCACTGTGTTTAAGGCAATACTCGTCCTTGCGGCAAGACTGCATTGACTCAGACAGCGCATAGTACAACTGCTCAGAATAGCCAACATATACTCTGCCGGAGCCCCTGGCAAACTGTCTGGCGTAAAATCCTGTCCGATTGTGATAGTCTTCATCACGTCCCATACCGGGGCCGACGAGCAACAACGCTCTTTCGATTGCCCTCAAGGCCTCCGGATCAATCATTTCTGGATCGACGTGGGAAAGTGCCGCTTTCCCGTCGTTATAACGATCCATCAGCGCGTCAAGGTACAACTCGCCCAGCGTGGACTTACCCTTGAGGTCGATCAACAGCGAGCCTTCTCTTCTAGGGGACCGGCCGATAGATCGCTCCAAATCGGATAAGTTTCGGATCTTCGAGATTTCAGTATCTCCGGCGCGATACCATAGGAAATTTCCACATAGCCAATGTGGGATCCCGTATAACTGGTCCTCTGAGGTTTGCGCTATTTTTACTGCCCAAGGCACGAGCGGCCCCATTTGCTCCGCCCATCCGGAGGGCAGCAGTGCTGCCTTGTTGAGGCGAAGAAAATCGGCAAATAATACAGAGTCGACTTCATACACATCTGCCTTCTCATAGAGTATCCCCCTCCCATTAACTTCCTCGGAGTAGTAATTGGCATTTAGTGAAATCCGAAGGTCGATTTCTGGATTCAGCGCCTCGAATGTCTGTTCTATCGAAAAATACGCGCCCGAGGCATCAGGAATATACGGATAGAGAGAAGCGTGAAGAATGCGACGAGATGCCGATTGTGAGTTTTCTAGATTCTGAGAAACTGCTGGGCTCACGCCGCCAATTGTAACAACGGCAGCTATCATGCACACCAAGAGATAGCCATTCGACCGCTGCATTTTTCCATTCCCCCGAAGTGAATGTGAAATCGTCGCGCTTATCCAAATAGCAAGTGGTGCTTGCATGACCGTCGCAGGCACATCGGATCGGACTACTTAAATCTGGAGTAAGCATCTGGCAAACCTCGCATCAATATCTCTGCGCGCACCACCTCTGCCGACTGTGAGCCATCAATACGGTGAATAATGGGCGATCTCGGATCTTTCCGCTGAGATATGCAATTCCTAGCTAAACCGGCTGAATTCTACCAGTCTTACGATTGATTGTAAATCGGCTTTCTTGGGGAACTAAATCCTCCTCCAAGTACGGCGATCCGGGGAGAGAGCGCATGGGCTCTGGATTTGTCGCGTTGATTGTCTTGCTATGCGCTAGCGGTCGCCCGTTGCGAGCCACCTGCTATTCCGGCTATCGTTCTCATCGGGCGTGTTCGAACGTGCCGTTTGGATGGGTCTCCGCTTCTCCCTGAGCTGCCGCGACGTCGAGAACTCGCTCGGCGGGGCTTGTCACGCGGCGGGTTGGCGGCCAGGAGTGAGCAGGGTAGGGGTGGGACCGCGCCCAACTACACCGGCTATCGCTTTCCGCCCGACGTGATCCAGCGGGCGGTCTGGATGTATCGGTGGTTCACGCTGAGCTATCTGGATGTTGGGGACCTGCTGGCCGAGCGCGGACGCGGGTTGCAGGTGTTCTGGACCGTCACCCTGATCCTGGCGGCCCTCTGTGGTTGGGCCGCGTCATGCGCCGCCTCGAAATCCAGGGAGGGTAGGGGGATGAACGGCCTCGCCCTGCTCGGCCGCTATTTCGCGGCGTCGATCCGCAGCCAGATGCAGTATCCGGCTTCGGCGCTGATGCTGACCGTCGGGCAGTTGGCCGCGACCGCGATCGAGATGGTCTCGATCTGGGCGCTGTTCGACCGGTTCGGGGCGGTAAAGGGCTGGCGCTTCGGCGAGGTGATGTTCTTCTACGCCCTGATAAACATCAGCTTCTCCATCGCCGACTTCGTCACCCGCGGCTTCGACGTGTTCGGCACCGACTTCGTGCGCACCGGCGACTTCGACCGCCTGCTGCTCAGGCCGCGCTCGGCCACCCTGCAGCGGGTCGGCCACGACTTCCGCATCAGCCGGTTCGGACGCTTCCTGCAGGCGGCCTTCATCCTGGCGGTCGCCACCTCGTCTCTGTAGTTCGCTTGGACCCCGCAGGCCGTCGCCCTGGCCTGTGGAGGGTGGCCCGCGGCACCGCCTTCTTCGTCGCCCTCTTCGTCCTCCAGGCGGCCACGGCCTTCTGGACCATCGAGAGCCTCGAAGCCGTCAACGCCCTCACCTATGGCGGCGCCTATGCGGGCCAGTTCCCGTTGGGGATCTACGCCTGCTGGTTCCGCGGCTTTCTGACCTTCGTCGTGCCGCTGGCCTGCATGGCGTACTACCCGGCGCTCGCCATCCTGGGTCGGGCCGATCCGCTCGGAGCGCCCGACTGGCTGCTGCCGGTCACGCCGGCCGCGGGCTTCGCCCTCCTGGCCCTCTCGTTCCTGGCCTGGCGGTACGGAGTGTCGAACTACATGTCGACCGGGAGCTGACCGGAATATCGCCGAGAGGAGAGTTCTGGTGCCACTCGTGCGAGATACGTGGGCCGGGGACGCGGAGAGCGACAAAGCCGGTTCGCCACGAATTCCGAGCGACGGGCGATAGCTAGCTGGCCGGCGTCACCGGCTAAGCCACTTCTGTCGTTGGCTCGACGCCGCGGCGCTTGAGATCTTCAGGCGGCGCGCGATCTCCGAATCCGGCAGACCCTCACGGAACATTTGCCGGATGGCACGCAGGCCGGCCTCATTGAGGCGGCCTCCAGGCGTCTTCCACCATGCACCCTCGTCGACGCCGGCGGCCGCGTGCTGATCGCGCAGCGCCATCAGAGCCTCGTTCAGGTGCTCGACCTGGCGCAAGGCGGCGTCGATCGCCGCGAGAGTCGTGCGCGTCGTTGCTTTGGTCATCCGCTAGTAAACCGTCTGGCTTCCAACCGCGGCCAGGCGATGCGCGGCCGTCGTCGACCCCGTGATCGGAAGTTCGTGGACATGTGGCGGCGCCAGGCCGAGCATTTGATGCAGGTCGGCTGCCTCGCACTCATCGCGGAAAAGCCGGATCTGCAGCCGACCAGAAGGCGCCGACCTCAGCGGGATTGTGGGCGATCAGGTGACCGAAGGGCCTCTGAAGCGCGCTCTGCGGCACCGGCATCCGTGATCGATGAAACAGGACGCGAGGCAAGGGCGCAGAGCTGTGACGCGACATCCAAACTCCCCATCGAAAGAGAAGAGCCTAGATGCCGCGCTCGCGCGGTCAAGCGCTAATGCTCTCCAATCAGGTCATTATGGCGCATTCCCTACGCCCGAATAGGGGCGAGGAGCTGGGCTGCAAGCCCGATGTAGCACGTGCACGCTTCGGATTGACCAATCCGATGGCGGCCAAGCACAAAAATAACAAGTGTAAAGTGTGATGTTATTGATTATGGAAAATGTGGGACCTCAATGCCGACCGCTACCGACCAGGAGCGGACGTTCTCAGGAGAGAAAATGCACGTCCGCAGCGTCCGCTTTGCCCACATCCGGGAGCAGTCCAGGCCGCTCCGAACCAGACACTGCCCCGTCGCTGCGGCGGCTCACGAAACTGGAGATCACGGCGATGTTCGGCTCTTTCCAAAGCGGACATTGCGAACGTCTGCTTTCAGGCAGGCAGTTTGCCGACCGCGTTGGGCGAGTGAACGTCAGCCCCCTAGGGTATGTGCACGGTCTCGGTCACTTCAGGGTCGGCGAACACGCCGCGCGCCCGCAGCGCATCAGCCTGCCGGCGATAGTCAGGCGTTAAATCCCTTGCGTCGAACACCCGGAGCAGCCGGATCGGGTCGTCCCAGGCGCGATTGTTGATCCCGAGCCCGACGATCGTGTCGCCGCCGAAGCGATCGGCCGCGACGATGATGTGGTCTCTCAGGTCCTGCAGGCACCAGCGGTCGTGGTCGGCGATCGCCACCCCGGGTCGTGGTGGCGGAAAGGTCATCAACACATAGCGGACGCCTGGGCTAGAGGAGCTCTCGAGGGTCAGCCCCCGGGACGTTGCCTGGTTGGGCTCGTCCAGCAGATCATGAAGGCCGCCGACGATCATCCGGCGCGAGAAGCGCGACTCCTGGGCCAGCAGGCGCATGCCAGCCTCATGGTTGGGCGCGTCGGGGTGGCCGTCGCCCGCCTGCAGGGCCAGATACTCGCGGTGGAAGTCGCCGACCATCGCGTCGATCAGTCGGCTCGGCCGGTTCTTCTCGGCCGTCGCCAGATCGCGCTCGGACCCAGCGAAGCTGTCCCAAAGGCCGTCGACTCGGCGCGACAGCGTGGGACCCGGGCCGTCAACCCTATACCCCAGCCCCTGCATCCAGTTGATTGTCGCATGGGCCAGGAGGTCGGGTTCGCGGAAGCAAAACCCGCCGCCACCGGCCAGAGCGGCGGCGCGCGAGGCTAGGTAGGCGATGAAGTCCGGGGCGGTATCCAGCCGTTCGAGCAGCAGATTGATGCCGTCGCCGTCGAAGAAGTGGACGAACTGGCCCCGCACCTCAAGCGCGCCTACTGTAAACGGCTTGCCGGGGGCTGCATCGTCATAGCTTAGCGGCGACCACCCCGGCGGCCGCACCGCGGGGTCCTTGGCCGGGCGAGCGACACCGACCAAGTGGTAGCGGCGCCGGGCGTGTGGGGCCAAGGGGAAGGCGAGCGGTTGGCGCGCGCCCGCGTCCACGAAGACGCGGGTCTCGGGCATCTCCAGCCGGCGCAGAGCGCCGCCCAGTTGCTTCAGGCTGGCGTCCACCGCCGCCGTCGACCAGCGCGACCAGGCGAGCTCTGGCCCGTCGGCGACTTCGAAATCGCAGGCCTTGTCCGAGATGACGATCACGTCATCGCCGAACGGGATGACGAGGTCTGAGATCTCCTTGCCCGCCTTGTAGGCCGGGCCGGGGATCGCCCAGGGCGTCAGGAAGGTCCGCTCGGCAAGCTGGAGCAGGAAGGATTCGGATCGGCTGGCGGGCATCGAGACGGGCACGGTGATTGGGGCAGGGCCACAATTCAAGCGTGAGCTGGGCCCCGCTCTAGATTGGGTGGCGGGGGCCGTTCTGCTAGGATGATCTTGAGAGGAAGGAAATGTCGGACGACACCCAGCAAAAGGCGGACCCCGCGCAAGAACAGGCGCACGACGCCGACGACGTCGTGCCCGTGGCCACGGTGGCGAGCGGCGTGCTTGGCGCGTTTTTCGACGAGCTCGAGAAGACCGAAGGCCTGACGGACAAGGCCGGCAAGCTGCGCGCCCTCGTCCTCGGCGACGGGGTCATGGCCGAGCCGGCCATCCGCGCCATCCTGTTCCCGGATGCGACATGATCCGCATCGACAAGATCACCATCCGCAAGTTCCGCGGGATCGTTGAGCTGGAGTTGGAGCCCAAGGGCGAGAACTTCGCCGCCTGCGGACCGAATGGCACGGGCAAGAGCGGCATCGTCGACGCGATCGAGTTCGCCCTGACCGGCAATCTCTCGCGCCTGTCCGGCCGCGGCACCAAGGAGCTGTCGGTCAAGCAGCATGGGCCGCACGTCGACTACGTCAAGAAGCCCGAGGAGGCCTGGGTCCGGCTCGACGTGACTTTGCCGTCCCTGGGCACGAAGGCATCCATCACCCGCACGGTCAAAGCGGCCACCGCGCCGACCATCGAGCCGGCGGACGCCGTTGTCCTGGCCGCCTTCGCCGACGTCAAACTCCACCCCGAGTTCGTTTTGTCGCGCCGCGAGCTGATCCGCTACATCATCGCCGAGCCTGGGGACCGGTCCGACGAGGTCCAGGCGCTGCTGCGCCTTAGCGACGTTGAAAAGCTGCGCGGCGTCCTCAACAAGATTAACAACGCCTGCGCCAAGGACGTGGCGCCGGCTGAACGCGCCGAGCGGACGGCGACCCAGCCCCTGCTGGACGCCCTCGGGATCGAGAAGCTCGGCAATGCGGCCGTGCTGGACGCGGTGAATCCTAAGCGCACTTTGCTCGGTCTGGCGCCGCTCCATGACCTGACGGCGACGACGGATCTGGCGGACGGCCTCCAGGCCGAAGGGGAGGGGGCCGTCCAGAAGGTCCCCAAGGCGCAAGCCGCCGCGGACCTGGCGACGTTGCGCACCGCGCTGACGACCCTGGGCGGCGAAGAGGTGAAGGCCCGGTGCGCTAAGATCTCCGAGTCGACCGCGGCGCTGTCCGGGGACGCCGACGCCGCCAACGAGGTCAAGCGCGAGACACTGCTGAAGACGGCGCTCGACCTCTACGACGACGAGCACTGCCCGGTGTGCGACACGCCGCAGACGCCCGACGACTTCACCGCCCACCTGAAGGGCAAGCTCGACCACCTGACCGAGGTCGCCCAGCAACGCAAAGCCCTCGAGACGGAGATCGCGCCTCTGCTCGACACGGTCACCGCCGCCGGATCGGCCATCCGGACCATCCTGCCCTACCGGGCGATGTTCGAGCCCAAGCTCGAGCTCAAGGTACTGGCCGACTACCGCGTCCTGCTGGACGGCCGCTACCAGCAGTTGAACAAGCTGCTGCCTCTCGAAGACACCCTGGCGATCGTCGAGGCCGGGTTCGAGATCGCGCCGCTCGGCGCGGAGCTCGATTTGGCCGAGGCCGCCATCAAGGCCGTGCCGGAGCCGAACGCCGAGGTCGGCGCCCGCACCTTCCTGCTAAACGCTCAGGCGCGGCTGAAAGCCTACCGGGAGGCGAAGGAGGCGCACCAAACCGCCAAAGCCAATGCCACGCTGGCGGCCCGGGTCTACGACATCTACGGAACGTCGACGACAGCGGCGCTAGAGGCGATCTACGCCAAGGTCGAGGGCACGTTCTCGGACCTCTATCGCGAGATCAACAAGCCCGACGAGGGCAAGTTCACGGCCCAGCTGCTGCCCTCGCTCGGCAAGCTCGGCTTCAACGTCGACTTCTATGGCCGCGGCCAGTTCCCGCCTGGTGCCTTCCACAGCGAAGGCCATCAGGACGGTATGGGCCTCTGCCTGTACCTGGCGCTGATGAGCCACCTGCTCGGCGACAACTTCACCTTCGCGGTCCTCGATGACGTGCTGATGTCGGTCGACCGGGGACACCGCCGAGAGGTGTGCGCCCTGCTCAAGAAGCGCTTCCCCAAGAGCCAGTTCATCCTGACCACACACGACGAGGTGTGGCTGCGGCACATGAAGGCCGAGGGCCTGATCAAGGGGAAGAGCTTCGCCCACTTCAAGAACTGGAGCGTCGATACCGGACCGGCCGAATGGACCAACGCCGGGGTGTGGGAGGAGATCGACGCTCACCTCTCCAAGGGCGACGTCCAGCCGGCGGCGGCGGCGCTGCGCCACTACCTCGAATACTTCGCTGGGGAGATGTGCCACCGGCTGCGCGGCACGGTCGAGTATCGCGGCGACGGCAACTTCGGCGTCGGTGACCTGTTCACCGGCGCCTCCAACGCCCTGGCCGATGCCTTCAAGAAGGCCAAGGCGTCGGCCAACTCCTGGAACAAGCAGGACCTGGTGACCGCCATCGGCGAGCGGGCCGCCGCCTTCACCGCCGCGCGGGAGGCCGCCAAAGTGGATCAGTGGCAGCTGAACGCCGGCGTCCACTACAACCCTTGGGCCGACCTGACGCGCGAGGACTTCCAACACGTGGTCGACGCCCACAAGGCGTTCGTGGCGCAGTTCGAATGCGCCAACTGCTCGGAGCTACTGTGGGTCACGCCGGAGTACAAGCCGAAGGAGCAGCTCTGCTGCTCGTGCGGCGACGCCAGCTTGAACCTGATTCCCAAACCGGCGGGAGCCAAGCCCGCCGCCTCACCCGACGCGCCAAAAGAGGAAGCGGTAGAGCCCGCCGCCAAGTGATCTTAGAGCCGAGCTCAGCGCTGCCCCCGCGCCTAAAATGCCGGAATGCTCACATTCCGGCCCGTCGGCCAACTTCGGGTTCGGAGAGCAATCCCAATTTCGGCTTCTCGTGCAGGCCGTATTGAGCATGTGCATGCTTCACATTTAACAGTCGGATAATGTTGGTTATGGAAAATGGCCGCGCGAGAAAGTACAAACTCCTCCATTGGAAGCGCCATTGCCGCACATCCGCCCATATTCATCCCGAGTACGCCCTCGAGGCGTTGATGGGCCACATGGGCCTCAGGCTCATGACCTATCCGTCAGGGCGGGGCGAACGCCTGCCTCGTCAGGCGCTCGCTCGCTCCGTCTCGTGACTTTAATTGTGGGATACACTACATTGGATAGACGGCTACACCAGTGAGGATACACCATGGCGTTTCACATCAAAAATAGGGAGACCGACGCCTTGGCTCGCAAGCTTGCGAAGGCAAAGGGTATCGGTCTGACTGATGCGGTCCATGAGGCTCTGCAGCATGAACTGGACCGCGAGCGCTCCAAGCCAAAACAGGCCGACCTCGCCGTGCAATTCTGCCGCGAGTTGCGCCAGCTCGGCAATCCCGCGAAGGGCCAGCCCGCCGATAAGGCGTTCTTCGACGATCTGAGCGGGAACGCGTGATGTTCGTCGATGCGTCCGCCCTGGTCGCCATGATGACCGATGAAACCGATGCGGCGACCCTCGCCAGCCGGCTGTCCGCCGGCGGCAGCAAGCCCATCACCTCGCCAATCGCCGTGTTCGAGACGGCCGCGGCCGTTTCACGGGTTCTCGCCCTCGAAGTTGATGTGGCGCAAAATGCCGTCGCTCGCTTCCTGGACCTGATGGGTATCAACGTGCTGTCGATACCGGCTTCCGCCGGTCCCATCGCACTCGATGCCTTTGCCCGGTACGGGAAGGGACGGGGCCATCCGGCGCAGCTCAACATGGGCGACTGCTTCGCCTATGCCTGCGCCCGTTACTACCGCTCGCCCCTGCTGTTCAAGGGCGACGACTTCTCCAGGACCGACATCGCCGTTGCCTGAGTGACGATGTCGTCAGCACCGAAGGAGGGTACGATGAACCCCAAGCCCGACGAACCGGATGCCGCGATGGCCGAAGAGGAGCGGCGGGATCTGACTTGGGACGAAACCAAGTCGATTCTCGCGCTGCTACGGGCAGGCCACCCGACGGGCAGGATCGTAGAACTCACCGGTATTCGGCCCTCCGCGGTCCGGGCGGTCGCCACCGCGCTGCTGCAGGATCTGGACGACTGACTCGAGGGTCGTTCTAACCCGGCGGCGGGTCCGGCTCGCCAGTCAACCAATGAGGGGAAACATGAAGGTTACCATCGAGATCACCGATAAAACAGCGGCCGACCTGGCCGAGCTGGTCAAGCTGTGCACCGAGATAGACGCCGAGCGCGAGGGCGCGACCACGCACGGTCCCCTCACGGTCGAGCGGCTGCTTGTGATGCTCGCCGAGGATGCCGGGATGGTCCTCAGCCGGCCCGGCTCGTGGGAGGGGTCGAACATGGCAAACGTCCTGTCGAGCCACGGCTACCAGCTGTAATTCGGGAACACCCTCACCGAGGAGGCGACTGTGCGGGTCCACGACCTGTCCGACGCTCAGATCAGGATCTTGCTCAAGTTGCGCGCCAGGGAGCGCGCCGCGGCCGAAGGCCGGAAGCGGCAATGACCGAAACGCGCGAGATCGCACTCCCCGCGCTGCAGTCCAACCCCGCCTGCTAGCCCGACCTGCATGCCCATTCCTCCCGGCTTCCTCGAAGAGCTGCGCTCCCGCCTCCAGGTCTCCGACGTGGTCGGCAAGCGGGTGCCGCTGCAGCGCAGCACCAAGGGCGAGTTCAAGGCCTGCTGCCCGTTCCACAAGGAGAAGACGCCGAGCTTCACGGTCAGCGACCAGAAGGGCTTCTTCCACTGCTTCGGCTGCGGCGCCACCGGTGACGCCATCGCCTTCGTGATGCAGCATGACCGCCTGCCCTTCATGGAGGCGGTGGAGGTGCTGGCCTCCCAGGCCGGGCTGGAGTTGCCGAAGGCCGCGCCGGAGGACCGGGCCCGGTTCGAACGGCAGAAGACGCTGTACGACGTCGTCGAATCCGCCTGCGCCTTGTTCGAGGCCGAACTGCGCGGTCCCGGCGGCCGGACGGCGCGCGACTATCTCAAGGGCCGCGGCCTGGACGGCGACACCATCTCGCGTTTCCGGCTGGGCTTCGCCCCGACCGACGGCGGCAAGCTGATCAAGCATCTGCGCGGCCAGGGCTTCCAGGATCCGATGATCGAGGAGGTCGGGCTGGCCCGCCGGCCCGATGACGGGCGCGACCTCTACTCCTTCTTCCGCAACCGGGTGATGTTCCCGGTGGCCGACCGGCGCGGCCGCACCGTCGCCTTCGGCGGCCGGATCATGGAGGGCGACGGGCCGAAATACATCAATAGCCCGGACAACCCGCTATTCCACAAGGGCGGCCTGCTTTACGGCATGTCCCGGGCCCGGCAGGCGGCGTCGCAGGGCCAGACCGTGATCGTCGCCGAAGGCTACATGGACGTGATCGCCCTGGTCCGGGCCGGCTTCGAGGCGGCGGTGGCGCCGCTCGGCACCGCCCTGACCGAGGAGCAGATCGTCGAACTGTGGAAGATGGCGCCGGTGCCGGTGCTGTGCTTCGACGGCGACGAGGCCGGGCGGCGCGCCGCCTGGCGGGCGATGGACCGGATCCTGCCGCAACTGAAGCCGGACCATTCCGCCCGCATCGCCTTCCTGCCGCAGGGCGAGGACCCGGACAGCCTGATCCGTGGCTCCGGCGGCGGCGCGGCCATGCAGGCGGTGCTGGAGAGTGCGCTGCCGCTGGTCCGGGTGCTGTTCGACCGCCAGACCACGATGCACCGGCTGGAGACGCCGGAAGGGCGGGCCGGGCTGCGCGCCGGCGTCGAGGCCCAGGCCCGGCGGATCGCCGACCCGGCGGTGCAGGGTCAGTATGTGGCCGAGCTGCGGGCCCGGTTCGAGGAGGCCTATCCCTGGCGGCCGAAGCGGCAGGAGTGGCGGCCGGGCGGCAAGCCGCCGGCGCCGGCCGGGCCCAAGCCGTCGCAGATCGGTTTAGGATCTGACGATCATCTCGCAATCACAGAGTTGCTTGTCCTGTTAGAGGGCCACCCTGATCTCATTGAAGAGGTGGCGGAATATCTGGCTGCAATTCCTATTCCTGACCCGGTTCTTGAGTCGCATCGCCACCGTATGCTTTCACGGCTCACCGAGTCGGCCGAATCGGCGGGGCTTGATTCGCAACCGATTCGCTCCTACCTCACTGTTCCCGAAGCCGAAGGTTTCCCGCCGGCCCTGGTTGACCGCATCCGCAGGAAATGGCCGTTCACTCGGCCAGAAGCGCCTCTCGAACAGGCGCGCGCAGGGTGGACGCTGATTTGGACGCGCATCCACCTACGCGCGCTTCGTCGTGAACGCGCTCAGATCGCTGAGATTTTGGTGCGGGACAAGGCTGAGGCGTTGCTGGAGCGGTGGCGCTTGCTGGGCCGTGAGATTGCGCAACTAGAGGCTTCACCGAATGGACCGTAGTCCGTCGGGCAGGGTTGAGTAGATCGCCGCGACGTGGCGGGGCATGGCCGAATCCGAGTCGTGCCCCTTCCTTGCGCGCAGAAGCTTAGGTATGAGAGCCAGCTTCGGGTCACTCCCGACGGCGGCGGGTGAAGGGGCACGGGTGCAGATGGCGACCAAGACAGCGGCAGCGGCGGATTCGGCCGAGACGCGCGAGGACAGCGCGGACGGCGCCTCGATGGACGTGACCGTCCAGGCGGTGAAGAAGCTGATCGCCAAGGGCAAGGAGCGCGGCTACGTCACCATCGACGAGCTGAACGCCGCCCTGCCGCCGGACCTGACCTCGTCCGAGCAGATCGAGGACGTGACCTCGAACCTGTCCGAGATGGGCATCAACGTGGTCGAGAACGAGGAGTCGGAAGACACCGCGGCGGCCGCCGGCGATGCCGATGGCGAGGGCCGCAACGCCGGCAACCTCGATGACGACGATGTCGGCCGCACCGACGACCCCGTGCGCATGTATCTGCGCGAGATGGGCTCGGTCGAGCTGCTGTCGCGCGAGGGCGAGATCGCCATCGCCAAGCGCATCGAGGCCGGCCGGGAGATGATGATCGGCGGCATCTGCGAGAGCCCGCTGACCATCCGCGCGATGATCGAGTGGCATTCGTCCCTGAAGGACGGGAAGATGCTGCTGCGCGACGTCATCGACCTCGACGCCACCTACGGCGCCAGCCCCGAGGGCGAGGCGCTGGCCATGAGCGAGGGCGAGAGCGAGGCCGAAGAAGAGGCCGAGACGGAGGGCGAAGGCGAGGCCGCGTCCGGCGGCTCGGGCGACGAGGACGACGGCGGCATCTCCCTCTCCGCCATGGAGGAGGCGCTGAAGCCGCAGGTGCTCGAGACCTTCGAGGCGATCGAGCAGACCTATCAGAAGATGCACAAGCTGCAGGAGCAGCGCCTGACCCAGATCCAGAAGGGCGAGGCTCTCTCCAAGCAGTCGGATTCGAAATACGACAAGCTGAAGGAGGACATGGTCCGCCTGATGGAGGGCGTGCACCTCAACAATGTCCGGATCGAGCAGCTGGTCGAGCAGCTCTACGGCCAGAACCGCAAGCTGATGGGCCTCGAAGGCCAGCTCATGCGCCTGGTGGTCGAGGGCGGGGTCAGCCGCGAATCCTTCCTGCAGCACTATTTCGGCCACGAGCTCGACCCGAACTGGGTCGAACGGGTGCGCGGCCTCGACAAGAAGTGGACCAAGTTCGCCGAGAAGAACGGCACCGCGGCCCAGCGGGTGCGCGGCCAGATCAGCCAGATCTCGGATGAGGTCGGCCTGCCGATCTCGGAGTACCGCCGCATCGTCTCGACCGTGCAGAAGGGCGAGAAGGAGGCCGGGCGCGCCAAGAAGGAGATGGTCGAGGCCAATCTCCGCCTGGTGATCTCGATCGCCAAGAAATACACCAACCGCGGGCTGCAGTTCCTGGACCTGATCCAGGAGGGCAACATCGGGCTGATGAAGGCGGTCGACAAGTTCGAGTACCGCCGCGGCTACAAGTTCTCGACCTACGCCACCTGGTGGATCCGGCAGGCGATCACCCGCTCGATCGCCGACCAGGCGCGGACCATCCGCATTCCGGTGCACATGATCGAGACGATCAACAAGCTGGTCCGCACCAGCCGGCAGATGCTGCACGAGATCGGCCGCGAGCCGACCCCGGAGGAGCTGGCCGAGCGCCTGCTGATGCCGCTGGAGAAGGTGCGCAAGGTCCTCAAGATCGCCAAGGAGCCGATCAGCCTCGAGACGCCGATCGGCGACGAGGAGGACAGCCATCTCGGCGACTTCATCGAGGACAAGAACGCGGTCCAGCCGCTGGACGCCGCGATCCAGGCCAATCTGCGCGAGACCACCACGCGCGTCCTGGCCTCGCTGACGCCGCGCGAGGAGCGGGTGCTGCGCATGCGCTTCGGCATCGGCATGAACACCGACCACACGCTCGAAGAGGTCGGCCAGCAGTTCTCGGTGACGCGCGAGCGTATCCGCCAGATCGAGGCGAAGGCGCTGCGCAAGCTGAAGCATCCGAGCCGCAGCCGCAAGCTGCGCAGCTTCCTGGACACCTGAGAAGCGCAAGGACTTTCGACGATCGGCGGGCAGCCTCCGGGCTGCCCGTTTTCGTTTTAGGTCCTGCTATCGTTGCCACATTCCAATTTGGTGGCGTTGTCCGTATATTGTCCGTATGATATAAGCGAGATGAGCAAGGAGCTTTTCCGATGTCCTCGCCGGAAGCCAAGTCAGAGCGGATCGAAGTGCGGGCGACCCCGGCCATGAAGGCGTTGCTGCAGAGGGCTGCGGCCTCGTCGCACAAGAATGTCACAGAATTTCTGCTGGAGGCCGGCCTTGCCGCCGCCGAAATGGCACTGGCCGACCGACGTGTCTTCCGGCTCGACGACGAGCGCTGGGCCGCCTTTCAGGAAGCGCTCGACCGCCCTGTGACAGCCAAGCCGTGTCTCAAGAAGCTGCTCGATGGAAAGGGCGTGCTCGGGTGACTGCGAGGCGGTACGGTCCCCTCGAGAAGCTCGACGCCACTCACGAGCTTGACGACTTTGATTGCGGACAGGAACCGCTCAACCGTTTTCTGATCCGCTTCGCCCTTGCCAACCAGAAGGCCGACAGCGCCCAGACCTATTGCGTCTGCCGGACTGGGGAGAGACGCGTCGTCGGCTTTTACAGCCTGACCGTGGGAGCGGTGGATCGCGCCGAGGCGCCCTCCCGCACGACCAAGGGACTGCCACGACATCCAGTGCCTGTGATGCTGCTGGCCAGACTCGCCGTCGACATATCGGAGCAGGGCCGCGGCCTCGGCAAGGCCCTGCTCAAGGACGCGTTGCTGCGAACGGCTCAGGCGGCGGAAATCGCAGGCATTCGGGCCTTCCTCGTCCACGCCAAGGACGAGGCAGCGCGCGCCTTCTATGAACGTTTCGATTTCGAGCCATCACCGGTCGATCCCTTTCTATTGTTCTTGTTGATGAAGGACGTGAGGGCGGTCCTGCAGGAGGAGTGACGGTCGAAGCTGGGCCGCGGCCCAGCGGACATATCTGACGAACATTGCTGCGCTCCGAACTGCCATACTAGGATCGCAGCGGGATTCGAGAGGTTGTCCCCGGCGTCAATCGGCGCTACCGCAGGGATGACGAGATCAGGGAGAGGGCGCCGTCGATGCTGCTTCGCGAAATTCCGCTGTCCGGCCGTCGGGGACGCCGCGCATGACCCCATCCTCACGGCGGCTCTCGACGGCCGCCCTGGCCGGGCTGCCGGCATCGGTGGCGCGGCCGGGCTATGACCGCGACGCGGTCGCCACCGGCATCGTCCATCTCGGCATCGGCGCCTTCCACCGCGCCCATCAGGCGGTCTGCACCGACGACGTGCTGGCGGCGGGAGACCGGCGCTGGGGCATCCTCGGCGCCAGCCTGCGCAGCCCGGATACGCGCGACGCGCTGGTGCCGCAGGACGGGCTCTACACCCTGTCGGTGCGCGACAGCGACGGCGAGGCGCTGCGGGTCATCGGCGCCGTCCGCGACGTGCTGGTGGCGCCGGAGAACCCGGCCGCCCTGCTCGACGCGCTGTGTCGGCCGTCGGTCGCCATCGTCAGCCTGACCGTGACCGAGAAGGGCTATTGCCACGACCCGGCCACCGGCCGGCTGGACGAGAGCCACCCCGACATCGTCCACGACCTGGCGCATCCCGCGGCGCCGCGCTCGGCCATCGGCATCCTGGCCCGGGCGATCGCCCGCCGCCGGGCGGAGGGGCTGGCGCCCTTCACCCCGCTGTGCTGCGACAACCTGCCGGCCAATGGCCGCACCCTGCACCGCATCCTGTCGCGCTTCGCCGCGCTGGTCTCGCCCGATCTCGGCGCCTATGTCGAGGGCGAGATCGCGTGCCCCGAGACCATGGTCGACCGCATCGTGCCGGCCACCACCGACGAGGACCGCGGCCGCATCGCCGCGGCGCTCGGGGTCGAGGATGCCTGGCCGATCGTCACCGAGCCCTTCCTGCAATGGGTGATCGAGGACCGCTTCCTGTCCGGCCGCCCGGCCTGGGAGGCGGCGGGGGCGACGCTGGTGTCGGAGGTCGCGCCCTATGAGACGATGAAGCTGCGGCTGCTCAACGGCAGCCACTCCTCGCTCGCCTATCTCGGCTATCTCTCCGGCTGCGAGACGGTGGCGGCGGCGATGGCGGAGCCGGGCATCGCCGCCTTCGTCGAGGCGCTGATGGACGATTCCACCCCGACCCTGACCTTGCCGCCCGGTGCCGATGTCGCGGGCTACAAGCGCTCGCTGATCGACCGCTTCCGCAACACGGCTTTGAAGCATCGCACCTGGCAGATCGCCATGGATGGGACGCAGAAGCTGCCGCAGCGGCTGCTGGGCACCGTCCGCGACCGGCTGGCGCGCGGCCTGCCGGTCGACCGCCACGCCCTCGGCGTCGCCGCCTGGATGCGCTACGTCGCCGGCACCGACGAGGCCGGCAAGCCGATCGACGTCCGCGACCCGTTGGCCGCCGACCTCGCCGCGATCGCGCGCCAGGCCGGGCCGGTGGCCGACCGCCTGGCGCCGGCACTGCTCGGCGTGCGCGCGGTGTTCGGCGACGACCTGCCGGGGCACCCGCAGTTCCGCGCCGCGGTGACCCGCGCCCTCGACGCCCTGTACCACCAGGGCGCCAAGGCGACGGCCGCGTCCTATGCCCGGCTGGAGGGCTGAGGGCGGAGAACGCTTTACCAGGAGGTAAAATTTTTTCGGCCGGGACGTCGATTTCCGGCCAGTCCGTTCGTCTTCAACATGAGAGCCGGCGCTCCGGGGCGGGATGGTCCCCTCCGCGATGCGCCGGCGCCATGCGGAAGAGGCCTCCATGTCACAGCCGCGGACGGACAATCCCTATCGCTGGGTCATCATCGGTGTCGGTGCGCTGATGACCTGCGTCGGCATCGGCGCGATGTTCTCGCTGGCGATCTTCCTGCAGCCGATGTCGGCCGACACCGGCTGGAGCCGCGCCGGGATCTCCAGCGCCATGACCCTCAATTTCCTGGTCATGGGCGCCGCCGGCTTCGCCTGGGGCGCGATCAGCGACCGCATCGGCCCCCGGATCGTGGTGCTCAGCGGTGCGGCGCTGCTGGGCCTGGCCCTGGTCCTGGCCAGCCGGAGCACCACGCTCGCCACCTTCCAACTGATCTACGGCACGCTCGTCGGGCTCGCGGCCGGGTCCTTCTTCGCGCCGATGGTGGCCGCCGCCACCGCCTGGTTCAGCACCAATCGCGCCCTGGCAGTCTCGCTGGTGTCGGCGGGCATCGGCGTGGCGCCGATGACGGTCTCGCCCTTCGCCGCCTGGCTGGTGGCGGATTATGGCTGGCGGACGGCGATGATGGTCATCGGCATCGCCGCCTGGGTGCTGCTGCTGCCGGCCGGGCTGCTGGTCCGCCGGTCGCCGGTTGCGGCCGGCGCCGCCGAGGCTCCGGCGCCATCCGGCGAGATCGGCGACATGTCGGCGGCGAGTGCCTTCCGCACGCCGCAATTCGCGATCCTGGCGGCGACCTTCTTCCTGTGCTGCGCCGCCCATTCCGGGCCGATCTTTCACATGGTCAGCTACGCCATCACCTGCGGCGTCGCCCCCCTGGCCGCCGTCACCATCTACAGCGTCGAGGGGCTGGCCGGGCTGGGCGGGCGTCTGCTGCTCGGAATCCTGGCCGACCGCCTCGGCGTCAAGCGCGTGCTGGTGGCCGGGCTGCTGGTGCAGGCGGTGGTGATCGGCGCCTATCTCTTCGTCGCCAATCTCGGCGAGTTCTACCTGCTGGCCATGATCTTCGGCACCGCCTATGGCGGCGTGATGCCTCTCTATGCCGTGCTGGCGCGCGAGTATTTCGGCCAGGCCGCGATGGGCACGGTGTTCGGCGCCGTGACCATGGCGTCGAGCATCGGCATGGCGCTGGGCCCCTGGGCCGGCGGCTGGGTATTCGACACCTTCGCCGCCTATCACTGGCTCTATCTCGGGTCGTTCGCGGTCGGGCTCGGTGCCGTCGCCATCGCGCTGGCCTTCCCGCCTTTGCCGTCGCGGCGGAGCCCGCAACTTCAGCCGGCGTGAGCGTCCCAGGCGCGCCGTCCCCGTCCTGCGATGGGGACGGCGCAGCCGTCTCAGGCCGCCGCCCGGTCCTGCGGCCCGATCGGCCGGTCGCCCTTCACTGTGGTGCGGTACAGGGTGCGGGCCAGGTGCGGCGGGCAGCCGGTGGCCAGGTGGATGGTGGCGCGGTTGTCCCAGAACACCAGGTCGTGCGCCTGCCAGCGGTGCCGGTATTGGAACTGCGGCTGGGTCATGTGCGCGAACAGCCGGCGCAGCAGCGCGTCGCTCTGCGGCCGCTCCAGCTCGTTGACATGGGTGGTGAAGCCCTCATTGACGAACAGGGCCTTGCGGCCGGTCGCCGGGTGGATCCGCACCACCGGATGGGTCACCGGCGGCACCGTCCTGGCCTGGTCCGCCGTGAGCCCCGGCCGCAGCGCGCTCTTGGCCTGCTGCGCCACGTTGCGGGCGCTGTAGTCGTGCACGGCCGTGAGGCCCTCGATCTGGGCCTTGGTCGCGTCGTCCAGCGCGTCATAGGCCGCGGCCATGCTGACGAACAGCGTGTCGCCCTCGACCGGCGGCAGGGTCTGGGCGTGCAGCAGCGACCCCAGGCTCGGCTCCGCCTTGTAGGACAGGTCGGAATGCCAGTAGCGCCCGGCATCGGCCAGGCCCAGCGGCTTGCCGTCCCGCATCTCGTTCGAGACGATCAGGATCTCCGGATGCCCGGCCAGATGGAAATGGTGCTGCACATGGATCTCCAGCTCACCGAAGCGGCGGCTGAAGTCGATATGCTGCTCCGGCGTGAACCGCTGGTCGCGGAACACCGCCACCGAATGGCTCTCGAACAACGATTTGACCCGGGCGAAGGTGGCGTCGTCCGGCGGGGTGGCGAGGTCGAGCCCGGAGATCTCGACGCCCAGCAGCTCGGACAGCGGACGGGTGGTGAAGGACATGGCGGCGTTTCCGTTCCGTGATCTCAGGGGTTCTGCGTGCCCCAGCGCTCGACGGTGAGCCGGGACAGGGTGCGGAACAAGAGGCTTTCGACCAGGAGGCCGATCAGGATGATGGCCAAGAGGCCGGCGAAGACGTTCGCCGTCTCCAGCTGGTTGCGGTTGACATAGATGAACCAGCCCAGCCCGCCGGAGCGGGAGGACACGCCGAACACCAGCTCGGCGGCGATCAGGGTGCGCCAGGCGAAGGCCCAGCCGATCTTCAGCCCGGCCAGGATCGCCGGGAAGGCGGCCGGCACCAGGATGCGGGCGACATAGGCGGCGCCGCTCAGGCCGAGATTCTGCCCGACCATCGCCAGCGGCCGCGGCACGGCCCGGAAGCCCGCATGGGCGGCCAGGGCAAGCGGCCACAGCACCGAATGAACGATCACGAACAGCAGGCTGGGCGTGCCCAGGCCGAACCACAGGAGCGCGATCGGCAGCAGGGCGATGGCCGGCAGCGGGTTGAACATCGCGGTCAGGGTCGACAGCAGCTCGGCGCCCAGCCGGCTGGCGGTGGCCAGCCCGGCCAGGATCGCCGCCGCGACCACGCCGATGGCGTAGCCCGCCACCAGCACCTGCAGCGAGGCCAGGGTGCGCAGCGGCAGCTCGCCGCTGGCCACGCCCTGTCCGAAGGCGGCGAGGGTGGTCAGGAAGCCGGGTAGCAGCAGCGGGCTGCCGACGATGCGCGCCGCGACCTCCCACACCGCCGCCAGCGCCGCCAGGATCAGCAGGCGGCGCCAGCCTCCCGTGCCGATCCAGCGCCGTACGGGCGTTTCGGCCTTGGCCGGGCGCAACGGCGACCCGGCCTGCAGCAAGCCCTGATAATCAACCATCGGCCGTCTCCGTCGACCCGATCTGGTCGGCGATCAGCCCGCCGATCCGGGCCTCCAGCGCAGCGAAGGCCGGGTCGCCCCGGTCCGGCCCGCGGCCGCCCGGCAGGTCGATCACGGCGCGGATCCGGCCGGGATGCGCGGTCATCACCACGATCCGGCTGCCGATCACGATCGCCTCGTCGATCGCATGGGTGACGAAGATGGTGGTGACGCCGGTGTCCTCGCACAGCGCCAGCAGCTCCTCCTGCATCCGGCGCCGGGTCATCGCGTCCAGCGCGGCGAAGGGCTCGTCCATCAGCAGCACCTCGGGCCGCAGCGCCAAGGCGCGGGCGATGGCGACGCGCTGCTTCATGCCGCCTGACAAGGTGTTCGGATACTGGTCGGCGACGCGGGCCAGGCCGACGCGCTGCAGCATGTCATCGGCGATGGACTCGGCCTCGGCCCGCCGGGTGCGCCTTGCCCAGGCCAGGGCTGCGACCAGGTTGCGCCGCACCGTCAGCCAGGGCAGCAACTGCTCGAAATCCTGCAGCACCATCATCCGGTCGGGGCCGGGGCGCGACACCGGCCGCCCGTCCAGCAGCACCCGGCCGGCGGCGGGCGGCAGGAAGCCGCCGATGCTCTTCAGCAGGCTCGACTTGCCGCAGCCGGACGGGCCCAGCAGCACCAGCCGCTCGCCGCGGCGGATGTCCAGGCTGACATCCTCGACCGCCGTCACCCTTCGGCCGTCGACGGCATAGGACAGGGTGACGCCCTCCACTTGCAGCGCCGGTACTGCAATCGTCTCAGGAGTCAGGGCGAGGGCAGGGGCCGCCATCTCAGCTGCCCTGCCGGTCGTGCAACGGCGGGAAGAACAGGTCGCGCCAATCCGCCGTGGTGGTCGCGATCTGGCCGATGCGGTGCTGGAACTCGACGAATTTCAGGATGTTCTCGGGCGCCACGGTGTAGCGCGTGTCGGCGGCAGTGATCAGCGCCTCGACGAAGGGTTCGGGCAGCTTCGAGGATTCCGCCGCGATGTACAGCTTGGCGGCCTCGGCCGGATGGGCCTGGATGAACTGGTCGGCGCGGTCCAGCGCGGTGACGATCGCCGCCACCGTCTTCGGGTTCTCGGCGTAGAAGGCGCCGGTGGCGTAGACCACGTTGAAGGTGTGCCGGCCGCCCAGCACGTCGTAGCTGCTCAGCACCCGGTGGATCTTCGGATCCTGCAGCTGCTGGTTCTGGAACGGCGGGGCGCCGAAATTGGCGGTGACCTCCGCGCTGCCGGACAAGAGGGCCGCGGTCGCGTCCGGATGCGCCATGCTGACGGTCAGGTCGTCCAGCCTGGTCGCCTGGTCCGCGCCGAAGGCCTGGGCCGCCGCCATCTGCAGCACCACCGCCTGGAAGCCGACCTTGACCGCCGGCAGCGCGATCCGGTCCTGGTCGGTGAAGTCGGCCAGCGACGTCACCTGCGGATTGGTGGTGGTCAGGTAGATCGGCATCGACCCCAGCGCGGCGATGCCCTTGACGTCGATCGACCCACGCGTCTTGGCCCACAGCGTGATCGCCGGCGGCGCCCCGGCCGCGGCGACGTCCAGGCTGCCGGACAGCAGCGCCTCGTTCATGGCCGCGCCGCCGCTGACCTGGATCCACTCGATCTCCGGCGCCGGCAGCCCGGCCTCGGTGGCCGCCGCCTCGATCAGCTTCTGCTGCTTGGCCACGATCATCGGCAGGTAGGAGATGCCGAATTGCTGCGCGATCCGCAGCGTTGTGGTCTCCGCCCGGGCCGGGGCGCCGAGGGCGAGCAGCGTCGCGGCGGCGACGAGGGATCCGAGGAAGCGGGTGCGCATGGCGACGGTCTCTGGTTGGGCGGCAATAGGACGAAGATTTGGGGGGAAGCTGGAAATATCAATCCAATTCGTTTGTGTTATTTGATATATATCAGAATCCAGGTGTATTTTATTCCTCATCCGACCCGGCTATGGACTTCCGTCCCGAGTCCGAACCGATCCCATCCGGATCCGTAACGAGGGTGTAAATCCGACAATAGAATCGCTGAAATTGCCCGCTGACGACACGGCGGGTTCTTCGTTGCAGCGAGACGGTCTCCGTCCGTTCCCAAATGGCTCTTGAGACGAGGCGGCTCGAGGCGCATTATTATTTGTGCGGTGCCGATGATTCGGCGAATCGGTTGCTTATGCGCCGCACCGTCCGACGGCGCTCCATGGATCGGAAGGAGATCCGATGGACATCGTGACCCTGATCATCCAGCTCGTGGCGGGTGCGGTCGGCGGCAATGTGGCCGGCGCCGCCCTCAAGCAATACAACCTCGGCACCCTCTGGAACTCGGTCGTCGGCATCGTCGGCGGCGGTATCGGCGGCCAGATCCTGTCGGCGATCATCCCCAGCTTGGGCGCGGCGGCCGCCAGCGGCAGCCTCGACATCGGCTCGATCATCGGCCAGGTCGTTGGCGGTGGCGTCGGCGGCGGCGTGCTGATGGTCATCGTCGGCATCGTCAAGCAGATGATGGCCGGCGGCCAGAAGGCGCAGTAGCCGCGGTCTGCGGCGCCCGGCCCATCCCCACCCGGCCGGGCGCCGCAACCGGCTTCCCCGCGCCGGCGCCGCTTGCTAGAAGGGGCGCCGGACGGGCCTGTAGTTCAGCGGTTAGAACCCGCCGCTCATAACGGTGTTGTCGCAGGTTCGAATCCTGCCGGGCCCACCACGCTTCGCCCTTACGGGCTTCGCGTGGCGCAGCCACGCCGAAACCGTTAGGGCGAAGCAGTGTCCGGCGTAGCTGGAGCGCAGCGGAAGCGAAGACGGACTGGCGCCGTGTGGTATGTCTACATCATCCGGAGCATCGCTTCTCCCGACCAGGAGTACGTTGGCGCCTCCGCTGATCTGAGACAGCGAATAGCCGATCACAACGCGGGCAAATCGACCCATACGGCCAAGTTTATGCCATGGGAGCTGGTCTGGTATTGCGCTTTTCCGGACAAGCTGAAAGCGTTGGCGTTCGAGAAGTACCTCAAATCGCATTCCGGCAGGGCTTTTACGAAGAAGAGGTTGACCTGATTCGCCCACGCTTCGCCCTTCGGCTACGCGTGGCGCTGCCACGCTTGGCATTTCAGGAGATCGGTTTCCGGGCGGCCAAAAGCCGGGTGATATGCCCCTCTTCGCCGTACATCAGCGTCCACAGATCGACGCCTGAAGCCCACGCTCCGATCCATTCTTCAAAACTGGGGGATTCCTCGAAGAAGGCGTCGGCCCAATCTTCGTCACGGTGTTCATTGGGATCGAAGATCCGCATGCGGAAGTTCGGATCCGCACAGTCGATACACGACAGAATGGCGCAACCCCAGTGGCAGATCGGCAGGAGTCCCTCCGGCCAAGTCCAGCGGGGATCTTCGGGATCACCGTCACGGAACATCCTGTAGATGGCCGGTCCGGTCTTGCCGGTGTCGTCCGGGATGCCGTTGGTCAGGCCGATCAGCCCGTAGCCCGGCCCGAAGCCTCCGTTCGCGAGCTCCGAATAGATGCGCTTCAGCAGCGGCGGGAGGGGGAAGCCGAGCTGTCTTTCGTCGTCGGCAACGTCGTGCGGATCGGCTGGTTGCAATCGCGCCGGCGCGGACCTGTCGAGATCCGGTATCTTCGCTGCGATCCGGCGCCGGATCGCAGCCAGGACGAGGTCATCCATCGGTCCGCCCACCCTTTTGTTCCGATCGACCTAACCCCTTGCCGCCTCGTACAGCGCGATCGCAGCAGCGTTGGAGACATTGAGGCTGCCGACCGGGCCCTGGGTCGGCAGCTTGGCCAGCACGTCGCAGGTTTCGCGGGTCAGATGGCGCAAGCCCTCGCCTTCCGCGCCCAGCACCAGCGCCACCCGGTCGCCCTGCATCGCCTCGGCCAGGGTCGTCTCGCCCTCCTCGGCCAGGCCGATCCGGCGGAAGCCCAGCTCGCCGAGCGATTCGAGAGCCCGGGCCAGGTTCTTCACCCGGGTCAGGGCCACGTGCTCGACCGCGCCCGACGCCGCCTTGGCCATCACCCCGGTGACCTCCGGCGTGTTGCGGTCGGTGACGATGACGGCGAGCGCGCCGAAGGCCGCGGCCGAGCGCAGGATGGCGCCGATGTTGTGCGGATCGGTCACCTGGTCCAGCACCACCACCACGCTGCGCCCCTGCGTCCCGTCGCGCAGCTCCGCCTCGCGGCCGAGATCGTCGATGTCCGGCGCCTCCAGGGGCTTGATCTCCAGCGCGATACCCTGGTGCACGGCGCCCTTGAGGAAGCGGTCCATCAGGGCGCGGTCGACGATCTCCGGCGCCGGCCGGTCGATCCCGGCCTCGGCCGCCTGCGCCAGGGCGTCGGACAGATTCGCGAGGCCGGCCTCGGTGCACTGCACCCGGGTGACCACCCGCTCCGGATTCAGGATCGCGGCGACGGCGGCGTGCACGCCGTAGAGGTAGCGGTCGGGCTCGCGCGCCGGCGGGCGGCCGTCCGGCGCGCGGCCGCCGGGGCCGCGCTGATCCGGGCGCTGGCCCTGATGGGAATTGGACCGCGGGCCATGAGAGGTCGCGGGGCGGGGCGGGCGGTTCTGAGGTGTGCGGGTCATCGCCGTCCTGTGCGCTGTGGGGCGGGCGGGGTCAAGATTGCGATTTTCGCATCACGCATGCTTGACTTCCGCGCAGGGATGTCGATATTCCGCCCCGCCATTCGCCGAGCCGTGCGGCGAAGCCCTTTGGAGGGGTGGCCGAGTGGTTAAAGGCAGCAGACTGTAAATCTGCCCGCATAGCGTACGCTGGTTCGAATCCAGCCCCCTCCACCAAAGCCCGCTTGGCTTCGAGTCACGGTCGAGGACATGGCGCGTCCCGGACTCCGGGCGGGTGTAGCTCAATGGTAGAGCAGCAGCCTTCCAAGCTGAATACGAGGGTTCGATTCCCTTCACCCGCTCCAGTCCTGGGACACACAGGTCCCAACCGCGAACGATTAGGGTTTCGAGAGAATGGCGAAGTCGAAGTTTGAGCGGACGAAGCCGCACTGCAACATCGGCACGATTGGTCACGTGGACCATGGCAAGACGTCGCTGACGGCGGCGATCACGAAGGTGCTGGCGGAGACGGGCGGGGCGACGTTCACGGCGTACGACCAGATCGACAAGGCGCCGGAAGAGAAGGCGCGCGGTATCACGATCTCGACGGCGCATGTGGAGTATGAGACGGCGAACCGTCACTACGCGCATGTGGACTGTCCGGGCCATGCCGACTACGTGAAGAACATGATCACGGGCGCGGCGCAGATGGACGGGGCGATCCTGGTGGTGTCGGCGGCCGACGGCCCGATGCCGCAGACCCGCGAGCACATCCTCTTGGCGCGTCAGGTCGGCGTTCCGGCGCTGGTGGTGTTCCTGAACAAGGTCGACATGGTCGACGATCCGGAGCTCTTGGAGCTGGTGGAGCTCGAGGTCCGCGAGCTGCTGAGCTCGTACGACTTCCCTGGGGACGACATTCCGATCATCCCGGGCTCGGCGCTGGTGGCGCTGGAGGACGGCGACAAGAAGCTGGGTCACGACGCGATCCTGGAGCTGATGTCGAAGGTCGACAGCTACATCCCGCAGCCGGAGCGTCCGATGGACCGCCCGTTCCTGATGCCGATCGAGGACGTGTTCTCGATCTCGGGTCGCGGCACGGTGGTGACGGGCCGTGTCGAGCGCGGCATCGTGAAGGTCGGCGAGGAAATCGAGATCGTCGGCATCCGTGCGACGCAGAAGACGACCTGCACCGGCGTCGAGATGTTCCGCAAGCTCTTGGACCAGGGCCAGGCGGGCGACAACATCGGGGCGCTGCTGCGCGGCACCAAGCGCGAGGACGTCGAGCGCGGCCAGGTTCTGGCCAAGCCGGGCTCGATCACGCCGCACACCGAGTTCACGGCCGAGGCGTACATCCTGACGAAGGAAGAGGGCGGCCGTCACACACCGTTCTTCACCAACTACCGTCCGCAGTTCTACTTCCGGACGACGGATGTGACCGGCGTGGTGTCGCTGCCGGAGGGCACCGAGATGGTGATGCCGGGCGACAACATCTCGATGACGGTCAAGCTGATCGCGCCGATCGCCATGGATGAGGGCCTGCGCTTCGCCATCCGCGAAGGCGGCCGCACCGTCGGCGCCGGCGTCGTCGCCAAGATCATCGCGTAATTCGGACGCCGCGCCTGCGGCATCCGGTTGCGACAATGCGGAAGGGCGGGGGATCTCCCCGCCCTTTCGTCGTCTCGGGCAAGGCCTAAGATGACGCCATGCTGATCCGCCTCGACCGCGACACGCCGCTGCAGACCCAGATCTACGACCAGCTCAAGGCGTCGATCCTGAGCGGCGATGCGGCGCCGGGCACCCGGCTGCCGTCCTCCCGTGCGCTGGCCGACCAGTTCGCGATCGCGCGCAACACCGTGCTGCAGGCCTATGAGCAGCTGCTGGCCGAGGGCTATCTCGAGAGCCGGCCGGGCGCCGGCACCTTCGTCGGCGCGGCCCTGCCTGCCGGGCCCGTGCCCCGCCCCGCCATGACCCCGGCCGAGGCGCCGCGCGCGCCGCGGCTGTCGCGCTACAGTGAAAGGCTGCGCGGACTCGACATCGACAGCCTCACCCGCCGCGGCGGCCTGCGCTACAGCTTCCACTACGGCACCGTCAGCGCCGCCGACTTCCCGGCCGACATCTGGCGCCGGCTGCTGCTGCGCGAGATCCGGCGCCGCGCCGGCAAGCCCTATCTCTACGAGAACCCGCAAGGGTTGCCGGAGCTGCGCGCCGCGCTGTCCGACTATCTGGCGCGGGCCCGGGCGGTGCGGGCGCGGCCGGAGCAGATCCTGATCGTCAACGGCTCGCAGCAGGCGGTCGACCTGGCCTTGCGCGTTCTGGTCGATCCCGGCGACACGGTGGTGGTCGAGGATCCGGGCTACAGCGGCGCCCGCCTGGCGGTGGAGGCGATCGGCGCCCGGCTGCTGCCGGTGCCGGTCGACGCCGACGGGCTCGACACCGCATGGCTGCCGCCGCTCGAGGCCGGAGCGCGGCTCGCCCATGTCACGCCCGGCCACCAGTTCCCGACCGGGGGGGTGATGCCGGCCGCCCGCCGCCTGGCCCTGCTGGACTGGGCCGAACGCGGCGGCACCTATGTGTTCGAGGACGATTACGACAGCGAGTACCGCTACGAGGGCCGGCCGGTCGAATCGCTGCAGGCGCTCGACCGCGCCGGACTGGTGATCTATTCCGGCACCGTCTCCAAGGTGCTCTCCCCCGGCCTGCGCCTCGGCTACATGGTGCTGCCGCCGGAGCTGGTGGAGCCGTTCCTGCGGGCCAAGCAGCTGACCGACCGGCACACCGCCTCGCTCGACCAGGCGGTGTTCGCCCATCTCATCCGCGACGGCCATTTCGAGCGCCATATCCGCCGCACTCGCCGGCGCAACCAGCACCGCCGCGACGTCCTGGTGGCGGCGTTGAAGGCCGCCTTCGGCCCGGCGGTGGCGATCGAGGGGGCGAAGGCCGGGCTGCATCTGGTGGTCCGCTTCCGCGATATCCCGGCCGCCCTGGCCGGCAGCGTCGCCGAGGCGGCGGCGCTGCGCTCGGTCGGCATCGTCCCGGCCGAGACCGGAATGGCGGGGACCGAGGGCGGTGCCGGCTTCCTGATGGGCTATGCCGCGGTGGAGGAGCCGGACATCCGCCAGGGCGTCGCCCTGTTGCGCGAGGTGGTGCAGTCCTTCCGCCGCGGCGGCGTAGCCTGACTGGACCCATCGTTTCCGAAGAAATCCGAATCCACTGCCTGAAAAGCCCGGTCCGGCCGCGGGTGAACTGGCTCCATGACATTGCCGGTTCGGTGGATCTTCTCCGACCACTGCCGGAGGCCTAGCGTTTCCGCCAGTTCTTACGGAGACAGCTCATGACCGCCAACGGCACCAACGGATCCCATTCCCCCCAGGCCCTGCGCCTGAAGACCGGCTTGGCCGAGATGCTGAAGGGCGGCGTCATCATGGACGTCACCGATGCGCGCCAGGCCGAGATCGCCGAGCGCGCCGGCGCCGTCGCGGTGATGGCGCTGGAACGGGTGCCGGCACAGATCCGGGCCGAGGGCGGCGTCGCCCGCATGGCCTCGCCCGTCAAGATCCGCGAGATCATGGGCACCGTGTCGATCCCGGTGATGGCCAAGTGTCGCATCGGCCATTTCGCCGAGGCCCAGGTGCTGCAGTCGCTCGGTGTCGACTTCATCGACGAATCCGAGGTGCTGACCCCGGCGGACGAGGCGCATCACGTCGACAAGCAGGCCTTCGTCACCCCCTTCGTCTGCGGCGCCCGCAACCTGGGCGAGGCGCTGCGCCGGATCGCCGAGGGCGCGGCCATGATCCGCACCAAGGGCGAGGCCGGTACCGGCGACGTGGTCCATGCCGTGCAGCATCTGCGCCAGATCGGCCGGGACATTCGTGGCCTGACCGTGCTGCGGCCGGAGGAGCTGTACGCCGCCGCCAAGGAGCTGGGCGCACCCTATGAGCTGGTGCGGCTGGTGGCCGAGACCGGCCGGCTGCCGGTGCCGAATTTTTCCGCCGGCGGCATCGCCACCCCGGCCGACGCCGCGCTGGTGCGGCAGCTGGGGGCCGAGGCGGTGTTCGTCGGCTCCGGCATCTTCATGCAGGACTCGCAGAGCTTCGCCGAGCCGGAGGAGGCGGAGCGCCGCGCCCGCGCCATCGTCCGCGCCACCACCCATTTCGAGGACGCGGAAATCCTGGCCGAGGCCAGCGCCGAGTGCCAGGGCGCGATGAAGGGCCTGGCGGTGGCGGCGCTCGACCCCGCCCAGATGCTGCAGACCCGCGGATGGTGAGCGGCCAGGGTGGGGTCGCCGACGCGCCGCGCATCGGCGTGCTGGCTCTGCAGGGCGACTTCGAGGCCCATGCAAGCGCGCTGGGCGAGGCCGGGGCGGAGGCCGTCCCGGTGCGCCTGCCGGCCCATCTGGCCGGCCTGGCCGGGCTGGTGATCCCGGGCGGCGAGTCGAGCGCGCTGCTCAAGCTGGCGGCCCACGACGGCCTTTTCGAGGCGCTGCAGAGCTTCGCCCGGGCGATGCCGGTGTTCGGCACCTGCGCCGGCTGCATCATGCTGGCCCGCCGGGTGCTGCGGCCGGAGCAGGAGAGCCTCGGCGTGCTCGACGCCACGGTCGAGCGCAACGCCTATGGAAGACAGGTCGATTCGGCGATCCTGGAGACCCCGACCGCGCTGCCCGGCGGGCCGCTCGAGACGGTGTACATCCGGGCGCCACGCATTGCCGAAATCGGCCCCGGCGTCGAGGTGCTGGCGGAGCGGGGCGGCCACCCGGTGCTGGTGCGCCAGGGCCGGCTGCTGGCCGCGACCTTCCACCCCGAGCTGTCGACGGACCGTCGGGTGCACCGGCTGTTCCTGGAGATCGCCGCCGGTGCCGGAAACGGGGCGGAGCGGGCGGCCTGAGAGAAATCCGACGGGGTCCCCGAACAGGTGTTGATTCTGCCGGACGCTTCCGCTAGAAGACCGTTCGCTCCGCGGTCAGGGCGGCGAGCGTGCCTCGTCGTGTTCCTGAAGGCAGGGCGGTCCCCGGAGGAGTGTAGCTCAATTGGTAGAGCGTCGGTCTCCAAAACCGAAGGCTGGGGGTTCGAGACCCTCCACTCCTGCCACGCCCGCCCGATCGGCGTTTCGACGTCCGACGATTTGATTGGTAGACATGGCCAAGACCAGCCCCGTCCAGTTCTTCAGGCAGGTCCGGCAGGAGACCGCGAAGGTCACCTGGCCGACACGGAAGGAGACCGCGATCACCACCGGCATGGTGTTCGTGTTCGTCACCCTCATGTCGATCTTCTTCCTGCTGGTCGACTGGGTCGCCGGCTGGGCGGTGACGTCCGTCATCGGCATGGGGGGCTGACCCATGGCGATGCGTTGGTACGTGCTGCACGTCTATTCGAATTTCGAGAAGAAGGTCGCGGAGTCGATCCGCGAGCAGGCCGACCAGAAGGGCCTGACCGATCATTTCGAGCAGATCGTCGTGCCGACCGAGGAGGTCGTCGAGATCCGCCGCGGGCAGAAGGTCAACACCGAGCGCAAGTTCTTCCCGGGCTATGTGCTGCTGAAGATGGAGCTGTCCGACCGGGCCTGGCATCTGGTCAAGAACACGCCGAAGGTCACCGGCTTCCTCGGGTCCGGCAACAAGCCGATCCCGATCAGCGAGACCGAGGCGATGCGGATCATGCAGCAGGTCCAGGAAGGCGTTGAGCGGCCGAAGCCGTCCATCACCTTCGAGATCGGCGAGACGGTGCGCGTGGCCGACGGTCCCTTCACCAGCTTCAACGGCGTGGTGGAAGAGGTGGACGAGGAGCGCTCGCGGCTCAAGGTCGCGGTTTCGATCTTCGGTCGTGCCACTCCGGTGGAGCTAGAGTACACGCAGGTCGAGAAAGTTTCGTGACGGTCCGCTGATCGTCGCCGGATACCTCGCGCTCCAGGGCGCGGGGAAGCGGCGCGGGAGACCCTCCCGGGAAGTCCTCCGGGGGTCGTGACCGCGCTTCCCAATCCCTCCGGTTCCACCGGAGGGATCAGTTGTTGAGGGATATGAGATGGCAAAGAAGGTCGTAGGACAGATCAAGCTGCAGGTGCCCGCGGGCGCCGCCAACCCGTCGCCGCCGATCGGTCCGGCGCTGGGTCAGCGCGGTCTGAACATCATGGAGTTCTGCAAGGCGTTCAACGCCCAGACGCAGAACCTGGAGAAGGGGATGCCGATCCCGGTCGTGATCACGGCCTATGGCGATCGGACCTTCACCTTCATCACCAAGACGCCGCCGAACACCTACTTCATCAAGAAGGCCGCAGGCCTCGCCAAGGGCAGCCAGACGCCCGGCAAGGGCGCCAATGTCGGCAAGATCACGATGAAGCAGATCCGCGAGATCGCCGAGATCAAGATGAAGGATCTCAATGCGAACGACGTCGACGCCGCTGCCCAGATGATCAAGGGCTCGGCCCGGTCCATGGGCATCGAGGTGGTGGAGTAATCGGCATGGCCAAGATTTCCAAGCGCACGCGCGCCGCGACCAAGGGGCTGAACCCCGAGGCGACCTATGAGCTGGCCCAGGCCGTCAAGATGCTGAAGGCGTCGGCCACGGCGAAGTTCGACGAGACCGTCGAGATCGCGATGAATCTCGGTGTCGACCCGCGCCACGCCGACCAGATGGTCCGCGGCGTCGTCCAGCTGCCGAACGGCACCGGCAAGACCGTCCGCGTCCTGGTGTTCGCCCGGGCCGAGAAGGCCGATCAGGCCCTGGCCGCCGGGGCCGACATTGTCGGCGCCGACGATCTCGCCAAGGAGATCCTCGAGGGTCGGATGGACTTCGACCGCTGCATCGCCACCCCGGACATGATGGGCGTGGTCGGTCGCCTCGGTAAGGTGCTCGGCCCCCGCGGCCTGATGCCGAACCCGAAGCTCGGCACCGTCACCCCCGACGTCGTCGCCGCGGTCAAGGCCGCCAAGGGCGGCGCCGTGGAGTTCCGGGCCGAGAAGGCGGGCATCGTCCATGCCGGCGTCGGCAAGGCCAGCTTCACGGACGAGGCGCTGGTCGGCAACATCCGCGCCTTCGTCGAGGCGATCCAGCGCGCCAAGCCGGCCGGGGCGAAGGGCACCTATCTGAAGAAGGTGACCGTCACCTCGACCATGGGCCCCGGCTACAAGCTGGACCTGGCGAAGCTGCACGAAGGCGCCGGCGCCTAAAGGAATACGCTGCCCGGCAACGGGCGGCGGACAGGGTGGGGCCGCGGCCCTGCCCGAACCTGTCCGAGACTGCAGGGGCGTCGCAAGGCGCTTAAAACCCACCTGCATAGACGGGAGTCGAACCCAATCAACGGCGGCGGCCGGACCTCGGTCCGGGCGTCGTGCGGGGCTTGGACTTCTGGGACAGGAGAGCGGATCGGCACCGGGCCCAACCTCAGGTCGAGGGTGGGCCCAAGGACCGGTTCAGTGTGGACTGGGGTCCCTTTCCGGCTTCGGCCGGGGCGGGATCCCGACAACGGAGGCGATCCGTGAACCGTACACAAAAGACCGAGAAGATCGCCGCGCTGCAGGAGTCGTTCCGGACGGCGTACACGGTCGTCGTCACCCGCCAAGGCGGGATGACGGTGGCCGAGTCGACCGATCTCCGGCGTCAAATGCTCGCGGCGGGGGCCTCGTTCCGCGTGACCAAGAACCGGCTCGCCCGCATCGCCCTTCAGGGCACCCAGTTCGAGCATCTGGCCGACCTGTTCACCGGCCCGACCGCCATCGCGTTCTCCCAGGACGCGGTCGCGGCGGCGAAGGTGGCGGTCGATTACGCCAAGAAGAACGAGAAGCTGCAGATCATCGGCGGCGGTCTCGGTTCTCAGCTGCTCGATCAGAAGGGTGTCGAGGCTCTCGCCTCGCTGCCGTCGCTCGACGAGCTGCGGGCGAAGCTGGTGGGCATGATCCAGACCCCGGCGACCCGTATCGCCGGTGTTCTGCAGGCGCCGGCCGGGCAGCTCGCCCGGGTCATCGGGGCCTATGCCAAGAAGGACGAGGCGGCGTAGCGCCGCACCTGTTGAAACCGTACCCAGAAGACCCAAGTTTAGGAGACCAAAATGGCTGATCTTGCAAAGCTCGTCGACGATCTGTCGAGCCTGACGGTCCTCGAGGCCGCTGAGCTCTCGAAGCTGCTCGAGGAGAAGTGGGGCGTTTCCGCCGCCGCTCCGGTCGCGGTTGCCGCGGCTCCGGGCGCGGCTGCTGCCGCTGCTCCGGTCGAGGAGCAGACTGAGTTCAACGTCATCCTCACCGAGGCCGGCGACAAGAAGATCAACGTGATCAAGGAGGTCCGTGCGATCACCGGACTCGGCCTCAAGGAGGCCAAGGACCTCGTCGAAGGCGCGCCGAAGCCTGTCAAGGAAGGCGTGTCGAAGGACGAGGCCGCCAAGATCAGGAAGCAGCTGGAAGAGGCCGGCGCCAAGGTCGACGTCAAGTAAGACCCGCGTGGCACTTCAGGCTGTTTTGTCGTTGTAGTCCGGGCGCGGCCGATCCCTCGGGGTCGGCCGCGAACGGGCGTTTGTGTTCCGTACCTGTTCGGCATTTGTTGGAAACGAGGGGCTCACATGGCTCAGACCTTCACCGGCCGTAAGCGCGTCCGCAAGAGTTTCGGGCGGATCCCCGAGGTCGCCCAAATGCCAAACCTGATCGAGGTGCAGCGCAGCTCCTACGATCAGTTCCTGCAGATGAATGTCAAGCCGGCGGCCCGGACCGTGGTCGGCCTGCAGGAGGTGTTCCGGTCGGTGTTCCCGATCAAGGACTTCTCTGAACGCGCCGAGCTCGATTTTGTTTCGTACGAGCTGGAAGAGCCGAAATACGACGTCGAGGAGTGCCAGCAGCGGGGCATGACCTTCGCCGCGCCGCTCAAGGTGACGCTGCGCCTGACCGTGTTCGACGTCGAGGAGGATACGGGCCTGCGCTCGATCCGCGACATCAAGGAGCAGGACGTCTACATGGGCGACATGCCGCTCATGACGGCGAATGGCACCTTCATCATCAACGGCACCGAGCGCGTCATCGTCAGCCAGATGCACCGCAGCCCGGGCGTGTTCTTCGATCACGACCGCGGCAAGACCCATTCCTCGGGCAAGTACCTGTTCGCGGCCCGCGTGATCCCCTATCGCGGCTCCTGGCTCGACTTCGAGTTCGACGCCAAGGACCACCTCTATGTCCGCATCGACCGCCGCCGCAAGCTGCCGACCACGACCCTGCTGATGGCGCTGGATTCGGCCGAGACCGCCACGCTGCGCCAGGCGCGGGCGAAGGAAGGCCGCGGCCTGCAGCCCTATGAGGCGCAGGGCATGAGCCGCGAGGAGATCCTCGGCTGGTTCTACGACAGCGTCGCCTACAAGCGCGCCAAGGACGGCTGGAAGACCGCCTTCGACGGCGAGCGCCTGAAGGGCGTCAAGCTGACGGCCGACCTGGTCGACGCCGCCTCGGGCGAGGTGGTGGCCCAGACCGACACCAAGATGACGCCGCGCGTCATCAAGAAGCTGGCCGAGCAGGGCGTCACCGAGATCCTGGTCCCGGCCGAGGACCTGGCCGGCCGCTACCTGGCCGGCGACGTGATCGACGAGCAGACCGGCGAGGTCTTCTTCGAGGCCGGCGACGAGGTCACCCAGGCCGTCCTCGACCTGTTCGAGGAGAAGGGTTTCGACACCCTGACCGTGCTCGCCATCGACCACGTCAATGTCGGCCCGTATCTGCGCTCGACCCTGGCGATCGACCGCAACGCGTCCCGCGAGGACGCGCTGATCGACATCTACCGGGTCATGCGCCCGGGCGAGCCGCCGACGCTGGAGAGCGCCGAGGCGCTGTTCAACGGCCTGTTCTTCGACCAGGAGCGCTATGACCTCTCGGCCGTCGGCCGGGTGAAGATGAATGCGCGCCTGGGCTTCGAGACCGACGACCAGCTGCGCGTGCTGCGCAAGGACGACATCCTGTCGATCCTGAAGATCCTGGTCGATCTGAAGGACGGCCGCGGCGAGATCGACGACATCGACAACCTCGGCAACCGCCGCGTCCGCTCGGTCGGCGAGCTGATGGAGAACCAGTACCGCGTCGGCCTGCTGCGCATGGAGCGCGCGATCCGCGAGCGCATGTCGTCGGTCGACATCGACACGATCATGCCGCACGACCTGATCAACGCGAAGCCGGCGGCGGCGGCGGTGCGGGAGTTCTTCGGCTCCTCGCAGCTCAGCCAGTTCATGGACCAGACCAACCCGCTGTCCGAGATCACGCACAAGCGGCGCCTCTCGGCCCTCGGGCCGGGCGGCCTGACCCGCGAGCGCGCCGGCTTCGAGGTGCGCGACGTGCACCCGACGCATTACGGCCGGATCTGCCCGATCGAGACGCCGGAAGGCCCGAATATCGGCCTGATCAACTCGCTCGCCACCTATGCCCGGGTGAACAAGTACGGCTTCATCGAGAGCCCGTATCGCCGCATGGTCGACGGCCGGGTCAGCAATGAGGTCATCTACCTCTCGGCGATGGAGGAGAGCCGCTACACCATCGCCCAGGCGAATGCCGAGCTGGACGAGGAAGGCCGCTTCATCGGCGACCTCGTGTCGTGCCGGCAGGGCGGCGACTACATCATGTCGAAGCCGGAATCGATCGACCTGGTGGACGTCTCGCCGAAGCAGATCGTCTCGGTGGCCGCGGCGCTGATCCCGTTCCTCGAAAACGACGACGCCAACCGCGCGCTGATGGGCTCGAACATGCAGCGCCAGGCGGTGCCGCTGGTGCGCGCCGACGCGCCGCTGGTCGGCACCGGCATGGAGGGCACGGTCGCCCGTGACTCGGGCGTCACCATCGTCGCCCGCCGCGCCGGCGTGATCGACACGGTCGACGCCACCCGCGTCGTGGTGCGGGTGACCGACACCGAGGGCGCGGTGTCGACCGTCGACATCTACAACCTGCTGAAGTTCCAGCGCTCGAACCAGAGCACCTGCATCACCCAGCGTCCGCTGGTGAAGGTCGGCGACCGCGTGGCCAGGGGCGACATCATCGCCGACGGCCCGTCGACCGAGCTCGGCGAGCTCGCGCTCGGCCGCAACGTGCTCGTCGCCTTCATGCCCTGGAACGGCTACAACTTCGAGGACTCGATCCTCATCTCCGAGCGCATCGTCAAGGACGACGTCTTCACCTCGATCCACATCGAGGAGTTCGAGGTGATGGCGCGCGACACCAAGCTCGGCCAGGAAGAGATCACCCGCGACATCCCGAATGTCGGTGAAGAGGCGCTGCGCCATCTCGACGAGGCGGGCATCGTCTATATCGGCGCCGAGGTGAAGCCGGGCGACATCCTGGTCGGCAAGGTCACGCCGAAGGGCGAAAGCCCGATGACGCCGGAAGAGAAGCTGCTCCGCGCCATCTTCGGCGAGAAGGCGTCCGACGTCCGCGACACCTCGCTGCGCCTGCCGCCGGGCGTCACCGGCACGATCGTCGAGGTGCGGGTGTTCTCGCGCCGCGGCGTCGACAAGGACGAGCGTGCGCTGGCGATCGAGCGGGCCGAGATCGAGCGGCTGGCCAAGGACCGCGACAGCGAGCGCGCGATCCTGGAGCGCAGCTTCTTCGCCCGCCTCAAGGAGCTGCTGCTGGGGCAGACCTCGGTCTCCGGGCCGAAGGGCTTCGCCACCGGCGGCGAGATCGGCGAGGCGCAGTTGAAGGACTTCAGCCGCGGCCAGTGGCGCCAGATCACCATCGCCGATGAGGCGCGCATGGCCGACATCGAAGCCATGGGTCGCCACTTCGACGACCAGGTGAAGGCTCTCGAGGCGCGGTTCGACAACAAGGTCGAGAAGCTGCAGCGCGGCGACGAGCTGCCGCCCGGCGTGATGAAGATGGTCAAGATCTTCGTCGCGGTGAAGCGCAAGCTGCAGCCCGGCGACAAGATGGCCGGCCGCCACGGCAACAAGGGCGTGGTGTCCAAGATCATGCCGATCGAGGACATGCCGTATCTCGAGGACGGCACCCATGTCGACCTGGTGCTGAACCCGCTCGGCGTGCCCAGCCGCATGAATGTCGGCCAGATCCTGGAGACCCATCTCGGCTGGGCTGCGGCCGGCATCGGCCGCCAGATCGGCGAGGTCGTCGACCAGTACCAGGCCCAGGCCCGGCGCGGCGAGGACAACGCCAAGACGGTCAAGGCGCTGCAGGGCAAGCTGCAGGACGTCTACGGCAGCGGCCAGTACGAGGAGGACATCCAGGACATGTCCACCGACGAGCTGGTCGAGATGGCCGGCAACCTGCGCAAGGGCGTGCCGATGGCGACGCCGGTGTTCGACGGCGCCCGTGAGGACGACATCGTCCACATGCTGGAGAAGGCCGGCCTGGCCTCCTCGGGCCAGGTCACGCTGCAGGACGGCCGCACCGGCGAGCAGTTCGCCCGCAAGGTGACCGTCGGCTACATCTACATGCTGAAGCTGCACCATCTGGTGGACGACAAGATCCACGCCCGGTCGATCGGCCCGTACAGCCTGGTCACCCAGCAGCCGCTGGGCGGCAAGGCCCAGTTCGGCGGCCAGCGCTTCGGCGAAATGGAGGTGTGGGCGCTCGAGGCCTACGGCGCGGCGTACACGCTGCAGGAGATGCTGACGGTGAAGTCGGACGACGTGTCCGGCCGCACCAAGGTTTATGAGGCGATCGTCCGTGGCGACGACAACTTCGAGGCCGGCATCCCCGAATCCTTCAACGTGCTGATGAAGGAGCTGCGGTCGCTGGGCCTCAATGTCGAGCTCGAGCAGCGCAGCTTCTGATCCGTTTCCGGCGGCCGGTCCGACAGGATCGGCCGCCGCTGAACCCTATACGTCCGTCCCTACCCCCGGGGGAGCAGGTACATGAACGAGTTGATGAATCTCGTCGGCCAGGTCTCGACGCCGCAGAGCTTCGACCAGATCAAGATCCAGATCGCCAGCCCGGAGCGCATCCGCTCCTGGTCCTATGGCGAGATCAAGAAGCCCGAGACGATCAACTACCGGACCTTCAAGCCGGAGCGCGACGGCCTGTTCTGCGCCCGGATCTTCGGTCCGATCAAGGACTACGAGTGCTTGTGCGGCAAGTACAAGCGCATGAAGTACCGCGGCATCATCTGCGAGAAGTGCGGCGTCGAGGTCACGCTGTCGAAGGTCCGGCGCGAGCGCATGGGCCATATCGAGCTGGCCTCGCCGGTGGCGCATATCTGGTTCCTGAAGTCGCTGCCGTCGCGCATCGGCCTGATGGTCGACATGACGCTGAAGGATCTCGAGAAGGTCCTGTACTTCGAGAGCTTCGTGGTGGTCGAGCCCGGCCTGACCGCGCTGAAGAAGAACCAGCTCCTCACCGAGGACGAGTATCTTCGCGCCCAGGACGAGTACGGCGAGGACGCCTTCACCGCCAAGATCGGCGCCGAGGCTCTGAAGGGCATGCTCTCGGGCATGGACCTGGAGGAGCAGCGGGTGCAGGTCCGTGAGGAGCTGCGCGAGACCGGTTCCGAGGCCAAGCGCAAGAAGCTGGTCAAGCGGCTGAAGCTGATCGACGCCTTCCTGGAGTCCGGCTCGCATCCGGAGTGGATGGTGCTCGACGTCGTTCCGGTGATCCCGCCGGAGCTGCGGCCCCTTGTGCCCCTGGACGGCGGTCGCTTCGCGACGAGCGATCTCAACGACCTGTACCGCCGCGTCATCAACCGCAACAACCGCCTGAAGCGGCTGATCGAGCTGCGCGCGCCCGACATCATCGTGCGCAACGAGAAGCGCATGCTGCAGGAGGCGGTCGACGCGCTGTTCGACAACGGCCGCCGCGGCCGCGTCATCACCGGCGCCAACAAGCGCCCGCTGAAGTCGATCAGCGACATGCTGAAGGGCAAGCAGGGCCGGTTCCGTCAGAACCTGCTCGGCAAGCGCGTCGACTATTCGGGCCGTTCGGTCATCGTCGTCGGGCCGGAGCTGAAGCTCCACCAGTGCGGCCTGCCGAAGAAGATGGCGCTCGAGCTGTTCAAGCCGTTCATCTACCACAAGCTTGAACTCTACGGCATGGCGTCCACCATCAAGGCCGCGAAGCGGATGGTGGAGAAGGAGCGGCCGGAGGTCTGGGACATCCTCGAGGAGGTGATCCGCGAGCATCCGGTCCTGCTGAACCGCGCCCCGACGCTGCACCGCCTGGGCATCCAGGCGTTCGAGCCGACCCTGATCGAGGGCAAGGCGATCCAGCTGCACCCGCTGGTCTGCACCGCCTTCAACGCCGATTTCGACGGCGATCAGATGGCCGTGCACGTGCCGCTGGCGCTCGAGGCCCAGCTCGAGGCCCGCGTGCTGATGATGTCGACCAACAACATCCTCAGCCCGGCCAACGGCAAGCCGATCATCGTGCCGTCGCAGGACATCGTCCTCGGCATCTACTACCTGTCGATGGAGCGCAACGACAAGCTCGGCCCGGCGCTGTCGATCGACGGGATCGAGGCGCTGACCGCGGCGATCGCCAATGACGACATCATCCTGCACAACCCGGCCAAGCCGTCGGATGTGGTCGACGCCTCCGACGTCAAGGCGGTGTTCGAGAAGCTGAAGTCCGGCAAGCTGACCGCCCACCAGGTGCCCCGTTTCGCCTCGATCGGCGAGATGGAGCAGGCGATGTCCGTGGGCGCGATCGGCATGCACAGCCGGATCAAGACCCGCTTCAAGACGGTCGACGAGAGCGGCCAGGAGATCATCCAGCGCGTCACCACCACGCCGGGCCGGATGCTCTTGTCCGAGATCCTGCCGCGGCATCCGGCGGTGCCGTTCAGCCAGGTCAACCGGCTGCTGACGAAGAAGGACGTCACCAACGTCATCGACATCGTCTATCGCCACTGCGGCCAGAAGGAGACGGTGATCTTCTGCGACCGGCTGATGGGCCTAGGCTTCGCCCATGCCTGCCGCGCCGGCATCTCCTTCGGCAAGGATGACATGGTCATCCCGCAGGCGAAGGTCGAGCTGATCTCCAAGGCGACGCAGCTGGTGAAGGAGTACGAGAACCAGTATCTCGACGGCCTGATCACCCGCGGCGAGAAGTACAACAAGGTGGTCGACGTGTGGTCGAACACCACCGACGAGGTGGCGCGCGAGATGATGGCCGAGATCCAGGCCACGCTCACCGACCCGAGCCGGCAGGTGAACTCGGTCTACATGATGGCCCATTCCGGCGCCCGCGGTTCGGCGGCGCAGATCCGGCAGCTCGCCGGCATGCGCGGCCTGATGGCGAAGCCGGACGGTTCGATCATCGAGACGCCGATCATCTCGAACTTCAAGGAAGGCCTGACCGTTCTCGAGTACTTCAACTCGACGCACGGCGCCCGCAAGGGCCTGGCGGACACCGCCTTGAAGACCGCGAACTCGGGCTACCTGACCCGCCGCCTGGTCGACGTCGCGCAGGATTGCGTGGTGATCGAGGAGGATTGCGGCACCAAGAACGGCATCACCACCGGCGCCGTGATCGACGGCGGCGAGGTGATCGTGCCGCTCGGCGAGCGCATCCTCGGCCGCTGTGCCGGCGAAGCGGTGCTGCATCCGCTGACCGGCGAGGTCGTGGTCCAGCAGGGCGAGCTGATCGACGAGGCTCTGGTCGAGGCGGTCGAGATCGCCGGCATCGACCGGGTGCTGATCCGGTCGGCCCTGACCTGCGAGACCAAGGGCGGCATCTGCGGCAAGTGCTATGGCCGCGACCTGGCCCGCGGCACCACGGTGAACATCGGCGAGGCCGTCGGCGTCATCGCGGCGCAGTCGATCGGCGAGCCGGGCACGCAGCTGACGATGCGGACGTTCCACATCGGCGGCGCGGCCCAGCGCGGTGCCGAGCAGTCGGCGATCGAGGCGTCGTTCGACGCCAAGGTTCAGATCAAGAACCGCAACGTGGTGAAGAACGGCCAGGGCGTCCTGGTGGTGATGAGCCGGAACTGCGAGCTGCAGCTGGTCGACGGGCAGGGCCGCGAAAAGGCGCGCCACCGCCTGCCCTACGGCGCCAAGCTGCTGGTCGATGACGGCGAGAAGATCGAGCGCGGCCGCAAGATGGCCGAGTGGGATCCGTACACCATGCCGATCATCACCGAGAAGGCGGGCACGGCGACCTATATGGACCTGGTCGAAGGCGTCTCGATGCGCGAGGTCGTCGACGAGCAGACCGGCATCTCGGCCAAGGTGGTGGTCGACTGGCGGCAGCAGCCGCGCGGCGACCAGCTGAAGCCCCGCATCGTCCTGCGCGACGAGAAGGGCGAGGTCATCCGCCTGCCGAACGGCCTGGAGGCGCGCTACTTCCTCTCGGTCGACGCCATCCTGCAGGTCGAGAACGGCGCGCAGGTGCAGGCCGGCGACGTGCTGGCCCGTATCCCGCGCGAAGGCTCGAAGACGCGTGACATCACCGGTGGTCTGCCGCGTGTCGCCGAGCTGTTCGAGGCCCGCAAGCCGAAGGACTACGCCATCATCTCGGACCTCGATGGCCGGGTCGAGTTCGGCAAGGACTACAAGACCAAGCGGCGCATCGTCGTGCGGAACGAGGAGTCGGGCGACGAGCGCGAATACCTCATTCCGAAGGGCAAGCACATCTCGGTGCAGGAAGGCGACTACGTCCTCAAGGGCGACCAGCTGCTGGACGGCAACCCGGTGCCGCACGACATCCTGTCGGTCCTCGGCGTCGAGGCGCTGGCGGACTACCTGGTCAATGAGATCCAGGACGTCTACCGGCTGCAGGGCGTGAAGATCAACGACAAGCACATCGAGGTGATCGTCCGCCAGATGCTGCAGAAGATCGAGGTGACGGAGGTGGGCGACACCACCCTCCTGATCGGCGATCAGGTCGACCGCGAGGACTTCGAGGAAGAGAACGAGAAGACGATCCGCGAGAACCTGCGGCCGGCCAAGGGCGTCTCGGTGCTTCAGGGCATCACCAAGGCCTCGCTGCAGACCAAGTCGTTCATCTCGGCGGCCTCGTTCCAGGAGACCACCCGCGTCCTCACCGAGGCGGCGGTCTCCGGCAAGGTCGACGATCTGGCCGGCCTCAAGGAGAACGTCATCGTTGGCCGCCTGATCCCGGCGGGCACCGGCTCGGTGGTCAACCGCCTGCGGCAGATCGCCGGCGAGCGCGACCGGGTCGCCCGGCTGCAGCACGAGGAGCAGAGCGAAGAGCCGGCGCTGCCCTCGGGCGAGGCTGCCGCCTGATCCAGGGCTAGCTCCAAAGAAAAACCCCCTCCGGTCCGCCGGAGGGGGTTTTTTGTTGGCTCGGATCCCGCCGGCCTTATCGTCTCTGAACGGAAGGGGAGACTGTTCATGTTCGATACGCCGGCCGACGCTCAACTGAGCCTTCAGGACCACTTCTCCCGACCGCAGGTCGAGATCATCGTCGAGGCGCTGGTCCCGGCGATCGCCTTCGTGCCGATCCTGGACGGAGATGGGAGGATCGGCGGAACCAGGATCGGCGGGACCCCAGATCTTCCCCTCGGTTTGGAATGGCCGAAGCAGATCGCCCCGGCCAACGCCGACGAGATCGCCGCCCGCGGCAGCCCGGATGCAGCAAAGGAGGTCCGGGCACACTTCGCCCTCCAACTGCCCTACACCTTCGTCGCCCAGATCGACCTCGCGGAAGCGGCCATGCTCGGTCCGGCTGCGGAAAGCCTGCCGTCTGACGGCCGGCTCCTGTTCTTCTACGACCTGATCTCCGGGCCTTACGATTCGGGCACTCAGGCGGCCAGGGTGATCTGGGATCACAGCCCGCGTGACGGTCTTCACAGGCAGGCCATGCCTTTGGCCCTGGACGCGGCGGCCGGTCGATACCGAGAGGAGGCCGCGGCGGTGAATGCCAGATACGGCCTGGAACCGACCGACCCCGGGAAGATCGCGACGCCCTATGCCGCACCTGGCCGCGCCATGAAGCTCGAGCTGACCTATAGGCTGCCCGCCCCAGCCACCCTGGACAGGGGCAGTCGCCTTGCAACACTTTACCAGCCGTTCGAGCCGAACCCGTCGCCCAGCGTCGAGAGGTTTCGAAGCCTCTATAACGACGCGCTGTCGATCTTTGTCACCCACGCCCCGAATGCCCAGGACACCGCCTATCGGCAGCAGCTTCTGGGCAGCCCGGATCCCGAACAGGACGACCCGCGCTACGATGCCGTCAAAGTGACCGATTTCGGCGTGCAGTTCTTCAGCCGAGAGGTTTGGGCGGCAAAGCGCGACGAGATTTTCGAGAAGGCCACGCAGTGGCAGCTTCTGCTGCAGATCGATCTGCGGGATTTCATGCAGGAGCGGTTGAGCGAAGGGTCGATCTACTTTCTCATCCGCCGCGACGACCTCCTGCAGTGCCGATTCGATCGGGTGGTCGCCGTGTATCAGCAGACCTGATCAGCCGCCGCCATGCGCGCCCTGTTCAGCTTCGCCGGCGGCAGCGGGCATTTCCTGCCGCTGGTGCCGCTCGCCGGGGCGGTGCAGGCGGCCGGCCACGACGTCGTCTTCGCCGGCCAGCCAGCGATGATCGAAGTGATCGAGGCCGCCGGCTTTGCCGCCTTCGCCACCGGCGGGGAGACGCTGCGTTCGGCCGCGGTCCGGACGCCGCTGCTCGCCTTCGATGCCGCGCGGGAGGACCGGGCAGTGCGCGACGGCTTCGCCGGCCGGGTGGCGCGCGACCGGGCGGCGGCGCTGCTCGATCTCTGCGGCCGCTGGCGGCCGGACCTGCTGGTCTGCGACGAGATGGATTTCGGCGCCATGGTCGCGGCCGAGCGCCTCGGCCTGCCGCATGCCTCGGTGCTGGTGATCGCCGCCGGCGCCCTGGTCCGCCCCGATCTGGTGGCCGGGCCGCTCGACGCGCTGCGGGCGGAGCACGGGCTTGGTCCCGACCCGGAGCTGGCGATGCTGCACCGCCACCTGGTGCTGTCGCCGGTGCCGCCATCGTTCCGCGATCCGGCATGCCCGCTACCGGCGACGGCGAGGCTGGTCCGCCCGCCGGTGGGCGAGGCCGCGGCGGAGGCACCGGCCTGGCTCGCCGCCCTGCCGCTGGACCGGCCGATCGTCTATGCCACGCTCGGCACCGTGTTCCATCTCGAATCCGGGGACCTGCTGGAGCGGGTGGTCGCGGGGCTGCGCGACCTGCCGGTCAACCTGGTCGTCACCACCGGAAGCGAGATCGATCCGGCATCCCTCGGCCCGCAGCCGGCGCATATCCGGATCGAGCGCTACGTGCCGCAGTCATGGCTGCTGCCGCGCTGCAGCCTGATGGTCTCGCAGGCCGGCTCGGGCGGCGTGATCGGCGCGCTGGCGCATGGCGTGCCGATGGTGCTGCTGCCGATCGGTGCGGACCAGCCGGCCAATGCCGGACGCTGCGCCGCGCTCGGCGTCGCCCGGGTGCTCGACCCGGTCGGCTGCTCGCCGGAGGCGGCGCGCGAGGCGGCACGGGCGGTGCTGGCCGATCCGGCCTGTCGGTCGGCGGCGGCGCGGCTGGCTCAGGAGATCGCCGCCATGCCGGATCCGGCGGAGGCGGTGCCGTTGCTGGAGAGTCTCGCTGCCCGGTGAGGTCGGCTCAGCCCGGCAGCACCGCGCCATCTCGGGCGTAGAGCAGGGCGATGCGGCACGAGGTGGGTTCGAACTGCACCACGACATTGCCGCCGCCGGCCATCTTGAGCCAGGCCTGGCGCTGCAGGTTCCGCCGCGTCCCGCCGCTGCGCCGGCCGGACGTGGCCGCGGGCGCCAGGTCGTAGTCGGTGATCCGGTCGGCCGTAATCCCCGCCGCGGTCAGTGCTCCGGCGATCCTGTCGCTGCAAGGATTGTTGTCGGACAGTTGCCGCAGCTTCGCCGCCACCGCCGGGTCGGGCGCGGCCTCGGGCGGCGCCGCGGCGATGCAGCCGGTCAGGACAAAGCCGGCCACGGCAAAGGTGCGGATCGGATGCATGGCCCTCTCCCATCGATCGGTGGGCGGCCCATCAGCCGGCGCCCTGATGCGATATGGGGCGCCGGCCGCTCCGCTCAACGGCCCGGCGGCGGGATCAGCCGATGGCGGGCAGCACCGCCCCGTCGCGGGTACCAATGTCGGTGATCTCGCACTGCGTCGCGTCATAGCCCAGCACCAGGCTGCCGCCGCCGGCCAACCTGAACCAGGCCTGGCGCAGCAGCGGCAGGCCGGGGTGGTCGTATGACACCGTCGGCAGCGTGAAGTCTGCGAGGCTGCCGGGCGGGATGCGGTAGGCGGTCAGCACCCCGGCGAAGGCGTCACTGCAGGGGTTGTCGTCCGACAGTGACCTCACCTTGGCTGCCACCGCCGGGTCGGGCGGGACGGAGGGGGGCAGGCCGCCCGCGCAGCCGGACAGCAGCAGAACGCAGATGGGGATGGCACGGATCGCGGTCATGGCCGCCTCTCCCGAGGATCGCGCGGCCGTCAGCGGATCGGCACGGCGCCCCTGCGATATGGGGCGCCGGCCGCCTTGCTCAATGCTTCTTGCCGAAGGAGAACAGCTTCTTCAGGAAGCTGGACTGGCCGTGGCGCTTGCGCTTGCGGGCGATCGCCTCCTCGTTGACGCACCAGGCGATCTGCAGCACCCGGCGCTCGCCCTTGAACGGCAGGTGGCCATGCCACGAGTGGTCGGAGCGCTGGAAGGCCAGGAAGTTGCCGAAGGTCGGCGCCACTTCCCGGGCGCCCGGGCTGTTGATGTCCTGGCTCGGCAGGATGCGCAGGCACCCCTCGTTCGAGGCCCATTCCTGGTTCAGATAGACCAGCGCGGTGACGATCTTGTCCGCCCCGTCGGTGTGCGGCCGGCCGGCCGCCGGCTCCGACCATTTCCGCACCGTCACCAGGGTCGGCTTCGACGCCAGGTCGAGGCCGAACTTGGCGCCCAGCAGGGTGGCGAATTCCTGGCTGGTGACGTCCGACACCAGCTCCTTGAACGCGCTGCCGGCCGGGTACTCGTCCGGCGGCACGAAGCCGGTGATCGGGATGTCGGGGAAGTCGCGCTCCAGCTCGGCGCGGCGAGCCTCGGGCAGCACATCCCCGGAAATCACATGCGGGAACGGCGCCCGGTCCACCGCCGCCTGTTCGAGCACATCGTAGCGAAGCATCACACCGTTCTCCTGAAACGCGGCCCGGGCCCGAGGCCGGCCGCGCGATCATGCGGCGGAGAATAGGCCCGGGGCCGGCTGCGATCAACTCGCAGCGCGGTCGCAGCCCGGAGAGCCCTGGCATCGGGCGCTGCGGATCGCCATAAAGGCGGCCGGAGGTATCCATGGGTCCCATCGTCATCGTCCTGCCGCGCAAGATGAAGTTCGGCGCCGTCGGCGCCAGCCCGGTCGATCTCTATGCGCGCGACACCGTCACCTTCAGCCGCTATGCGCAGGACATCGTGGTGGTCGGGCAGGATGCGGGCGAGCCGTTCCCGGGCATCCGCTTCCAACCGATCCCGCTGGAGGAGGGGGAGCCGCATCGCCGCTGGATGAAGCGGGCGCTGCCGCAGATCGCGGCCCTGAACCCGTCGCTGATCGAGGTGCACGCCCATCGGGTGACCGCCTCGGCCCTGGCCCGGGCGCTGCCGCGGGTGCCGCTCCTGTACTTCCGGCACAACTTCATCCGCTTCCACAAGGGGCTGTTGTGGCGGCTGCACTACCGCGCCGCGGTGTCCCGCTTCGCCGGCTTCGTCTTCGTGTCGGAAGCGCTGCGCCGCCACTTCCAGGCCCATGCGCCCTGGTTCAAGGGCACGCTCGACGTCGTCTACAACGGCCTCGACATGGACGCGCCGGCGCCGCCGCCCGAGGCCAAGGAGAACATCATCATCCAGGTCGGCCGGGTGATCCCGGACAAGGGGCCGCTGGAATTCGCCCGGGCGATGAAGCCGGTGCTGGCGGCGCATCCGGACTGGCGGGCGGTGATGATCGGCCGCGGCCGCGACCCTGCCTTCGTCGAGCAGGTCAAGGCGACTCTGGCCGAAGCCGGCGACCGGGCGCAGTTCCTGCCCTTCATGCCGCATGACGAGGTCATGGGCTGGATCCGTCGCGCCGCCATCGCCTCGGTGCCCTCGGTCTATGAGGAGCCGTTCGGTCGCACCGCGCTGGAGGCGCTGACCTGGGGCGCGGCGCTGATCTGCTCCGGCACCGGCGGCTTGCGCGAGATCACCGCCGACACCGCGGTGACCCTGCCGAAGGTGACGGCGGAGGCGATCCAGGCGGCGGCAGAGACCCTGATCGGCGACCCGGCGCTGCGCCGCCGGCTGCAGGTCGAGGGCCCGGCCCGGGCCCGGGCCCGGTTCGACGCCCGTGCCATCGTCGCCGGACTCGACGAGATCCGCGCCCGCCACCTCGCCGCCGCGCGGCGCTGACGCCATATCTTCACCTGACGTCACATTTTTGAAGGCTGTTCCGTCTTGTCCGTGTCGCCCTCCGCCCCCGAGACGCAGATGGACCAAGCCCATGCCCGCTCCGACGCCGCGGACTTCGAAGCCAGCCGCAGGGTCCTGTGGGGCCTGGCCTACCGCATGCTCGGCTCGCGCGCCGATGCCGAGGACGCGGTGCAGGAGACGTGGCTGCGCTGGCAGGCGGCCGACCGTGGCGCCGTCGACAACGCTCGGGCCTGGCTGGTCACCGCCTGCACCCGGCTGTGCATCGACCAGCTCCGCTCGGCCCGGCACCGGCGCGAGACCTATGTCGGCCCCTGGCTGCCGGAGCCGCTGGTGACCGAGACCGCCCCCTCCGCCGCCGAGGAGCTGGAGCGCAGCGAGACGCTGACCACTGCCTTCCTGCTGCTGCTGGAAAAGCTGACCCCGGTCGAGCGCGCGGCCTATCTGCTGCAGCACGTCTTCGGCCTCGAGCACGCGGCCGTGGCGACAGCGCTCGATCGCAGCGACACCGCCACCCGGCAGTTGGTCAGCCGCGCCCGGCGCAAGCTGGAGGGCAGCGGCCTGATCGCGGAGCCGGTGCCGCAGCCGCAGCATGAGGCGATGCTGACCGCCTTCCACGACGCGCTGCGCTCCGGCGATCTGGCGCAGCTGACCGCGCTCTTGACCCGCGACGCCCAGCTCTACAGCGACGGCGGCGGCAAGGTGCGGGCGGCGATGAACGTGATCGAGGGCGGCGAGCGGGTGGCTCAGTTCCTACACGGCGTCTGGCGCAAATTCGGCCGCGAATTCACCTATCTGCCGCGTTGGATCAACGGCCAGCAGGGCTATGTGGTGATGGACGGCGATCAGTTGATGGGCACGATCGGCCTCGCCGTCGGACCGGAGGGGATCACTGGCGTGTTCTGGACCCGCAACCCCGACAAGCTGGGCTCGGTTTCGCTGCCGGAACCGGGCGGCGCCTGATCGTTTCGGAAGCGATCGATGCGGCTTGACGGGGCAGGGGGGCATCCGTATAGTCCGCGCGCTTTTCCGGGAGCCGGCTGTAACCCGTTCTGCGACGGGTTAGACGCGCTTTCCGCAGAGACAGACGACCGCGGATGCATCTGGGATGCGGCCGCGACAAGCGAAGGACTCCGGTTGGCCCCGCAGGTGTGGGCGCCTCGGGGTCCTGTATCGTTTGCGTCATCCTTCTCTCGGAATGGGTGTCGAGGCAGTGGAACCCGGACGGGTGGGCCGCTTTGCCGGGCCGTTTTTGTCGAAGAACCAAGAAGGGCAGATATGCCGACGATCAATCAGTTGATCCGTAAGCCGCGCCAGCCGCAGCGGGCGCGCAACAAGGTGCCGGCTCTCCAGGCCTGCCCGCAGAAGCGTGGCGTTTGCACCCGTGTCTACACCACGACCCCGAAGAAGCCGAACTCGGCGCTTCGTAAGGTGGCGCGCGTGCGCCTCACCAACGGGTTCGAGGTCACCAGCTACATTCCGGGTGAAGGCCACAACCTGCAGGAGCACTCGGTCGTCATGATCCGCGGCGGCCGTGTCAAGGACTTGCCGGGCGTGCGCTACCACATCATTCGCGGCACGCTCGATACGCAGGGTGTCAAGGATCGTCGCCAGCGCCGGTCGAAGTACGGCGCCAAGCGTCCGAAGTAAGGAGGTCACAGATGTCCCGTCGCCATCGCGCCGAGAAGCGTGAAATCCTGCCGGACCCGAAATTCGGCGATGTCATCCTGTCGAAGTTCATGAACAACCTCATGTACGACGGCAAGAAGTCCGCCACCGAGAGCATCGTCTACGGTGCGCTCGACAAGCTGCAGGCCCGCACCAAGGGCGACCCGATCGTCGCCTTCCACGAGGCGCTGGCCAATGTCCGGCCGCATGTCGAGGTCCGGTCGCGCCGCGTCGGTGGCGCCACCTACCAGGTGCCGGTCGAAGTCCGCGCCGAGCGTGGCCAGGCCCTGGCCATCCGCTGGCTGATCACGGCCGCGCGCAAGCGTTCCGAGACCACCATGGTCGACCGCCTCTCGAACGAGCTGATGGATGCTGCCAACCAGCGCGGCGCCGCGGTGAAGAAGCGCGAGGACACCCACAAGATGGCGGACGCCAACAAGGCGTTCTCGCACTACCGCTGGTAACCCAGCCTCCGGCCCGAGAGACTGATCATGCCGCGTAGCCACGCGATCGAGAAATACCGCAACATCGGCATCATGGCGCACATCGATGCCGGTAAGACGACCACGACCGAGCGAATCCTCTACTACACCGGAAAGTCCTACAAGATCGGCGAAGTGCATGAAGGCACGGCGACGATGGACTGGATGGAGCAGGAGCAGGAGCGCGGCATCACCATCACCTCGGCTGCGACCACCGCCTTCTGGCGCGACCATCGCGTCAACATCATCGACACGCCGGGCCACGTCGACTTCACCATCGAGGTCGAGCGGTCCCTGCGCGTGCTCGATGGTGCGGTGACGGTGTTCGACTCGGTGGCGGGCGTCGAACCGCAGTCCGAGACCGTCTGGCGCCAGGCCGACAAGTACAAGGTTCCGCGGATCTGCTTCGTCAACAAGATGGATCGGATCGGCGCGAACTTCTATCGCTGCGTCGACATGATCAAGGACCGGCTGGGCGCCAAGCCGCTGGTGCTGAACATGCCGATCGGCGTCGAGAGCGACTATGCCGGCATCGTCGACCTGGTCGAGAACCGGGCGGTGATCTGGGAGGACGACAGCCTCGGCGCCAGCTTCCATTTCGAGGACATCCCGGACGACCTGAAGGACCAGGCGGCCGAGCTGCGCCAGACGCTGCTCGACACCGCGGTCGAGATGGACGACACGGTGATGGAGGCCTATCTCGAAGGCACCGAGCCGACGCCGGACCAGCTGCGCGCCTGCATCCGCAAGGGCACGCTCGCGTTCAAGTTCGTGCCGGTGCTCTGCGGCTCCGCCTTCAAGAACAAGGGCGTGCAGACCCTGCTCGACGCCGTGGTCGACTTCCTGCCGTCGCCGATCGACGTCGCCGAGGTCCAGGGCCACAAGATCGATTCGGATGAGGTCGACACCCGGCCGACCAATGACGAGGCGCCGTTCTCGGCGCTGGCCTTCAAGATCATGACCGACCCGTTCGTCGGCTCGCTGACCTTCGCCCGGATCTATTCGGGCACCCTGCTGGCCGGTTCCTACGTCCAGAATTCGGTCAAGAACCAGAAGGAGCGGGTGGGCCGCATGCTGCTGATGCATGCGAACAACCGCGAGGAGATCAAGGAGGCCAACGCCGGCGACATCGTCGCGCTGGTCGGCCTGAAGAACACCACGACGGGCGACACGCTGTGCGATCCGGCCAAGCCGATCGTGCTCGAGCGCATGGAGTTCCCGGAGCCGGTGATCGAGGTCGCGGTCGAGCCGAAGTCGAAGGCCGACCAGGAGAAGATGTCGACGGCGCTGCAGCGCCTGGCGCAGGAGGATCCGTCCTTCCGCGTCGCCGTCGATGCGGAGAGCGGCCAGACCGTGATCAAGGGGATGGGCGAGCTCCATCTCGAGATCCTGGTCGATCGCATGAAGCGCGAGTTCAAGGTCGACGCCAATGTCGGCGCGCCGCAGGTCGCCTATCGCGAGACGATCACGCAGCGGGCTGAGATCGACTACACCCATAAGAAGCAGACCGGCGGTTCGGGCCAGTACGCCCGCATCAAGCTGGTGTTCGAGCCGCTGCCGGCCGGGTCGGGCTATCAGTTCGAAAGCTCGGTCATCGGCGGCACGGTGCCGCGCGAATACATCCCGGGCGTGGAAAAGGGCCTGAATGCGTCCAAGGAGACCGGCGTGATCGCCGGCTTCCCGGTGATCGACTTCAAGGCCACCCTGATCGACGGCGCCTATCACGACGTCGACTCGTCGGTCCTGGCCTTCGAAATCGCGGCCCGCGCCGCGTTCCGCGAGGGCCTGCCGAAGGCGCGGCCGGCGCTGCTCGAGCCGATCATGAAGGTCGAGGTGGTGACGCCCGAGGATTACATGGGCGACGTCATCGGCGACCTGAACAGCCGGCGCGGCCAGATCCAGGGCATGGACAGCCGCGGCAACGCCCAGGTCATCGCCGCGATGGTGCCGCTGGCCAACATGTTCGGCTACGTGAACACCCTGCGGTCGATGTCCCAGGGCCGTGCCCAGTACTCGATGCACTTCGATCACTACGATCCGGTGCCCCAGGCGATCGCCGACGAAGTCCGCGCCAAGCTTGCTTGAAGCGCGCATTAGAAGAACGGAGATAGGTTATGGCGAAGTCGAAGTTTGAGCGGACGAAGCCGCACTGCAACATCGGCACGATTGGTCACGTGGACCATGGCAAGACGTCGCTGACGGCGGCGATCACGAAGGTGCTGGCGGAGACGGGCGGGGCGACGTTCACGGCGTACGACCAGATCGACAAGGCGCCGGAAGAGAAGGCGCGCGGTATCACGATCTCGACGGCGCATGTGGAGTATGAGACGGCGAACCGTCACTACGCGCATGTGGACTGTCCGGGCCATGCCGACTACGTGAAGAACATGATCACGGGCGCGGCGCAGATGGACGGGGCGATCCTGGTGGTGTCGGCGGCCGACGGCCCGATGCCGCAGACCCGCGAGCACATCCTCTTGGCGCGTCAGGTCGGCGTTCCGGCGCTGGTGGTGTTCCTGAACAAGGTCGACATGGTCGACGATCCGGAGCTCTTGGAGCTGGTGGAGCTCGAGGTCCGCGAGCTGCTGAGCTCGTACGACTTCCCTGGGGACGACATTCCGATCATCCCGGGCTCGGCGCTGGTGGCGCTGGAGGACGGCGACAAGAAGCTGGGTCACGACGCGATCCTGGAGCTGATGTCGAAGGTCGACAGCTACATCCCGCAGCCGGAGCGTCCGATGGACCGCCCGTTCCTGATGCCGATCGAGGACGTGTTCTCGATCTCGGGTCGCGGCACGGTGGTGACGGGCCGTGTCGAGCGCGGCATCGTGAAGGTCGGCGAGGAAATCGAGATCGTCGGCATCCGTGCGACGCAGAAGACGACCTGCACCGGCGTCGAGATGTTCCGCAAGCTCTTGGACCAGGGCCAGGCGGGCGACAACATCGGGGCGCTGCTGCGCGGCACCAAGCGCGAGGACGTCGAGCGCGGCCAGGTTCTGGCCAAGCCGGGCTCGATCACGCCGCACACCGAGTTCACGGCCGAGGCGTACATCCTGACGAAGGAAGAGGGCGGCCGTCACACGCCGTTCTTCACCAACTACCGTCCGCAGTTCTACTTCCGGACGACGGATGTGACCGGCGTGGTGTCGCTGCCGGAGGGCACCGAGATGGTGATGCCGGGCGACAACATCTCGATGACGGTCAAGCTGATCGCGCCGATCGCCATGGATGAGGGCCTGCGCTTCGCCATCCGCGAAGGCGGCCGCACCGTCGGCGCCGGCGTCGTCGCCAAGATCATCGCCTGACGGTGATGTAAGGAATCATGGGTCGGGGGCTTCGGCTCCCGGCCTGTGAAGGACCAAGGACCGTACCTCCGTCCCCCGCCGCAAGGCGGCGCGGAAAGGGCGGCCCGGGATGAGAGGGGCGAGAGGTTTTCGAGCCTTGAGCCCCGCGCATGGCGGGCCCGATCACGAAAGCGTCACACCGGGGATTCCGGACGTGACATTCGGGGCGGGCTCGGTTATGAAACGCGCCTCACCCGAGCCCCCTCGCGGCTTGGGTGAGTTTTTTTTTGGACTGTTCGCGACGTGGGGGCCGGAATGAGCCGGTTTTCCACCTCTCGGCAAGAACACTCGGATACAGAACGATGGACAGTCAGAACATCCGTATCCGCCTCAAGGCGTTCGATCATCGCGTGCTCGACCAGTCGACCAGCGAGATCGTCAACACCGCGAAGCGGACCGGTGCTCGGGTGCGCGGGCCGATCCCGCTGCCGACGAACATCGAGCGCTACACCGTCAACCGCTCGCCGCATGTCGACAAGAAGTCGCGCGAGCAGTTTGAGATCCGCACCCACAAGCGTCTGCTCGACATCGTCGACCCGACGCCGCAGACGGTCGATGCTTTGATGAAGCTCGACCTCGCGGCCGGTGTCGATGTCGAGATCAAGCTCTGAGGCGGTGACGATGCGCTCCGGATTGATCGCCCAGAAGCTGGGCATGACACGAATTTTCGACGCCGAAGGCCAGCACGTTCCGGTCACGGTCCTCAAGCTCGACGGCGTCCAGGTCGTCGCGGTGAAGACCGAGGAGACCGACGGCTACACCGCGGTGCAGCTCGGTGCCGGCAAGGCCAAGGTCAAGAACGTCTCCAAGGGCGTTCGCGGCCACTACGCCAAGGCCGAGGTCGAGCCGAAGAAGAAGCTGGTCGAGTTCCGCGTCAGCACCGATGCGCTGCTGACCGTCGGTGACGAGCTGACCGCCGACCATTTCGTGGCCGGCCAGATCGTCGACGTCACCGGCACTTCGATCGGCAAGGGCTACGCCGGCGTCATGAAGCGCTGGAACTTCGGCGGCCTGCGCGCCTCGCACGGCGTGTCCGTCTCGCACCGGTCGCACGGTTCGACCGGCCAGCGGCAGGACCCGGGCCGGGTGTTCAAGAACAAGAAGATGGCCGGCCATCTCGGTGCGGAGCGGGTGACGGTGCAGAACCTCACCGTCGTCACCACCGATGTCGAGCGCGGCCTGATCATGGTCAAGGGTGCGGTCCCGGGCGCCGAAGGCGGCTGGGTGCTGATCCGCGACGCGGTCAAGCGGCCGGCGCCGAAGGACGTCCCGTTCCCGGGTGCGGTCCGCAAGGCTGCTGCCGAGACGGCTGCCGTCGTCGAGACCCCCGCGACCGACACCACCGGTCAGGAGGGCTAAGCGATGAAGATCGCCGTCAAGACGTTCGACAACGCGAGCGCCGGTGAGATCGAGCTCGACGATTCGGTCTTCGGTCTCGAGGTCCGCACCGATCTGCTCGCCCGCATGGTGAACTGGCAGCTGGCCAAGCGCCGCTCCGGCAACCACAAGACCAAGGGCATCAGCGAGATCCGCGGCACGACCAAGAAGCCCTACAAGCAGAAGGGCACGGGTCACGCCCGCCAGGGTTCGACGCGGTCGCCGCAGTTCCGCGGCGGCGCCCGGATCTTCGGGCCGGTCGTCCGCAGCCATGCGCACGACCTGCCGAAGAAGGTCCGCAAGCTGGCCCTGCGCCACGCGCTGTCCTCCAAGGCGGCCGATGGCAAGCTGGTCGTGGTCGACGCGGTCGTGGCCGACAGCCACAAGACCAAGGGCCTCGCCGCCAAGCTGACCGCGCTGGGTCTCGACTCCGCGCTGATCCTGGCCGGTGAGCAGATCGACACCAACTTCGCCCTCGCCGCCCGGAACCTGCCGTTCATCGACGTGCTGCCCAGCCAGGGCGCCAACGTCTACGACATCCTGCGCCGCGACACCCTCGTGTTGTCGCGCCAGGCGGTCGAGCAGCTCGAGGCCCGCCTGAAATGATCCGCTCTCGCAAGAAGAAGGCCGAGGCCAACGTCACCCCGCGGATGTACGACATCATCCGCGCGCCGGTGATCACCGAGAAGGCGACGCTCGCCGCCGGCCACAACCAGGTCGTGTTCAAGGTGCCGCTCGACGCCACCAAGCCCGAGATCCGCGGTGCGGTCGAAGGCGTGTTCGGCGTCAAGGTCACCGCGGTGAACACCCTGATCGTCAAGGGCAAGACCAAGCGCTTCCGGGGCCTCCCGGGCAAGCGCTCGGATGTGAAGAAGGCCGTCGTGACGCTTGCCGAAGGGCAGCAGATCGACGTGACCACGGGGGTTTGATCCGATGGCTTTGAAGACCTTCAATCCCATCACCCCGGGCCTGCGCCAGCTGGTCCAGGTGGATCGCTCGGGCCTGTGGAAGGGCAAGCCGGTCAAGACGCTGACCGAAGGCCTGACCAAGAAGGGCGGCCGCAACAACACCGGCCGCATCACCGCCTTCCATCAGGGCGGCGGGCACAAGCGCACCTACCGGATCATCGACTTCAAGCGCCGCAAGCTCGACGTCGTCGGCACGGTGGAGCGCCTGGAGTACGATCCGAACCGGACCGCCTTCATCGCCCTCATCACCTATGAGGACGGCGAGCAGGCCTACATCCTGGCGCCGCAGCGCCTAGCCCCCGGCGACAAGATCGTTTCCGGCGAGAAGGTGGACATCAAGCCGGGCAACGCCATGCCGCTGCGCAGCATGCCGGTCGGCACGATCGTCCACAATGTCGAGCTGAAGGCCGGCAAGGGCGGCCAGATGGCGCGTTCCGCCGGCACCTATGCCCAGCTGGTCGGCCGCGACATGGGCTATGCCCAGCTGAAGCTGGCCTCTGGCGAGCTGCGCATCGTGCGCGGCGAGTGCTTCGCCACGGTCGGCGCGGTCTCGAACCCGGACCAGTCGAACGTTTCGATCGGCAAGGCCGGCCGGAACCGCTGGCTCGGCAAGAAGCCGGTCACCCGCGGCGTCGCCATGAACCCGGTCGACCATCCGCATGGCGGTGGTGAAGGCCGCACCTCCGGTGGCCGCCACCCGGTCACGCCGTGGGGCAAGCCGACCAAGGGCCGCAAGACGCGCAGCAACAAGGCGACGGATAAGCTCATTATCCGCCGTCGCAAGAAGTAAGGGAGAGCGACGGTGGCACGCTCCATCTGGAAGGGCCCGTTCATCGACGGCTATCTGCTGAAGAAGGCAGACAAGTCGCGTGCGTCGGGCCGGAACGAGATCATCAAAATCTGGTCGCGTCGCTCGACCATCCTGCCGCAGTTCGTCGGTCTGACCTTCGGTGTCTACAACGGGCAGAAGTTCCTGCCGGTCGTGGTCAACGAGAACATGGTCGGCCACAAGTTCGGCGAGTTCTCGCCGACGCGGACGTACTACGGTCACGCGTCGGACAAGAAGTCGAAGAGGAAGTAAGCGATGGGACAGGAGAAGAACCCCCCTCGCCTTGCGGACAATGAGGCGCGGGCGTTTGCGAAGACGCTGCGCACCAGCCCCCGCAAGCTCAACCTCGTCGCTCAGTCGATCCGAGGCAAGGACGCGGCCAAGGCGCTGGCCGAGCTCACCTTCTCGCGCCGGCGCATCGCCGACGACGTCAAGAAGGTGCTGCAGTCGGCGATCGCCAATGCCGAGAACAATCACCAGCTGGACGTCGATCGGCTCTACGTGGCCGAGGCCTATGTCGGGCGGCAGATCGTCATGAAGCGGTTCCATGCCCGCGCCCGCGGCCGTGCGTCCCGCATCGAGAAGCTCTGGTCGAACCTCACGGTCATCGTCCGCGAGCGGCGGGAGACGGCGTAATGGGTCAGAAAGTCAATCCGATCGGCCTGCGGGTCGGCATCAACCGGACCTGGGATTCGCGCTGGTTCGCGACCAAGGACTATGCCGGCCTGCTGCACGCCGATCTCAAGATCCGCGAGTTCCTCGAGAAGCGTCTGGCCCAGGCGGGCATCAGCCGCATCGTCATCGAGCGGCCGGCGAAGAAGGCGCGCGTCACGGTCTACACCGCCCGTCCGGGCGTGGTGATCGGCAAGAAGGGCGCCGACATCGAGAAGCTCCGTCAGGAGCTGGCGAAGATGGCGCGCAGCGAGGTCAGCCTGAACATCGTCGAGATCCGCAAGCCGGAGATCGACGCCAAGCTGGTCGCCGAGAACATCGCCAACCAGCTCGAGCGCCGCGTGGCGTTCCGTCGCGCCATGAAGCGCGCGGTGCAGAACGCGATGCGCCTGGGCGCCCAGGGCATCCGGATCAACTGCGGCGGCCGCCTCGGCGGCGCCGAGATCGCGCGCACCGAATGGTACCGCGAGGGCCGGGTACCGCTGCACACGCTGCGCGCCGATGTCGATTACGGCACGGCGACGGCGAAGACCACCTACGGCACCTGCGGCGTCAAGGTCTGGGTGTTCAAGGGCGAGATTCTCGCCCATGACCCGATGGCCCAGGACAAGCGGGCGGCCGAGGCGGCCACCGGCCCGTCTTCGGCCCGGCCGGAGCGTGGCGATCGTCGTGACGACCGTCGTGGCCGCGGCGATCGCGGCCGGGAGGGCTGAGGATCATGCTGAGTCCCAAGCGCACCAAGTACCGCAAGCAGCACAAGGGCCGGATCCACGGCGTTGCGAAGGGCGGCACCACGCTGAACTTCGGCGCCTTCGGCCTGAAGGCTCAGGAGCCGGCGCGCCTGACCGCGCGGCAGATCGAGGCGGCCCGCCGCGCGATCACCCGCCACATCAAGCGTCAGGGCCGCGTCTGGATCCGGATTTTCCCGGACGTGCCGGTGTCGTCGAAGCCTGCCGAAGTCCGCATGGGTTCGGGCAAGGGCGCGCCGGAGTTCTGGGCCGCCCGGGTCAAGCCCGGCCGCGTCATGTTCGAGCTCGACGGCGTGCCCGGCGACCTGGCGAAGGAAGCCTTCGCCCTGGCCGCCGCCAAGCTGCCGATCGCCTGCAAGTTCATCGCCCGTCTTGGTGAGGAGGTCTGACCATGGATATCGAAGACGTCCGCGCCAAGACGCCGGACCAGCTGAAGGACGATCTGCTCGCGCTGAAGAAGGAGCAGTTCAACCTGCGCTTCCAGGCGGCGTCGGGCCAGCTCGAGAACACGGCGCGGGTCCGCGTCGTGCGTCGCGACATCGCTCGCATCAAGACCGTCATGGGCCAGCGCGGCAAGGATGCCGCGCCGGCCAAGTAAGAGGATTGTGAGCCATGCCGCGGCGCGTGCTCATCGGGACGGTTGTGTCCGACAAGACTGAGAAGACCGTCACGGTCCTCGTCGAACGCAACCTGATGCACCCGGTCTACAAGAAGTTCATCAAGCGGACCAAGCGGTACCTCGCCCATGACGAGGCCAATGCCTGCAAGGTCGGCGATCGCGTCTCGATCATCGAGACCCGGCCGATCAGCAAGCGGAAGACCTGGCTCGTCCTGTCCGAGGCCGAGGCGAGCGCCATCGGCGCCTCCGCCGACCCCGCTGTTTCGGGAGCGTAAACCATGATTCAGATGCAGACGAATCTGGACGTCGCCGACAATTCAGGCGCTCGTCGGGTGATGTGCATCAAGGTGCTGGGCGGTTCCCACCGCCGGACCGCCACCGTCGGCGACGTCATCGTCGTGTCGATCAAGGAGGCGATTCCGCGGGGCCGCGTGAAGAAGGGTGACGTGCATCGCGCCGTCATCGTTCGGACCGCCAAGGAACTGCGCCGCGCCGATGGCTCGACGATCAAGTTCGACCGCAACGCGGCCGTGCTGATCAACAAGCAGGGCGAGCCGGTCGGCACCCGCATCTTCGGGCCGGTGACGCGCGAGCTGCGGGCCAAGAAGTTCATGAAGATCATCTCGCTCGCCCCCGAGGTGCTGTGATGGCTGCGAAGATCAAGAAAGGCGACCAGGTCGTCGTCCTCGCCGGCCGTGACAAGGGCAAGAAGGGCGAGGTCATCGAGGTCCGTCCGGCCGACGACCGTGTCGTCGTCCGCGGCGTGAACATCGTGAAGCGCCACACCCGCCAGTCTGCGAAGACGCAGGGCGGGATCGTGGAGCAGGAGGCTGCGCTGCACGTCTCGAACGTGGCGCATGCCGACCCGAAGAGCGGCAAGCCGACCCGCGTCGGCTTCAAGACGCTCGACGACGGCCGCAAGGTCCGGGTCGCCAAGGCCTCCGGCGAAGTGATTGATCGGTGAGGATGGCCATGGCTCGTCTCAAGACCCACTACGACAAGGTCGTCCGGCCGAAGCTGAAGCAGGACTTCGCCTATGCGAACGACCTGCAGGTGCCGCGGATCGAGAAGATCATCATCAACATGGGCGTTGGTGATGCCGTCGCCGACAGCAAGAAGATCCAGGCGGCCGTCGCCGAGCTGACCCTGATCGCCGGCCAGAAGCCGGTGGTCACCAAGGCCCGGAAGTCGATCGCGGTCTACAAGCTGCGCGAAGGCATGTCGATCGGCACCAAGGTGACGCTGCGCAGCGATCGGATGTACGAGTTCCTCGATCGCCTGGTGAACATCGCCCTGCCGCGGGTCCGCGATTTCCGCGGCCTGTCGCCCAAGTCCTTCGACGGCCGGGGCAACTACGCCCTCGGCATCAAGGAGCAGATCGTGTTCCCCGAGATCGACTACGACAAGATCGAGACGGTGCGGGGAATGGACATCGTTATCGTGACGAGCGCGAAGACCGACGAGGAGGCGCGTGCCCTTCTCAAGGCCTTCGACTTCCCGTTCGTCAGCTGAACGAGCAAGGATAGATCATGGCCAAGAAGAGCTCGGTCGAGAAGAACAAGCGTCGCGAGAAGCTGGCGAAGGCGTTCGCCGGCCGCCGCGAGCGCCTGAAAGCGATCGCCAACGACCAAAGCCTGACGATGGAAGACCGCTTCACCGCCCGCCTGAAGCTGGCGGAGCTGCCGCGGAATTCCTCGCCGGTCCGGATCCACAACCGGTGCGAGCTGACCGGTCGCCCGAAGGCCTTCTACCGGCGCTTCAAGTTGAGCCGTATCGCGCTGCGCGAGCTGGCCTCGCGCGGGCAGATCCCCGGCATGACCAAGTCGAGCTGGTAAGGAGTACGGATTATGTCGCTTAGTGATCCGTTGGGCGATCTGCTCACCCGCATCCGCAATGGTCAGCGCGCCGGCAAGGCCGTGATCGAGACCCCGGCCTCGAAGCTGCGCACCAACGTCCTCGACGTGCTGAAGCGCGAGGGCTACATCCGCGGCTACGAGACCCATGAGGTCAGCACCGGCATCTCGGCCACCAAGGTCGAGCTGAAATATGCCGAGGGCCAGCCGGCGATCAAGCGCATCGACCGCGTGTCGAAGCCGGGTCGCCGCGTCTACTCGGGCATCAAGGACCTGCCGAAGGTGTATAACGGGCTGGGCATCTCCATCCTGTCGACGCCGCGCGGCGTGATGTCGGACGTCGAGGCCCGCGCCGCCAATGTCGGCGGCGAGATCCTCGCCCGCGTGTTCTGAGGAGACCGGCGATGTCACGTATCGGCAAGCACGCGGTCAAGGTTCCGGCAGGGGTCGACGCTTCGGTCTCGGGCCAGGCCGTCTCGGTCAAGGGCAAGCTCGGTCAGCTCAAGCTCGCGGTCAACGACGAGATCAAGGTCTCGCTCGAGGACGGCGCCATTAAGGTCGAGCCCAAGAGCCAGTCGCGCCTGGCGCAGACCATGTGGGCCACCAGCCGCACCCTGATCAACAACATGGTCGTGGGCGTCAACACGGGCTTCACCTCCAACCTCGAGATCAACGGCGTCGGTTACCGCGCCGCGGTCCAGGGCAAGGAGCTGGTGCTGACCCTCGGCTTCAGCCACGAGGTGCGCTATCCGATCCCCGAGGGGATCGCGATCAAGTGCGAGAAGCCGACCTCGATCTCGATCACCGGCTTCGACAAGCAGCGCGTCGGTCAGGTTGCCGCGGAGATCCGCGGGTACAAGAAGCCGGAGCCGTTCAAGGGCAAGGGCATCAAGTACGACAACGAGACCATCCTGCGCAAAGAAGGCAAGAAGAAGTAAGGACGGCCGGGATGACCATCAAGACCAACGAGCTGCGCGAGCGCCGCAAGAGCCGTCTCCGCCACAAGCTGAGCACGGCTCGCTATGGCCGCCTGCGCCTGTCTGTGTTCCGCTCTTCGAAGCAGATCTACGCCCAGGTCATCGACGACCAGGCCGGCAAAACCCTTGCCGCCGCCTCGTCGATCGAGAAGGACCTGCGGGGGTCGCTGAAGACCGGCGCCACCATCGAAGCCGCTGCCGCGGTCGGCAAGCTCCTGGCGGAGCGGGCCAAGGCGGCCGGGGTCGACAAGGTCGTGTTCGATCGTGGGCACTACCTGTATCACGGCCGGGTCAAGGCCCTAGCCGATGCCGCCCGTGAGGGCGGCCTGGACTTCTGAGGAGGACGCGGATGGCACGCGAAAGCAGAGACAGTCGCGGTCCTCGGGATCGTGGCGACAAGCGCCCGAGCGAGCGGGATGCCGGTGAGGAGCTGATCGAGAAGCTCGTTCACATCAATCGCGTCGCGAAGGTGGTGAAAGGCGGCCGGCGCTTCGGCTTCGCCGCCCTGGTGGTCACCGGCGACGGCCGCGGCCGGGTCGGCTACGGCTCGGGCAAGGCCCGCGAGGTGCCGGAGGCGATCCGCAAGGCGACCGAGCAGGCGAAGCGCAGCATGATCCGCGTTCCGCTGCGCGAAGGCCGGACGCTGCATCACGACATCCTGGGTCACTTCGGCGCCGGCAAGGTCCAGCTCCGCAGCGCCACCCAGGGCACCGGCATCATCGCCGGCGGCCCGATGCGCGCGATCTTCGAGGCGCTGGGCGTCCAGGACGTCGTCGCCAAGTCGATCGGCACGTCGAACCCGCACAACATGATCAAGGCGACCTTCGAGGCGCTGCGGACGATCGAAGGCCCCCGCGCCGTCGCCGCCCGGCGCGGCAAGCGCGTCGCCGACATCATCGGCGCCCCGACCAAGCGCGAGGGTGGCGTCGAGGTGGTGGAGGCCGCAAATGGCTGAGTCGAACGCCAAGGGGGCGACCGTGATCGTCACCCAGATCGGCAGCCCGATCGGCCGCCGGCATGACCAGCGCGAGACGCTGGTCGGCCTCGGCCTCAACAAGCTGCATCGCACCCGCGAGCTGGAGGACACTCCGGCGGTCCGCGGGATGATCGAGAAGGTGAAGCACCTGTTGCGGGTCGAGCAGGCGGGCTGAGGCCCGCCGCTCACGAGGAGCGAACATGACGAAACTCAACGAACTCCGCGACAATGCCGGCGCCCGCAAGGCGCGCATGCGCATCGGTCGCGGCATCGGCTCCGGCAAGGGCAAGACCGGCGGCCGTGGTGTGAAGGGGCAGAAGAGCCGGACCGGCGTGGCCATCAAGGGCTTCGAAGGCGGCCAGATGCCGATCTACATGCGGCTGCCGAAGCGGGGCTTCAACAACAAGAAGTTCCGGTCGAACTACGCCGTGGTCAATCTCGGCCGCCTGCAGAAGGCGATCGAGGCCGGCCGGATCGATGCGGCCAAGCCGGTCGATGCCGACGCGCTGATCGCCGGCGGGCTCGTGGCCAAGACGCTGGACGGCATCCGCCTGCTGGCCAAGGGCGAGCTCTCGGCCAAGGTCACCCTGCACGTCCACAGCGCTTCGGCGGCTGCGGTCGCGGCGGTGGAGAAGGCCGGCGGCTCGGTGGTCCAGACCAGCCCGGCCCCGGCCGAGGCTGTCGACAATGACGCAGGGACGTCGTCCCAGGCTTAACGCCGCCGTCCAACGCGGGTAAAACGGAGGGCGGGGACCGCGTTTGTTCGCAGTCCCCGCCCTTTTTCATTCGAGGCCTTGCATGGCATCTGCTGCAGAACAGCTCGCTGCGAACCTGAACTTCGGCGCCTTCGCCAAGGCCACGGAGCTCCGCAAGCGCATCTGGTTCACCCTTGGCGCGCTGATCATCTACCGCATCGGCACCTATGTGCCGATCCCGGGCATCGATCCCCGCGTGCTGACGGAGATCTTCTCCCAGCAGGGCGGCGGCCTCCTCGGCATCCTCAACATGTTTGCCGGCGGCGCGCTGGGTCGGATGACGATCTTCGCGCTGAACATCATGCCGTACATCTCGGCCTCCATCATCATCCAGCTCCTGACGGCGGTATCGCCGACGCTCGAGGCGCTGAAGAAGGAGGGCGAGGCCGGGCGCAAGAAGATCAACCAGTACACCCGCTACTTCACCGTGGTGCTGGCCACCGCCCAGGCTTATGCGCTGGCGGTCGGGCTCGAGAGCGTGCACGGCTCGGTCGGCGCGGCGGTGGTCGATCCCGGCTGGTACTTCCGCTTCACCACGGTGGTCACCATCGTCGGCGGCACCATGTTCCTGATGTGGCTGGGCGAGCAGATCACCTCGCGCGGCGTCGGCAACGGCATCTCGCTGATCATCTTCACCGGCATCGTCGCCTCGCTGCCGCATGCCCTGGTCCAGATGCTGGAGCTGGGCCGCACCGGTGCCCTGTCGCCCTTCGTGATCCTGATCCTGCTGGTGCTCTGCGTGGCGGTGATCTTCTTCATCGTCTACATGGAGCGGGCGCAGCGGCGCCTGCTGGTGCAGTACCCGAAGCGACAGGTCGGCAACCGCATGTTCGGCGGCGAGAGCTCGCATCTGCCGCTCAAGCTCAACACCTCGGGCGTGATCCCGCCGATCTTCGCCTCGTCGCTGCTGCTGCTGCCGGCGACGCTGATCGGCTTCGCCGGCAACCAGGCCGGCGACACCGGCAGCTGGGTCGCTTTCATCGCCGGGCAGCTGGCGCATGGCCAGCCGCTGTTCATGGCGCTCTATGCCGCGCTGATCATCTTCTTCTGCTTCTTCTACACCGCGATCGTCTTCAATCCGGAGGAGACGGCCGACAACCTGAAGAAGTATGGCGGCTTCATCCCCGGCATCCGCCCGGGCAAGTCGACCGCCGACTACATCGACTACGTGCTGACCCGGATCACGGTGATCGGCGCCGCCTATCTGACGGTGGTCTGCCTGCTGCCGGAGTTCCTGACGTCCCAATACGCGGTGCCGTTCTACTTCGGCGGTACCAGCCTGCTGATCGTGGTCACGGTCACCATGGACACGGTCGCCCAGGTCCATTCCCATCTCCTGGCCCATCAGTATGAAGGGCTGATCAAGAAATCGAAGCTGCGGGGGAGCCGTCGATGAATTTGATCCTGTTGGGCCCGCCCGGGGCAGGGAAGGGGACGCAGGCGAAACGGCTGGAAGAGCGCTACGGGCTGAAGCAGCTCTCGACCGGCGACATGCTGCGGGCGGCGATCGCCGCCGGCACGCCGCTCGGCCGCCAGGTGAAGGAGATCCTCGACCGCGGCGATCTGGTCACCGACGAGATCATGCTCGACATGATCGCCGAGCGGATCGCCCAGCCCGACTGCGACCGCGGCTTCATCCTCGACGGCTTCCCGCGCACCGTTCGGCAGGCCGAAGGGCTGGACGAGACGCTGGGCCGGCACGGCAGGTCGCTGGCCGTGGTGATCGAGATGAAGGTCGACGAGGCGGCGCTGTTCGCCCGCGTGGCCAACCGCGCCTCACAGTCCACCGAGAAGCGCTCCGACGACACCGAGGAGACGCTGCGCAAGCGCCTCGGCATCTATCGCGAGCAGACCGCGCCGATCATCCCCTACTACCGCGACAAGGGGCTGCTGAAGGCGGTCGACGGCATGGCCGACATGGACACGGTCACCCGGCAGATCGAATCCATCCTCGGCTTCCAGCCGGCGGACGCCTCCTGACCGGACCGGTCGGGGCGTGACGATCAGGGGCGGCCTTCGGGCCGCCTTTTTTCATGGGTGCGGCCCGGCCGCGGCGGCGGCGACGATCCAGTCGCGGAAAGCACGGATCTTGGGCCGGTGGCGCTGCTCCGCGGCATAGACCAGCCAGTAGCCCTTGGCGCGGTCGACCAGGAGCGGGAAGGGCGCGACCAGCCGCCCGCTGGCCAGGTCCTCGGCGAAGAAGTCGGGCGTGACCAGGGCCGCCCCGAGCCCGCCCGCGGCGGCCTGCGCCGAGGCCGCCTGGTTGTCGAAGCGCGGCGCCGGCTTTCGCAGGGCGGCCGGGGCCTCGACGCCGGCGGCCTCGAACCAGGCATCCCAGCTCATGGCCATGCCGATCAGCGGCAGCGACAGCACATCCGCCGGTTGCCGCAGCCCGGCCGCGAGCCGGGGCGCCATCACGCAGGCGAGGCGAACCGCCAGCAGCCTGTGGGCGATGCAGCGCGGCGGGAAGCCGTTCGGCCCGGCGCGGATCTCGATATCGGCGGCGAGCTCGCCTTCGATGCTGTCGCCGAGCTCGGTGCTGGTGGCGAGCTTGACCGTCAGCTCCGGATGCGCGGCCTGGAAGGCGCCGAGCCGCGGCGCCAGCCAATGGGTGGTGAAGGTGGGCACCGATACCACCGTCAGGCTGCGGCCCGCCGCATCCACCTCGCTGCCGACCGCGGCCCGCAGCCGGCCGAAGGCGTCGACCACCTCGGCCGCCAGCCGCTCTCCGGACTCGGTCAGGACCAGGCTGCGGCCGCGGCGGGCAAACAGCGGCGCGCCCAGCCGTTCTTCCAGCCGCTTGATGTGATAGCTGACCGCCGCCTGGGTCAGCCCCAGCTCCTCGGCGGCGCGGGTGAAGCTGACATGCCGCGCTGCCGCCTCGAAGGCATGCAGGGCAGGCAGGGGCAGGCTGTCGGTGGCCATGGCTCAGTATAAGCCAGGCTTATGATCGGCGGCGAGGCCCTGCGTGGTTCGGCCGGGCCGGCGAGAGCATCGTCCGTCCATCCTTTCCAGCCAGGATGACCTGCGATGCCCACCGATGCCCTGACCTTCCTCAACCCCGACACCATGCCGGCGCCGAACGGCTATTCCCAGGTCGTGCTGATCCCGGCCGGCGCCTGGCTGGTCCAGCTCTCCGGCCAGGTCGGCATTCGCCCGGACGGCTCGATCGCCGGGCCGGATTTTGCCGCCCAGGCCGAACAGGCCTTCGAGAACGTGAAGGCCGGCCTGGCTGCCGCCGGCAGCGGCTTCGAGCACGTGATCCGGCTCGGCATGTTCGTCACCGACTTCGCCGTCCAGGGCCCGGCCCTGCGCGAGGTGCGCGACCGCTACGTCAACCGCGCGGCACCGCCGGCCAGCACCACGCTGCAGATCGCCCGCTTCTTCCGCGACGGGCTGCTGTTCGAGCTCGACGTGCTCGCCGTGGTGCCGGGATGAACGCGGTGCCGGCCGTGCTTCCAGCGCGGCGGCCGACGGCGCTGCGCCGCCTTGCCGGACTGGTGCTGTCCTTCGCGTCGCTGCTGCGGCGCCGTCGCCCGGTGCTCCGGCCGGGCGACCTCTCCGAGCATCTCCGGGCGGACCTGGGGCTCGACCGGTGGCGGGGCTGGCAAAAGCCGCCCCAAAATCCCTTCTGATACCGGCGAATCTTTGATCGGGTTCTTCACGACCTCGTCATCCCGGGCGCGGCGCAGCACGGGATGACGATCGATTCATAGACTCGCTGATATGAGATCACCCGATCGCGATCACGATCTTGCCGACATGGCCGGCTGCCTCCAAGTGCCGGTAGGCGTCCTTCGCCTGCTCGAACGGGAAGACCCGGTCGATCACCGGCTTGATGCCCGCCTGGGTGATGTGCCGGTTCATCGCCTCGAACATCTGGCGCGAGCCGACATAGAGGCCGCGCAGTGTCACCGACCGGCCGATCAGCGGCGTCGGCTCGAACGGGCTGCCGGCGGTCAGCACGCCGATCAGCTGGACGAAGCCGCCGATCCGGGTGGCGGCGATCGACTTCGGCACCGTGCCGGCGCCGCCGACCTCGATGACATGGTCGACGCCGCGCCCGCCGGTCAGCCGCAGCACCTCCTTCTCCCAGTCCGGATTGCGGCGGTAGTTCACCAGCTCGGCCGCGCCCAGAGCCTTGGCCTGCTCCAGCTTGGCGTCGCTGGACGAGGTGGCAATCACCCGGGCCCCGGCGGCATGGGCGAATTGCAGCGCCAGGATCGAGACGCCGCCGGTGCCCAGCACCAGCACGGTCTCGCCCGGCTGCAGCGGATGCTGGCCGCCATAGAGCGCGTTCCAGGCGGTGACCCCGGCGCAGGGCAGGGCGGCGCCCTCCTCGAAGGACAGATGGTCCGGCAGGTGCACCAGCCCGTCCTGGTCGAACACGCGGTGCTCGGCCAGCACGCCATGGGCCGCGCCGCCGAGGGCGCTGGCCGGGTCGGCCGCGTCGATCTCGCCGCCGATCCAGCTCTGCATGAAGATGCCGGCGACCCGGTCGCCGACCTTGACCCTGGTGACGTCGGGACCGACCGCCACCACCTCGCCGGCGCCGTCGGACAGCGGCACCAGGTCGGGCAGCGGCGCGCCGCGGCCGTAGCGGTTGGTGGCGACCATCAGGTCGCGGTAGTTCAGCGACGCCGCGCGCAGCCGGACCAGCACCTGGCCGCGGCCGGCGACCGGCGTGTCGGTCTCGGCAAGGGTGAGGTCGTCGATGCTGCCGGTGCGGGGAAAACGGTACTGGCGCATGGCTCTGATCTCCGATGGGGTCGGGTCACCGCCGGACCGGCGGCATGGGCGCCATGTTGCGGCTTGCAGGCCCTCGCGCAAGAAGGCAACATTTCTTGCCATAGGATACTCTTTTGCACCTATGGAGACGAGAATGCCGCCACGAGACCAGGCCCGCCGGTCCTATGGCTGTGCGGTCGAGGTCACGCTCGCCGTCATGGGCGGCAAGTGGAAGCCGGTGATCCTGTACCAACTGCTGGACGGGCCGCGGCGCTTCGGTGAGCTGCGGAAGCATTTCGGCGGCGTGTCGCAGCGCTCGCTGACGCTGCAACTGCGCGAGCTGGAGGCGGACGGCATCGTGCACCGGCAGGTCTTCGCCGAGGTGCCGCCGCGGGTGGAATATTCTCTGACCGAATACGGCCGCACCCTGGCGCCGGTGCTGGACGCCATGAGGGCCTGGGGCCAGAGTTTCCGGGAGCGGGTGGAAGGGACGGCAGAGGCGGCGAACGCGCGGCTGCTGACCGAGGCCGCCATCTGACGGAAACTACTAGTTTCAACCCAAGAGGGTGTCGTTAGGAATCACGCGGCCCTCATACATGCCCTGCATTAGATAGTGCTCCAATGGATCGATGCGGGCTGCGGCAATGTCGGGATTGGCAGCAAGGTAAGCGCTGGTGTCGAAACGGGCCGAAGGGTCGCGGCCTTCGTGCCAGCCGGCGAGGTGGTAATGCTCGAGCGGGTTGACCTTTGCCGCCGCGACATCCGGGTTCTGGGCCAGATACCAGTTCGTGTCGAACAAGGCGTTAGGATTTCGCCCTTCCCGCCAGCCGGCCTGCGCGTAGTGCATATCCGGGTCGATCTGGGCGTTCCAGATATCGCGATTGCCCCTGAAGTAGAACAGGTCGTCGACCAAGGCTTTGCCGTCGGCTTGAACCACCAGCCCGTCCCGGAACTTGTATTGCTCGACACCGGTTAGACGGTGCGGACCTGCCGCATCGGTGACGATGACATTCGGACCGGAATAGGAAAGCGCGACAACACCGAAAGAATTTGCGGTCGCGAAGACTTTGATGCTGCGTCCCTCGTAGATGCCTTGCGCAAGGTAGTGCTCCAGCGGATCGATTCGGGCCGCGGCGATGTCCGGATTGAACGCGAGATAGGAGCTGGTGTCGAACTGCGCCGAAGGATCCCGGCCTTCCCGCCAGCCGGCGAGATGGTAGTGCTCAAGCGGATCGACCTTCGCCGCCGCGACGTCCGGATTCTGGGCCAGGTAGTATTTCGTGTCGAACAAGGCGTTGGGATTGCGGCCCTCCTTCCAGCCGGCCTGGGCGTAGTGGGTCTCCGGGTCGACATGGGCGTTCCAGACGTCGCGATTCGAGACGTAGTAGAACAGATCGTCGACCTCGACATTGCCATCGGCCTGGACGACGGTGCCGTCATCGAACCTGTACTGCTCGATACCGACCAGGGTGTCGTGGCCCAGTGGACTGTGGAGGATGGGGCCGCCCGGGCTGGTGGACACGGTGGTCTGCGTCAGCCGGGCGTGGATCACCGCCGTGTCGGTGCCGGCGCCACCGATCAGGACGTCGTTTCCGGTCCTGCCGTCGAGAACGTCGTTACCGGACCCGCCGGAGAGCTGGTTGTTCGCCTGGTTGCCGACGATGGTGTCGTTGCCGATGCCGCCGCGGGCGTTCTCGATCAGGGATCGCGGGTCGTCGTTGTACAGCAGGGCGTTGTAGACGTTGCCCTTGGCATGATGATTGTCCCCCAGATCGGCGATCTGCGACGAGGAGAGCTTCGAGTAGCCCCCGGGCCTCAGGTCCACGGCCAGGTCGGTGGCATAGTTCGAGAAATCGTAGGTGTCGTTGCCGCCGCCGTCCCAGATCGTCCGGAAGACGCGGTTGGCGCCCGGCGTGCCCTGGCTCTGCCCGTCGATGAACATCGCACCGCTGGTCGGGGAGAAACTGTAGACGCTATTGCCGGCATTGTTGACGTAGTCGGCGCCATACAACTTCTGCAGTGCAGCGATGTCGTACATCATGTATGACTGAGCGAAACCGTATTGTTCGTTCTTGTAACCTGTGTCGCCCAGTATCTCACCGGCATAGCTCCGGTAACTCATCGCCGAATATTCCATGGCGTCGTAGGCCGAAGCCATCTTCGTTCCCACGACCTCGCCAGCTTCGTGTGGATGCTTCAAGCCGAGCGCATGCCCGATCTCGTGCAGGAACCCATGCCAAGCGTAGTCGCCGCGGCCGGGCGCGTCGTATGTCGTGCCGGAGAACCAGACGTCACCGGCTTTGGTGTCCGGATACGGGGTATAGGCATACGCCGTCTCGGGCATCGATGAATGGGCGAGCCGGATGTTGGCCGTCCAGGCGCTGCCTTCGGTGATCCGCAGATCGGTGAAGCTCATGATTTGGGTGAAGATATTGCCCGCCACTGCGATCATCGGCCCGGTCAATGGCCGGAACCCCTGCAGTGCCTCACTATACCCGGACCCGTAGGCGCTTGCCGTGCCCGGATAGGCCACGGTGATCGAGTCGCCGGACCATTTATAGCCGTCCAGCAGCCCGTCGATATTCTGATTCCCCGTAGTGCTGACCCGCACAACCCTTCCGGAACCACTGCCGGCGCTCGGAAAGCCGAGCGCGCTGTCGGTTATCAGCGACATAAAATCCCCTCCACCGCATCTATCTCAATATGGCGATCATAATTTTCTAGAATACTATCCTAAACATAGATCAAACATCTAGGGCCCAAAAGCCCAGCCGGCGAAAGTGGATCTGAACCGGAGCCGCGCCAGCCCGGCTGCTGGCGCGGCCCCGGCGTGCATCAGTACATATGCTGGCCGCCGTTGATCGACAGGGTCGAGCCGGTGATGAAGCCACCTTCGTCGTCGACCAGGAACAGCACGCCGCGGGCGATCTCCGACGCCTTGCCCAGGCGGCCGACCGGCACCTTGGCGACGATCTTCTCCAAGACGTTCGGCGGCACGGCGCGGACCATGTCGGTGTCGATATAGCCCGGCGCGATGGCATTGACGGTGATGCCCTTGCCGGCGCCTTCCTGCGCCAGCGCCTTGGTGAAGCCGTGGATGCCGGACTTCGCCGCGGCGTAGTTCACCTGGCCGTATTGGCCGGCCTGGCCGTTGATCGAGCCGATATTGACGATGCGGCCGAAGCTGCGGGCGCGCATGCCGTCGATGACGCAGCGGCACATGTTGAAGCAGGAGCCGAGATTGGTGTCGATCACCGCATCCCAGGCGTTCCGGTCCATCTTGTGGATGGTCCCGTCGCGGGTGATCCCGGCGTTGTTGACCAGCACCTCGACCGGTCCGAGCTCGCTCTCGATCTTGGCGATCGCGGCCTGGCACTGCTCGAAATCGGCGACGTCGAACTTGTAGGCGGCGATGCCGTGCCGCTCGCTGAAGGCGCGGGCGGCGTCATCATTGCCCGCATAGGTCGCGGCGACCTTGTAGCCCTTCTCCTTCAAAGCCAGCGAGATCGCCTCGCCGATGCCTCTCGTCCCGCCGGTCACAACGGCTACACGTCCCATAGCGTCCTCCCAGGGTTGGATTTGAAGGGCCGCCGGCCGCGACGAGAGGTCGGCGGGCGGCCCGGGAAATGGCGCCTCAGAATAGAGGCGCCGGTGTCAGCGTTCGACGCAGAGCGCGATGCCCATGCCGCCGCCGATGCACAGGGTGGCGAGGCCCTTCTTGGCGTCCCGCCGGCCCATCTCGTACAGCAGGGTGGTCAGGATCCGCGCGCCCGAGGCGCCGATCGGGTGGCCGATGGCGATGGCGCCGCCATTGACGTTCACCCGGGCCGGGTCCCAGCCCATGTCCTTGTTCACGGCGCAGGCCTGGGCGGCGAAGGCCTCGTTGGCCTCGACCAGGTCGAGCTGCTCGGCGGTCCAGCCGGCCTTCTTCAGCGCCGCGCGGCTGGCCGGGATCGGGCCCGAGCCCATCACCGCCGGGTCGACGCCGGCCGTGGCCCAGGAGGCGATGCGGGCCAGCGGTGTAATGCCCCGACGCGCCGCCTCCTCCTCGCTCATCAGCACCAGCGCCGCGGCGCCATCATTGAGGCCGGAGGCGTTGCCGGCGGTGACCGTGCCCTCCTTGTCGAAGGCCGGGCGCAGCTTGGCCAGCACCTCGATCGTGGTGTCCGGCTTCAGGTACTCGTCGGCGTCGATCACGGTGTCGCCCTTGCGGCCCTTGACCGTGACCGGGACGATCTCGTCCTTGAACCGGCCCTCGCGCTGCGCCGCCGCCGCCTTCTGCTGCGACGCCAGGGCGAAGCGGTCCTGGTCCTCGCGGGTGATCTGCCACTGCCGGGCGACATTCTCCGCCGTGTTGCCCATGTGATAGCCGTTGAAGGCGTCCCACAGCCCGTCGCGGATCATGGTGTCGACCATCTTGGCGTCGCCCATCTTGGTGCCGCTGCGCAGATGCAGCGCGTGCGGCGCCAGCGACATGCTCTCCTGCCCGCCGGCGACGACGATCCGGGCGTCGCCCAGGGCGATCGCCTGGCCGCCCAGCGCCACGGTGCGCAGGCCGGAGCCGCAGACCTGGTTGATGCCGTAGGCGGTGGCCGATTTCGGGATGCCGGCGCCGATCGCGGCCTGGCGCGCCGCGTTCTGGCCGGTGGCGGCGGTCAGCACCTGGCCCAGCACCACCTCGTCGACCTCGGCGGCCTCGACCTTGGCCCGGCCCAGCGCCGCGGTGATCGCGGCGATGCCCAGCTCATGCGCCGGCACGGCGGCGAAGGCGCCGGCGAAGGCCCCGACCGGCGTGCGCGCGGCTGCGGCGATGACGACATTGGTCATGGGGGCATATCCCTTTGCTGTTCGGCGCGGCCGGACCGCACCAGTCTGAATTGCGTTAGGATGACGATAGCCATGCCCGTTCCGCCTGTGCAACCACCACGGGCGAATAGGTCGAAGGGGAGGGGGATCGATGCGCAAGCCGTTGCTGCGGGCCGTGCTGCTGGCCGCGCTGATGGGAACGATGCCAGCGATGGCGGGCGAGGACTGCGCCGCGATTGCCGCGCGCGCGGCCGCGGACTGGCGGGCGAAATCGGTCGTGTCCGGCTTGGCCGGGATCGATGCCGCCACCGCCGCCTGCGTCCAGAAGACGCTGGTCCAGGATCTCGCCCGCGACCTGGGGCAGCCGGTCGGCTACAAGGTCGGCCTGACCGGCAAGGCGATGCAGGAGCGGCTGGGAGTCAGCCATCCGGTGTCGGGCGTGCTGCTGCAGCGAATGCTGAGCGAAGCGGGTTCGCCTGTCCCGGCCAGCTACGCCGCTCGGCCTTTGGTGGAGGCAGACCTGATCGCCGTGGTCGGCGATGCGGGCGTCAACCAGGCGAAGACGCCGGCCGAGGTGCTGGCCCATCTCTCGGCGCTTAGGCCCTTCATCGAGCTGGCCGACCTCGCCCTGCCCGCGGACGAGAAGCCGACAGCGGCGTCGATCGCCGCCGTGAATGTCGGCGCCCGGCTCGGCGTGCCGGGACAGCCGATCGCGATCGAGCCCGGCCTCGCCGAAAAGCTCGCGACGATGAAGGTCTCGCTCGTTGACGGTTCCGGCAAGGTGCTGGCCGAGGCGCCGGGCGCCGCCATCCTCGGAAACCCGCTCAACGCGGTGATCTGGCTGGCGCAGGACCTCGCGTCACGGGGCGAGGCGCTGCAGCCGGGGCAGTTGGTCAGCCTCGGCTCTTTCGGCCCGCCGGCGCAGCCGGTGCCCGGCGGGGCCGTGACGGTCCGCTATGACGGCCTGCTGCCCGAGCCGGTGTCGCTGTCCGTTCATTTCGAATAGCACCGCCCAGCCATGCCGCCAGCGGCCGCCACACCTGCGTCTCGGCGCCGCCGGCCACCACCATGCCGATATGGCCGAGCGTCGGCTCGATCCTCTCGGCGCCGGGCATGCGCTCGGCCAAAGCGCGGGCGCTGGCCGGCGGCACGATGCGGTCGCGGGCCGGGATCAGGTGCAGGCTGGGCCGGCGGATCGCCTCCGGCCACACCGGCGCGCCGTCGATCCGCCACAGGCCGCGGCCGGGCATGTTCTCGCCGTACCAGCCGGCCAGGCATTCCAGCGCCACCGGGCCGGGCAGCGGGATGCCGTCGTTCAGCCAGTCCTCCAGCACCACGAAGCGGGCCGCTTCGGGTGAGCCGGCGGGCAGCCGGCCGAAGGCGCTGAACTTGCGCAGGGCGGTCAGCGGGTCGAGCGTGGTGAACAGCGCCTGGATGCCGTCCACCGGCAGCACGCCCAGCGATGCAATGACGGGCAGGCTGGCGGCCGCCGCCATCCGGCCGATCTCGGCCTGGTGCGGCGCATCGGCATGGAAGTCCCAGGGTGCGGCCATGAAGGCGATGCCGGCGATGTCGTCCGGCCGCCGCGCCGCCAGCGCTGCCGCCAGCGTGCCGCCCATGCAGTAGCCCAGCAGCCCGACCCGCCCTTTCGCAGCCGCGAGGGTGGCGTCCAGCGCCGGCTCCAGCCGCCGCAGGATCACATCGGTCAGGGTGAAGTCGCGCTCGGCGTCGTCCGGCACGTCCCATTCCAGCAGCAGCGGCCGCAGCCCCTGCGCTGCCAGGAAGCGCAGCAGGCTGCGCTCCGCCGTCAGGTCCAGCACATAGGCGCGGTTGACCAGCGACGGCACCACCAGCAGCGGCAGCCCGTCGGCAGGGCCGTAGTCGCGCAGCCGGGCGGATCCGTCCTGCCACAGCATCGGCGGCGCCGGCAGGTCGCGGCGGTCGGGATGGCGGATATAGCGCTCCAGCCCGGTCAGGAAGGCGGCGGCGCGCCGGGTCCCTTCCCGGGCCAGGGCCGCGGCGGCAGCGTCAGGGGGCAGGCTTGCGAGGCGTTCGCCGGCGCGGCGCAGCGGCTCCGGCCAGGGCGGCTTCGAGCCGGGCGACCCGCTCCTCGAGAGCGGCAATGCGGCGATCCCGCTCATCAGGCTCGCCGCTGCCGCGGCCAGATGCAGCGGCAGCGGCCGGGGGCCGAGGCGCAGCGTCATCGCCGGCCGTCCCGCTGAAGCCCGCCATGATCCGCGACACATGGCCGGGGTCGAGCAGGGCGGCCCAGCCGCGCAGCGTCTCGGGATCGGTCAGGGTTGCGGTCCAATGCTCTTGCCAGAGATCGAGGAAGCGGCGGGCCAGGTCGTCCGGGCTGTCGCCGTCGCCGGGCGGCGGGTCGTGGGGCGGTTTCGGCGCAGTCATCGCGGCGATCATAGTCGGCGAGGTCGGGCCTGCCTATGGCCGGCGCGTGTTGCGATGCGAAAGGATCGTGACATGCCGCCCCGGGCGGACCAGTATAGGCGCCAATTCAGTCGAAGCGGCCGTGTGCCCGCGGCCGGAAAAAGCGATAGGGACCCCCATGCCGACCAGTCAGGCCGCCCCTGGATCCGCCCCGTCGGCCGAGGAGCCGAAGAGCGCTCCCATCACGATCAAGAAATACGCCAACCGACGGCTCTACAACACGGCGACGTCGAGCTATGTGACGCTCGAGAACCTGGCCCAGATGGTCAAGGATGGTGTCGAGTTCGTGGTCTATGACGCGAAGTCGGCTGAGGACATCACCCGCTCGGTGCTGACCCAGATCATTGTCGAGGAAGAGGGCAAGGGCGGCCAGAACATGCTGCCGATCGGCTTCCTGCGGCAGCTGATCAGCCTGTATGGCGACAACCTGCAGTTCATGGTGCCGCGCTATCTGGAATCCTCGATGGAAGCCTTCGCCCGCAACCAGGACCAGATGCGCAGTTACTTCAAGGACGTCAGCGGCGTGTTCCCGTTCGGCGCCTTCGAAGAAATGAGCAAGCAGAACATGGCGCTGTTCGAGCGGGCGATGCAGATGTTCACGCCGTTCGCCGCCGGCAAGGGCGGCAAGCCGTCTGGCGCCAACCCCGCCGACCCTGCCGCGGCCGAGCCGGCGCCGGCGGAGCAGGGATCGATCGACACGCTGCGCCAGAAGCTGGACGAGTTGCAGCGCCAGGTCGAGGAGATCACCAAGCCGAAGCGATGACCTGACCGGCTGACTCTCAGCCGTAAGCGATCAGCCGGCCGAGCGCGCCGGCGAGGAACCACAGCACGATCGACCCCGCCGCCTGGATCCGGCCGAGCAGTGGCGGGGCGCGGTCCCAATCGGGCAGCGACCGTTGCCACAGCCAGCGGAAGGCCAGCGCATTCGCCAGCGCCGCCGCGATCACCAGGATCTTCAGCTGGAACACGTCGGTCGCGGCCAGCGGCCCGGCATCGGCGGCGAACAGCGCAACACCGGTCGCGGCCATCAGCACCAGCCCGACCAGCGCCACCCGGGTCAGCAGGCGCGACACGGTGCGGACCGGCAGCCCACGGCCGAAGCCGACCAGGCGGAGGTCGAGCAGCCCGATGCCGCCGACCAGCAGCACCAGCCCGAGCAGATGCAGCAGGTT
>NZ_VCCH02000329.1 GCF_005938675.2 Mycobacterium sp. KBS0706
ACACATCGAGGTCTGATCCAGAGCCCCGCCCCAAAAAGGCGGGGCTTTCTGCGTTCTACGAGTTGCTAGAGGAAAGGCTAAACCTGCTCCGAGCGCCGAGGCCAGAACCCGAGTAACGTATGTCGTGCGCTCTCCGGGCTTGTCACGTTCGCGGCCTTGCGAAGGGCCAGCGAGCGGCGTAGCGGTGGCCACGACCCCACCTGACTATGCCGGTAATCGCTTTCCATCCGACGTGATTCAGCGCGCCGTCTGGATGTATCTCCGCTTCACCCTGAGCTACCGCGACGTCGAGGACCTGCTCGCCGAGCGCGGTATCGAGGTGTCGTACGAGACGATCCGCCGCTGGGTCAGCGCGTTCGGCCCGATGATCGCGAGGCGTCTTCGCGCGCAGCGGCCGGCGCCGCACCGGCGCTGGCACCTCGACGAGATGTTCGTCCGGATCGGTGGCAACGAGATGTATCTCTGGCGTGCCGTCGATGCCGAGGGTGAGGTGCTCGACGTGCTGGTTCAGGCCAGGCGGGACGCGGCGGCCGCCGGCAAGCTGATGCGCAAGCTCCTCCGGAAGCAGGGCATCGATGGTGTTCCAGCATTTCGCCCTGCTGCCGCACCGGACGGTGCTGGAGAATGTCGAA
>NZ_VCCH02000330.1 GCF_005938675.2 Mycobacterium sp. KBS0706
TGTCGGGCGACACGTAAAACTGGACCCCTTTCGCCTTGAGGAACTGGACCCTCGTTCGGCGCGAGGAGGTCCTGATGGATGAGGATATGGTGAGGTTCCGTCCCGACCACGTTGTGGATCGGGGGGAGCAGATGAGAGAGCCGGACGAGGTTGCAGCGATGCTCCGGCTCAAGGCTTTGGGCTGGGGTGTTCGGCGGATCGCGCGGGAGCTTGGCTGCAGCCACATGACCGTGCGGCGGTACCTCGCTGCGGGCGGCTGGACGGCATGCCAGAAGCCGGAGCGGCCCACGATGCTGGACGGCCTTGAGGGCTGGATCGCCGAGCGGTTCCGCCAGCACCGGGGCAACGCCGACGTGGTACGCCAGGAGCTGGCGCGCGAACACGGCCTCGTCGTCAGCCTGCGGACGGTGGAGCGTGCGGTGGCGCCGCTGCGTCGTTCGCTGCAGGCCGAGGCGCGGGCGACGGTCCGGTTCGAGACGCCGCCTGGGCGCCAGCTGCAGATCGATTTCGGCGAGACGCGGGTGGTGATCGGCGGCGAGGCGACGCGGCTCTATCTGTTCGTGGCGACGCTGGGCTACTCGCGGCGCTGCTACGTCCGGGCGTTTCGCCACGAGCGCCAGTCG
>NZ_VCCH02000331.1 GCF_005938675.2 Mycobacterium sp. KBS0706
GCCTGGTCGAGGTGGCCTGCTGGGCCCATGCCCGGCGATACCTGTACGAGGTGTTCGACCACACCGGTTCGGCCACGGCCAAGGTGGCGCTGGAGACGATCGGCGACCTCTTCGCCATCGAGCGCGAGATCAAGGGCCGCAGACCGGCCGAGCGCCTGGCCGCCCGGCAGGAGCGATCGGTGCCGCTCCTGACCGATCTGCGGCGGCAGTTCGACGACGCCCTGGCCCGCACCAGCACCAAGGGCAAGCTCGCCGTGGCAATCCGCTATTCCACCGCCCGCTGGCCGGCGCTGACGCGCTACACCACCGACGGCAGGCTGGAGATCTCAAACAACGCGGCGGAGCGGGCCATCAGACCCCTGGCTCTCGGGCGCCGCAACTGGACCTTCGCCGGCAGCGACGCCGGCGGCAGGCGCGCCGCCGCCCTCTACACCATCATCGAGACGGCGAAGATGAGCGGCCTTGATGTCGAGGCCTATCTCGCCGACGTCATCGCCCGCATCGCCGACCATCCGATCAATCGCATCGACGAACTCCTGCCGTGGCATTGGCGGCCCCTCCGTCAGGCCACCCCTGCCACCTGATCCGCGGCCTTCGGCACTCGCATAC
>NZ_VCCH02000332.1 GCF_005938675.2 Mycobacterium sp. KBS0706
CGCTGATGCCCAAGCCGTCGCGCCGGGGCCGGCCGCGAGAGGTCGATCTGCGGGAGGTGATCAATGCCTTGCGCTACCTGGTGCGGTCGGGCTGCGGCTGGGAGATGCTGCCGATCCATTTCGGCCCCTGGCAGACCGTCTACTGGTGGTTCCGCCGACTGATGCGGCGCTTCCTGTTCCGGACCATCCATGACCTGTGCCTGATGTGCGACCGTGAGCGGGTCGGACGGGAGGCTTCGCCTTCGGCGGGGGTGATCGACAGCCAGTCGGTCAAGGCGCCACACGCCGAGGCGCGGGGGTACGATGCGGCCAAGAAGATCGTCGGCCGCAAGCGTCACATCGCCGTCGATACCGATGGCCGGCTGCTGATGGTCAACCTCACCCCCGCCGACATCTCCGACAGCGCGGGGGCCCAGGCCATTCTCGACGGCATCCGCAAGCGCTGGCCCTGGGTCAAGCACCTGTTCGCCGACGGCGCCTACGACCGGCTCCGGCTGATGGACAAGGCCGCCTTCCTCGACTTCGTCATCGAGGTGGTCCGTCGCGCCGATGCCGAGCCCGGCTTCAAGGTTCTGCCGCGGCGCTGGGTGGTCGAGCGAAGCTTC
>NZ_VCCH02000333.1 GCF_005938675.2 Mycobacterium sp. KBS0706
CGGAGGGCAGAGAGGCTATGGCCAGCGACATGATTCAGGATAGCCAAGGCGGTGCCGGCAGGCCAGAATCAATCAGCTGAATCAACCCTCTATTAGAGCAGCTCCGGCACCCGTGGCGCCGGCGGCGCCACCGTCCGCCGCCAGTCCATCGCTTCGATCAGCAGCGCCATCTGGGCCGCTGTCAGCACCATCGTCCCGTCCACGATCGGGGGCCATACGAACTTGCCTGTCTCAAGCCGCTTGGCGAACAGGCACAGCCCGGTGCCATCCCAGTGGAGAATCTTCAAATAGTCCGCCCTGGTCGACCTGAAGAGGAATAGATGGCCGGAATACGGATCCTGACGCAGCACCGAGGCCACCTCCGCGGCCAGGCCGTCGAAGCCCTTGCGCATGCTGGTCGGTCGACAGGCCAGATAGACCTTCGTGCCGGGCGCCACCGCGATCACGTCAGCCCCTTCACCGCCTGCAGCACCCGCCGTAGCGCTCCCTGGTTGACGAAGGCATCGACCCGCACCCGGGTGCCGTCAACCAGATCGATCTCGATTACCCCGGCCCGCTCCTCCAGCTTCGGCGTTGCCGCCATCGGCGTGCGCGAC
>NZ_VCCH02000334.1 GCF_005938675.2 Mycobacterium sp. KBS0706
GTCAGCATCCGGTGAGGACCGCAGTGTGATCTATTGGGAGGATCCGGGCTTGGGCGGAGCGCGACCGGCGGCGCGCTGGTCGGCGATGATCTCCTGCAGATATTCAATGCCGAAGCGGGTGAAAGCGGTGACGCCGTCCTCACCGACGCCGTAGACATGCAGCCGACCGTCCTCGGGTTCCATGTCGATCGAGAGTTCCTGCAGCCAGTCCTCGTCCTCGCCGAGCATCCGGGCGACGTGGCCGATGGTGAAGACGGCGGTGATGGCGGCCATGGTCAGGCCGCCTGGCTGCACGGTGCCGGCCGCCAGTGCCACGGCAGAAGTTCATCGATCCTGCTGGCGGGGTGGCCTGCGATCCGGGCCAGGACGTCGGCCAGCCAGGCCTGCGGATCGACGTCGTTCATCTTGGCGGTGATGATCAGGCTGTACATGGCGGCGGCGCGCTGGCCGCCACGGTCGGACCCGGCGAACAGCCATGACTTTCTGCCGAGGGCAATGCCGCGCAGCGCTCGCTCCGCCACATTGTTCGAGAGACAGATCCGGCCGTCGTCGAGGAAGCGGGTGAAGGCCGGCCACCGCTTCAGCATGTA
>NZ_VCCH02000335.1 GCF_005938675.2 Mycobacterium sp. KBS0706
CGACCCGGAGAAGACGCCGGTCTCGCCCGCCATGGTCGGCCGCGCCGACCCGGACGTGATCAAGAGCCAGTACTATCCGTCGAACCGAGACGTGCTGCGGCAGAAGGGCGGCGCCAGCACCAAGGTGAAGAGCTTCGTCGACGACAAGCTCAACGGCCTGCTGGTGGCGTTGTCGTCCGAACCGGACACCGCCAAGCGGCTGCAGATCGCCGGCGAGGTCCAGGCCTATGTCCTCGACCAGGCCTATGCGATCCCGATCTTCGAGGAGCCGCAGGCCTTCGCCGGCGCGCCCTACCTCAAGGGCATCGCCTTCGAGGCGGTCGGGCGGCCGTCCTTCTACAACACCTGGCTGGCCGAGCACTGAAGGCTTCCAGAGATGCGAACTGATGCCGTCGTCGTGTGCTCTCTCTTGTCGGTTGGGACTGCGAGGCCCCGCCTATGACCCGTTATCTCCTCGGCCGGATCGGGCAGGCGGTGCTGGTGCTGTGGGCCGCGTTCACGGCGGCTTTCATCCTGCTGCAAGCCCTGCCGGGCGACGCGATCCTGATCAAGTTCCAGAACCCGGAGCTGGGGCTGAGC
>NZ_VCCH02000336.1 GCF_005938675.2 Mycobacterium sp. KBS0706
TTCTGCTTGGCCTCCTCGTCCGAGACCGAGGTGACGATGATGACGTCCTCGCCGTTCTTCCAATCGGCCGGCGTCGCCACCTTGTGCTTGGCGGTCAGCTGCAGCGAATCGATCACCCGCAGCACCTCGTCGAAGTTGCGGCCGGTGGTCATCGGGTAGGAGATCACCAGCTTGACCTTCTTGTCCGGCCCGACGACGTAGACGTTGCGCACCGTCTGGTTGTTGACCGCGGTGCGGCCCTCCGAGGTGGTGCCGGCGTCGGCCGGCAGCATGCCGTAGAGCTTGGAGACGACCAGCTCGGAATCGGCGATCACCGGGAAGTTCGGGGCGTAGCCTTGGGTTTCCTTGATGTCCTGGGCCCAGCTCGCATGCCGGTCGACCGGGTCGGCGCTGAGGCCGATCACCTTGACGTCGCGGCGGTCGAATTCGGGCTTCAGCTTGGCCACGGCGCCGAGCTCGGTGGTGCACACCGGGGTGAAGTCCTTGGGGTGGGAGAACAGCACGCCCCAGGACGAGCCGAGCCAGTCGTGGAAGCGGATCCGCCCCTCGGTGGTCTCGACTTCGAAATCGGG
>NZ_VCCH02000337.1 GCF_005938675.2 Mycobacterium sp. KBS0706
AGCGCCTCCGCGCGGCTGGCGTAGCGAAGCGCGGGAGGTGCCTGTGGGCCCCCGGGGTTGAGCCGCGGGGGTGGGGGTTCGGGGGCGGGGGTGTGTCATGCGACGGTCTCCGGTTTGAGGGTTTCGGGCTTGATCAGGCCGGCGCGGCGTTTCTCGCGCAGCCGATAGCTGTCGCCGCGGATGGTCAGGACGTGGCTGTGGTGCAGCAGCCGGTCGAGGATGGCGGTGGCCACGACCGGATCGCCGAAGACCTCGCCCCATTCGCCGACGGAGCGGTTCGAGGTGATCAGCAGGCTGCCGCGCTCGTAGCGGCGGGAGACGAGCTGGAAGAACAGGTGCGCGGCGTTGGGTTCGAAGGGCAGATAGCCGAGCTCGTCGATGATCAGCAGCTTGGGCTTGGCGTAGAAGGCCAGGCGCTCCTCGATCCGGCCATCTGCGTGCGCCTTGGCGAGTGCCGCGACCAGCGCGGTGGCAGCGACGAACAGGACCGAGTAGCCCGCCCGGATGGCTTCGCGTCCGAGCGCGATCGCCAGATGGGTCTTGCCGACGCCGGGCGGCCCCAAGAGCAGCA
>NZ_VCCH02000338.1 GCF_005938675.2 Mycobacterium sp. KBS0706
CGCCCGGTCCGGCGGGTCGAGATAGAGGCCCACGATGTCGCGCACCTTCTCCACGAACAGCGGATCGGTGGACAGCTTGAAGGTCTCGCTGCGGTGCGGCTGCAGCCCGAACGCCTTCCAGATCTCGTGGATCGTCGAGGGCGCATAGCCCGTGGCCCTGGCCATCGAGCGCAGGCTCCAGTGGGTCGCGCCCTCGGGCAGCGTCTCCAGCGTCAGCCGGATCGTCTCGGCGATCGCCTCATCGCCGATCTTGCGCGGCGCGCCCGGACGCGGCTCGTCGTACAGGCCGTCGAGCCGGTGCAGGGCGAAACGCTCCCGCCAACGGCCCACCGTGCTCTTGAACACCCCCAGCCGCTCGGCGATCCGGACGTTGGTGTCCCCTTCCGCCGCCGCCAGCACGATCCGCGCCCGCATCGCCAGCGCTTGCGCCGTCAGCCGACCACGAACCAAACGCTCCAACTCCCGGCGCTCTTCCGCGCCAAGCGCAATCGTCGATGCCTTCCCTCTCGCCATCCCAGCCTCCCAAATCAGAAGGCCAGAATCACCGATATCTCGCGATCAGGACACTAG